>NZ_JBEXGS010000002.1:574940-699695 GCF_040607455.1 Sphaerisporangium sp. NPDC005289
GCACACGCGCACTGGTCCAACGCGGTGACCACACCCGTCCACCGGGCACCCCTCTCCCCCCGCCATGTGCCGCAACTATCGGCTCCGAAACGGCGGGCCGAGGTACGGCGATGCCGGCGCCCACACACAGGTCCAGTGCGATGGTCACATCCGTCCACCAGGCGTCCGTCTCCACCCACGGCCACATGCCGCAGTGATCGGCGCCGCGCCGGCGGGCCGTGGTACGGCGATTCCCGCGCCCGCTACGGCGACCGAGGCGGAGCGCCGCCGCCGTGGTGATCCCCGCCCGTATGCGCCGTCCTCACCTCGCGCCCCTCGCCGTCTACCCGGAGCGCTTCTTCGACGAGGGTCGTCGCGTGTACCGCCTTCCGAGACGCCGACTCGTCACCCATGTGCCAGGCGGCGGGCAGAGCGCTCGCGTGGGGGCCCCGGCGGCGCGGGCCATGAGCTTTTCGGCCGTGCCGCCAGGCCGCCCCAGAACCGGGACCGGCCTCGGTCGGGGTGCACGTGCGGATGGCGGACCGGGCGCCCGCGGGCCGCGCGGACGACCCGGCCCGTGCCTCTCCACCGGGCACAGGGCCCGGTGCCGCGCCACCGGAGGGTGCGGGCTCCGGCGGAGCGGCGGACCGCGGACCGGCCAAGGCGGCGGTTCCTGGGCCGACCGGGTGTGCGGTCCGCGGGTCCGAGGGTGCGGAGTGGCTCACACCTTCTGCACCAGCCGGCCGTTCACCAGGTCGAGCAGCTGGCGGGGGGTCGTCACCTCGCCGATCTCCTCGTCCAGCACGGCGACGCCGACCTCGTGCTCGATGCGGCTCGCCGTCTCCAGCAGGGCCAGCGAGTCGTAGCCGAGCTCCTCGAAACCGCTGTCCAGGATGTCGCCGTCCAGGCCGACCGCCTCGTCCTCGCCCGCGCAGGCGCGCAGGATGCGCTTGAGGTCGTCGATGGTGAACTCGCTCATGTTCCTTCTCCTTGGATGACGGCCGCGGCCCTTGCGGGCCGCGGCGCGGCCGGGGGGCATCGCCGCACGACCATCGCGGCGTTGAAGCCGCCGTAGCCGCGGGCGATGATCAGCGCGGCGCCGACGCGCACGTGCCGGGCGCCGGTCACCAGGTCCAGGCCGTAACGCTCGTCGGGGCCGGTGACGCCGGCCGTCGGAGGGATGACCCCGTCCCTGATGGACAGCAGCGCCGCCGCCAGGTCCAGGGCCGCCCCGCCCGCGTTCAGCCGGCCGGTCATGCTCTTGGGCGCCGTCACCGGCACCCCGTTCCTGCCGAAGACCTCGGCGATCGCCTCGGCCTCCGCCAGGTCCAACTCGGGCACGCCGGCGCCGTCGGCGTAGACGACGTCGACGTCGACGGCGTCGATGCCGGCGTCGGCGAGCGCGCCGCGGAGGGCCGCGGCCAGGCGCGGCGGGCGCCCGGTGCGCGGTGCGGGGTCGAAGGTGGAGCAGTATCCGGCGACCTCGCCGTACAGATGCGGCGCGCCCCGGCGGCGGGCGCTCTCGGCGTCCTCGACGACGAGGATCGCCCCGCCCTCCCCCGGCAGGTGACCGCGCGCGCCGGCGGCGAACGGCTGGTAGGCGGTCCGCGGGTCGTCGCCGGTGCTCAGCCGGCCGTTCGGCAACTGGGCGACCAGCCCCCACGGGCACAGCGAGGCGTCGACGGCGCCGGTCACCACCAGCGGCGTGTCCCCGCGCACCATGCGCCTGGCCTGGGCGACCGCGTCAAGGCCGCCCGCCTGTTCGGCGACGTTGATGTTCATGGGCCCGCGCAGGCCGTTCCTGATGGAGATCTGGCCCGCGTTGACGGCGTAGAACCAGGCGAACGACTGGTAGGCGCTGACGTGCCGCGGGCCGAGCCGCCACAGGTTCTGCAGCTCCTTCTGTCCGAACTCGAACCCGCCGGCCGAGGCCGCCGTGGCCACGCCCATGTCGTACTCGCCGAAGTCGCCGGGGTCGGCGGCCGCGTCCAGCAGCGCCCAGTCGGCGGCGGTCAGCGCGAGCTGCGTCATCCGGTCGGTCTGCGGGACCAGCCGCCCCGGCAGGTGGTCGCGGGCGGTGAACCCGGGCACCTCGCCCGCCAGCCGCACCGGGTAGCGCGAGGCATCGAAGCGGGTGATGGGGCCGATGCCGCTCACCCCGTCCAGCGTCCGGCTCCAGAACTCCTCCGTGCCGAGCCCGTTCGGAGCGAGCACCCCGATGCCGGTCACGACGGCGCTCATGCCGCGGTCCCCGGTCGCTGGAGCACCATCGCGCTCTGGAAGCCGCCGAAGCCGCTGCCCACGGTGAGCACGGCGTCCAACCTCTTCTCGCGGGCCGTCAGCGGGACGTAGTCCAGGTCCAGCTCGGGGTCGGGCTCGCGGAGGTTGGCGGTCGGCGGCACCACGCCGTGCTCGATGGCCAGCGCGCAGGCCGCGATCTCGATGGAGCCGATCGCGCCGAGCGAATGCCCGAGCATGGACTTGATCGAGCTGACGGGCACGTCGTAGGCGTGCGCGCCGAGGGCGGCCTTGAAGGCGGCGGTCTCGTGCCGGTCGTTCTGCTTGGTTCCGGTGCCGTGGGCGTTGACGTAGCCGACCTCCTCGGGCGCGAGCCGTGCCCGGTCCAGCGCCGCCCGGATGGCCTCGGCCATCTCCTTGCCGTCGGAGCGCAGCCCCGTCATGTGGTAGGCGTTGCTCCGGTTGGCGAACCCGGTGATCTCTGCCAGGACGCGGGCGCCGCGCCGCCGGGCGTGCTCCAGCTCCTCCAGCACCAGCACCGCGGCGCCCTCGCCGAGCACGAAGCCGTTCCTGGTGCGGTCGAAGGGCCGCATGGCGTGCTCGGGGTCGTCGTTGTGGTTCGAGGTCGCCATGATGGCGTCGAAGCAGGCCACGGTGATGGGCGAGATGGGGGCGTCGGTGCCGCCGGCGAGCACGACGTCCGCCGTGCCCTCGCCGATCAGCTCACAGCCGTGCCCCACCGCGTCCAGGCCGGAGGTGCAGCCCGCCGACACGACGGTGACCGGGCCCTCGGCGCCGGCGACCCAGGCCACCTCGGCGGCCAGCGAGCCGGGGGTGAAGTAGTCGTACAGGTGCGGGACGGCGTAGGCGGGGTCGACCTCCCACAGCCGGCCCGCGTCGCTGACGACGGCGTACTCCCATTCGAGCTTGATGGTGCACCCGACGGCGCTGCCGAGGCTGACGCCGGTCCGCTCGGGGGCCAGGTCGCCGTCGTGCAGGCCGGCGTCGGCCAGCGCCTCCCTGGCGCAGACGACGGCGAACTGCGCGGCTCGGTCCAGGCGCCGCACCTCCTGCGCCGACAGTCCCTCGCGGACGGGGTCGAAGTCGCATTCGGCCGCGACGCGCGACCGGTAGGGGGCGGGATCGAAGAAGCTGATCGGCCTGGTGGCCGTGGACCCCGACGTGATCCGCTCCCAGAAAGCCTTCGCCCCCGGCTCGCCTGGCGCCACCACGCCGATCCCGGTGATCGCGACCCGGCGCTTCATCGACACCTCCGGGACACCGAGGCTCCGCACATGATCGGGCTCCTTCCGTACGGAGGACGGGCCCTTCCGGACCCGTCATGACCTTGCGGAACGCGCCTCGAGTGCCGCTCGAAGTGCGGTGGAGGGCGGCGGCTCGACCGGTTCTCGAGGGGGCGGCGTGACCATCCCGCCATGACGCTGGGAAACGACGCACGCGAGGAGCCGGCCGAGGTCCTGGTGGCCGGCGCGGGACCTGTGGGGCTGACCATGGCCCATGAGCTCGCCCGGCGGGGGGTGCGGGTGCGGCTGGTGGACGCCCGGGAGGGCCCGGCGACGACGAGCAGGGCGATCGCCACCCATCCCCGCACACTGGAGGTCTACGACCAGATGGGGATCGTCGAGGACATCCTGCCGCGCGGGCGGCGGATCACCTCCTTCACGATGTACCAGCGGGGACGCAGGCTGACCCGGCTGGAGGCCGACTACGCCGAGACGCCCACCCGCTTCCCGTTCACGATCGCGATCGACCAGGTGACCACCGAGGAGACCCTGCGCGCGGCGGCCGCCCGGCGCGGCGTGGCCGTGGAGTGGGGGGTGCGCCTGGACGGCTTCGAGCAGCACCCCGGCGGAGTGCGCGCCAAGCTCGTCCGCCCGGACGGGACGGTGGAGCACGCCGAGACGCCGTGGCTGGTCGGCTGCGACGGCGGGCACAGCACCGTGCGCAAGCTCCTCGGGCTGCCGCTGCTGGGCGAGTCCAGCGAGACGTGGCTGATCGCCGACGCCCAGGTGGAGACCGACCTGCCGCGCGACAGCATCTACTGGGTGCGCTGCCCGGGCGTCACCATGATGACGGTGCCGATGATCGAGCCCGGGCGCTGGCGGCTGCTGGACACCGCGGCCGTCGAGCACGACCCCGACCCGGCGGCGGTGGCGCGGCGGTTCGGATCGCTGATCACGGCCGGCGTCGGAAGCGCCTTCCACGTCGCCGAGCCGAGCTGGATCTCGGTGTTCACCTTCCAGCAGCGCATGGCGCCGCGCATGCGCGAGGGGCGGTGCCTGGTCGCCGGGGACGCCGCCCACGTGCACAGCCCCGCCTCCGGTCAGGGCATGAACACCGGCGTGCAGGAGGCGTTCAACCTGGCCTGGAAGCTCGCCATGGTCGTGCACGGACAGGCCGGCGAGGAGCTGCTGGACAGCTACGGCGAGGAACGGGTGCCGGTGGGCCGCACGCTGCTCGCCTCGACCAAGCGGGCGACCCGGCTCATCCAGCTCAGGAATCCCGTGCTGGCCGGGCTGCTGCCGGTGGTGTTCGCCGTGCTGCGGGCCGTCCCGCGGCTGCGCGTGCGGATGCAGCGCGCCATCCTCGGCGGGGTGTCGGGGCTGGGCCTGCACTACGCCGGCGGTTCGCTCACCACCCCCTCCGACGACGCGGCCTCCGGGCCGGGGCCGGGCGAGCGGGTGGCCCAGGCCGACGCCGCGCGCGCCGCCGACCCGGCGTGGCGGGAGGTGCTGGCCGAGCTGCGCGACCCCCGCTGGACGCTGCTCGCCTACACCGGCGGCCCGCGGGACGCGTTCGGCGCCGTCGCGGCGGAGGCGGACGCGCGGTACGGGGCCTGGCTGTCGGTGCGCACGATGTCGCCGCGTCCCGGCTCCGGCCTGCCGAACCCGTTGCCGCCCGGCCCGGGGGTGCCGGGCCTGCTGGCCCCGGTCGAGGGCCACTGGCTGCTGATCCGCCCCGACGGCTACCTGGCCGCGCGCGGCGAGGCGCTGACGGCCGACGCGCTCGCCGTCGCCCTGGCCCGGCTGCCACTGACCCCGAACGCGCTCGGCACCACACCCACCCAGGCGCCACCGGCACCAGACGCGCTGGACGCCACACCCGCCTAGGCGCCGGACGCCGCACCCACCCCGACGCCACCGACCCCGAACGCGCTGGACACCACACCCGCCTAGTGCGGTGACCGCATACGTTCACCGGGCGCGGCTCTCTACCCCCGGCCACGTGCCGCAGTGATCGGCGCCGCGTCGGCGGGTCGTGGTACGGCGATGCCGGCGCCCGCTACGGCGCCCGAGCCGGTGAACGTTCGTGGACAGCGCACCAGGCGCCGGACGCCGCGCCCACCCGGGCGCCACCGGCGCCCGGGTGGGCTGGGGGTCACGCCCGCGGGAGGCTCCGCTCACACCCCGGGCGCGGGGCGGCCGGGAGAGTGAGTCCCCCAGCGCGGGCGCTCGGTCACCTCGAGGACGGCGCACGACCAGGTGAATCCGGCGCCGATGCCCAGCAGCATGAGCGTGTCGCCGGGGGCCGCGGCGCCGGAGGAGAGCAGGTGGTCCAGGGCGGCGATCTGGTCGCCGGCCCCCAGGTGACCGACGCGCCTGCTCCACGGCCACGTCGTGCGTTCGACGTCCACGCCGAGCGGACGCAGCAGCGCCGCCGCGAGGCGCCGCCGCCCGAAGTGCGGCAGCAGGAACCGGTCGACGTCCGCCAGCTTCACCCCGGCCTCGTCCAACGCCGTGTCCACCGCCTCGCGCAGGCCGGCGGCGATGCGGCTCAGGCAGGCGGACAGCCCGGTACGGGCGACGAAGGCGCGCTTCCACACCTCCAGGTCCATGGGTCGCCGGACGCTGAACGGCGCGACGCCGAACGGGTCGTCGCCGCGGTGCATGCCCTCGAGCTCGGGGTCGGAGACCGTGACGATGGTCCGCAGCCGGGCCAGGCCGTGACCGCGCGCCAGCACCAGGGCGACGCCGCCGTCGGCGTACACGGTGCCCGGGTCACTGCGCCAGCGGTCGAAACCGGGCGGGGAGAACCTGTCGGCCGCGGTGATCAGGGCCGCCGATCCGGGGCGGGCCGCGCTCAGGTACCCGGCGGCCAGGTCGATCGCCGCCATCCCGCCGTTGGACATCTGGCGGACCTCCACGGCCGGGCACCGGTTGCCGACGGCCGTCCGCTGCACGTAGGAGGCCGGCGGCCACAGGTCGTGGCCCTGGTAGTACACGGCGGCGTGCAGGATCAGGCCGATGTCGGCGGGGTCGCGCCCAGAGCGGCCGAGCGCCGCGCGGGCCGCCGCCGCGGCCATCTCGGCGGGCGACTCCTCCCCGGCGACGGCGACCGACAGCGCCTCGGTGCGCCGGGCCGTGTCGGGGTCGCAGTCGCCCCGCGCCAGGGCCTCCTCCACGGTGACCAGCGGGGCCAGGGCGCTGCCGGTCGCGGCGATGTGGATGTCGCGTGGGCGCATCGGTCTCCTCGGGGCGCGTGTCGCGGGCATGTCGCCCGTATTGCGAACGGACCACGGCACGTGTGGCGAACGGACGATAAGGCCGCATGGCGAACGGGCCACGTGGTCGTGTGGCGAATGGGCCACGGTGCCGTGTCGCGACCTGGTCGTGTGGCGAATGGGCCACGGTGCCGTGTCGCGACCGGGTCGCATGGCGTATCGCGGACGGGTCACAGGACCGTGTCGCGGGTATGGCCGGGGCGGGCGGGCTCGCTTGTGGCGAGCTCACCGCCCCGGCATGTGCTGACCGACGACTCGCGTCAGACGGTTCGCTTCCTGCACCGGTTCCCCGACTGTGCGCTTTCCGCTTCGACCCCTGACAGAGCCGCACTCGAGTCGCCCGCCCTGTTCCGAGGCCGCCGATCCGCCGCCCCGCACGCCACCGGCCCCCGCCGACCAGACCGGGACGATGCCGTGCCTGGTCTCCTTCTCGCGCCCCGGCCGTGGTCACCGGCGCCGGTGCTCAGGTGGGCGCGCGAGCGCCCGGCCCGGCGGTGGACGCGACCAGGGGTCGAGCGGGTCTCGATGGGTGGGGCCGACCATGACCGCCGGAGCCGAGGAGGAAGGACCCCCGCCATGGGAACCGCCAAGGACACCGTCACGGGTATCAGCACGGGCACGGGTATCCGCACCGGCACCGGGACCGGCACGGGTGTCGGCACGGGCACGGGCACGGGTGCCGGGACGAGTACCGACGCCGGGACCAGTGCCGGGAATGGGGCCGACGCCGGGACGATTACCGGGGCCGGGGCCTCCCGTGCGGATCGGGAACGGCCGCGCGGGCCCCGTCCGGTCGCGCTGCTGTTCCCTGGGCAGGGCGCGCAGCACACGCGGATGGGGACGGGCCTGTACGACCACGACCCGGTCTTCACCGCGACGATGGACGAGATCTTCGCCGAGCTGGGACGGGAGGGCGCGCGCATCCGCGCCGACTGGCTGTCGGCCGACCCCGCCGTGCCCATCGACGACGTGCTGCGCGCCCAGCCGCTGCTGTTCGCCGTGGACTACGCCCTCGGGCGCACCGTCATGAGCTGGGGCGTGCGGCCCGCCGCGCTGCTCGGGCACAGCGTGGGCGAGATGGCCGCCGCCACGCTCGCCGGGGTCTTCACTCTGAGCGACGCCGTCCGGGTGATGTGGGAGCGGCTGGTCCGGCTGAGCCGCACGCCGCCCGGCGGCATGCTCGCCGTGGCGGCGACCCCGGCGGAACTGGCGCCGCATCTGGACGGCGAGGTGGTGATCGGGGCGGTGAACGGACCCCGGCAGGTCATGCTCGCCGGGGCGGCGGCGCCTCTGGCCAGGGCCGCCGCCGAGCTGCGTGAGCGGGGCATCACCTGCAGGCCGGTGCGCGCCACCATCGGCTTCCACAGCCCGTCAGTGGCCGCGACGGCCCCGCAGGACGAGGCGGCCTTCGCCGCCCTGCCGCTGCGCGCCCCGGGCATCCCGGTCTACTCGTGCTACACCGGCGCTCCGCTCACCGAGCGGGAGGCCCGTGACCCGGGGTTCTGGGCGCGGCAGCCCTCCGCCTGCGTCGTGTTCGGCGCGGCCCTGGACGCGCTGCTGTCCGGTGGGGATCTGGTTCTGCTGGAGGCGGGCCCGTCCCAGAGCCTCACCACGCTGGCGCGGCGGCACCGCGCCGTGGGCGCCGGGAGCACGGCGCTGGCCCTGCTCCCGCCGCGGCGCCGCGAGGACGCCGCCGACCGGGAGTCCTTGGCCAGGGCCGCCGAGGCCCTGCGCGCCGAGGGAGCGGCCCCGGACCTCGCCCGGGCCTGAGCCACCGCACGCGGCTCTCCCTCACGACGGCAAAGTGACACGGCCGGGGAAGACGGGCGCCCCCAAGGCCGGCATGAGGTGAGAGCCACCAGGCAACGAGCAAAACGGCGGCCGACGCGCTCACAGCAGGCGCCAGTCGAAGAAACCGCGCAAGCCCAGGCCGACATGAGATGAAAGCCACCGGACGACGGGCAATCCCGCGGGTGACGCGCTCGCAGGGGGGGTCAGGGGAGGCCGCGGGGGTGGAGGCCGGCGTGGTGGTAGAAGGCGTCGATCAGGCGCAGGGTGGCCGTGGCGTTGGCGGCGTCGGTGGCGACCGGCGCCCCGTCCAGGACGGCTGCGGCGAAGGCCCGGAGCTGGCCGTGGTAGGTCGGCTCGCCCCGCAGCCGCTCGTGCCAGGTGCGCCCGCCCGCCCGCACCGTGATCCGGTGGAACAGGTGCGGCATGAGGTAGCCGGTCACCCGCATCTCGCCGCGTTCCCCGGTGACCCGGACCGACATCGACGGCCGGGCGGCGCTCCATAGTGAGCAGCGGAACCGGCCGGTCGCCCCGCCGGGGAAGACGCACTCCCCGGTCATGGCCCGGTCGGCGCCGGGGCCGCGCAACAGGGCACGGGCGCCGGTCGCCGACGGCTCCCCGAGGCTCGCGGAGCCGACCAGGCGCAGGCAGTCGATCGCGTAACACCCGGCGATCATCGTCGCCCCGCCGCCGAGCGCGTAGTCGTAGATCAGGCCGTCGAAGCGCGGGACGGGCCAGCAGTTGGCGGTCTCCACGCGGGTGACCGTGCCGAGCGCCTCGCCCGCGAGGACGCGCATGCGCTCGGCGAGCGGGTGGTGGCGGTAGTGCATGCCCTCCATGACGACCAGACCGGTCCGGCGGGCGGCGGCGGCGACCTCGGCGGCCTGCCGGGCGTTGGCGGCCAGCGGCTTCTCGCACAGCACGTGCTTGCCGGCCTCCAGCGCGCGCAGCGTCCACTCGGCGTGCGCGGCGTTCGGCAGCGCGATGTAGACGGCGTCCACGCCCGGGTCGTCCAGCAGGGCCTGGTAGCCGGGCAGGACCCGCGGCACGCCGTGCCGGGCCGCGTAACGGCGGGCCCGCTCGGGGTCGCGCGCCGCGACCGCCGCCACCTCGGCCCCGGGGACCGCTCGCGCCGGGCCGAACAGCGCCTCCGGCGCCACGCGGGACGCGCCGAGCACCCCTATCCGCACCACTCGCATGCCCGCACGCTAGAAGCCCGCTTTCGAGCCGACCTCGAGCCGTCCTGCACGGCCGGTCGCTAGCGTGCCGGGCATGTCAGTGACTCCTCCGCTCCCTGCAGGGAGCGGCTTCTCGCTAGGCCGCTTGTGCAGCGTCGCGAAGGGCAAGCCCTGCCCTCAAGATGTTGCGTGCCGCGTTCACGTCGGCGTGCGCGGCATGCCCGCACGCCGTACAGAAGAACTCGGCCTGGGTGATGCGGTTGTTCTGCGCGCAGTGCCCACATCGGGCACACGTGCGGGAGGTGTTGACGGGGTTCACCGCGATCAGCTCTCGACCGGCGCTTTCAGCCTTGTGCGACAGGATCGTCAGGAACACCCCCCAACCTGCGTCCAGGATGCTCCGGTTGAGGCCGGATTTCTGTGCCACGTTGGTGCCGGGCGCTTGGAGCGTGCCGGACGCCGAGCGGGTCATGTTCGCGATCCGCAGGTCCTCGTGCACGATGACGTCGTAGGCGGCGACCAGCCGCAGGGCGGTCTTGTGCGCGCCGTCCAGGCGCTGGCGGCGGACCTTGCCGTGCAGGGCGGCGAGGCGGGCCACAGCCTTTCGGCGCCGCTTGGACCCCCGCTTCTTGAGGGCAAGCTCCCGCTGCGCGACGGCCAGGCGATCGGCGGAGGCGGCCAGGTGGCGCGGGTTGACCAAATGCTCGCCATCGCTGGTGGTGGCCAGCGACGCCACCCCCAGGTCGATCCCGGCCGCCGTGCCCGTCGCGGGCAGGGATGCGGCGGGCACGTCGTCACACGACAGGACGACGTACCAGCGGATGCCCTCCCGATTGACGCTGATCGTCTTGATGGTGCCGCGCACGGCGCGGTGCTGGTGGACACGGACGTGCCCGACGCCCTGGAGCCGGACGAACGTCGCGGTGGGGTGTTCGGGCTGGGAGTCCCACCGGCAGCCGTCACCATCCTTGGGCCACTCGATGGTGTCGAACCGGTTCTCGCCTTTGAAGCGGGGAAAGCCCGGCGTGCGCCCGGCCCTGACCCGGGCGAAAAACGCGGTGAACGCCCTGTCCAGACGGCGCAAGGTGGCCTGCTGGGAGGAGAACGACCAGCGGCCCTGACCATCGGCGTCGTCGGCACGGATGTGCTTGAGGTCGGCCGACTGGTCGCCGTACCGGATGCTCACCCCGGCTTTGGCGTAGGCGGTGCGGCGATGCTCCAGCGCCGCGTTGTACAGCGCGCGGTGATCGTCCAGGCACGCTGTCAGCGCCACCGTCTGCTTGGCGGTCGGGCGCAGCAGGAACTTGAACGACCTACGCACGACCGCGCCCCTTGGGGGTGCGCTCGTACTGCGGTTCGATGTGGCGCCGCACCGTCTCGGCGGACACCGCGCCGGCCGTGGCCACGAAGAACGACCGTGACCACAGCGTGGGCAACCGGGAGCGCAGGTGCGGGAACTCGCCGCGCAGTCGGCGGGAGGTGACGCCCTCGAACTGGTCGGCCACATACGACGGTGAGTCGTTCGGGAGCGCCTTGACCAACAGGCGGCCGAGGTCGTAGGCCGCGCCGGGGGAGGTGCGCGCCTGACGAGTCACACGATCTTTATAACAGCGTCATCTGTCTAACATTCGATGAACGGAGAACTCTGATGCGCAGACCTGACCGGTCAGAGCACGCTCGGGCCTTGGCGGCCCTCCCGCTCCCGATTCCCCTGTCGCTTAAAGGCGACGGTCCCCTCAGGAGGATCTGATGGATGGGAAGGTCGCTCTGGTAACCGGAGCCAGCAGGGGAATCGGCGCGGCGATCGCGCGGGAGCTCGCGGCGCGCGGCGCCGCCGTGGCGGTCAACCACCGCGACTCCGCCGACGCCGCCGAGCAGGTCGTCAAGGAGATCACGGCGGCGGGCGGGCGCGCCCTGGCCGTGCGGGCCGACGTCACCGACGCCGGCGCGGTGCGCGAGATGGCCGCGCAGGTCGAGGCAGGGCTCGGCCCGGTGGACATCCTGGTGCTGAACGCGCACGGCTTCGACGAGAAGGTGCGCGCGCTGCCTCTGGAGGTGGACGTCGAGGCACTCGCGAACGTCGTCAGCGGGCAGATCCGGGCGACCATGCTCCCCGTGCAGGCGTTCGTGCCCGGGATGGTGGAGCGCGGCGGCGGGTCGGTGGTGTTCATCTCGGCGCTGATCGCCCGCGACCCGTGGCCGATGTCGATCACGCACGGCGCGGCGAAGGCGGCGATGGAGCTGGCCGCGAAGGTGCTGGCGCGCACCGAGGCCCGGCACGGCGTCCGGGTGAACACGGTGATCGCGGGCATCACCCGCACCCAGGCCTCCGACCAGATCCCGCAGGACAAGCTGCAGAAGCAGGCCGCGCTCATCCCGATGCAGCGCATCGGGGAACCCGAGGACGTGGCGCGCGCCGTCGCCGCGCTCGCCGGAGACGACACGGCGTACGTCACCGGGGCCTTCGTGCCCGCCTGCGGGGGCGCGCTCATCATCTGACCGCCGCGACCGCACCCACCCCAGCCCGGCGCCCGGCCCCTGCCGCCGCGCCGGGCACCGTCGCGCCCGCCCCCGCGCTCGGCCGTCGCGGCTCCGGCCAGGAGAAGCGTCGTCCCGGCCGTCGCGGCTCCGTCCGGAGTCGAGTTGCTTGGGCGAGCATGGAAGCATGAGCACTCTTCTGGTCACGGGCGCGGCCGGCTTCATCGGCGCCAACTTCACCCGGTACTGGCGGCGCGAGCACCCGTCGGACGCGGTCGTCGCCCTCGACCTCCTCACCTACGCCGGCGACATGAGCAACCTCGCCGGCCTCGCGGAGGAGATCGTCTTCGTGCGCGGCGACATCGGCGACAGGGAGCTGGTCGCGCGGCTGCTGCGCGAGCACCGCGTCGAGGTGGTGGTGAACTTCGCCGCCGAGTCGCACAACAGCCTGGCCGTGCTGGACCCGGGGCGGTTCTTCCGCACCAACGTCCTTGGCACCCAGTCGCTGCTGGACGCCTGCCGCGACGCCGACCTGCGCCGGTTCCACCACGTGTCGACCTGCGAGGTCTACGGGGACCTGGCGCTGGACTCGCCGGAGGCGTTCACCGAGCGCTCGCCCTACCGGCCGCGCACCCCCTACAACGCCAGCAAGGCGGGGGCCGACCACGCCGTGCGGGCCTACCACGAGACCTACGGGCTGCCGGTCACGCTGTCGCACTGCGCGAACAACTACGGCCCGTACCAGTTCCCGGAGAAGGTGCTGCCGCTGTTCACCACCCAGGCGCTGCGCGGCGAGCCGCTGCCGATGTACGCCTCGACCGGCAACCGGCGCGAGTGGATCCACGTGGAGGACCACTGCCGGGCGATCGACGCCATTCTGAGCCAGGGCCGGGACGGGCGGGCCTACCACGTGGGCACCGGCGACGAGGCCAGCGTCGAGCGCCTGGCCGACTTGGTGCTCGACGAACTGGGCCTGCCCGCGGAGCTGAAGACGATCGTCCCTGACCGTCCCGGGCATGACCGGCGCTACCTGCTGGACTCCGGCCGTATCCGGCGGGAGCTGGGCTGGCGGCCCCAGGTGCCGTTCGAGCCGGGGGTGCGGGAGACGGTCCGGTGGTACCGCGACAACCGGGCGTGGTGGGAGCCGCTGCTCGGCCGCCGCCCGGTCCACGAGCCGGGCACCTGACGGGTCGAGCTCGTGTCGCCGCAGGACGGGGGCGGCAGTGGCAGCGGTGGCGGCGGTCAAGGACGACCGACCGCGCGGGGACGGGACGCGGCACCTGGTCGGGGCCGGCGGGGGCCGGGCCTCGGCCGGGAGGGCGGCCGGGCCCGGCGGTCAGCGGTCCAGGTGCACGCGGCTGTGGTCGCCCAGGACCAGACGGTGCGCCTTGGGCGCGGACTCGGCGGGCGCGACGGTCACGTCCTTGCCGACCAGCGAGTCCTGGATGCGGCGCACGCCGCGGATGACCGACCGCTCCATGACGATCGAGTACTCGATCTCGGTGTCCGACAGCCGGCAGTCCGCGCCGATCGAGGTGAACGGGCCGACGTAGCTGTCACGCACCCGGGCGCGGGCGCCGATGACGAGCGGGCCGACCAGGTGGGACCGGCTGACCTCCGCGCCCTCCTCGACCACCACCCGGCCGATCACCTTGGTGTCGCCGCACACGCGGCCGGCGAGGCGGTGCTCGGCGGTCTCCAGGACCATCCGGTTGCACTCGAGCATGTCCTCGACCCGCCCGGTGTCCTTCCAGTAGCCGGAGATGACGTGCGAGCGCACGTCGGCGCCCTGGTCGATGAGCAGGCGCAGCGCGTCGGTGATCTCCAGTTCGCCGCGGGCGCTGGGCGTGAGCGCGCGCACGGCCTCGTGCACGCGCGGCGTGAACAGGTACACCCCGACGATCGCCAGGTCGCTGACCGGGTGCTCGGGCTTCTCGGCGACGCCGACGACCCGGCCCGCCGGGTCCAGCTCGGCGACGCCGAAGCCGCTCGGGTCGGGGACCTTGGTGAGCAGGATGCCGGCGTCCGGGCGCGAGCGCCGGAAGTCGCCGACGAACTCGGCGATGCCGTCGACGATGAAGTTGTCCCCCAGGTACACCACGAAGTCGTCGTCGCCGAGGAAGTCGCGGGCGATCAGCACGCAGTGCGCGAGGCCGAGCGGCGCGTGCTGGGGGATGTAGGTGACGCGCAGCCCGAAGCGTGAACCGTCGCCCACCGCCGCCCGGACCTCGGCGGCGGTGTCCCCGACGATGACGCCGGCCTCGCGGACGCCCGCGTCGCGCAGCGCCTCCAGGCCGTAGAACAGCACCGGCTTGTTGGCGATGGGCACGAGCTGCTTGGCCGAGGTGTTGGTGATCGGCCGCAGCCGGGTGCCGTGGCCGCCGGCGAGCACCAGGGCCTTCATTGGGGCCTTCATCGCGCTCCCGCGCCGGGATCCACCCCGGCGAGCTTCTCGAGGACCGGCACCAGCTCGGCGGGCGCCGGCTGCCGGCGGATGTCGTCCTGGACGGCGCGCGCCGCCTCGCCGTAGGCGGGGTCGCCGAGCAGGCCGCCGACGATCTCGCGCACCCGGTCGGCGGTGGTGTCGGCGGGGAACAGGTGGTGCCCGGCCCCGGTGGCCGCGAGCTGCTCGATGCTGATGCGCGGCTCGGGCACCTCGGTGATGCCGAGCTGGGGCACCGCGTTCGCGGCCGAGGTCAGCGTCGTGCCCGCGCCGCCCTGGTGGACGATGGCGGCGCAGGTCGGCAGCAGCATGTGCAGCGGCACCCACTCCACCATGCGCACGTTGTCCGGCAGGTCGCCGAGGTCGCGGCGCAGCTCGGCCGAGCCGGCGAAGACGACCTCGACGTCGAACGAGGCGACGACGCCGACCACGCGGCGGACCAGGTCGCTCACGCTCTCGCCCATGATGCGCTCCTGCGTCGTGCCCCAGGTGACGCAGACGCGGGGCCGCCCGGTGTTCTGGAAGAGCCAGTCCGGGGAGGAGCCGGGGCCGTTGTAGGGGACGAAGCGCTCCTGGTAGCGGTTCAGCGAGGTGGGGGCCGGGCGGATGGCGAGGTCCTCCGACAGCCGAAGGGACGGCGGGCAGGGGTCGATCCACTCGGTGGGGTTCACGCGCGGTTCCACGCCGAAGCGCTCGAACAGCCTCAGGAAGCCGGGAAGCGGCTCGCTGCCGAGGTCCTTCATCTCGATGCGCAGCAACCCGGGCGAGCCGAACATGTGGGCGACGGTGGGCACGTCCAGGACCTGCCCGGTCACCGGCCCGGCGAAGGTCACCGGGTCGTGCACGATGACGTCGGGGCGCCAGGACCGGGCGTAGGCGACCATGTCGTCCACCATGGCCTCGCACATGGCGAACTGCATATTGGCGAGGTTCTCCAGCATGCCCGACCACGCCGCCCGCTGCTGCTCCTCGGGGGTGCCCGCCTGGACGTCGCGCTTGGGCGCGAAGTCGCCGCGGGCGAGCATGGCCGCCAGGTCGAGATCGTGGCCGACCTCGACGGCCGGCAGCCCGGCCCGCGTGGTGGTCTCGGCGAGCGAGGGGGTGCTGACCATCCTGACCTCGTGGCCGGCGGCCATGCAGGCCCAGGCGAGAGGCACCATCGGGTAGAAGTGCGGGCGCTCGGGGAAGGTGGTGAAAAGCAGGCGCATGCTCGTCGCCCTTCTCGGATCCGTGGACAGGCCGAGCGAAATGTTCCCGGCGCCGCATCGAGCGCCGGTCGAACAGCGGTCGAGCAGCCTGTTTCCGACCGTTCTCGTCCACCCCTCGAGAAGGCGAAGCCTTAATCGGTGCTCTGACGTCCCCCCCACGTTCGGAGCCAGACATGGACGGAAACGCCCTCACGGCCGCCGTTCCCCCCGCGCCCCTCACCCTCGCGGAGCCGCCCGGCGCGGAGCCGCCGGCGCCGCTCGTCCCGTACGCGCCGGGGTTCCAGGCCGACCCTTACCCGGTGCTGGCGCGGCTGCGCGAGTCCGACGCGGTGGCGTCCATCCCGCATCCCTTCCTCCCGGACGTGCCGGCGTGGCTGGTGCTGCGGCACGCCGCGGTCCGCGCGCTGGTCACCGAGGGAAAGGTGGTCAAGCCGGTGGAGGAGGGCGAGCCTCCTTCGCTCAACAGCGCGCCGCCCGACCACACCCGCCTGCGCGCCCTGGTCCAGCAGGGGTTCTCCACCGGCAGGATCGAGGGGATGCGCGCGCGGGTGCAGCGCGTCGCCGACGACCTGGTGGACGGCTTCGCCGCGCGGGGCGAGGCCGACCTGATCGCCGAGCTGACCGGCCCGCTGCCGGTCGCGGTGACCGCCGAGATGCTGGGGGTGCCCGAGGACGAGCACGGCGAGGTGCGGCGGCGCACCGCCGGGTTCCTCTACGGGGAGTCGCCGGAGGGCCGCGACCGGTCCTTCGCGGAGTCCTGGGAGTACCTCACCGAGCTGGTCGCCGCCAAGCGCGCCCGGCCGGGCGCCGACATGACCAGCGCGCTCATCGCCGCCCGCGACGGCCAGGACCGGCTCAGCGAGGACGAGCTGCTGCGGATGCTGCTCACCCTGCTGGTCAACGGCTTCGCCACCACGATCTGGTTCCTCGCGAGCGCCGTGCACGCGCTGCTGGCCGCCCCCTCCCAGCTCGACCTGCTGCGCGCGCGGCCGGACCTGCTGCCGGGGGCGGTGGAGGAGGCGCTGCGGTACGAGCCGGTCGTCAGCGGCGTCACGTGGGTGGCCGAGCGGGACCTGATCGTGGACGGGGTCCCCATCGGGCAGGGGGACCTGCTGATCACCTCCTTCCAGTCGGCCAACAGGGACCCGCGGGTGTTCGCCGACCCCGACCGGTTCGACATCACCCGCTCCCCCAACCCGCACCTGGGCTTCTCGCACGGCATCCACCGCTGCCTGGGCGCTCCGCTGGCGCGGCTGGAGACGCGGATCGTGCTCGCCACCGTGCTGCGCCGGCTTCCCGGGCTGCGTCTGGCCGGCGAGCCGCGCTGGCAGCCGAACAAGGTGGTGCGCGGCCTGGAAGCCCTGCCCGTGACGTTCATCCCCCAGCCCTGACACCGCGACATCGATCGAAAGAGGCACCGATGACGACGACTCCCCCGGCCCCGCCCAGCAGCGACGTCGCGGCGGCCACCGCGATCGTCCGGCTCAACACCGCCTACACCGCGGCCAGGACCCTCCACAGCGCCGTGGAGCTCGGGCTGTTCGAGGTGCTCGCGGAGGCCCCCGCGACGCTGCCGCGGATCCGCGAGCGGCTCGGGCTGCATCCCCGCATGGCCGCCGACTTCCTCGACGCTCTCGTCGGGCTCGGCCTGCTGCTGCGCGACGGCGAGGGCGCGTACTCCAACGCGCCGGCGACGGCCAGGCTCCTGGTGCCGGGCACGCCGGAGTACATCGGCGGCACGGTCGCCAAGAGCGCGCGCCACCACTACACGATGTGGGGGTCGCTCACCGAGGCGCTGCGCGACGGCCGCCCGAAGTCGGCCGGTCTGGCCGACAAGGGCGCGATGGCGCGGCTGTACAACGACGCGGCGGCCACGCGGGAGTTCATGGGCCACATGGACGCGCACAACGGCTTCTGCGGGCGCGAGGTCGCGCGGTGCGTGGACTGGGGGCGCCACCGGGCCTTCATCGACGTCGGCGGCGCGCGCGGCAACGTCGCCGCGCAGATCGTCGGCCGCCACCCGCACCTGCGGGGCGGGGTGTTCGACCTGCCGGCGCTGCGCCCGCACTTCGAGGAGCACGTGGCGGGGCTCGGCGTGGCCGACCGGGTGGACTTCCACCCCGGCGACTTCTTCACCGACGACCTGCCGGAGACCGACGTCGTCGTCATCGGGCACGTCCTGCACGACTGGCCGGTGGAGGTGCGGCAGATGGTCATCGAGAAGGCCTTCCGCGCCACCCGCCCCGGCGGCTGCCTGGTGGTCTACGACCAGATGATCGACGAGGAGCGCACCGACCCGCACCCGCTGCTCACCAGCCTGAACGTGCGGCTGGTCCGCGAGGGCGGCTCGGAGTACACGGTGGCGGAGATCCGCGACTGGGCGGAGAAGGCGGGGTACCGGGTGGCCTACTCGGTGCGCGTCAACACCATCGGCGACGACACGGTCTTCGTGGCCGCCCGCGACTGACCGCCCACGACCGCCCACGACCGACCGCGACCGACCGGCGGCGACCGGCGGCTCGCGGTCGGTGGCTCGCGACCGGCGGCCGACCCGTTCACGGCCGGCGGGCGCGAGGGGCCGTTCGCGGCCGGCGGTTCGGGGCGCGCGGCCCCGGTCCCGCGGCTCTGCCGCCCGCGGGACCGGGGCCGTGGCTCTGCCGCGCGCCGGGCCGTGGCCGTGCGCGTTCACCCGTCCGTCGTGGCGGCGGCCATCGGCTTGACCTCGCGGTAGTAGCGGACGGCGCCGGGGTGCAGCGGAGCGGGCGCGGTGTAGACGGCGGTGCGCTGGTGCAGGTGCCGTGCCTCGGCGTGCGCCGCGGCGAACTCCACGCGCGCCTCGAACAGCACGCGGGTCAGCCAGTACGCGTCCGCCTGGGGCATGCGGTCGTTGACGACCAGCAGGTTGTGGATCCCGGCGGTGGGGACGCTGCCCTGGCTGAGGTGGTAGGTCACCGACGGGATCGTCTTGCGGACGTAGACGCCCTGGTAGCGCCGTTGCAGGATCTCGACGTGGTCGCCGAGCGGGATGATGTGGATGGGCCGCAGGTCGGCCAGCCCGGCGATGGCCGGCGTGGGCAGGCCGCCGGAGAAGAAGAACGCCTGGATATGCCCGCCCAGCAGCGCCTGCACCGAGTCGGCGACGCCCAGGCGGGCCAGGCTCGGGCGCGCGAAGCCGCCGACGGCCAGCACCCGCTCGGCGACCAGCTCGGTCCCCGAGCCAGGCGCCCCGGCGCTGACATGGTGCCCGGCCAGGTCGGAAAGGTGGTCGACGGAGGTGCCGCGCAGGCTGATGAGCTGCACGTAGTCGTCGTAGATCTGCGCGAGCGCGGAGATCTTCATCGGCCGCTGGAACGGCGGCAGCCCGAGGAGCGCGAGGGCGACCGAGTCCAGGCTGGCGAAGGCGACGTCGGCCGCGCCGTCGGCGACCAGTCGCAGGTTCTCCACCGACGCGGCGGTGGCGCGGACCTCGGTCTGGCAGCCCCACTGGTCGTGCAGGTGGTGCGCCAGCGCCCGGCCCAGCTCGTAGTACACGCCGCCCTGGCCGCCGGTCGCCACCACGACCCGTCGCAGTGGTGGCCTCTCGTCGGAGCAGCCGTAGAGCGGCAGGACCAGCGGCAGCGCCAGGGCACTGCGCCGGGCTAGAAGCGGGGTGAGCCGCATGGCCTCTCCTCAGGAAGACGCGTCGCCGCTCGGCAGCGGCAGGCGGACGCGGGCGTCGACGCCGGACGGCTCCGCCCCGCGCAGCTCGAACCGTCCTCCCATGCGGGAGACCAGCGTGGCGCAGATGGCGAGGCCGAGACCGGAGCCGGGCCTGCTCTCGCTGCCCGGTCCGCGCCAGAAGGGGTCGGTGGCGCGGGTGATCGCCTCGGGCGGCATGCCCTCGCCGTCGTCGGTGACCCGGATGACCACCCACCCCCGCTCGCCCGCCTCGGCGCCGCCTCCGCACGGCCCGCGTTCCACCGAGCCGCCGGGGTCGGCGGGCTCCGCCGTCGGCTCGAGGTCCACCCGAACGGTCACGGTCGTCCCGTGCCCGCAGAACTTGATGGCGTTCTCGATGAGCGCGTCCAGGACGTGGATGAGCATGCCGCTGCTGGACACCGCCCGCGCCGACGGCTCTCCGGTGCGGCGCAGGCGCACGCACCGCCGCGCCGCCACCGCCTCCCAGGTGACCACGCGCTCGGTGGCGATCGCGCCCACGTCCTCCACGCAGGTGGTGACCGTGTCGGACTCGGCCCGGCCGAGCGCGAGCAGGCCGTCGCAGATGCCGGTCAGCCGGTCCACCTCCTCCAGCGTCTCCACCAGGCGCGCCTCGCGGGAGGAGTACTCCTCGCACAGGCCCTCGAGCTGGAGCCGCAGCACCGCCAGCGGGGTGCGCAACTGGTGGCTGGTGTAGGAGATGAAGGCGCGCTGCTTGTCGATGAGCAGCTCGATCGTCTTGGCCATCGTGTTGAACGACGTGGCCAGGTTGCGCAGCTCCGGCGGCCCGGTGGAGGCGTCGGTGCGGCGGGTCAGCTCCCCGGCGGTGATCGCGTTCGCCGCCTGGTCGAGCTGGCTGACCGGGCGCAGGATCCAGCGGACCATGGGCTCCATGACCAGCCGCGCCAGCCCGAGCAGCACCAGCCCGCCCATGAGCAGGAGCGTCCACCAGCTCAGCGTCTCCATGCGGGCGTGGCCGGTGGGGGAGATCGTGGCGGCCGCGCCGACGGTCTCGCCGTCCACGACGATGGGCACGGCGACGACCAGGGAGGACACGTCCCAGGGCCAGATGAGCTGGGGGGAGCTGGCCCGCTCGCCCGACAGGGCCGTCTCGATGTCGTCGCGCACGTCGTCTCCGAGCCCGGTGCCGCGCCGGGTGTCGGCCTCGATGCGGTTCTCCCTGGACACCAGCACCGCGCGCACGCCGTACAGCAACTGGTAGCGGTCCAGGTCGGCGGTGATGTCGGTCATCGGCCGGGTGGCGGAGGCCGGCTGGGCGAGGTGGGCGAAGCGCTCGGTGTCGCTCTGCCTGTCCAGCACCATGGTCTGGGTGTCGGTCTGGGCCGTCATCATCGCCGCCGGGATCTCCAGGCAGAACAACGTGAGCACGATGCAGGAGAGGAAGATCACCACCAGGCGTTTTCGCACGGCTCGCCCGATCTCGAATCCTTGGCCGCGCGCGTGGGCTCGGGAACGGAGGGCACGATGATGCGGTAGCCCACCCCGCGGACGGTCTGGATCACGTTGGGCGCGCCCAGCTTGGCGCGCAGGTTGGTGATGTGCACGTCCAGGGTCCGCCGCGCCGCCTGGCCGGTGTCGTTCCAGATCTCCCGCAGTAGGTGGTCGCGGCTGACGATCTCGCCGGGGCTCGCGATCAGGCGGGACAGCACCGCGAACTCCTTGCGAGTGAGGGCCACCGGGTGCCCGGCGCGGTGGACGGCGTGCGCGACGTGGTCCACCGCGACGTCACCGACCGTGACGGCGCCGACCATGCCGGTCCTCGGCCTGCGCATCACGGCCTGCATCCGGGCCTCGAGTTCGGCCATGCTGAAGGGTTTCACCAGGTAGTCGTCGGCCCCGGTGCGCAGGCCGAGGATCCGGTCGTGCTCGGTGCCGCGGGCCGAGAGCATGATGATCGGCACATCGCTGAACTCGCGGATGGAACGGCACACCTCCAGGCCGTCCTCATCGGGAAGACCCAGGTCGAGGAGCATCAGGTCGTACCCGAACGCCTGCCGCGCCGCCGCGCCGGACGCGGCGTGCACGACTTCGTGGCTATGGTTCCTCAACAACGAGCCGAGGGCTTTTGCCATGCGTTCGTCGTCCTCAATCAGAAGAACCCGCATGTCGCCCCCAGTTATGAATGCGAACTCATCATCCCATACTGGTATATGTTCCTGTCCAAGACCATGATCTTACGCCTTAACTGATCGTCAGATCACAACGTCAACCGAATGGTCTTCGGTTGAAGGGCGCGCCGCCCGTACGCCCGATGCCGCCGCCGGTCGCGAAGTACCTGGCCAGCGGTCCCGGCGGCCGGCTCGCCGCCACCGGCCCGCGCGCGCCCCGCCGCACTCTGGGGTGCGAGGCCCGTACCGGCCGGTCGTCAAGAGGGCGTCAGATCACCGTTGTCCGTTTTGTCGGCCAAGAGATATACGAGGGGCGCTCAAAATACCGCCGCTTGCAGGTGCGCGTGACACGGCCGTGACCAACCAGTCCACATATCTGGAAAGGTCGGTATATCGGATGCCACACACCGTTAAACCACCGCCACCGATCACACATGACGTCCCCGGTGCAATACCTCTCGGCAGGATGAGGCGAATCAAAAAGATTGTCGGTGAGCGCGCGAAGCGATCGCTGCACGTTTCATCGGGCACGACGGCACGGGCACGCCCGAAGCAGCGCGTCCGCCGTCCGCGACCTCCCGCCCGGCGAACCGGCGTTGACCATCCGGCGACGCGCGGTGACAATCAGGCGCCACCCGGCACCGCACCCACCCGGCGTCCCCCGCGACTTTCCGTATCCGGCACCTCCACCCCGGCGACCTCGCACCTGGGTCGGCGCCGGAACCGGATCCCCATGACACGGCGCTCCGTTACATCGCACCCCATGACACGCACCCCATGACACCGCCCCCCGTGACACCGCACACCGCGACACGCACCCCGTGACACCGCACACCGCACCTCGGTGACACCGCACCTCGGTGACACCGCACCTCGGTGACACCGCACCTCGGTGATCGACCATCGCTCTCGCACTGGAGGTCCACCATGCAGGCCGAAACGCAGGCCGGTTCCGTTCCGACGCGCCGCCGACGCCGGGAGGTCCTCCTGGCGCTCGCGCTCGCCGCGTCCGGTGTCACCGCCACGACCCTGACCGCGACAGGACCGGCCTCCGCCGCAGCCGGATGCCGGGTCGACTACGTCGTCGCCAACCAGTGGCGCGGCGGGTTCACCGCGAACGTCACCATCACCAACCTGGGTGACGCCCTGACGAGCTGGCGGCTGGCCTGGTCCTTCACCGCCGGGCAGACCATCGCCTACAAGTGGAACGCCGTCTACACCCAGACCGGCGGCGATGTGACCGCCTCCAATGTCTCCTACAACGGCTCGCTCGCCACGGGCGCGAGCACCTTGATCGGCTTCATCGCCGACTCGCCCGGCGCCAACCCTGTGCCGTCCTCCTTCTCCCTCAACGGCGTGGTGTGCGCCGGCCCGCCCGTGCCCACCCCGTCGCCGACCGGCGACCCGGTCCCGCCCCTCCCCACGCCTTCGCGCACCCCCATCGGCGACCCGGCGCCGCCCACTCCGCGGGGTCTCGCGTGACCACGACCGACGTCATCGTGGTCCGGCGCGGAACGCCCGGCGGTAGGCGCCGGGCGTCGTGCCAAGGGTGGTGAGGAACCGCCTGCGCAGATTGGTGGCCGAAGAGAGGCCGACGCGGCGGGCGATGGCCTCCACAGCCAGGTCGGAGGACTCCAGCAGGTCGCGTGCCGCGGCGATGCGCCGCGCGAGCAGCCACCGTCCCGGGCTTTCGCCGAGCTGATCGGCGAACCGCCGGGCGAGGGTGCGCGTCGAGACGCCCGCGTGCGCGGCCATGCTCTCGATGGTCAGCGGTTCGGCGAGTCGCCCGGTGATCCACTCCAGCAGCGGCGCGAGCGTGCCGTCGATCTGCGCGGGGTGTGGCGGCGCCGCGTACTGCGACTGCCCGCCCTCGCGGTGGGGCGGCATGACCATGGTGCGTGCGATATGGGCGGCGTACCGGGCGCCCTGGTCGCCGCGGACCAGGTGCATGCACAGGTCGAAGCCGGCCCCGGCGCCGGCGCTGGTGGCCACGTCACCGTGGTCGACGTACAGAACGCCGGGGTCGACCCGGACCCGCGGGAACCGCGCGGACAACTCCGCCGCCAGCGCCCAGTGGGTGGTCGCCCGCCGCCCGTCCAGCAGACCGGCGTGCGCCAGCGCGAAGGCGCCGGAGCAGATGCTCGCCACCCGCGCTCCACGGGAGTGCGCGCGGCGCAGCGCCCGGACGACCTCGGCCGAGGGCGGCTCATCGGCGGGCAGCCAGCCCGGGACGACCACGGTGTCCGCCCGGTCGAGCGCCTCCAGCCCATCGGTGACGAGCATGTCGTACCCGGCGCAGGTCGCGACCGGGCCGGGGTGCTCGGTGCACATGCCGAAGGCGTACCGCACCGGCAGCCCCGGCCGGTCGATCCCGAACACCTGGGCCGCGCACGCGAGTTCGAAGGTGGACTGCGGTGCGCGGACGAGCGCCACCACGCGATGCATGGCAGGAAAGTACCGCAGGATGTCTTTCCTGACACTCGGCAGGGACGGCCGCCCGCCGCCAGGCTGGCGGCATGACGACAGAACGGAACACACCCGGCTACGTGTGGTCGGCCGTCCAGGACGCCCCGGTCCGCGAACTGTTCCCCGGCATCCGCGCGCGTCCGCTGTGGACCGGGGACGACGGCGCGAAGGCCGCCGTGCTGGAGATGGACGCCGGCACCTGCTGGCGCGGGGTGGACGTCCACGAACCGGGTCCCGAGGAGGTCTTCGTGGTCTCAGGCGTCTTCAACGACGGCGACCGGGACTACCCGGCCGGTTCCTTCATCCACGCCCCCGCGGGTTCCGCGCACGTCCCGCAGACGAGGACAGGCTGCACCCTGTTCCTCTTCTACCCGGAAGGGTAGATCATCCGACCATTCGCGAACCAGAGCACGCCCCCCGGCGGCGGCCACGTCGAATCCCACTCCGCACCTGCCGGAGCATCGAGGCCGCGGCGCCGCGCGACCGGGCCGCCGGCCCGGCACCGACTTCGGGCCGCCGCCGCGCGGGGACGGGGCTCAGCGCGGGAGGGAGCGGGCGAGGCGGAAGCCGACGTCGTCGATGCGCAGCGTCGGGTGGCTGCGGCGCCGTACCGAGGCGCGGCAGCTCCAGTGCTCGTCGAACCACCCGCCCCCGCGCAGCACCCGGTAGGTGCCGTAGACCTCGGGGTCGTAGAGGTCCCAGCACCACTCCCAGACGTTGCCCAGCATGTCGTACAGGCCCCACGCGTTGGGACGCCTGCCGCCCACGTCGTGCGGTCGTTCGCCGGAGTTGCCGCGATGCCAGGCGATCTCGTCCAGCGTCCCGTACCGGGCGCCCGTCGTGCCGGCACGGCAGGCGTGCTCCCACTCGGCCTCGGTCGCGAGCCGGTAGCCGCCGGAGGCCGGCTCCCACTCGGCGCCCTCCTCATCGCCATGGAGGCGGTAGGAGGGCGCCAGTCCCTCGCTCTCGGACAGGGTGTTGCAGAACCGGAGCGCGTCCCACCACGACACGCTCTCGACGGGCGACCGGTCGCTTTGCGCCGCGCCCGGCCGCCGGCCGGTGACCCGCGCGTACAGCGCCTGGGTGACCGGGACCGCCGCGAGCTCGAAGGGCGCCACCTCGACCGTCCAGTCGCGCCGCGTGCGCCGGTCCGACAGGGTGACCCGCCCCGGCGGGACGGCGAGCATCCCGGTCCGCTCGCTCACCTCCATGGGCAGGTGCTCCCGTCGCGGCCCGGCCCCGGCGGCGTGCGGGAAGGGTGTTCTCCCGGCGTCCGGCCGGGCCGGCCTGCCGCGTTCCGCCGTGGACGGACCCTCATCCGAGGAACCCGGCGGTGGTCGCCACGAAGCGGCCGGGGTCGTCGAGCCACGGGAAGTGGCCGCCCCCGCGCTGGACGACCAGCGTGGCGCCGGGGAACAGCGCCGCGACCTCGGCCATGGCGGACGGCGGGGCGGCCACGTCCGCCTCCCCCGCAAGCAGCAGGACCGGCGCCTGGAACCCGGCGAGCGCCGCGCGCGTGGCGTCAGGATCGAAGGCGCCCTCGGCGGCGTAGACGCCCGCGGCCTCGTCGTTGCGCTGCCCGTCCTCGGCTGCGTGGTGGTCCTTCGCCTCCGCGTCCCACCTGCCGTACCAGAAGGGCACGATGGCCTCCCAGTCCTGGGCGTTGGCCTTGCCCTCGGTGACCCTTTCCAGGGCCGCGAAGGCCTCGGGGAACCACGGCTCGCCGGCGCGGAGCCGCGCGGCCTCGCGGCGGTCGTGGCCGGTCACGGCGACGCCGACGGCCATGGTGCTCGGGGTGATCAGAGCGAGCCTGCTGACGCGCTCGGGGTGGCGGGCCGCATAAAGCACCGCGAGGTTGGCCCCGGCGGAGTGGGCGAGCAAATCCACCTGGTCGAGCCCGAGATGCTCGCGGAGGGCCTCGACGTCGTCGACGAGGCGGTCACAGCGGTAGGTGGCGGGGTCCGCGGGCGTCGCCGACCCGCCGGTGCCCCGGAGGTTCACCATGACCAGCCGCCGGTGGGCGGACAGGCCGCCGAGGTCGGAGAGGTAGGCCGGGTCCTGCATGGGACCGCCGGGCAGACAGATCACCGGAGGTCCATCGCCGTGAACCTGGAAGGCGACATCGAGACCGTCGTACGCGGCGAAAGTAGGCATGGCCGAATCCTCCCAGCCCCGGCGCCGGGGTGATCCGGCGGGTCGCGTGAGGTCACGGCCCGGGAAGGCGGCCGCTTCTGGCGATCGCGAAGGATGGGGATGCCCCCGGTGACCGTCGCGGCGTGCCGGACCGCGCCACCGACGGCCTCCGGGTAGTACTCCCAGCCGATCTGGGTGGTCTCCGCGCCCTCGGGGACGGGGAGCGGGCCGTGCGGTCCGATGAGCTCACGGGTGTAGAGCGCGAAACGGGCGGCGGCCTGCGGCCCCGTCCAGCAGCCCGATCGGCGGAACCAGCGCGGGACGGTGATGTGCTGGAGGGTCACCACGGGGGTGACGCCGCGTTCGTGGCAGCCCTCCACGACGCGCCGGTAGTGGTCGATGGCCGCCCGGGAGAACCGCCCCTCCTCCGGCTCGACGCGGCTCCATTCGAGGCTGAAGCGGTAGGCGTTGAGCCCGATGCCCGCCAGCAGGCCGACGTCCTCGCGCCAGCGGTGGTAGCCGTCGCAGGCGTCGCCGCTCGGCTCGGCGAAGACGGTGCCGGAGGCGTGCTCCATCTCCCAGAAGTCGCTGGCGAGGTTGCCGCCCTCGATCTGGTGACCGGCCGACGACGCGCCCCACAGGAACTCCGGCGGGAAGGCGCTCAGGTTGGGCATACCTGGTGCTTAGACGCGCCCCGGACCGCTGTCAACCCGGAAGCGCGGGCAACTGGAGGACGGCGCGGCCTTCGGCGGGCTTACGGGGACGGCCGGGGCGGCGGTGCCAGCGGGCGGCGAAGGCGGCGATGTCCGCCCGGGCCCACAGCTTGCCGGCGGCCAGGACGCAGAGCGGCGCGGGGAAGTCCGGCCGTTCGGCGAGCTGGTGCACGCGGGCCCGGGAGACGCCGAGGATCTCCCCGGCCTCGACGGCGCCGACGAGGTCGCGGCGGCCCGGGTCGCGGCGGGCCAGCTCGGCGAGCGCCGCCAGGAGCAGTTCGGCGGTCTGCCAGTCGCGGCGGCCGTCCTGGCCGAGTTCGACGGCGAGTTCGGTGACCTCGGCGGCGGTGTGGCCGAGGGCGACGGCGACGGCCCTGGCGGCGATGAGCAGGTCACGGCCGCGCGGTGTGTTCGTGGCGTCCACCATCGCAGCGTCTCAAAACCATAGAAACATCGCAAGGTTTGATCTCTCGCCGACCGCGGACACAGGGGTGCGGCCTGCCCGGACACGGGGTGGAGGGCTGATGCGCCCGGCGCCGGACGCCTCCTCGGGCAGGGGCGCGGGCGGCCCGTTCGGGGTGGGACGCCGGGGTGTCGTTGACAGGGCCGGGGGCCGGAGACCAGACTTTGGGGGCACTATAATGAACATCTGTTCGCCAGGCGAACACTCTCACGATCATCCGACAGCGCGTCGAGAGGGCTCTGGCCGCGCCGACGCGAGGACGAGGGACATTGGCTGACATCCGTACGCTCCCGGAAGCGGTGGCGGAGCTGATCCACGACGGCGACGCGGTCGCGATGGAGGGCTTCACCCACCTCATCCCCTTCGCCGCGGCCCACGAGGTCATCCGGCAGGGGATAACCGACCTGACGCTGATCCGGATGACCCCCGATGTGATCTACGACCAGCTCATCGGCGCCGGGCTCGTCAGGAAACTGGTGTTCTCCTGGGGCGGCAACCCGGGCGTCGGCTCGCTGCACCGGTTCCGGGACGCGGTGGAGAACGGCTGGCCCCGTCCGCTGGAGGTGGACGAGCACAGCCACGCGGGCATGGCCAACCGCTACGTCGCCGGGGCCTCGGGGCTCCCCTTCGCCGTGCTGCGCGGCTACCGCGGCACCGACCTCGCCGGCCGCACCGACACCGTCGCCACCGTGACCTGCCCGTTCACCGGCGAAGAGCTGGCGGCCGTCGCGGCGCTCAACCCCGACGTCACCGTCATCCACGCCCAGCAGGCCGACCGGGAGGGCAACGTCCAGCTCTGGGGGCTCACCGGGGTGCAGAAGGAGGCCGCGCTCGCCGCCCGCCGGGTGCTGGTCACCGTCGAGGAGATCGTCGAGGAGCTGCGGCCGCGCCCCGGCGCCGTCGTCCTGCCCGGCTGGGCGATCACCGCGGTCGCCCCCGCGCCCGGCGGCGCCCACCCCTCCTACGCGGCGGGCTACTCCGTCCGTGACAATGACTTCTACCAGGCGTGGGACCCGATCTCCCGCGACCGCGAGAGGTTCGCCACATGGCTCAGGGAGAACATCACGCACGACGCGCCGGCTCCCGCGAGCCAGGACGCCCCCACCCGATGACGGCCCGCACGATCTCCGGCGGCACGGCCGCGCGGCGAAGCAGCCCGCGCCCGATGACGGCCCGCACGATCCGGAGCGGCACGGCCGCGCAGAGCGAAGGAGCCCGCGCCCGATGAGCGACTGGACGCCGGACGAGGTGATGACCGTCAACGCGGCCCGCGCCCTGGCCGGGGCGCGCACCTGCTTCGTCGGCATCGGCCTGCCGAGCACGGCCGCCAACCTCGCCCGCCGCACCTGCCGCCCCGACCTCGTCCTGATCTACGAGTCCGGCGCGCTCGGGTCCAAGCCCGCCCGGCTGCCGCTGTCCATCGGGGACGGCGAGCTGGCCGACACGGCCGACGCGGTGGTCTCGGTCCCCGAGGTGTTCAACTACTGGCTGCAGGCGGGGCGCATCGACGTCGGGTTCCTCGGCGCCGCCCAGCTCGACCGGTTCGCCAACATCAACACCACCGTCATCGACCGCGGCCCCGGCCGGCCCGAGGGACGGCTCCCCGGCGCGGGCGGGGCACCGGAGATCGCGGCGAGCTGCCGCGAGGTGTTCATCGTGCTGCGCCACTCGACCCGCAACTTCGTCGACCGGCTCGACTTCACCACCTCGGTGGGCCACGGGACGGGGCGCGGCGACCGCGAACGGCTCGGCCTGCGCGGCGGGGGGCCGGTGGCCGTCATCACCGACCTCGGCGTCCTGCGCCCGGACCCGCGGACCGCCGAGCTGGTCCTGACCGAGCTGCACGCCGGGGTGACGGTCGAGCAGGCCCGCGCCGCAACCGGCTGGCCACTGAAGACGGCCGACCACGTCGCCACCACCCCGCCCCCCACCGACGCCGAGCTCACGACCCTGCGCACCCTCAAGGCCGCCTGAGATGCCGGCCGCGCCCGGCGCCAGGCGTTCCCGGCCGTCCGTCCACCCGTCTTCACAAGGAGGGCCGCGCATGAGTCTCATGACCACCGGCAAGAGATCGGTGCGCCAGTGAGCGAGGTGTACATCGTCGACGCCGTCCGCACCCCGTTCGGCAAGTACGGCGGCGCGTTGTCGAAGGTCCGCCCGGACGACCTGGCCGCCCACGTCGTCCGGGCGATCGCCGGCCGCAGCCCGGACCTCGACCCCGCCCGCATCGACGATGTGTTCTTCGGCAACGCCAACGGGGCCGGCGAGGAGAACCGCGACGTCGCCCGCATGGCCGTCCTGCTGGCCGGGCTCCCGGTCACCGTCCCGGGCACGACGGTCAACCGGCTGTGCGGCTCGGGGATGGAGGCCGTCGTCCAGGCGGCCCGCGCCGTCGCCGCCGGGGACGCCTCCATCGTCGTGGCCGGCGGCGTGGAGTCCATGTCGCGCGCGCCCTACGTCCTGCCCAAGCCCGAGCGGGCGTTCCCTGCGGGTCACCCGGAGATGTACTCCACCACGCTCGGCTGGCGCATGGTGAACCCGCGCATGCCGGCCGAGTGGACGGTCGCGCTCGGCGAGGGCGCCGAGCTGATCGCCGGCAAGTACGGGATCAGCCGCGAGCGGCAGGACGCCTTCGCCCTGGCCAGCCACCAGAAGGCGGCCCGCGCCTGGCGGGAGGGCGCCTACGCCGGCGAGGTCGTCCCCGTGGAGGGCGTGGAGCAGCCGCGCGACGAGGCGATCCGCGACGACACCTCGATGGAGTCCCTGGCCAGGCTCGCGCCGGCCTTCCGCCCCGACGGCGGCACCGTCACCGCCGGGAACTCCTCGCCGCTCAACGACGGCGCGGCGGCGCTGCTGCTGTGCGACGAGGAGGGGTTGCGGGCCGTCGGGCGCGAGCCGCTCGCCCGCGTCCGCGCCTCCGCCGTCACCGGCGTCGAGCCGCAGTACTACGGCCTGGGCCCTGTCGAAGCCGTCCGGCGGGCGCTGGCCCGGGCGGGCAAGGGGTTCGGGGACCTGTCCGTCTTCGAGCTCAACGAGGCGTTCGCCGCGCAGGCCCTCGGATGCCTGGCCGAGTGGCCGGGCCTGGACCCGGCCGTCGTCAACCCCCGCGGCGGCGCCATCGCCATCGGCCACCCGCTCGGCGCCTCCGGGGCCCGCCTGGCCGGGGCGGTCGCCCACCAGCTCGCCGCCGCGGGCTCCGGCACCGGGCTCGCGGCGTTGTGCATCGGCGTGGGACAGGGCATCGCCCTGGTCCTGGAAAGGTAGCGACAGACACATGCCCACCACCCCCGAGCCGTCTCCCGCCGTCCCCGCACCGGCCGGCAACGCGCGCGAGGCCGGACCGCCGGCCGGCGCCGCCGCGCCGGTCACCCAGGAGATCATCAGCGCGGAGATCACGCAGGCACGGCAGGACTATGTCAAGGCCGTCGAGGGCGGCGCGGCCCGCCGGGACCACCCGGCGCGGGGCTATCCGCCCTACCGCAGCAGCCTGCTACGTCACCCGCGCCACGACCTGGTGGCGGTCGGCGACCCCGAGGCGGTGGAACTGAGCGGCCCGGTGTTCGGCGTCACCGACGTCACCGACCTGGACGCCGACCTCACCGGCCAGCATCACGGGGAGCCGCTGGGCGAGCGCATCCACCTCACCGGACGGGTGCTCGACGGGGACGGCCGGCCGGTGCGCGGGCAGCTCGTCGAGATCTGGCAGGCCAACGCCTCCGGGCGCTACGCCCACCAGCGCGACCGGCATCCGGCGCCGCTGGACCCGAACTTCACCGGCGTCGGCCGCTGCCTGACCGACGACGAGGGCCGGTACGCCTTCACGACGATCAGGCCGGGCGCCTACCCGTGGCGTAATCACGACAACGCCTGGCGGCCCGCGCACATCCACTTCTCGGTCTTCGGCTCCGCCTTCACGCAGCGGCTGATAACGCAGATGTACTTCCCGGGCGACCCGCTGTTCGCGTTCGACCCGATCATGCAGTCGGTGACCGACGACGCGGCCCGCGAGCGCCTCGTGGCCCGGTACGACCACGACCTGTCGACCCCGGAATGGTCGCTCGGATACCACTGGGACATCGTCCTGTCCGGCCCCGCCGCGACCTGGACCGAACCGGCCTGATGACCCGCCCACTCGGACACCGATGGGACATCTTCCGGTCCGATCCCACCGCGACCTCGACCGAACCGCCCCGCCGGGACACCGTCCGGTCCGATCCCGGCGCGACCTCGACCGAACCGCCCCGCCGGAACAGCGTCCGGTCCGATCCCGGCACGACCTGGACAGAGCCGCTACCGCCACCGCTGGGACATCGTCCTGTCCGGTCCCGCCGCGGCCTGGACAGAACCGGCGCGGTGACCCGCCCGCACTCGCTCTTCCGCTCAGACCCCCGCCGTTCACGGCCCGGCGCCCACCTGTCCGCTCTGCCCGCACCCCCGTCCATCGTCCGGCCCATCGAGGAGGCCCCATGACGCGGCAGCCCACCCCGTCGCAGACCGTCGGCCCCTTCTACGGCTACGCACTGCCGTTCGCCAAGGGCGAGGACATGGCCCCCGCCGGGCATCCCGGCACGGTCACCGTCCACGGCCGGGTGTTCGACGGAGCCGGGTCGCCCGTCCCGGACGCGATGCTGGAGTTCTGGCAGCCCGCCGCCGACGGGTCGCGGGCGGGAGCTCCCGGGTCGCTGCGCCGCGACCAGGTCACCGGCGCCGTCATCGGCCGCACCGGGGTCGACTTCACCGGGTTCGGGCGCGTCGCCACCGACGCCGACGGGCACTACGCGGTGCGCACGCTCCCGCCGGGCGGCGTGCCGTACATCTCGGTGTGCGTCTTCGCCCGCGGCCTGCTGCACCACCTGTTCACCCGCGTCTACCTGCCCGACCTCGCCGACCCCGCCACCGAGCCGCTGCTGGCGTCGTTGCCGCAGGAGCGGCGGGCCACGTTGCTCGCCGTGGCCGAACGCGAGAAGGTCTACGGGTTCGACATCCGCCTGCAGCACGACGGTGTCCACGAGGAGACGGTGTTCCTTGCCTTCGACTGACCGGCCAGGCCCCGGCGAACCGGTGACCCGCCCGACCCCGGGCGCCACCGCCTCCGCGAAGACACCCGACCCCGCCGACCCGGCCGCTGACCGGCCCGGCCCCGGCGAACCGCCGAATCGCCCGACGTCGGACGCCGCCGCCTCCGCGAAGTCCTCCGATGCCGCCGACCGGCCAGGCCCCGGCGAACCGGCGGCCCGCCCGACCCCGGGTGCCGCCGCCTCCGTGGAGACCCCGTCCGATCCGGCCGGACCGTCCGCGACCGTCGGCTCGGATTGGGCGGATGTGGGGTTGCTCGCACCGGTCTGGGCGGGTTCTCAGGTCGAGGCGGCGACCGGGGACGCCGCGTTCGTCCGGGGCATGCTGGACGCCGAGGCGGCCCTCGCCCGCGCCCAGGCGGCGGTCGGGCTCGCCCCCGCCGCCGCGGCAGCCGCGGTGACGGCCGCGGCGGCCGAGACGGCACGGTACGACGTCAGGGACCTGGCGTCGCGGGCCCGCTCCGGCGGCAATCCGGTCATCCCGCTGGTGGCCGACCTCACCGCCGCGGTCGCGGCGCGCGACTCGGAGGCCGCCCCGTACGTCCACCGCGGCGCCACCAGCCAGGACATCTGGGACACCGCGCTGATGCTCGTCGCGAGCCGCGCCCTCGAACCGGTGCTGGCCGACCTCGGGCGGACGGTGCGGGCGCTGGCGGAGCTGGCCACCGCGCACCGCGACACCCCGATGGCGGGCCGCACGCTCACCCAGCACGCGGTGCCGACCACGTTCGGCCTCAAGGCCGCCGGCTGGCTGACCCTGGCCGCCGGCGCCCGCGACCGGCTGGCCGCCGTACGCGCGAGCCTGCCCGCCCAGCTCGGCGGCGCCGCCGGCACCCTGGCCGCCTTCCACGCCTACGCGAGCGTGCGGGCCGGAGCCGCCCATCGGGAGGGTGACGTCGGGGTGCGGCTGCTGGCCGCCTTCGCGGCCGAGACCGGGCTGACCGAGCCCGTGCTCCCGTGGCACACCTTGCGGGCGCCGATCGCCGACCTCGCGGGGGCACTGGCGTTCACCGCGGGCGCGCTCGGCAAGATGGCGGCCGACGTGCTCGTCCTGTCGCGCACCGAGGCCGGGGAGGTGGCGGAGGGCCAGGGCGGCGGATCCTCGGCGATGCCGCACAAGTCCAACCCGGTGCGCGCGGTGCTCATCGCCGCCGCGGCGCGGCAGGTCCCCGCGCTGACCGGCGTGCTGCACGGCTCGCTGGCCGCCGAGGACGAGCGTCCGGCCGGCGCCTGGCACGCCGAGTGGCAGCCGGCGCGCGAGGCGATCCGCCTGGTCGGCGGGGCCGCCCGGGAGGCCGCGGAGCTGGCCGAGGGGCTCCGGGTCCACCCCCGGCGCATGAGCGACAACCTCGGCATGACCGGCGGCCTGGTGGCGGCCGAGCACCTGAGCATCGCCCTGGCCGCCTCGATCGGCAGGGACCGCGCGAAGCGTGCGGTGACCCGCGCCTCCCGCCGCGCCGCCGAGGAGGGCATCGACCTGGCCGACGCCCTCGCCGCCGAACCGGACGTGGCGGCCCTCCTGTCCCGCCATGACGCCCTCGCCGCCGAACCGCACGGGGCGGCCGCCCTGTCCCACCAGGACGCCGCCGCCTCCGGGCGGGACGCGGCGCCACTAGGAGATGACGCCGGGTCGTCCAAGGAGAACCCCGGGGCACCTGGGGAAGACGACGGACCGTCCGACAAGAACACCAGGACACCCGGGGAAGACGACGGACCGTCCGACAAGAACACCGGGGTGTCGTGGGAGGAGTTGCGGGCGCTCGCCGATCCGGCGCGGTACCTGGGCTCCGCCGGGGCTCTGGTCGACCGGGCCCTCCGCACCATCGAGAGGACGTCATGACCGCCGCCGCGCCGCGCCCGCCGGCCCACCGGGTGGACGGGGCGGACTCGGCGCCGCCGCTGGTCCTCGGGCCCTCGCTGGGCACGAGCCTCGCCGTCTGGGACCCGCAGGTGCCGGTGCTGGCCCGCCACCACCGGGTCGTGCGCTGGGATCTGCCCGGGCACGGCCGCTCCCCCGCCGATCTGCTGCCCAGCACCACGCCGGGCGCCACCACCGTCGCCGACCTCGCCCGCCTGGTCCTGAACCTGGCCGACGCGCTCGGCCTGGACGCCTTCGCCTACGCCGGCGTCTCGCTGGGCGGGGCCGTCGGCGCGTGGCTGGCCGTCCACCACCCCGAGCGGGTCACCTCGCTCGCCCTGGTGTGCTCCTCGGCCCGGTTCGGCGAACCGGAGAGCTGGCGCGAACGCGCCGCACTGGTGCGGGCCGAGGGCACCGGCCCGGTGGCCGACGTCGCCGCCGCGCGGTGGTTCACCCCGGCGTTCGCGCGGGCGCCGGCGGCCCGGGCGCTGACCGAGGACCTTCGCGCCGCCGACCCGGAGGGCTACGCGGCCTGCTGCGACGCGCTGGCAGCCTACGACCTGCGCGCCGATCTGCCTCGCGTGACCGCGCCCACGCTGGTCGTCGCGGGACGCGACGACCCCGCCACTCCGCCGCGCCACGCCCGCGAGCTGGCCGACGGCATCCCGGGAGCCTCGCTCACCGAGGTGGGCCACGCCGCCCACCTGGCCGGCGTCGAGCGCCCCGGCCCCGTCCTGGCCGCCCTGCTCGCCCACCTGTCCCCCGCCCTGTACACCGATTACGGGCTGGAGATCGCTTCCGCCCCGGACATCGCTTCCGCCCCGGACATCGCTTCCGCGACCGTCCCTGCGACCGCGCCCGCCGCACCCACCGCCCAGAGCGTCGCCGCGCCCGTGGAGCATGCAGGCCCCGTGGACGCCGGGGCGCGGTACGCCGAGGGGATGGCCGTGCGGCGTGCGGTCCTGGGAGACGACCATGTCGACCGGGCCATCGCCCGCACGACGGACTTCACCGCGCCGTTCCAGGACTTCATCACCCGCTACGCCTGGGGGGAGATCTGGACCCGCCCCGGGCTCGACCGGCGTGCCCGCAGCTGCGTGACGCTCACGGCTCTGGTGGCGCGCGGCCACCTGGAGGAGCTGGCCATGCACGTGCGCGCGGCGCTGCGCAACGGTCTCAGCCCGGAGGAGATCCGGGAGGTCCTGCTCCAGACGGCCGTCTACTGCGGCGTCCCCGCCGCCAACAGTGCCTTCGCCGTCGCCGACCGGGTGCTCGGCGAAGAGGCGGGACAGCCTCCGCCCACCACCGGCTGACCAGGCGGGCCAGCCGCCGCGAGAGGACGCCGGCCCGAGGGTCCGCTCCAAAGTCCACCGAAGGCGTGCGGAGCGGACCCGGGCGGCACGCGCCGGCCGTACGTCTCGCCGGTGGACGGCCGGGACCGATGTCCCGCTGGTGCACGGCCGGTGGACGGCCGAGAGCAGTGTCCCGCTGGTGGGCGGCTGGGACGGGGGTCGCGCGCGAGTGGTCCCAGTTATGGGGATATAAAGCCCTTCATCCGATATACCGCGCAAATGACCCGTCGGCGCCATACCCCTTTTGCCGTATTAACCGGCAGTCGCCATAGTTGGCCCCATTAATCATCTGTGTTGCCGCCGCAATATGGGGGTAGTTCAGCTATGTGCCGCCATTATGGTGATACAAAGCGCAATTCGCTGCCTTAACTAATTGGGGGGTAGTTAGGTGATTATCTCACCTGAGAACAGGCGGTCCTTGATGCGAAGGATCAACGGCCGGTCCCTGTCCGTGTACATCGGCGCGGCGATGACGGCCGGGGTGCTCATGGCGCCGGCGCTTCCCGCGCAGGCCGACTCGAACCCCGGCACCTCCGAGGACGGCTCCCAGGTCGACTTCGCGTTCCCGTCGGCGCCCGAGGGCGGAGGCGGAGGCGAGGTTCCCGAGAAGAAGCCCAGAAAGGAAGCCCGCAAGCACTACGTCAAGCGCCCGCACAAGCACTACAAGCATCACGCCTACAAGCCCGAGCACGGCAAGACCGACGTCTACGACGTGTACGGCGGGGGCGGCGGCGGAGGCGGCGGCCGCGGGCACCACGGCCACCACCGGCACTACCACAACGGTCATTTCGCCGATGACATCTACCACACGCGGCACATGCGCCGGTTCCACAGCTTCAACGAGGCACGCGAGTCGCTCCGGCGGGACGCGAGGGACTGGTTCCGCCACAAGCCGGAGAAGGCGCACTCGCACGAGGTCCACGTCAAGCACGAGAAGCCCGTCGCAAAGAAAGACGCCGCGCGGAGGGTCGAATAGGGTCCACAGGGACAAGCCCGGGGACACGCCCGGCATCCGGGAACCGGCCGGGCCCACGAGGCCCGGCCGGGCCCCGGCCACCGCGCGGCCGAGGGTCCGGGCGCGGGGCACCGTGAGGGCCTCGTCGCCCACGGCCGGGCGGGCATCACGTCGCGACCGCGTTCACGTCGCGACCGCCTTCATGTCCCGACCGCCTTCATGTCCCGACCTGCACGTCCCGGCGCCGTCCACATCCCGGCGCCGTCCACATCCCGGCGCCGTCCACGTCGCGGCCTTCACGTCCCGGCACCGTTCACGTCCCGGCCGGTCCGCCATGGTGGACCGGCCGGGGGCCGGGCCGGGCGCCGGGGCGTCACGTTCCCATGCCGGGGTCATGGTGACGGCGGCGGGTGACCGGGCAGGACATCCGGGTCAGTGACCCAGGTGGGAGATGCGGTCCTTGAACAGGGTCGTGGCGATGGCCGCCTTGTTGGGCTGGCCGCGCAGGAACGCCTGGGCGAACTTCTTGGCCTGCTGGTACTCCACCTTGCCGGGCATGGGCGGCTCGTTCGGGTCGACGTCGACGTCGAGCAGCGCCGGCCCCGGGTGGGCGAGCGCCTCGGCCACCGCGCCGGCGAGCTCGCCAGGGTCGGTGACCTTGCGGCCGTATCCGCCGCACGAGCGCGCCCACCCGGAGAAGTCCGATGCCGGGGCGCCGAAGCGGACGCCGTGCTCGGGGAACCCGAGGACCATCTGCTCCCACAGGATCTGCCCCAGCGAGCCGTTGTTGTTGACCACGACGGTGATCGGCAGCCCGTACCGCGCGGCGGTGAGGAACTCGGCCATGAGCATCGCGAACCCGCCGTCGCCCACGAAGGCGATCACCTGCCTGTCCGGGTGGGCGTGCTGCATCGCGATGGCGTACGGCAGCCCGGGGGCCATCGAGGCGAGATTGCCCGACAGGTAGAAGCCGCGGTCGCCGCGAATGGTCCAGTGCCGCGCCGCCCAGGTGGCGATGGTGCCCGAGTCGCAGGTCAGGATCGCGTCGTCGGACGCGGCGCGGTCGACGCACGCCACGAGGTACTGCGGGGCGATCGGGTCGCGGCCGGGCGACTCCAGGTCGGCCATCCGCCGCCGCCAGCCGTCCATGGCCTTCTGGTACTTCTCCAGGTGGCCGCGGTCGTGCTTGCGGGTCAGCAGGGGCAGCAGCGCGGCGAGCCCCTCCTTGGCGTCCCCGATCATCGGCACCTCGGTGGGCAGCCGCGCGCCGGCCCGCGCCGGGTCGGCCTCCAGCTGCACCACGCGCACCTTGCCGGGTTCGGGAAGGTGCTTGGTGTAGGGGAAGTTCGTCCCGACCATGAGCAAGGTGTCGCAGTCCTCGACGAGGTCCTCGCCGGGCCGCGTGCCGAGCAGCCCGATGCCGCCGACCGCGTACGGGGAGTCGTCGGGGATGACGGCCTTGCCGGGCAGGGTCTTGATCACCGGTGCGCCGAGGACGTCGGCGACGGCCAGCACCTCCCGGCGGGCGTGCAGGGCCCCCGCCCCGGCCAGGATCGCCACCCGCTCCCCGCGTCGAGCACCTCGGCCGCGGCCCGCAGGTCCTCGGCGCGGGGCACGCCCGGAGGGGCGAGGTAGATCGGTGCGGTGCGGGGCGGGGCGCCCGGGCCCATGTGCTGGTAGGGGTCGGCGTCGGCGTCGGCGACCTGGACGTCGTTGGGCACGGTCAGGTGGGCGACCCCGCGCCGGGCGTAGGCGGTGCGGATCGCGAGGTCGACCACCCCCGGGAGCTGGGCGGGGTTGTCGACGACGAGGTTGTACTCGGCGACGTCGGCGAACACCTGGTCCAGGCGCACCTCCTGCTGGTAGGCGGTGCCGAGGACGCTGGTCTCCTGCATGCCGGTGATGGCCAGGACCGGCTGGTGGTCCAGCTTGGCGTCGTACAGTCCGTTGAGCAGGTGGATGCCGCCGGGCCCGGAGGTCGCCAGGCACACCCCGATGCGGCCGGTGGACTTCGCATGGCCGACCGCCATGAACGCGGCCGCCTCCTCATGGTGGACCAGGACGAACTTGATCCGGTCGGCGTGCCGGCGCAGCCCTTCCATGATGCCGTTGATGCCGTCGCCGGGCAGGCCGTACACCGTGTCGACACCCCAGGCGATCAGCCGTTGGACGAGTACTTCCGAGGCGATCTGCGTCATACCTCGCGGGATGCCCACTATGGGGGCGCTAAACAATGCGGCGCCATTTCATGACCCACGTTTCACCGTAGCGGGGCTCAGGGAGAGGTGGAAGGTCACCGGGGTGAGCAGGACTTCGTGCCGGCCGGGGAGCGCGGGGCCGCACGACGCCGAGCCGATGCCCCGCTGGGCCAGGTCGACGTGCAGGTACAGCACGTCCTCCGGCTCCAGGGACCCCTGGTGCGCGGTGCCCGCCAGGCGCCGCGGCGAGAAGCGGGTCGCGGTGAACCCGAAGCGCGGCTCTCCCGACACCCGGATCCCGCCCTCGGGGCCGCTGGGCTCCACCCAGGCGACGTCGAGCCGCTGCCCGTTCTCCTGGGGCCGGGCGTAGGGGGTGTGCAGGTCGGCGACCGCGGCGGTGTACCTGCCGAACCGGGAGGCCGCCCGGGTGTCGGCGTACGCCTCGCCGGGCCCGCCGCCGAGCCAGGTCACCGAATCCAGCGCGGCGGGCAGCTCGAAGGTCCAGCCCAGCCGGGCGACGGGAAAGGCCCACGCGCCCTGCGGGGTGAGGCTGATCGAGGCGGCGAGGGTGTCCCCGGCGGCGCGCCACCGGTAGCGGGTCAGGACGCCGTCGCGGAGCCCGGCCGCCGCGGTCCTGACGGTGAAGACGACGCCGCCGGGTTCCTCCTGGGCGGAGACGAGCCGGTGGGTGAGCCGGTGCAGGCCGAGCGCCTCCCACATGGCCGCGGTGGTCGCCCCCTCGGGCCGGTGGCCGAGCCGGTCGTTGTCGGTGGGCGCGCGCCACAGCTCCAGCCGGGGGCCGGCGACGGGCATGCCCGCCAGTTCGCGCAGCTCGCCCCGGGTCAGGTCGAAGACGGCGGACCCGAGCCGCAGCAGTCCGCCGGCCTCCCGGACGGGCCGCGCGCCGGCGGGGGTCACGGCGGCCGGGACGGTGGGGACGGGCTCGGGCGAGGGGGCCGGGGCGGGGTCGGGAAGGGGGAGCTGGGTGCGGGCGACCACATGGCCGGCGGGGGCCCAGGAGGTGGCGGCGGACAGCCGGGCGGTCACGGTCAGGAAGCGGTCATCCGAGCCCGCGAGGGCCGCCGCCTCCTCGGGCACGTCGAGTTCGGCACTCTGCCACGGCGCGAGGTCCGGCACGGCGAGCGTCCCCTTGCCCGCCTCGACGCCGCCGGCCTCGACCGTCCAGCCGAACTCCAGGTGGGACAGGCCGATGTGGTCCTGGACGTTGCGCACCCGCAGCCGTGCCGGCCCGGCGGCCTCCACGCGCACGGGCTCGATGACCTTGGCGTACTCCACCATGCCCGGCGAGGGCGTCCGGTCGGCGAACATCAGCCCGTCGCACACGAAGTTGCCGTCGTGCGGCGACTCGCCGAAGTCCCCGCCGTAGGCGAAGATCGGCCTCCCCCGGTCGTCGGCGGCGGCCAGGCCGTGGTCGATGTACTCCCACACGAACCCGCCCATGCACCGGTCACTGGACTCCATCAGCTCGCGGTACGCGAGCAGCCCGCCCGGGCCGTTGCCCATGGCGTGCGCGTACTCGCACAACAGGTACGGCTTACCGCGCCGGGCGGCGTCCTGGGCGAAGTCGGGCAGCGGCGGCTCGGACCGGGCGGCGACGGCGGCGACCGCCTCGGTGGCGGGGTACATCTGCGACCACACGTCGCTGCAGCGGGTCTCCTGGTCCCCCTCGTAGTGGACGGGCCTCGACGGGTCGGCCCGCTTGGCGAAGTCGTACATCGCGGCCAGGCCGGCGCCCGTTCCGGCCTCGTTGCCGAGCGACCACATGACGACGCTCGGATGGTCGCGGTCGCGGGCCACCATGCGGCGCATGCGGTCGACCAGCGCGTCGCGCCACATCGGCTCGGCCGACGGGTTGCCCTGCCAGCCCCCGGCCTCGAAGCCGTGGGTCTCCAGGTCGCACTCGTCGATCACGTACAGCCCGTGGCGGTCGCACAGGTCCAGGAAGTGCGGATGCGGCGGATAGTGCGAGGTGCGCACGGCGTTGACGTTGTGCCGTTTGAGGATGAGCACGTCGTCGAGCATGTCCTGGAAGGTGAGCGCGCGCCCGCGCTCGGGGTGGAACTCGTGCCGGTTGACCCCGCGCAGCAGCACCTCGCGGCCGTTCACCGTGAAGACCCCGCCGTCGACGCCGACGCGGCGGAAGCCGACCGCGACCGCCACCCGCCCGGTCTCGGTGGCGACCACCGCCTCGTACAGCCGCGGCGCCTCGGCGCTCCACGGTTCGACGGGGCCGGCCGGGAGGTCCTCGCCGGTGCGGCCGGACAGGCCGAGTTCGGCGATCTCCACCGTGGCGGGCACGTCGCACTCCACGCGCAGCAGCCCGTGGCCGGTGCCCGGCTCGTAGTCGGCGTGCACCACGACGTCCGACGGAGCCCCGGCGGGCAGCAGTTCGAGGGCGACCGAGCGGAAGATGCCGGAAAGCCACCACATGTCCTGGTCTTCCAGGTAGCTGGCCGCCGACCACTGGTGCACGCGCACCGCCACGACGTTGTCGCCCTCGCGGACGTGGGCGGTGACGTCGAACTCCGCGGGCAGCCGGGACCCGACGACCAGGCCCAGCGGGCCGCCGTTCAGCCACACCGCGGCCGTGGAGTCGACGCCCTCGAAGCGCAGCACGACCCGTCCGCCGGCGGCGACGGCGCCCAGCCAGTCCGCGCCCAGCCGGAACCGCCGCCGGTAGGAGCCGGTGGGGTTGTCGCCGGGCACGTGCGGCGGGTCCACGGGGAAGGGGTACTGGATGTTGGTGTACCAGGGGCGGCCGTAGCCGTGGAGCTGCCAGTGGGCGGGCACGGGCAGCTCGTCCCAGCCGCCGTCGTCGAACCCCGGATCGGCGAACCCGGACGGCGCCTCGCCGGGCCGTGCGGCCCAGTGGAACCGCCAGGGGCCGTCGAGGTCCAGGCGCGGGCCCGGGCAGGCCGGCGCGGTACGCGGGGCCCGGGTGCCGACCGGCGGCCCGGTCCAGGTCAGGTAGGGAGGCGTACCCTCGGGTGACAGATCATCGGAGATCAGGGCGGGCAGGTCGCTCGTCACTGTTGGTCCTCTGGTCGTCGGTCGTCGGCGTGGATGAACCGGTGCACCACGACGCTAACGCCCCGCCTCTCCCCCGCGACACCACCCCGACGGCATGATCACCCCTCAGCCGGGCTCGGGAGTGAGGTGGGCGAGGGCCGTCTCGGCCTGACGCAGGAACAGCACCGCGCCCTGGGCGCCGGCCACGACCATCGCCTGGCGCAGCGGCCGCGACGCCTCCTCCACGGGGCGGCCGCAGGCGTGGAGCGCCAGTGCCCGCAGGTGCAGGTTCCTTGCCTGGAAGGCGCGCTCCCCGGTCTCGGCGGCGATCTCCTCGGCCTCGTCGAGCCGCGCCAGCGCGTCGGCGGCACGCCCGCGCCGCAGCTCCTGCTCGGCCAGCATGCCGAGGAAGCAGGGCCGGTTGAGCGCGGTGCCGGTGCGCGACAGCTCGTCCAGGCCGTACTTCAGGCGCGTGATGCCCTCCTCGGCGTCCGCGGGTTCGGCGAGCTCGGCCTCCGCCCAGCCGGCCAGGATGGTCCCCATCACGCTGATCGGGGTGATGGAGTAGCGGCTGACCCGGTCGAGGGCGGCGGTGGCGTGCCGCCAGGTCAGGTGGGCGTCCCCGCGCAGCCAGGCGAGCCGCGCGGCGAAGATCGAAGTGAGGCCCTCGGGCACCGGGCTGTCCAGGGCGGCGGCCCGCTCGCGCGCCTCCTGGTCCAGGAGATCGGCCTCGGCGTCGTCCCCGCGCAGCGCGGCCGACAGCGCGGCGATGGATCGGCCGTGAACGCGCGGGTCGTTGAACCGCAGGACGGCCGCCACCTCCCCCGCGCGGTCGGCCAGGCCGACGCTGGAGGCCAGCAGCTTGCTCGCCAGGTGCTGGTCCCCGCGGAAGAAGGTGATCATGCCCCGGCCGTGCACGGCGGCGAGCGCGGCCAGCGCGTCCTCGGTGTGCTCGGCGAGGCTGAGGGCGACGCGTTCGGCCTCGTCAAGCCGGCCGCCGTTGATCGCCGCCACGCACAGTCCCCAGGCGGCCGGCACCCACTGCGCGCTCGGCAGCGCGCTGCGCGCGGTCAGGTCGCGGGCGCGCAGGAACGCCGCGCGGGCCGGCTCGCTGGCGTACCCGTGCCGGCGGGCGAGCAGCGCGCCGAGGCGCACCTGGATGCGCAGTTCCTGGTCGACGCGCTCCTGCTCGCCGGGCAGCGCCCGGGCGAGCAGCAGGGCGCGTTGCAGCAGCGTCTCGGCGTGCTCGTGGGCGAGGGAGCCCTGCGCGCGCCGCGCCGCGGCGAAGACGTGCGGAAGCGCGACCGCGGGGCCGGTCACCGGCCACGCCTCCCACAGGTGGTGGGCGATCTCGTCGACGTCCGCGCCGGACCGCAGCAGCGCGAGCCCGATCTTCTCGTGCAGCCGCGCCCGCCTCACCTGGCCGAGCTCGGCGTACACGGCCTCCCTGACCAGAGGGTGGGCGAAGCGGTAGCGGCCGACGGCGGAGGGGTCCTCCACGAGCAGGCCGGTGACGACGGCGCTCTCCAGGCTCTCCAGCAGGCGCTCCTCGTCCAGCCCGGTGACGGTGGCGAGCGGCGCCATGCCGAACTCCTGCCCGGCGACGGCGGCGATCGACAGCGTCTCCCGCGCGGAGTCGGGCAGCCGGTGCCGGCGGCGGCGGATGACGTCCCGCACCCCCGCCGGGATCTCGCGCTCCAGCCGGGTGCGGATGTCCTGGTCGCTGAGGGCGCGTTCGCTGCGCAGCATGCGGGTGAGCTCGGTGACGAAGAACGGGTTGCCGCCGGTGCGCTCGTGCAGGACGGCCGGCAGCTCGGAGGGGACGGCGCCCTCGGTGCAGTTCTTCACCAGCATGGCGACGTCGTCCACGTCCAGCGGGCCGAGCTGCAACCTGCGCGTGCGCCGCTCCCTGACCAGGGAAGCCAGCAGGTCGGCGACCGGCGGGTCGTGCCGGTCGTCGCGCAGCGTGGCCACCAGCAGCACCGGCGAGCGCCACAGCTCGGCGGCGAGGTAGGCGGTGAGCTGGATGGAGGGCGGGTCGGCCCAGTGAAGATCCTCGAACACCAGCGTGAGCGGCCGCAGGGCGGCCAGCCGGACCACGACGCGGGCGATGGCGTCGTAGATGGGGACGCGGATGTGCTCGGCGGAAAGGCCCCGCAGGTGCGGGTCGGCGGGGACGGGCGCCTCCAGCAGCGCCGGGATCAGCGGGGCGAGCAGCGTGGTGTGCGGGCGGGCCGCCTCGGCGAACGCCTCGGGCAGCTCCTCCGCCAGCCGCCGGAGCAGTTGCACCCCCAGCCAGTACGGGGGCGTCGCCGCGTCCTCGACGGCGCGGCTCCACACGACGAGGGATCCGTGGGTGTCCGCCCGTTCGGCGACCGCCTCGGCCAGCCGGGTCTTGCCGATGCCCGGCTCGCCGACCAGCAGCAGCGTGCGCCCTTCCCCGTCGAGCGCGCCCTTGAGGTCGGACTCGGCGAGGCTGAGCTCCAGGCCGCGGCCGATGAGCTGTTCCGCGGGCGGGGCGGCGACGCGTTCCGGCAGGGTCACCGGGGCGAGGACGGGGACCTCGGGGTCCAGGGAGGCGGACTGGCTGAGGATCTCGTCGAACCGGCGGCGCAGCGCCGGGCCGGGATCGATGCCGAACTGGTCCGCCAGCGCCAGCCGCACCTGGTGGAAGGCGTCCAGGGCCTCCGACTGGCGCCCGGCCCGGTAGAGGGCCAGCATGCGCAGCGCCACGAGGCTCTCGCGCAGCGGGTGGTCGGCGGTCAGCCTCTCCAGGGCCTCCAGCACCTCGTGGTGCAGCCCGAGGGCCAGCAGGCTCTCGGCGTGCGTCTCCATCGCGATCAGGCGCAGGTCGCCCAGCCGCTCGCCCTCCTGGCGGGCGAAGGCGTACTCGGCGAGGTTCTCGTACGGCGTGCCCCGCCACAGGGCGAGCGCCCCTTCCAGGACGGTGCGGGCGTCCCATGGCCAGCTCCTGCCCAGCAGCTTCCTGCCCTGCCTGACGGCGTCCTCGAAGACCAGCGCGTCGAGCTGTTCGCGGGCGACGGCCAGCATGTACCCGGGCGGCTGGGTGAGGATGACGCGGGGAGGCTCGCGGGGCACCCTGGACGGCTCGACGATGGTGCGCAGGTTGGACACGTACGCCTGCACGGTGCCGGTCGCGGTCGGAGGCGGCGAGCACTCCCACAGCTCTTCGATGATGCGGTCGAGGGACATCACCTGGCCCGCGCGGGTGAGGAGCACCGCGAGGACGGCCCGCTGTTTCCGGGGGCCGAGCGGCACCGGCCGGCCCTCCTCGGAGACCTCGAGCTGTCCAAGGACACGGAACTCCATCGAACCCCCTTGACCGGCCTTATCCGTTCACGTCATGCATAGGCCGTCCGCGCCGCCGGGACAAGCGGATATACGGTCATCGATCCGGCACGGCTCCGTTCATGGCATCACGGCCTCCATGGCACCACGATCCCGACGAACGGCACTAATCACTTACTAAAAATTTCAAGCGTCCTACAAGGCCCGCCCAGCAGGCTCGGGAGCCGGCGCACCAAGCGCCCCTCGGGGGGAACACGGGGATGACCGACACTACGGAGGAAGGCTGTGAGCGGGGCACAGATGCAGATGACCCGGATCGCAGGGGGCGAACCGGAGTCGTCGCTGCGAGCCGGGGAAAGCTCGTTGCACACCGACGGCGACCTGCGCACCGGCCGCCGATGGTTCGAGGCGGCCTACCGGGCCGCGCAATGCCGCGGCGACGGGGACGCGATGGCCCGCGCCGCGCTCGGGCTCGGCGGCCTCTGGGTGCACGAGCACCGCACGGCCGCCGACGCGGCGAACGTCCGGGTGCGCCAGCGGCACGCGCTGGCGCTCGCCGACCCGGCCTCCTCGCCCGCGCTGCGGCTGCGGGCCAGGCTGACCGGCGAGGACGACTACCGCACCGGCGGGCACGCCGCGATCCTCACCGTCGTCGCGCAGGCCAGGCAGGCGGGCGACCCGGTGGCGCTCGCCGAGGCGCTGAGCCTGGCCCACCACTGCGTCCTCGGCCCCGGCCACGAGGCGCTGCGGCGGCGCCTGGCCCAGGAGCTGATCGAGGTCGCCTCGGTCACCGGCCGGCACGGGGACCTGCTGATGGGACTGCTGTGGCGCACGGTCGACGCCTTCGCCGAGGCCGACCCGCATGTCGAGCGGCGCCTGCGGGAGCTGCGCGCCCTGCTCGAACAGCACGACCACCTGGCCGTCTCGTTCGTGGTCAGGGCGATGGAGGTGATGCTGAGCATCCGCGCCGGCCGGTTCGCCGAGGCCGAGACCCTCGCCGCCGCGTGCGCGGCCCGGGGCGCCGAGGCCGGTGACATCGACGCGCTGGGCTGGCACCGGGCGCAGCTCGGCACCATCCGCTGGTACCAGGGCCGGGCGGCCGAGCTGGTCGGGGTGCTGACGGACCTGGCCGGCTCCCCCGAGCTGAGCGCGATGGACAACTCCACGTTCGCGGGCCTCGCGGTCGCGGCCGCCTCGGCGGGCGACCGGCACCTCGCGGCCGCCATGCTCGCCCGCCTGTGCGGCCAGGACCTGGCCGACCTGCCGCGCTCCAGCAGCTGGCTGATGGCCATGTACGGGGTCGTCGAGGCGGCGCACCTGCTCGCCGACACCCGGCTGTCCGCCCAGGCGTACACCCTGCTGGCGCCGTTCGCCCACCTGCCGGTGGTCGTCAGCCTGGGAGCGGCCTGCCTCGGGTCGGTGCACCACTGCCTCGGAGTCGCCTCGCTCACCGTCGGCGACCTCGACCGGGCCGTGGAGCACCTGCGGGCCGCCGTCCAGGGCAACCTGGCCATCGGGCACCGGCCGGCGGTCGTGCTGTCCCGGGCGCGGCTCGGGCAGGCGCTCGCGCTGCGCCACGGGCCCCGTGACGAGGCCGCGCGCCGGCAGCTCGCCCTGGCCGCCCAGGAAGCGGCCGCGCTCGGCATGAGCGTGCCCGGCGGCGGGCCCGGCACGACCGCCCGTCCCTCCGCCGGCGGGCGGCGCGCGACGGGCGCCGTGTGCCGGCGGCGCGGTGAGCAGTGGCTGGTCGAGCTCGGCGGCCGGACCGCGGTCGTGGACCACGGCGTCGGCATGAGTCACCTGGCCGTCCTGATCGCCAACCCGGGCTACGAGGTCCCCGCCGTCGACCTGGCCGCGGGCCCCCGTTCCCGGGACGCCGGCACGGCGTGGTCGTCCGGCCAGCCGGTGCTGGACGAGGCGGCCAGGCGCACCTACAAGGAGCGCCTGTCACGCCTTGAGGCGGAGATCGAGGAGCACGAGGCGATGAACGACCACGAGCGCGCCGCCGCCTCGCGCGCCGAGCGCGACTGGCTGGTCGCCGAGCTCGCCGCCGCCGCCGGCCTGGCCGGCCGCGCCCGCGAGTTCGCCGGCGGCGAGGAACGCGCCCGGATCGCCGTCGGCAAGGCCATCCGCCGCGCCCTCAACCGCATCACCGAGGCCGACCCCGTCCTCGGCGGCCAGCTCCGCGCCACCGTCCACACCGGCCTTCTCTGCTCCTACAACCCCGGATAGCCGCGCGTCCGCGCACCTCAAAGGGCCGGTCCCCTCCAGGGACCGGCCCTTTCCCGCGCCTTGCCCCCTCCTCCCGCCCGCCGTCTCGTGGCGGGCGGGGGGCGGGGCGACGGTCAGCGGGTGAGGAGGGCCGAGGGCTCGGCGCGCAGGGAGCGCGGGCCCAGCCGGAGCGCGGCGGTGAACGCCTCGCCCACGGCGCGGGCCGCGGCCGCCGGGACCTGGTCGGGCCGGTGGGCCAGGCGCACCTCGCAGCCGCCGCCGTCGTCCGGCCACACCCCGGTGACCAGGTCGCAGGTGGCGTCCACGGCCTCGGGACGGCGGAACTCGGCGGCGCACCCGGCCAGCCGCAGCCTCGGCTGCCGGTCGTGCAGGCTGAACATGACCCGGTACAGCGGGTTCGACATGCCTTCCCGCACCGGGTTGACCAGCTCCACGACCTCGCTGAACGGCACGTCGGCCGCGGCCAGCGCGGCCCCGGCGGCGTCCCTGGCCTGCCCGATCAGCGTGCCCGCGTCGCCCGCGAGACCGGGGCGCAGCCGCACGCAGACCGTGTCGATCAGGCAGGTCAGGGCGTCCTTGAGCACCGGCCCGCCGCGCCGCGCCACCGGGGTGCCGACGGTCAGATCGCCCTCGCCGGTGACCCGGTACAGGACGTCGGCGTACGCGGCGAGCAGCACCGCGAACCTGGTGGCGCCGTGGGCGCGGGCGGCGCGGTCCCACACGGCCAGCTCCTCGGCGGTGACCCGCCAGGACAGCCCGCCCGTCGCCTGGCGCTCGTCCGCGAGCAGGTCGAAGGCCACGGGGACCCGCGGCACCGCCGGCCGGGGCAGGCCGCGCAGGGCCGAGCGCCAGTACTCGCGCTGGACCGCCAGGTCCGCCTGCCGGAGCTGCCGCCGGTACTCGGTGACCACCTCCGCCAGCGTCGGAGCGGCGCCCCGCCCGGAAGGCCGGTCCACGCCGGACCGCCCGTCCCCGGGCCGGGCGCCCTGAGACGGTTCCACCTCGGCGTGCCCGTCCCGTGAGCGGCCTGCCTGAGACGGGTCCGCGCCGGGCCGTCCGTGCTCGCCGAGCCGGGAGCGGTAGGCGGCCGACAGGTCGGCGCACAGGACCTCCTGCGACCATTCGTCGAAGGCGACGTGGTGCACCGCCAGCCCGAACAGCGTGCGCCCGGAGCCGGCGGCGCGCACCAGCCCCGCGCGCCACACCTCGCCCTCCGCCAGGTCCAAGGGGCGGGAGAGCGCCGCGTCCAGCGTCCGCCAGGCCGCCTCCTCGTACAGCTCGTCGGGCAGCACCCGCCACTCCGTGGACGCCGCGCCGGTCACGACCGCCACCGCGTCGTCGTCGAAGACGTACCGCGCTCGCAGCGCCTCGTGCCGTGCGGTCACGTCCCGCACCGCGCCCGCGAGGGCCCGCTCGTCCACCGGCCCGTCCAGCCACCACGCCATCCGGCACAGGCCGGACACGTCGCCGGGGTCGATGAGGTGCCTGAGCAGGAAGCCGACCTGCATCGGCATCAGCGGCACGCGCGCCGGGTCCACCGCCTCCTCCGGGACGTCCTCGGCCGCCGCGGCGACGGGCCGCTCCAGCCACCCGGCGAGCGCGTCCACCTCGGGGGTGCGGAACAGCTGCGATATCGGCACGGCCGTGCCGAACCGGGCCTCCACCCGCGTGCACAGCCGCATCGCGTCCAGCGAGTCGCCGCCCAGGGCGAAGAACGGGACGTCCCCCGGCACGTGCGCGACCCCGAGCACCTCGGCGTACACGGCGGCCAGCTCGGCACGCAGGGACCCCTGCCCGGCGACGCCCGCCGCCGCCTCCGGCGCGCCGCCCCCGGCCGGCGGGCCCGGGCGGCGGACGGCGGAGGTCATGGCCAGCAGGGCCGGCTGGTCCAGCTTGCCGGTCGGGGTGAGCGGGATGTGCCGCACCTCGCGCACCTCGTCCGGCACCAGGTAGCCGGGCAGCCGGCGGCGCAGCAGCGCCGTCAGGCCCGCGGGGTCGACGCCCGCGCCGGCCGCGGAGCGGTAGAACAGGACCAGGCGGCGGAAGGTCCCGTCCTCCTCGACCGGCACGGCGGCGCACCAGCCCACCCCGGCCACCTCGCCGGCGGCGCGCTCGATCTCGCCCGGCTCGATCCGGTTGCCGCGGATCTTCACCTGGCGGTCCGCACGGCCGGCGAAGTGCAGCAGGCCCGTGTCGGACCAGTGGCCGAGGTCGCCGGTGCGGTAGACCCGCGTGGGGACGCCGTCGAGGTCCACGGTGGTGAACCTGCGCGAGGTCAGCCCGGGGTCGCCGAGGTACTCCACCGCCAGGCCGTCGCCGGCGATGCAGATCTCCCCCCGCTCCCCCACCGCGCAGGGACGGTCGTCGCCGGAGAGGACGTGCACCGCGGTGTTGGCCACCGGACGGCCGATCGGCACCTGCGCGTGCGCGCCGAGGTCGTCCAGGGTGATCGGGTGCGTCGTGGCGAAGATCGTGCTCTCGACCGGCCCGTACGCGTTGACCAGCCGGATCCCGGGATGGCGCGTGAGGAAGCGCCGCACGTGCGAGACCGACAGACGCTCCCCGCCGGTCATCACCTGCCGCACTCCCTCGAACGCCGCCGGGTCCTCATCGACGTACAGGTTGAACAGCGAGGCGGTCAGCCACAGGGTGTCGACGCCGTGCCGGGCGACCATCTCGCGCAGCCGCCCGGGCAGCAGATGCTCGCCGTGGACGAGCACCGAGGTCCCGCCGTTCATCAGCGTGCTCCACAGCTCCAGGTTGAAGGCGTCCCACGGCAGCGGGGCCGCCTGGGGCATCACCGTGTGCGCGCCGAAGTCGGCGAACGCGCAGTCCTGGAACAGGCGGACGGTGCCGCGGTGCGGTGACACGACGCCTTTGGGGGCGCCGGTCGTGCCGGAGGTGAAGAAGATGGACGCGGGCGCGTCCCCCGCCACGGCGACCGGCTCGTGCGCCCGCGCCGTGGCGGCCACCTCCGCCAGGTCGGCCGCCGGGGGCGACCACACCGGCACCGGCCAGCCTTCGCCGCCGTCCCCGGTGCCCTCGGCCCGGGAGCCGTCGGCCCGGGAGCCGTCGGACCGGGACCCGGCGGCCCGCGGGCCGCCGGCCTCGTCACCGTCCGGGCCAGCCGGACCCGCCGGGTCCGGGCGGTCGGTGACGACGATGGAGCCGCACTGCCGGGCCAGGGCGGTGAGGCGGGCGGCCGGCCAGCGGGGATCCAGCGCGGCGTACGCGGCGCCGCGCTTGAGGACGGCCAGCAGCACCGCCACCAGCCGCGCCGACCGGGGGAGCACGACCGGGACCGTCATCCCCGGCCCCACCCCCGCCTCGGCCAGGCGCACGGCGTACTCCTCCGACGCCGCGTCCAGCGCGCCGTAGGTCACCCGCACCTCGCCGTCGACCAGCGCGACGGCGCCGGGCCGCCGGGCCGCCTGTTCCCGGACCAGTTCGTGGATGGTGTCCACGCGGTACGGCAGCGCCGTCGCGTTCCATCGTGGATCCGGTCTCATGTCAGCTTCCCCATCCTTCCTGGCAGGTGCCGAGCAGCGTGCGCAGCCGCTCGGCGAGCACGGCGACGGCCGGGGGCCGCATGACCGAGTGGTGGTCGCCGGGGACGAGTTCGACGCTGAGCCGCGCGCCGGCGAGCCCGGTCCAGCCGAACGCGGCGTCCTGCCCGGCGTCGAGCTCGCGCACCGGCCGGTAGAGCACCACGGGATGGTCGAGGGTCTCTCCGGGGGTGAAGGCGCGCAGGTAGTCGTGCACCGCCAGGATGTTGTTCTTGTAGACCCGCAACAGCCAGCCCAGTTGCTCCGGCCCGGCGTCGGCCGGCAGCACGTCGTGGCGCCGGGCGAGGTCGAGCAGGTGCGCGAGCCGCTGCTCCTCGGTCAGCTCGGCCAGGTCGGCGCGGGTGTCCTCGATGCCGAAGTGCCAGGCGAACCGCTTGAGCAGCGTCGTGTCGTCCAGGTCCGCGCCCGGGCCGCCCGCGGCCTCCTCCGCGCGCAGGCCCGCGGCGGCGGTGGCCGGGGACTCGCTGTCGATGAGCACCAGCACGCCGGTGCGCTGACCCTGGGCGCGCAGCACGCGGGTCATCTCGAAGGCGATGATCCCGCCCAGGCACCACCCGCCGATCAGGTACGGCCCCTCCGGCTGGATCCGGCGCATGCACTCGACGTACCGGGTGGCCATCTCCGTCAGGTCCGGCAGGGGCTCCTGGACCCCGTCCAGGCCGAGCGACTGCATGCCGTGGAACGGCTGGTCGGCGCCCAGGTTGCGGGCCAGGTCCAGGTAGCCCAGCGTGGTGCCGCCGCCCGCGTGGACGCAGAAGAACGGCCTGCGCGCGCCGAGCGCCTGGATCGGCACGGCGATCGGGTCCCGGGTGACCGGGCCGGCGCCGCCATCGCCGTCCCCGGCGATCCCGGCGTCCTGCCCGGCTGTACGGATGAGGCGGGCCATCGCCGCCACCGTGCCGTCGGTGAACAGGGACGCGAGCGGAAGGTTGTGCCCGGTCCGCCGGCGGATCTGCGCGATGAGCCGCACGGCCAGCAACGAGTTGCCGCCCGCCTCGAAGAAGTCGTCGGTCACGCCGAGCGGGCGGGTGCGCAGCGTGTCCCGCCAGATGGCGAGCAGGCGCGCCTCCTCCTCGTCCCGGGGCTCCACGACCTGCCGTTCCCGCGCACCGGCCACGGGCGCCCTGGCGAGCAGGGCCGCCCGGTCGACCTTGCCGTTCGGCGTGAGCGGCAGCGCGTCCATCGTCTCCACCGTGGCGGGGACCATGTGGTCGGGCAGGCGTTCGAGCAGGAACTCCCGAAGGCCCGGTACCTCGCCGGGGCCGTCGGCGCCGCAGGCGCGGCGGACGACGACGTAGGCGGCGAGCTGCCGGTCGCCCGCGGCGTCCTCGCGGGCCAGCACGGCGACGTCGCGGACCCGCGGATGCGTGCGGACCACGGCCTCGACCTCGGCCGGCTCCACGCGGAACCCGCGCACCTTGACCTGGTCGTCGACCCGGCCGAGGAACTCGTGCGCGCCGCCGGGCAGCCGCCGCACCCGGTCGCCCGTGCGGTACATCCGCCCGTCCGGGTCTCCGCCGGAGTGGTCGGGCAGGAAGCGTTCGGCGGTGAGGCCGGGCCGGTTGAGGTAGCCGCGCGCCACCTGCGGCCCCGCGATGTACGCCTCGCCCGGCACCCAGTCGGGGACCGGGGTGAGCGACGGGTCGAGCACCAGCACCCTGGTCCGGCCGAGGGGACGGCCGATGGGCACGGTCCGGCACCGCGGGTCCATGCCGTCCGCGGTGACGGCGTGCGTGGTCGCGCCGACGGTCGTCTCGGTCGGGCCGTAGTGGTTGACCACCGCGCAGGACGGCGCGAGCGACTCCACGCGGTCGACCAGGTCCGGCTGGCAGGGTTCGCCGCCGAGCACCAGCGCCGCGCGGGGCAGCAGGTCGCTCGGCCGGGTCGCCGCGTCCAGCAGGGCGCGCAGGTGGGACGGGACGATCTTCATGCGGTCGACCGGCTCGCGCCGCAGGTAGGCGGCGAGCCCGTCGGGGTCCGAGGCGCGGTCCTTGGTGATCAGGTGGAGCGTCCCGCCGTTGCAGAGGGCGTGGAACAGCGCCGTGTTGCCCAGGTCGGAGGCCAGCGACGAGACCATGGCGAAGCCGCCTGCCACGGGCGCTCCGAGCGCGGCGGTCAGCCCGGCCACGTAGTGCGCGAGCTGGTCGTGCTCGATGACCACGCCCTTGGGCGTCCCCGTCGTCCCCGAGGTGTAGATCACGTACGCGGGGCCGTGCCGCTCGGGCCGCGGCAGGGAACGGTCCGGAGCCGCCGCGCCCGGGGCGTGCGGCAGGTCCAGGTGGACGGCGCGGGCGCCCGCGGGGAGCCGGGAGGCCAGGTGGGCCTGGGTGAGCACCGGTCCCGCGCCGATGTCGTCGAGCAGGAAGGCCAGCCGCTTGGCCGGCGTCACCGGCTCGACGGGCACGTACGCGGCGCCCGCGAGCAGGATGCCGAGCACGCCGGCGATGGCGTCGAGGCCCCGGTCGGCGAACAGCGGCACCAGGTCGCCGGGCAGCACACCGGCGTCCGCGAGCCGGGCGGCGACCCGCCGGGCGTGGTCGCGCAGTTCGGCGTAGGTGAGGCGCTCCTCCTCGCAGACCACGGCGACGGCGTCCGGCCTGGTGGCGGCGTGCCGCTCGAACAGCTCGTGCACCAGCTCGGGATCACCGGCGACGCGCGCCGCCGACGGCTCGCGCGCCGGGCCGGGGTCCGCGCCGGCGTGCCGCCGCGACGGCCGTTCCGCGAGCGCGGTATCGCCGCCGTCCACGGTACCGACGGCGGTGCCGGTGCCGGTGGCCTCGCCGGTCAGGCGCAGCAGGCCGACGGGGGTCCCGGGCTCCGCGCTCGCGTGGGCGATGAGGGCGGTGAGGGCCGCCCCGAGCCCGGCGACGTCCGCGCGGTCGTACCGCCGAGGGCAGTGGTGCAGGGTCAGGCGCACGGTCCCCGTCGGCTCCACACAGCGGAGCTCCAGCGGGTGACGGCCGGGCCCCTGGTCGATCGCCGCGATCGTGAAACCGGGCTCTCCCGCGGACGGCGTCGTGACGGCCTGGTAGGCGAACCCCACGGGGTGGGCCGGGGACGCCGTCTCACCGGCCGGGCCCGCGGGATCGGTCCGCCCGCCCGCGCGCCCGGCCGTCTCCGTGAGCCCGCCCACCGGCGCCGGCGTCCCGCCAGGGCCGTCCGCCGGAGCGGCCTGTCCTGAGGGCGTGGCGCCCGAGAGGCCGGACGGGCGTGGCGCGGCGTCCAGACGGGCGGTCTCGCGGGCCAGATCCGAGAAGGCGAGGGTCTCCGGCACCTCCAGGGTCAGGGGCGCGTCGTGGGTCAGCGGCCCGACCACGTCGCGCGCCTCGGTGGTGTCGCGGCCGTCCGCGGCCACGGTCAGGACCATCGACTGCTGCCGCGTGTAGCGGTAGAGGGTCGCGGCCCAGGAGGCGGCGAGCAGCGCCCGCGCGGGGACCTCCAGCCGCTCGGCGGCCAGGCGCGCCCGGCTCCACGCCGCCGCGCCGATCTCCACGGCCACCTCGCCGGTCCCGGGAGCGCCCACGGGGTCCGGGACCGCCACCGTCCGCAGGAAAGGCAGCCGGGGCGGGCCCGCCGCCGCGGGAGCGGCGCCGGCCTCGGGAGGCGAAGGCAGGTCGTTCAGCCACTCCGACAGGTCCGCGTACTGCCAGCGGTCGGCGGCGTCGGAGAGGGGCTCGCCGCGGTACAGAGCGGCGAGCTCGTGGACCAGACGCTCCATGGCTGGGCCGTCGGCGCACAGGAGCGGTAATCGCAGCAGCAACGTGTGCCGCCGCGCGCTCTCCCGGCGCACGGCCACCGACAGCAGACCGCCGGCCGTCAGGTCGAGCGGCCGCCCCGCCCAGCGGGCCACGGGGTCGTCCCCGTCCGGCACGGTCCCCGCCCACGGGGCCGAGGGGTCATCGTCTCCGCCCGGCGCGGTCCCGGACCGGAGCGCCATGGCGTCGTCGTGCTCGTCCGCAAGGGGGGCGGCCGGGGGGAGGTCCTCCAGCGGGACGCCGGCCGTGGCACTGATCACCTGTACCGGCAGGGTCAGCCCGGGAACGGCGTGGAACCCGGTCCGCAGGATCTCGTGCCGGCGTACGAGCTCGGCGATCGCCCGGCGCAGGACGCCGCGGTCGAGGTCGCCGTCGATCCGCACGGCGCAGACGATCGACGGCGCGGGCGCGCCCTCGCCGCCCGCCCGTACCCAGGTGTCGCGCTGCTGCGGCGACAGCGGGAAGCCCTCCAGCGCCTCGAACGCCTCGGACGCCTCGAATGACGTGGTCACTTCGTCTCCTCCTGCACGGCCGGGCCGATGGGGTCGAATGCGGGGTACGACGCGGTCACTTGCTCTCCTCGTGCTCGCCGCCGGCGGCGGGGGACCCGGGCACGGGGTTGGGGTCGGTCATGGCGACCAGCACCTTGCGCGGCCCCTCGTAGGGGCGGCGGCCGTGGGACATCAGCACGTTGTCGATCAGCAGGACCTCGCCGGCGCTCCACGGCTCGGCCACGGTCTCGGCGGCGAACGCCGCCCTGACCTCCTCAAGCGCGGACTCCTCGATCGGCGTGCCGTCGCCGTACAGCGCGTTGCGGGGCAGGTCCTCCTCGCCCGAGGAGGCGAGCAGCGACTCGCGCACCTCGGCGGGCAGGCTGGAGGGGTGGAACAGGTGGGCCTGGTTGAACCAGGCGGCCTCGCCGGTCACCGGGTGGGACACCACGGCCTGGCAGACCTGCCAGGTGCGCAGCCGGCCCCCGTCGAACCACTCGTAGGAGATCCCGAGATCGCGGAAGGTCCGCTCGGCCTCCCCTCGGTCGTCGGTCTCGAAGGCACGTTGCCACGACAGGTCCAGCCCGCCGCCGTAGTTGCGCACGTACCGCACCCCGCGCTCGGCGAAGCGCGCCCGCAGGGCCGGGTCGATGCGGCGCAGGACGCGGCGGCTGTCGGCCAGCGGCGTCTCACCGCCGGCGGCCGCCGGGTACTGGCAGTAGAACCAGAGCTTCATCGGCCACCGGGTGGAGTAGGCCATCTCGTTGTGCTGGGGGATGGTCTGGTCCGGCGGGTACTCCGTGGAGGTGTAGACGCCGCCCTTCTCGCGGCTGCGCGGGGTCGAGCCGTACACGTAGTTCAGCAGCTCGGGCGACAGGGCGCTGGAGACCGACTCGAACGCGGCGGCGGTGGTGACGTCGAACCCCTGGAAGCGGATCGCGCCCCGCTCGCCGAGCAGCCGTTCGACCCGTTCGTGGTTGTCCTTGAGCCAGCGCGCCAGGTCCACGCCGGGGACGCGGGGGCGGACCAGCACCGACAGGCCCCCCTCGGTGTCGATGGTGACCAGGTCCAGTTCGGAGAGCCGGATCGCGCGGCGGCGCGGCGCCCGGGTGGGCGCGCTCTCGCTCGGGGCGGTCAGGCCGGTCGTCTCAGTGGTCATGGTTGCCTCCGGGAATAGTGATAGGTGAGGGTCGGTCGGATGCCGCCATGGACGGCGGCAGGTGGGATCTCAGCCGCGCGAGCGGGGAGACCAGGACGAGGACGACGGGGACGGCAAGGCCGGCTCCCGCCACCAGGACGGCCGTGCGCAGCCCGGCATGGTCGCCGAGCAGGCCGCCGGCGAGCGCGCCGAGCGGCATCGTGCCGAAGACCAGGAAACGCATGGTCGCGTTGGCCCGCCCGAGGATGCGGGGCGGGGTGATGAGCTGGCGCAGGGTGACCACCGCGACGTCGAAGAGCGGAACGCCGCCGAGGAGCAGCATCAGGGCCGCCACCGCCCAGGCCACGCGCAGCGCGTACGGCCCGTCCACCGGGGCCAGCAGCAGGCCGCCGGCGGCGGTCACCGCCAGGCCCGCGGTGAGGGTGGGCCCGTAGCCGGCGCGCCGGATCAGCCGCTGCGCGACCGCGGCGCCCAGCACCGCGCCGAGGCTGCCGAGGCCGAGGACGAGCCCGACGACGGCCGGGGCCAGCCGGAGCTCGGTGAGGACGTACAGCACGAGGATGGCCAGCAGGATGTTGCCGAAGAAGTTGGCCACCGCCGCCGCCAGCACGTTCCACCGCAGAAGGGGGTGGCCGAGGACGAACCGCAGCCCCTCCCGCATCTCCCCCGCGACCGACCCCGCGACCGACCGACCTGCGACCGGCTCCGCGATCGGCCCCGCGACCGACTCCGGCCCGGCCCCCGGGCCGGTCGTGGCCGCCGACCCCGCGCCGGTCCCTGACGCGGCGTGCGCGCCGCCCGGGCCCGTGCGCTCGTCCACCTTGAGGCGGCCGAGCAGCGTCGCCGAGAGCAGGAAGGACACCACGTCGGCGACGATCGCGAACGGCGCGGTCACCGCCTGCACCAGCACGCCGCCGAGGCCCGGGCCGACGGCCTCCGCCGACGCCCTGCTGACCTCCAGCTTGCCGTTGCCGTCGGCCAGTTGCGCGGGCGCGGCCAGGCTCGGCAGGAACGACTGGGCGGCGACCTCGGACAGCACGGTCATCGTGCCGACGACGAAGGTGACGGCGTAGAGCTGCCCGACCGTGAGCACGCCGAGCCAGGCGGCCACCGGGATCCAGGCCAGGACCGCCGCCCGTACCAGGTCGGCCCCGACCAGCAGCGGACGGCGCCGGGCCCGGTCGGCCAGCGCCCCGGCGAGCAGCCCGAACAGCAGCCACGGCGCGCGGCCGAGCGCGGCGAGCAGGCCCACCTCGAACGGTCCGGCGTCCAGCGTGAGGACGGCCAGCAGCGGGAGCGCGACGAGGCTGACCTGGCTGCCGATCAGCGAGATCGTCTGACCGGTCCAGAACAGCCGGAAGCCCGCCTCCCGCAGGACACCCCGCACGGGGAGCGACGCCTCCACCGTGGCCGCGGTGTGGACTCCCTCCCCCCGTCCCCTCTCGCCGGCGATCACGCCTTGGTCCGGTTCCGCGATGCCCATCGCTCCGCCTCTCCCCTCGATGCCGGTGATCTGTGGCGTGCGGGAGCGCCGGGCACGCCGTTCGCGTGGTGACGCGCGCGGCCCCGTCCACCCCCGTGAGGCGCCCTTCGGCCGCCTCTCTCATGAAGGCGTTCCACCGCGTTCCACCGCGTTCCAGGACTCGGCTAATCGCCCCGGTACGTCAGGGTTTGAGGGCCTTTGCGGATATTTCCAGAACTGTAAATTTTCAGTTTGAAATAGTTCATTGACATGAACTAGTAGCCAAGGTCAGGATGTGGCGCGATCTTGATGAGCTCCTTACGCGAAGAGAGATGACCGATGTCCAGGTGTCCCGGGCCGCGAGGTTGGCGCACGCTCGCCGTCGTCGCCGTGGTGGGTGCGTTCGTGGGGGCGGGAACGCCTTGGGCCGCGGTGGCGGACGGCGGGCCGGACGGCTCCCGCGCCGGCCGGCCCGCCGAGTGGCGGCAGGCGTCGGCGCGGGCCGCCGAGACCGGGGAGCAGGTCGAGGTGACCGGCGCCCGGACCGAGTTCTCCACCACGTACGCCAACCCCGACGGGGAGTCCTTCCGGCTCGAACAGTCGACGGTGCCCGTGCGGGTCAAGGGGGCGGGGGGCGCGTGGGTGACGCCGGACGCCACGCTCCAGCGCCGCGCCGACGGCACCGTGGCCCCGGTGGCCGCCGCCGTCCGGCTGAGTTTCTCCGGGGGCGGCGCCGCCCGGCTGGTCAGCATCACCCGTGACGGCCGCACCCTCGAGCTCGGATGGCCGGCCCCCCTGCCGGCGCCGGTGCTGGACGGCCCGAACGCCACCTACCGCGACGTGCTGCCGGACGTCGACCTCAGGATGACCGCGACGACCGAGGGCTTCAGCCAGGTCCTGGTCGTCAAGACCCCGCAGGCCGCCGCGAACCCCGCGCTCGAGCGCGTCGAGTACGCGGTCACCTCCTCCGGCCTGAAGGTCGAGCAGACCGAGGACGGCGGCATGTCCGCGACCGACGGCAACGCCACCGAGGTCTTCTCCTCCCCGCCCGCCGCCATGTGGGACTCCACCGGCGACCCGGCCGCCGGCCGGTCCGCCGCGACGAGCGGGCCGGCCGCGTCGCTGAGCGGGCGGGCGCCCGCCTCCGCCACGCCGGAGGACGGAACGGCCCTCGCCGCGGAACCGGACGGCGCCGACGGCGCCGACGGCCCCGCCCCCGGCGCACGCCAGGCTCAGCTGCCCATCGAGGTCGGCGGCGGCACGCTCGCGGTCGTGCCCGACACCGGCCTGCTCCGGCAGAAGGACCAGGGCGCCTACCCCGTCTACATCGACCCGAGCGTCACCTGGGGCGAGAGCGACCGGACGCTGCTGCGCTCGGACGGGTACGAGTCCTACAACTGGAGCAACGGCGACGACAACGAGGGCAAGGGCGTCGGCCACTGCGGCACCTGGAGCGGCTACTACTGCGGCCCCGGCTACACCCAGCGCCTGTACTTCCAGTTCTCCCCCGCGAGCCTGAAGGGCAAGCAGGTGCTGGGCGCGGCCTTCCGCGTCACCGAGCCGTGGGCGTTCCAGTGCTCCCCCCGATGGGTCGACCTGGTACGCACCAACAACATCTCCTCCGCCACGACCTGGGCGAGCCGGCCCAAGGAGCTCGACTGGATGGTCGACCGCAACGTCTCGGCGGGCCGCGGCTCGGCGTGCGACCCCGACGAGCCGGCCGCGCCGATCGAGTTCCGCGACAACCCCGAGGAGACCAACGAGAACCTCACCCCCACCGTGAAGGACTTCGCGGCCGGCAAGTTCTCCAAGCTGACCCTGGAACTGCGGGCGCACGACGAGAGCGACACCTCCGCCTGGAAACGTTTCCGGAACGACGCCGTGCTGGTCGTCGACTACGTGGGGATGCCCGGGGTGCCGACCGGCGTCGGCCTGGTCACCGGGTCGGGAACGGTCTGCGAGACCAAGGAGTCGGCGCCCGCGGTCGTCTCCGACCCCACGCCGGCCATGGCGACGGTCCCGCAGACCCTGGCGGGCGGCGAGTCCGGCGCGATGCTGCGGGGGGCGTTCTACGTCCAGAAGAAGAACTCCGACGGCACCTGGACGCAGGCGTTCTCCACCATCGAGCGGCCGGCGAGCGGACACGTCGGCGACAACGTGAAGGTGACCGCGGACGCGCCGACGCTGACCGAAGGCGTGCTCTACCGCTACGACTCCTGGACGCGCTCGTACTACGGCAACTACACCAAGTGGCTGGCCGGGACCAGCAGCTACCTGAGCGCGGGCTGGTGCTACTTCAAGGTCGACCCGACCGCGCCGAAGGCGCCGGTGGTCACCCCCGGCGCCCCGTACACCGCGTGCACCACCACCGCGTGCACGGCGGCCGGCGGCCCGGGGCTGGGCGCGACGTTCACCTTCGCGCCGGCGTCGGGCGACGCCAACAACGTGGCCTACCAGTACCGCCTGTCCACCACGCCCACCTGGTCGGCGGACGTCCAGGGCGCCACGGTCAAACCGATGATCACGCCGGGGGCCTCGGGCACCTTCAGCCTGTACGTCCGCGCCAAGGACAACGTGGGCCGCTACGGCGCCACCACCGTCCTTGACTTCCTGGTCGCCGCGGGCGCGGGCCCGGTCGGCAGGTGGCACTTCGGCGAGGACGCGGGCGTCGCCGCCGACTCCTCCACCGGCGCGGCCCGGCACGACGCCACCCTCAGCGGCGGCGCGGTGCGGGACGGCCGGGGACGCCGCGGCGAGCTGTGGTACGACGAGGACGGCACCGCGCTGACCACCCCGAAGACCGACAAGGGCCTGAGCCTGAACGGCACGTCGGCCTACGCCGCCACCTCCGGGCCGGTGCTGGAGACGCGTTCGGCCTACTCGGTCGCCGCCTGGGTGCGGATGGACCAGACCACCACGCCGGGCACCGTCCTGTCGCAGGACGGCGCCGGAGGCTACAGCCCCTTCAACCTCTGGTACGACGTGGGCCGGGTGTCCTACTGCTTCGGCGTCAAGGACGCCGACGCGGCGACGGGCAAGGCGTATTTCGGGGTCTGCGCGAAGAACAACACCGCGCAGGTGAACGCCTGGACCCACCTGGCGGGCACCTACGACCCGGCGACGCAGAAGCTCGCCTTCTATGTCAACGGCCTGCCACAGGGCACCGCGACCGTCGCGGGCGCCTGGTCGGCCACCGGACCGTTCGAGATCGGCCGCTACACCTGGGCCGGCCTGTTCCAGCACTACCTGGCCGGCTCCGTCGACGAGGTCGCCGCCTGGCAGCGCGTCCTGACCCCCGAGGAGGTCGCGTCGCAGGCGCGGTCGGAGTCCCCGGCGTCGGGGCGCGATGACATGGAGCTGGTGGCCGACTGGGATCCGGCGGGTGCCGCCGGGACGGCGCTGCCCGACACGCTGTCCGGCTACGGCCGCTCGCTGACCCTGGCCGGCGGCGCGAGGCTGGACGGCGAGGGCCTGGTGCTGGACGGCGTGGACGACGCGGCCACCGCCCCAGGGCCGGTCGTCGATGACACCGGCTCGTTCACCGTGACCGCGAAGGTCCAGCTCGACCAGGACAAGGCCCTCGCGATGCCGATCGGCTCGCTCGGCCAGGTGGCCGGGCAGCGCACCGCCGACGGCTCCTCGTGGGGCCTGTGGTTCGAGCTGACCGGCAAAGAGACCAGGCTGGACGACGACGGCAACGAGGTGGCCGTGCCGGTCGGCTTCTGGCGCTTCGGCAGGGTCGGCAAGGACGGCGCCAAGAGCTGGGTGAGCTCCGAGGACACGGCGAGCCCGGACAGCCCCGTGCGGCTGACCGGCGTCTACGACGCCCTGGCCCCGGGCGGCCCGGTGGTGCGGCTCTACGTCGGCCACGAGCAGAACGACCTCGACCTGGCCTACACCGCGGCCGCCGGGTCCGGCGAGTTCGCGGTCGGCAAGGGCTTCAGCGCCACCGCCTGGAGCCACTTCCTGGCCGCCGAGCTCACCGACCTGCGCCTGTGGGCGGGCGCCCTGTCCGACTCCGACCAGCTCGACGCCGTCGTCGGCGACTGACGGAGTGCGGGGACCGGCACCCCGGTCCCCGCACGTCCTCACCCCCGGTTGATCCCGGTTCTCTGTTCCTCTCGAGGAGGTTGGGTCATGCGTCGGCCCGTAATGCGCGCTGCCTTGGCGACCGCGATGGCAGTGATGGTGACACTGGCGCTGGGGGTGACGCCCGCGGCCTCCGCCGCGGCGGGCCCACCCGGCGCGCCCCCCGTACCGCAGCAGCGGTCCAGCAAGGTCAGAGCCATGAACGCGACCGGCGCCAGGAAGGCGCGCGAGCAGGTCGCGGCCTCCCAGGCGCGCAACGACGCCTGGGCCGCCCGGGCGGCCGGGGAGCGCAGGGCCGCCTGGCCCAAGGCCGGCACGGCGCAGGTCCCGCTCGGCGCCGCGAGCGTCACCGTGGGAGACCTGCCCATCACCCTGACCCCGGCGCCCGGGAAGGGCGCCGACGCGACGGCGGCGACGTCCCCCGGCACCGCGGCAGGCACCGCGGCAGGCGCGGCGGCCGGTACGGCGGCGCGCGTGCGGGTGCTCGACCGCGCCGCCGCCGAGGCGGCCGGGGTGGACGGCGTGCTGCTGACCGCCTCGGCGCCGGCCTCCGGCGAGGCCCGGCTGAGCGTCGGCTACGCCTCCTTCGCCTCGGCGTACGGCGGCGGATGGGGCGGCCGGCTGCGCCTGGTGGGACTTCCCGCCTGTGCGCTGACGACGCCCGCGCTGGAGGAGTGCCGCACGCGCACCCCGCTGGCCTCGGTCAACTCCTCCGCCACGCTCACCCTGTCGGCGCCGGTCACCCTCGGGGCCGCTCCGGCCGTGTTCGCCGCGGAGGCCCTGGCCCCGACCGGCGAGGCGCCCGACGGCGGCGGCGACTACTCGGCCACGCCGCTCGGCGCGTCGTCCACCTGGGCGGCGGGCGGCGGCTCCGGCGCGTTCACCTGGTCCTACCCGATGGCGCCGGTGGAGCCCCCCGCCGGGCCCTCCCCCGCGCTGGACCTGTCCTACGACTCCGGCGGCATCGACGGGCGCACGGCCGCCGGCAACAACCAGGGCACCTCGGTCGGCGAGGGATTCGAGACGGCCGCCGCCTCCTACATCGACCGCCAGTACGGCCCCTGCGACGAGGACGGTCACGACGAGCAGTACGACCTGTGCTGGAAGTACGAGAACGCCTCGCTCGTGCTGAACGGCAGGTCCACCGAACTGGTCAAGGACGACACCGGCCACGCCTGGCGGCTGAAGAACGACGACGCCTCCACCGTCACCTGGTCCACCGGCGCCGCCAACGGCGACGACGACGGCGAGTACTGGATCGTCACCACCGGCGACGGCACCAAGTACTACTTCGGCCTGGACAAGCTGACCGGCGCGGGCGCCGAGCGCACCAACTCGGTGTGGACGGTCCCGGTGTACGGCGACGACTCCGGCGAACCCGGCTACACCAAGGGCGACGCCTTCGCCGACCGGGCGGTCACCCAGGCGTGGCGCTGGAACCTGGACTACGTCGAGGACACCCACGGCAACGCCATGTCGTACTGGTACACCAAGGAGACCAACTACTACCGCAAGAACAAGGCCGACACCGCCACCACCCTCTACACCCGCGGCGGCTACCTGGACCGCATCCTGTACGGGCAGCGGTCCGACACGCTGTTCAGCGCGACCGCCCCCGACAAGGTGTCCTTCTCCTACAGCGAGCGCTGCACGGACGGCGACTGCTCCAGCCTGACCAAGGACACCGCCGAGCGCTGGCCCGACGTCCCCTTCGACGCGATCTGCGCCAAGGACGCGAGCAAGGACGACTGCCACACCGAGAGCCCCGACTTCTTCTCCCGCAAGCGGCTGGTGAAGGTCGAGACCTCCGTCCTGTCCGGCACGGCGTACAAGCCGGTCGACTCCTGGGCGTTCACCCAGAAGTACCTGGACGGCGGCGACATCGGCACCTCCGCCGACCAGACGCTGTCGCTGACGTCGATCGTGCGCACCGGGTCGCCCACGGACGGGCCCGTGACGCTCGACCCGGTCTCCTTCACCTACGCGATGCGCCCCAACCGGGTCGCCGGCGGCACCCAGCCCGGCGGCGGCGACATCCTGCCGCTCACCAGGCCGCGCCTGGAGACGATCACCTCGGAGACCGGGGCGCTCACGACGGTCAGCTACAACGAGCCCGAGTGCGTGCGCGGCTCGGCGATGCCGGCGGCCGAGGACGCCGGCAACGGCTCGTGCTACCCGCAGTTCTGGCACGTCAACGGGGCCTCCGACGCCTCGGTCGACTGGTTCCACAAGTACCGCGTGCTGGCGGTGAACATCGCCGACCCGGCCGGGGACAACCCGCTCACCGAGTACTCCTACGCCTACGACAAGCCGGCCTGGCACTACAACGACAGCCCGTTCATCCCCGCCGGCGAGCGCACCTGGTCGCTGTGGCGCGGCTACCAGAAGGTCACCGCCTCCACCGGCTCCGCCGGCGGCACCCAGACCACGACCGTCTCGGTCTTCCTGCAGGGCATGAACGGCGACCGGCTGCTGAAGTCGGCGAGCCCCCGGGTCGTCGACCCCGACCGGCGGCGCGCCGCCTCGGTGCCCGGCCTGGACGCGACCGGGCTCGACGTGCCCGACCTCACCGACGCCGAGCAGTACGCGGGCTACACCCGCGAGGAGGTCACCTACGACGGCGCCGTCCCGATCGAGGTGACAGTGAACGACCCCTGGTCGTCGCGGACCGCGACCCAGCACAAGTCCTACGCCGACACCGAGGCGTACTACCTGCGCACCGGCAGGTCGTACGAGCACACCTACCTCACGGTCCCGAAGACCTGGCGCACCGTCTCCACCGCCACCACCTACGACGGCTACGGCATGCCGGTCACGCAGGATGCCACCGGTGACACCGCCAAGAGCGGCGACGAGACCTGCACCCGCACCTGGTACGCGCGCGACGACGCCAAGGGCATCAACACGCTGGTCTCCCGCACCCGCCAGGTCGGGCGGCCCTGCTCGGTGAAGGAGGCCGACCTGTCGCTGCCCGCCGACGGCGCCACCGCCGGCGACGTGCTGTCCGACACCGCCACCGTCTACGACAACGCCTCGGCGACGGGCTGGTCCGCCGGCCAGAAGCCGGCCAAGGGCGAGGAGAGCTGGACCGGCCGCGCCACCGGCTACCCGGCGGCGGTCACCGGCGGCGACCGGCCGCCGACCGGCTGGCAGCGCACGGCGAAGACGACCTTCGACACGCTGGGCAGGCCCCTGGTCGTCACCGACGCGGGCGGCAACCCCACCACCACCGCCTACACCCCCACCGGCGCCGGCGTGCCCACCAAGACGGTGGTCACCAACGCCAAGCAGCAGAAGACCACCGTCTTCCTCGACGGGACGCGCGGGCAGCCGCTGCGCACCTACGACCCCAACGACGCCAAGACCGAGCAGACCTACGACGGCCTCGGCAGGCTGACCGGGGTGTGGCTGCCCGACCGCAGCAAGGGCGGCGGCGAGACCCCCAGCATGGCCTACTCCTATGTGTTCGAACGGGGCAAGGCGCCCGCGATCGGCACCTCCACCGTCCGGTCGTCCACCACGGCGAACTGGACGTACCAGATCTTCGACTCGCTGCTGCGGCCCATGCAGACCCAGCAGCCGACGCCGAACGGCGGCCGGCTGCTGACCGACACCCGCTACGACTCGCGCGGCCTGGCCTACGAGACCTACGCCGACATCTTCGACGCCGGGCACACGCCGAACGCCACCTACAGCCGGGAGGAGTACGGCGAGGCGCCCAAGCAGACCAACCGCGTCTTCGACGGCGCCGGACGCCCGACCAGCAGCACCTTCCTCACCTACGGCGTGCCGAAGTGGACGACCACCACCGCCTACACCGGTGACTCCACCGCCACCAGCGCCGTGACCGGCGGCAAGGCGACCCGCACCATCACCGACGCGCTGGGACGCACCGTCGAGAGCCGCGAGTACGGCTCGCCCTCGCCGGCCGACACCCAGTACGGCTCCATGACCGCGGGCGGGTACGCCTCCACCTCCTTCGCCTACACCCCCGGCGGCCGGCAGCGGACCGTCACCGGCCCCGACGGCGCCCAGTGGTCCTACACCTACGACCTGTTCGGGCGGCAGGCGGGCATCACCGACCCCGACAAGGGCGCCGGCACCCTGCGCTACACCGCGCTCGACCAGCCGGACACCGTCACCGGCGCGAACGGCTCGGTGCTGCTGTACGGCTACGACGAGCTCGGCCGCAGGACCGGGCTGTGGTCGGGGTCGCGCACCGACGCCGGCAAGCTGGCCGCCTGGACCTACGACACCGTGGTCCAGGGGCGGCTCGCGTCCGCGACCAGCTACGAGGGCGGCGCCGTCGCCACCGGCAGGGCCTACACCCGCAAGGTCCTGAGCTACGACGCGCTGTACCGCGCGACGAGCACCGAGATCGACCTCGACCAGAAGGACCCGATGGTCGTCTCCGGCGCGGCCAGGACCTCCTACATCTTCGGCGGCGCCTACAACCCGGACGCCACCCTGAAGAGCTCGACCGAGCCGGCGGCCGGGGGTCTGGCCGCGGAGACCGTCAGCCTGACCTACACGGCGACCGGCCAGGTCGTGAAGGTCACCGGCACCCAGGACTACCTCCAGGCGGCCGACTACAACCCGCTCGGCCGGCCCCAGCAGCTCACCCTGGCCCTGTCGGGGGACGCCGCCGCCAAGAAGACCTACATCAGCAACACCTACGAGGAGGGCACCGACCGGCTGAAGAGGTCCTTCGTCACCACCCAGTCCACGCCGGTCAAGCCGCAGGACCTGACCTACCACTACGACGACGCGGGAAATGTCACCGAGATCGCCGACACCCCGGCCCAGGACGGCGCGGGCGCGAGCGACTTCCAGTGCTTCGCCTACGACGGGCAGCGCCGCCTGACCGAGGCGTGGACGCCGGCCACCGACGACTGCACCAGCAGGACGCTGGGCGGGGCCGCGCCGTACCGCACCGGGTACACCTACAACAGCGCGGGCATGCGCAGCACGGAGACCGGCTACACCGGCGGAGCGGCCGCCACCTCGACGTACTGCTACGGCGACACCGCCAGGCGGCACGCTCTCACCGCGGTCACCTCCGCCGCGTCCTGCACGGGCGTGACGCCGACCTACTCCTACGACAAGTCCGGCAACACGACCGGGCGGGGCGGCCAGACGCTGACCTGGGACGCGCAGGGCCGGGTCTCCACCGTGACGCAGGGCGCGCAGAAGGCCACCTACGTGTACGACGCCGACGGCGAGGTGCTGCTCCGCCGCGCGGAGGGCGACGGCGAGAGCGTCCTGTACCTCGGCGCCACCGAGATCCACCAAAGCAGGACCGGCACCGCCGTCAAGAACTGGGCCGTCCGTTCCTACACGGCCGGCGACCAGGTCATCGCGGTGCGCAGCACGGAAACGGGGACGAACACGGTCACGTTCGTCGCCGGAGACCAGCACGGCACCTCCTCGCTCGCGGTCGACGCGAGCAGCCAGGCGATCGCCAAGCGGTACACGACCCCGTTCGGCGCGCCGCGCGGCGCCCCGTCCGGCCGGCCATGGCCCGACGACAAGGGCTTCCTCGGCAAGACCGCCGACGAGGACACCGGGCTCACCTACGTCGGCGCCCGCCTGTACGACCCGCTGACCGGCAGGTTCCTGAGCGTGGACCCGGTGCTGTCCACCGACCAGAGCCAGTCGCTGAACGGCTACTCCTACGGCAACCAGAACCCGGCCACCTTCAGCGACCCGACGGGCGAGGAGATCGGGTCCAGGCCCAACTCCTGCCAGTACGACCTGAAGTACTGCGACCAGGCGACGCAGGACGCCGTCGGCTACGACCCCAAGACCGGCACCGCCGACCCGGCGCGGAAGAAAAAGAAGAAGAAGCAGCCGACGCCCTCCCCGAGCCCGGGCCCGGCGCCCAAGGCCCCGCCCGGCGGGTGCTTCTGCAAGGGCAACGGGGTCGACCTCAGCACGGCACTGCTGCTCCACCCCTTCCACTGGGGCAACAACACCAACGGCGCGAACGAGATGGCCTGGCTCTACCACAAGGGGAAGATGCACGACGGCATCTGCGAACGCCATTCGCTGCAGTACGTCTGCTACAGCAGCTCCCCCGGCGGCGACCAGCCGATGACCATCGGCGACGTGCTGTTCTACCCGTACTCCAAGCAGGCCTACCAGCAGCAGATGCAGGAGGAGAAGCAGCGCCGCGAGGACATCGCCAAGACCAGCAAGGTCTCCGGGCGCGCGCAGGCCGACGCCTACGGGCCGAACCTGGAGAAGCACGAGGCGGTGCACTCCCGGCAGTGGGCGGCCTCCGCCACCGCCGTCGACTTCGTCGCCCGGTACGCCGCCGCCGCGGCCTACTCCCAGCACAAGGTCGGCGACCCGGCGTCCATGAACAAGTACGAGATGGAGGCCAACCTGTGGTGGGGAAGCTACTGGACCTGGCGGCCCCTCGAATACCGGATGCCGGGGACGTAGAGAGGAAGATGGAACGGTGATTCGCAGAAGGGGGCCCGTGCTCACGCGTGGGGCCGCCGCACTGACCGCCCTGGCCGCCCTGGTCTCCTTCGGCGCGGGATGCACGCCCGCGCCGAAGGGCGTCCTCGCCGTCGAACGGGCCGCGGACGGCGGCGCGCGGCTGCTGCTGGCCGACTGCCCCGGCTACCTGGCCAAGGACTTCTCCGTCCTGGCCGACACCGACACCGGCGGCGGCGGGCCGGCGTCCTGGAGCGTGCACAACGGCGGCTGGACCTCCTCGGTGCGCGCCATCCAGCTCTTTCAGAACCCGCCCGCCGGCTGGCGCGCCACGGGGAGCGAGCTGACCGCGCTCCGCGAGGGCGTCCCCTATGTCGCCACCGTCAGCGGCGCCACGGGCGAGAGGAGCCTCAAGGGACGGGTGCCGTTCACCGCCGCCGACCTGGCCGGTCTGGGGAACGGTGAGGTGCTGGCCTGGGACGGAGGGGACGGCAACACCACGATGGGCCGGGACGACTTCCTGCGCGCCGACCCGGACCGCTGCCGGCCATGAGCGGCGACGCCTCCCCCACCCAGGGGTGACGTCGCCTCCCCCTCACCCGGGGCGGCGACGCCTCCCTCTTCCAAAGGCGACGCCGCCTTTCATTCCGGCGGCGCCGCCTCCCCGCTCGGGGGGCGGCGCCGCGGTTCGTCCGACGGCGATCCGGCCGGGGGGTTGGCTCTCCGGATCTGGTCCGTCCGGGGTCATCTCCTCGCGCAGGCGGCGCCGTTGAGGGTGAAGGCCGCCGGGACCGCGTTCGCGCCGGTGTAGGCGGCCTGGAAGCCGAAGGCCGCCGTGCCGCCGTTGGCGCCGATCGTGCCGTTCCAGGCGGCGTTCCGCACCGTCACCTGCGCTCCTGACTGGGTGACGGTCGCGTTCCAGGCACTGGTGACCCGCTGGGAGCCGCCGAAGGCGAAGGCCAGGGTCCAGCCGTTGACGGCGGCGGTCCCGTTGTTGGTGATGGTGACGTCCGCGGTGAACCCGTTCCCCCAGTCGTTGACGCTGTAGCCGACCGAGCACCCGCCGGGCGTGGGGGTCGGAGTGGGCGTCGGCGTCGGCGTCGGAGTGGGCGTCGGCGTCGGGGTCGGCGTGGGAGTGGGAGTCCGGGTCGGTGTCGGGGTGGGTGTCGGCGTCCGGGTCGGAGTGGGCGTCGGAGTGGGCGTCGGCGTCGGGGTGGGCGTTCCGCCGCCCTTGGCCGCCATCCGGGCCGAGTGCGCCCGGAACACCGCGAGCGCCGGGTCGCCGCTCTTCACGCTGTGCTGGTCGCCGCCGCCGTTCTTGTCCGGGTACCACCAGAACGCCGACCCGTCGCCGTTCCTGGCCTCGAAGTCGGAGTAGAGCGCCGTCCACCAGGTGACCCGGTCGGCGTTGCCCTCGGTGTTGAACTCGCCCATGAAGAACGGCTTGCCCACCACGTCGTGCGAGTCGGAGATCCATCTGCCGATCAGCGTCTTGGTCTGGTCCAGGGTCAGGTTCGCCCAGCCCGCGTTCGGATACGGGTGCGCCGAGGTGAAGTCGACGTAGGGCGACTGGTGGATGTAGACGAACGGGTTGCCCTCGTCGCCGCCGAACCCGTAGCGGGACTCGTGGCCCTCCAGTCCGGCGCCGACCATGTGGTTGGCGTCGATGCTCTTGACGTAGGAGGCCATCTCGTCCACCCACTTGCGCAGGGTCGCGCCGCTCTTGTTCTCCTCGGCGCTGACGTCCTGGTAGCGCGGCTCGTTCATCAGCTCCCAGGCGAACACGGCCGGCTCGTCCTTGTACTTGACGCCGCTGTAGTGGTTGGTCCGGTTGAGGGCGTAGTTGACGTAGTTCTTGTACTGGGTGAAGCAGCCCGGGCACCTGGTCTTGTCGAAGAACACCGCCCGGCCAGGGTGCCCGCCGTTCAGCCCCTCCCACTTGAGCCGGGTGTCGATGCCGCCGTAAGCCTCCCAGTAGTTCTCGAACACCGGGATCAGCCGGATGTCGTGCGCCTTGGCCGACTCGATGACGTAGTCGAACAGGGCGAACTGCTGGTCGTTGTACTGCCCCTTGGACGGCTCGAAGCCGTGCCAGCTCTCGTGGCTGAACATCCAGAGCCGGACCACGCTGACCTTGTCGGCCTGCATTTCGGCCATGTGGGCGTCGATGCGCGCCTTGTCCATGTACTGCGTCTCGGTGTCTCCGTAGCTGCCGCCGTAGGTGAAGATGTCGTAGGTGTTGGCGCCGGCGAAGTAGTACGTCCTGCCGTTGAGGCAGAAGTGGACGCCGCAGCGCTGCACGAAGCCCGAGGCGGCCGCGCCGGCCACCGGGAAAGCCGTCGGCGCCACGCCGGCCATGATCGCCAGGGCCAGCGCCAGCAGCAGGTGGAGCGGCCTGATCCGTCTTGCCATGGTGGTGTTCCTTGCGGGGACGAGAGGATGGGGGCGCTGCCAAACAACCCCGTCCCGCAGCGCGCCGCAACCGCCCGGCGCCGGACCGGGCAGCGCATCGCCTCCACATGCGGCCCCACCTGCCCTTAACCGGTTCTGGCCCCGCCGATCCCCCGGTCTCCGCCTGAAAGCTTCACCGGCACCGGCGGAAACCTCACCGGCGTCGCCCGATGCGAAGCGGTCGGGCCGGTCAAGCCGGTCAGGCCATGACGGCGACGAAACGCCAGTCCAGGACCGCGGCCGGGTCGGCGCCGGACACCGCTTCCACGACCGAGCGCAGGTGGACCAGCCCGCCGCCACCGGGAAGCCCCTGACGGCGCTCGACCGTGATCTCGCTGGTCAGGGTGTCGCCCTCGTGCACGGGGCCGAGGTGGTCGCAGCCGTGCCAGGCCACGACCGTGACCAGGTTCGGCAGCGCCCGGGCCGCCTGGGATAGCGCCAGGCCGATGGTGTGCCCGCCGTACACCAGCCGCGGCCCGCCCGCCTCCCGCGTGTCGTGGTGCACCTGCGCGATGTTGACGGTCAGCCTGGCCAGCTCCGGGGCCGCGGACACCACGTCTCCCCCGCCGACCTGCCACCTGTCGCCCGCGGTCACGTCCGCGAAGTGCCGTCCGGCGACCCGCTCCCTGAACCGGTCAAGCCGCCAGCCGTCGAGCAGTCCGGCGGCCCGGCCTGCGAGGTCCGCGCCGGTCGCGGACGCGCCCACCACCTCAAGGTCGGCGTCGTGGCCGGTGCGCGCCCCGTGGTCCCGCAGCGGGATCATCGCGCAGCGCCGGAAGTCGAGCACCGGCCGCCCGTCGTGGTCGGCGGTCGTGATGCGCAGCACCGCCAGCCCGGTCGGGCGGCGCCCCGGCCGGGGCCGGTTCTGGCGCAGCGCGACCACCTCGGTGCGGGTGCGCAGCGTGTCGCCGATCAGCGGCAGCCGGCGGAATGCGAGACCCCGGTAGAACAGGTTGGCCTTGGCGTGGTGGGTGACCAGGGTGGACTGGCCGATCGCCACGTCCCAGACCAGCGCCGGGTGGGCGAGGGTCCCGCCGCCGAGGACCTCCCGGGACAGGTGCGCGTCGAGCGGCAGCCGGAGCCGGTCGCCCACGACCGCCTGGTGCGCCGCGGCCATGCCCTCGGTGAGCGTCACCCCGGGCGCGGCGTCGAACACCCGCCCCACCGCCAGCTCCTCGAAGTACGGCCCTTCACTGATTCCCGCCATCGGCCCTCTCCCGCCCGAACGTCCGTGCCGCCGTCGCCGCGATCACCCCCGCCGACCGGGCCCCGCCGATCATAGAATCCCGCGTCCCGCGCCCTCGGACACCGGCCGCGACACCGCGCCCGCCGGCCGGAACGGCGTAGGTCGCGGCGCCTGCCCGTCTCTTCCACGTCCGCCTCACCGGCGGCCTTCCCGGCCTCAGGCGAGCCCTGGAACCGGGTCCGCCGCGTACGCGCCGTACGAGGTCTTCCGCGGCCTCGGGCCACCGGGCGTGGTCGAAGGTGAAGCCCGCGTCGAGCAGGCGGCCGGGGACCACCCGGCGGCTCTTCATCAGCAGTTCGGTGTCCGAGCGCAGGACGAACGCGCCGAGCTCGGTCATCCACCTCGTCGCCGGCAGGCCCACCGGGACCCCCCACGCGGCACGCAGCACGCGCATGAACGCGCGCTGCGGCAGGGGAACGGGAGCGGCGAGGTTCACCGGCCCGGCCAGGTCGTCCCGGTGGACCAGGAACTCGACGGCGCGGACGAGATCGCGGTCGTGGATCCAGGACACGTATTGCGCGCCGCCCGCGACCGGGCCGCCGAGGCCGAGCCGCGCCAGCCGCAGCAGGATGTCGAAGACGCCGCCGCGATCAGGGCTCATCACCATGGCGCAGCGCATGGCCACCTTGCGGGTGTGCGGGGTCTCGGCTCGCTCCTGCGCCCTCTCCCACGCCTTCGCGATCTCGACGCTGTAGGCCCAGTAGCCCGGGACGCCAGGTTCGGTGCCGCCGAGCACGCCGGTCGTCTCGTCGTTGGGCGCGTCGAAGCGGTGGGAGTAGATGGTGGCGGTGCTCATCTGCAGCCAGACCTCGGGAGGCCGCGCGGCGGCGGCGATGGCCTCTCCCACCACCCGGGTCGAGTGCACCCGCGAGTCCATCATGGCCCGCAGGTTGGCCGCGGTGTAGCGGCAGCTGACGCTGCGCCCGGCCAGGTTGATCACCACGTCGCTGCCGTCGATGTGCTTCGCCCATGGCCCCAGGGTCGCGCCGTCCCAGCGGAGTTCACGCTCGCCCGCCGGCCGTCTGCTCAGGACCACGACGTCATGGTTCGCAGCGGTCAGCGCGCGCTTCAGGATAGTGCCTACCTGCCCGGTTCCCCCGGATATCACTACCTTCATCAGGCTCCCCCTATGTGGGTGGGACGAGCCTAGCGCAGCGACTTGAACCCGTTCAGGGCAAGTCGCACGGTCTCCCCCTCCGTCCGCGGCCCCCCCGCCTTGGCCAGGTCGATCGACACACGCTCAAGACGCCGCCCGGGCCCGCGCGTTTCCGCTGGGGGCTTTCGCATATGCGACATGGCATAAATGCGTCAGAGCTCAATCGGCCAGGAACCCCGGACATTTGACCACAATCTAGGGATCTCGCTGCACTCCTAGCTTTGGGGTTTCCTTGTCATTCCCTCCCTCCCGGGGGCGCGGGCTCGTCGCGCTGGCCGCCGCGCTCGCGGCGCTCGCGGCCGTCCCACCGGCCGACGCCTCCACCGCCCCGGCCGCTGACGGCGTCACCGCCTCCGGCGCGAGCACCGCGCCCGGACGGACCGTCACGCTGCTCACCGGTGACAAGGTGACCGTCGGCACCGCGCCCGACGGCACCCAGACCCGCACGGTGACCGGCCCCGACGGCCGTCCCGCCGACGCCGTCACCCACGCCGAGAAGGGCCAGACCTACGTCTACCCGCGGTCGGCGCTGCGGTACCTCGCCGCCGGGCTGCTGGACCGGGACCTGTTCAACGTGACCCGGCTGCTCGCCGACGGCTACGACGACGCGCACAGCGCCCGCCTGCCGCTCATCGTCACCTACACCGACGCCGCCGCCCGCGCCCGCACCGCCGCCCCGCCTCAGGGCGCGCGCCAGGTGCGTCCCCTGACCAGCGTCCAGGGGGCGGCGCTGGACGCCGACCGCTCGGCCGGCTTCTGGTCCGCGCTGACCAAGGGCGCCACCCTCCCCGCCCCCTCCCGGCGCGGCGCCCAGGGCTCCCTTGCGGGCGGCATCGAGAAGGTGTGGCTGGACGGCAAGGTGAAGGCGAGCCTCGCCGACAGCACCGCCCAGATCGGCGCACCCACGGTGTGGCAGAGCGGGAACACCGGCAAGGACGTCGAGGTGGCCGTCCTGGACACCGGTGTCGACACCGCCCACCCCGACCTGGCCGGACAGGTCGTCGCCGGCCAGAGCTTCGTCCCCGACCACGAGAGCATCGAGGACGGCGCGGGTCACGGCACGCACGTCGCCTCGACCATCGCCGGCACCGGCGCCGCCTCCGGCGGCAAGGAGAAGGGCGTCGCCCCCGGCGCCCGACTGCACGTCGGCAAGGTGCTGGACGACAGCGGCGGCGGCCAGGAGTCGTGGGTGCTGGCCGGCATGGAGTGGGCCGCCCGCGACCAGCACGCCAAGATCATCAGCATGAGCCTGGGTGCCGGCCCCTCCGACGGCACCGACCCGATGAGCGTGGCCGTCAACGAGCTGAGCGCCGAGACCGGCGCGCTGTTCGTCATCGCCGCGGGCAACGACGGCCCGGGCGAGTTCACCGTCGCGACCCCCGCCGTCGCCGACGCCGCGCTGGCCGTCGGCGCGGTGGACGCCTCCGACGCCCTCGCCGACTTCTCCAGCCGCGGGCCCCGCCCCGGCGACCGCGGGCTCAAGCCCGAGCTCACCGCCCCCGGGGTCGGCATCCTCGCCGCGCGCTCGCAGTACGCGACCGAGGGCGAGGGCTACTACCAGACCATGAGCGGCACCTCCATGGCCACTCCGCACGTCGCCGGGGCCGCCGCGCTGCTGGCCGCCCAGCACCCCGGCTGGAGCGGCCAGCGGCTGAAGGACGCGCTGGTCAGCACCACCAAGCCGACTCCGGACCACAGCATCGCCCAAGCGGGCAGCGGGCGGCTGGACATCGCGGCGACCACCGCCGCGACCGTGTTCGCCACCGGTTCGGCCTTCGCCGGATTCCACGCCTACCCGGCCCCGGCCGGCGCGACGAGCGCCAAGGAGATCACCTACACCAACACCGGCGACGCCCCGGTCACCCTGGACCTGACCACTCACCTGACCGGCGCCCCGGCCGCCGCGTACACGCTGTCGGCCTCCCGCGTCACCGTCCCGGCGGGCGGCGCCGCCGCGGTGACGGTCACGGCCCACCTGGACCAGGTTCCCGGCGACACCACCGTCTCGGGCACGGTGGAGGCCGCCGACGCGAGCGGCGCCGTGCGCGCCCGCACCATGATCGGCGTCGCCAAGGAGGGCGAGCGCCACCAGCTCACCCTCACCGCCAAGGACCGCGCCGGCCGCCCGCTGAGCGGTGAGGTGATCCTCACCGCCGAGCACCTGTTCGCCCCGCTCTGGCTGGACGAGACCGGCACCCTGGACCTGCGCGTCCCGGCCGCCACCTACACCTTGTGGATGACCGCCGACCTCGAAGGCGCGCACGGGCCCCACTCGCTGGGCCTCGGCGTGCTCGCAGCCACCGACGTCCGGCTCGACCAGGACAGGACCGTCACCCTGGACGCGCGCAAGGCGCGGCGGGTCGCGGCGGTGACGCCCAAGGCGAGCACCCTGGCCGGGATGCGCATGGACGTCTACCGTGCCGTCGCCGACGACGACTACACCGCCTCCAGCCGCTGGCCGGCGATCGAGTACGACAGTGTGTGGACGCTGCCCACCGGCGCCAAGGTGCGCAAGGGGGAGTTCGAGATCGGCGCCCACTGGCGTCTGCAGCAGCCGGCGCTGACCCTCTCCTCCGGCGGCCGCGCCTTCAACGACGTGCTGGTCCACCGGGGCGCGACCCCGCTGCCGAAGGGCCGTCACACGCTCGCGGCGCTGTTCGCCGGCGACGGCGGCGCGGCCGGCTACCGGTCCAGGCCCGCGGCGGGCAAGGCCGTGGTCGTCAGGAACTCCGCCGCGGTCACCCGCGAGGAGCAGGCCGCCGCGGCGCTCGCCGCGGGCGCGAAGATGCTGGTGATCGTCAACGACGGCCCCGGCCGCGCCGAGCCGTGGAACGACGCGCTGTACGGACCGCCGAACCCGGCCCCGCTGCCGATGGTCGCGCTGGGTCAGGACGAGGGCGAGGAACTGATCGCCCGCATCGAGGACGGCCGGCGCGCGACCACCCTGGAGGTGACCTCCAACCCGGTCACCGAGTACTCCTACGACCTGGTGCACCACTTCAAGGGCGCCGCGCCCGCCGACCCGGTCTACCGGCCGGACGAGAACGAGCTGGCCCGGGTCAAGGTGTCCTTCCGCAACGACCGGCAGAACAAGGTGGTCGAGGACCGCGCCGACGTCTGGCGGTTCGGGTACTCCTCCGCCTCCGGCGCGAGCGGGTTCACCGCCCCGGCCATCGGCGAGCGCACCGACTACGTGACCGGCGGGATCACCTGGTACGAGCAGGTGAACATCGTGCGCGAGGTCGAGCAGCACACCGCCGACCTGGTGACCTACCGTGCGGGGACCACCACCGATGTCCGGTGGTTCGGCCCGATCCACCGGCCTCGCCTGGAGCAGGGCCTGTCACCGCTGCGGCTGGACGACACCCTCCAGGCGAGGGTGCCCGGCTGGGGCGACTCGGGCGCCGGGCACATCGGCGGCACCTACCTCAATGGCATGGTGTCCAACAGCCTGAAGGTGTACCAGGGCGACACGCTGCTCGGCCAGGCACCCTACGACCAGATCGCCGTCTTCGGCGTGAAGCCGGAGCGGCTGCCGTACCGGCTGGTGTCGGAGAACTCCCGCGGCACGTGGGCCAACCCCTACTCCACGTCGACCCGCACCGAGTGGGGTTTCACCTCCGCGGCGGCCGCGCCCGGCGAGGTCGTGCGCCTGCCGCTGATCCAGCTCGACTACGCCGTGGACACCGACGTGGCCGGCAAGGCGCGCCGTCACGACGCGCTCACCGTCACCCCCTCGCACCTGGACGGCGTGGAGCGGCCGGGCGCGATCGACTCGATGACGCTGGAGGTCTCCTACGACGACGGCGCCACCTGGCACAGGACCGGCCTGCGCAAAGACGGCCCCGGCTGGACCGCCCGGCTGGACGCCCCGGCCACGGCGTCGTTCGTCACCCTGCGGACCGCCGCGGCGGACGCGCGGGGCAACACGGTGACCCAGACGATCACCCGTGCCTTCGGCCTGAAGTAGGAGCCGCGCCGGGAGGCGCCCCCGTACTCCCTGCGCGTGCCCCGCTGACGGCCCTTCCCCACGGCCACCCCCGGCGACGTCCCATCCCCGTCGCCGGGGGTGGCCGTCCCCTTTTCACCCGGGGGTAGGCCGTCTACCTGTAGGCCTCCGCGAAACGGAGGGAAGGATCGCGCTCGGCGAGGCCGAAGCCGAGCTGGGTGTACAGCTCCAGCTGGTCGAAGTACTCACGGTGCGCGACGATCTTGCCGTGATCGACGAAGGTCGAGCAGGTGGCCCGGAAGACGACGTGCCGGCCGCTCCCCTGGACCTCGCGCCCGTCGGGCAGCAGGAAGGGGCCTTCGTGGGTGCCGGTGACCGTCCATTCCGTCACCGCGGGGTTGTCGGCGTCGCCCACCTCGAACACGGGCGTCTGGTGGAAGTCGGGGAACCCTTTGAAGAACTGCTGGTAGAGCCAGGCGATCTGCTCACGTCCTTCGGCGATGCCCACCGGCGAGACGAAGACGGCGTCCGGGCTGTAGAAGTCGAGCACTCGTTCCATGTCGTGAGCGTTGACCGCGTCGCACAAACGATGTTTCAGATCCCAGAATTCAGACATGGCGTGATCCTCCGCAGGGGGCGCTGCCCTCCCACGCTACCCAGCCGGCGGCCAAGCCTCCCTCACAGCCGCGTCATGCCGGGGTCAGGTGTGCGACGCGATCTTTCCCCCGGGGCCGCCGGCCGTTCCCTCGGGCCGGCGGCTCCCGGCGACGGTGCACGGTGCCGGGCTCAGCCGGTGACGCTGGGCCGGCCGTTCTCGATGTGGCCCATCAGGCGCCGGCCGAACGACGGGTCCTCCTCGCAGGAGACCTGGACGTCGTACCAGCCGTGCGCCGCCTTGGCCGGCCAGGGCACCTGCCTGCGCTCCCCGGGCCGCAGGACGACCGCCATGTCCCGCTCCTGGTAGGCCAGCGCGCGGACGCGCAGCTTGACCCGCTGGGTGCCGGCGTTCTCGAACACGAGGGTCAGCCGCTGCGCGCCGCCGTCGATCTCCGAGCGGAGCCGCACGCCCGCCGCCGCGCCCGTGAGCGACCCGCCGAACTCCCTGCGGAAGCCGTTCGGGCCGGTCAGCACCAGCTCGTAGCGGTCGCCGGGCACCTGGACGGCCCGGGTGGCCTCCCCGCGCACGTCGAGGTGCAACGGCGCGGCGAGCTCGCCCGCGTAGGGGTAGAGCGCCAGGTGGACGCTCTCGGCGCCCCGGTTGGCGAGGGTCAGGGTCAGCGTCCTGCCCGCCAGCCGGGCCGAGGCGTCCGGCTGGTAGGGCAGCGGGCGGGCCGGGCGGACGCCCTCCTCCTGCACGGGCATCCGCTGGTCGGCGGGCGGGGCCGGCCGCCAGCGCCCGGTGAACGGCGGGACCTCGGCGGGATGGGCGGGCGCGGGCCGCGGGCCCGCCGCGGTGAAGTCGAACGCCGAGGTGAGGTCGCCGGAGACCGTGCGCCTCCAGGCCGAGACGTCGGGGAAGCGGACCTTCAGCCAGCTCTCCAGGAACCGCACCGTGGAGGAGTGGTCGAAGATCTGCGAGCAGACGTACCCGCCGACGGTCCACGGCGAGACGACGATCATGGGCACGCGGACGCCCAGGCCGATCGGCTTGCCGTCGTAGTACTCCTCGGCCCGCTCGGCCGGCGGCCGCGGCGGCGGCACGTGGTCGAAGAAGCCGTCGTTCTCGTCGTAGGTGATGAACAGCGCGGTCGAGCGCCACACCTCGGGGGTGGAGGCGATCGCGTCGAGGATGTCCCAGGTGATCCGCGCGCTCTGGACCGGAGAGGACGCGCTCGGGTGCTCGGAGTCGGCCGCCGACGGGACGATGTAGCTCACCTCGGGCAGCCGGCCCGCCTCGACGTCGGCCCGGAAGCTCGACGCGAGCGTCCCCGGCCGCACCCGGCGCAGCGCGCGGTCGTACAGCGCGCGCTCTGCGGGGGTCAGCGCGGCCGCGCCCTCGTCCAGGCGGGCCAGCATCTGCTCGCGCTGCGCCTCGCCGGCCCGGCCGAGGGCCGAGTAGAAGGAGTCCATGCTCTGGAAGTCGCCGCGCAGCGCCTTGCGCGCGATGCGGCGGAAGGTGGCGAAGAACTCCAGGTTGTTGTCCTCGTAGTTGTCCCACTCCTGGTACACCTGCCAGGATCGCCCGGCGGCCTGCAGGACCTCCCCGGCGTTGCCCCAGGTGTAGCCGGCGTGGGTGTCCTCGTCGTAGGCGCTGTTGTCGATCGCCCGCTTGGTCGTGCCGGGCTCGTAGCCGGTGTGCCCGCTCACGTGGTAGTTGCGGTTGGGGCTGGTGGAGGACAGCACCGAGCAGAAGTACTGGTCGCAGATGGTGAAGGTGTCGGCGAGCTCGTACTGCAGCGGGATGTCCCGGCGCTCGTAGTAGGTCATGGTCGAGGCGCTCTTGGCGCCGATCCAGCCGTTGTGCCAGCCGCCCGCGGCCGCCTGCTGCCCGTCGCTCCAGCCGTGCGGCAGCGCCGAGATCCACTGCAGGTCCTTGCCGACCACGCCCGCGGCCGCGCGCACCGGGAAGGGCAGCACATGACCGGCGCCGTCCGGCTGCTCGAAGACCGGGCCGCCGTCCGGCAGTCTGATCGCGTTGCGGTCGCCGAACCCGCGCACGCCGCGCAGCCCGCCGAAGTAGTGGTCGAACGACCGGTTCTCCTGCATGAGGAAGACGACGTGCTTGATCGCCGACAGGCCGCCTGAGGGGGCCGGCATGGCCATGGCCGCGTGGACGGACGGCGGCAGCACCGACGCCGCCGCGGCGCCGGCGCCGGCGACGAGGAACCCTCTGCGGGACAGGCCCTGGGACATCATGGTCCTTTCCGGCGGCCTCAGCATCCCAGTGCCTGCGCATAGCAACAGGACGACGCACAACGGCATTTCCGGTTAACCGTTGACGAATCTCGGCACGGCGAAGCGCCGGGGCGCCCGGGGGCGTCTCGCGCCGGGCCGCGGCGTGCCCGCGGGGAGGGCCGCCGCTCGTGGCCCTCCCCGCGGTGCGATGCCCTCGGGGGATCAGTACACGAAGACGCTGCCCGCGTTGAAGCTGATGCTCGGGTAGCTGCCGGGGTAAATGGGCAGGGGGGTGCCGGTGCAGTTGGTGTTGGTCCACAACGTGGCTACCTGGGTGGCGGTGTTGATCGCCGAGTGGGCCCGCCCCGAGCCCCAGCCGTGTGCGGCGAGATCGACGCAGACGCCCGCGGGAGGAATCAGCGACAGCGCGGTGAACCTCGCGCCGGTGTACCCGGTGCCCTCGAATAAGCAGAGGGTGCGGCTGAACTCGCACGTCCCGGCGAGCGCCGAGGTCGACGAGGCGGCGGCGGGGGTGGCGGTGAGGCCGCCGGCGAGCAACGCCGCCGCCGCCAGCGACGCCGCGACCGCGAACCTGCCCTTGAGGTTGATCCTGGAAGCGTTCACTTTCTCTCCCTTTTATGCTCGATGAAACCCTGACGGCGGCAAGAAGAATGGATTTCCGCCACCTGGCGCATAACGCGGTCGCGCATGCGCGCCTTTGCTCGGTAAGCGTTTTCGGCCGCGCGGAATAGGCGGAACGGGTGCCGGCGCGACCGGCGGTCGGAATACGACGTGGAACCTCGCGCGTCCCGCGCGGCGGGACACGCGTAAGTGCGCCTCACCGGCCATGTGACCGGCGCGGACACGACTACGGTCAAAATTCGGACGGAAATTCGGGAGGGCGGGCGCGATGGGACGATGAGCGGCTGCGCCGTGCCTCGCGACGGTTCGATGGAAAGCGGTCCGGATGGCCCAGGGCTCGCCAGGGCGCCGGCTTCGTGGCTCTGAACAGTGCCTTTCTCACACTCACGGCGTCCCCGTACGCAGTCGAATGGTGGAGAAACAGGAATCACTTACCGAGCAGTCGAACGCGCAGAAAAGTAACACATCATTGACCACAGCCGCAAGATCCCGAACAAGCGGCCATTCGCGGGAATTGCGCGCCGGACAAGAGGTCCGCCCCGCCGACCGGAAGGTCTTCTCGCGCGCCCGGACGCGTCCCTGGCCGCCGAAAGGTCGCACCGGGAGAGACGACGGTGCCCCCCGGCTGCCCGGCGGCGGAGAGCGGATCTCAGGCGGTGACGGGGGACGCCGGGGTGAGCGCCACCGCCGCCTCGGCGGTGTGCACCAGGAAGGTCAGCGTCTCCTGGAAGTAGAGCTCGACGCTGGTGGCGTCGTGGGACAGGTAGCCGATCGACAGGTCCTGGCCGATGCACAGTTCGAAGTCGCCGCCGCGGCTGGACAGCAGGAAGGCCCCGTCGATGGCGGGCGCCCAGATGATCCGCCCGTCGAGAAGCCGCGCGATGTGCTCGATGACCGGGTAGCCGTGGACGGCGGTCTCGCTCACCGCCGTGTAGGCGTCCGCGCTCAGCGCCAGGTCGTACGGGCCGCCGACGCCGGCCAGGCGCAGCGCCGAGATGGCCCGGCTCACCACGTCGGGGTAGTCGCCCACCTCGGCCGGCAGCGTCAGCGCCGGGTTGGAGGAGCTGTCGCGGATGCCCGCGATGCCCGCCGCCGCGTACCCCTGGAACACGGCGCGGTCCTCGGCGAAGGCGACGCGCTTGGCGGCGTCCTTCACCGGCTGCCAGTCGGCGTCCTTGGCGCCCCGCTCGACGTCGTCCACCTGGCGCCGGTCGACGGTGAACGGCACCCGCAGCTCCAGGATCGGCTGGGACCGGCGGGTGCGGGCGACCACCCCCGACGCGGGCGGCTCGATGGCGTCCAGGTGGCCGGTCGAGACCGCGGCCAGCTCCAGCCCGGCCGGCTCGGGGACGTCGACGACCCGCCGGCCGGCCACGTGGCGCTGGAACGTGCGCCGCGCCTCCTCCGAGAGGTCGGCCCACGCCGCGTCGGAGATGGGTGCCAGTTCGCGGTGCAAGTTGTTCATCGGGACGTGCTCCTCTTGAGATCGCCGATGCCAAGCGACCCGTCGTCCGGGACCTGGACCTCGGGGTTCGTAACGGCTCCGGCCGCGATGCCGGCGCCCGGCGGGTCTGGGAGGTCGTCGAGGAAGTCGATGGTGGGCACGAAGAACAGCGTGCCGGTCACCGCCATGGAGAAGTCGAGGATGCGGTCGTGGTTGCCCGGCGGGTCCCCGAGGAACATGTTGTCCAGCATCTTCTCGGTGACGGCGGGGGTGCGGGCGTACCCGATGAAGTAGGTGCCGAACTCCCCCTTGCCGACGTTGCCGAACGGCATGTTGTCGCGCAGGATGCGCCGCTCGGTGCCGTCCGGGTCGGTGATCGTGGTGAGGGCGACGTGCGAGTCGTCCGGCTTGACGGCGTCCTCCAGTTCGATGTTGGACAGCTTGGTCCGCCCGATCACCTTCTCCTGTTCGTCGACCGGCAGGGCGTTCCACGCCTGCAGGTCGTGCAGGTACTTCTGCACGATGACGTAGCTGCCGCCGGCGAACTCCTCGTCCTCCGGGCCGACCAGGACGGCCTCGCTCGCCACCGGGCCGACCGGGTTCTCCGTGCCGTCGACGAAGCCGAGCAGGTCGCGCACGTCGAAGTACTTGAAGCCCTGGACCTCGTCGCGGACCACCACGGCGCCGCGCAGCCGGTCCATGATCTGCGAGGCCAGTTCGAAGCACAGGTCCAGCCGCATCGCCCGGATGTGGAACAGCAGGTCGCCCGGCGTGGACACCGCGCGGTGCCGCGGGCCGTCCAGCTCCCGGAACTCGTGCAGCTCGGCCGGGCGCGGCCCGGCGAACAGGCGGTCCCACGCCTTGGACCCGATGCCGGCGACGACGCTCAGCCTGCCGTCGGCGGCGCGGAAGCCGACCGACCGCTGCAACGCCGGCAGGTCGGTCAGCAGTTCCCTGGCGACCGGCTCGCCGCCCGGGGCGACCGTGACCACCAGGAAGATCGCCGTCGTCGTCAGCGGGCTCAGCACCGGCTGCGGGACGGCCGGTCTGCCGGGCGGCCCGGCGGGCACCTGCTGCGTCATCTCAACGCCCCTCCCCTGCGTTCGCACCTCAGTAGCACAGCCTGTCAGCCGCGCCCGCCGGTGCTCGTGCCGGGGGCGGTGTCAGGCCGTCAGGTCCAGCGCGAGGGTCGCGACGGCGAGCAGCAGGAACACGCCCGCCAGGGCGAACTGGCCGGTGTAGTCGCCCGCGCGGACGTGGGTGTACAGGGCGCAGACGAAGAACAGGACCAGGCCGGCGGCGGCGGCCGTGCCGACCAGCGGCACGCCGAGCAGGCCGAGCAGCAGGCCGGCGGCGCCGGCCGTCTTGAGGGTGCCGATCGGGAAGCTCAGCCACGACTCGGGCACGCCGGCCTTGGCCATGCCGGGCAGGATCGGCCTCCAGTGCAGCAGGGCGGCGACGCCCGAGAAGGTGTTGGCGCCGGCGGTCACCAGGCCGACGGCGACGTAAGGGTTGCTCATGCGCGAGGTCCAGACTTTCGATGACGGCCGGGCCCTTCACAGGCCCTTCGCAGGCTTCGGCAGGAGCCCGGCACGTCGGAATGGCAGATGGATGAACCGGGCGAACCCGGCGAGATCAGCGGAGGCAGACCCGGGGTTACCGGGCGCTACGGAGGCGGATCCGGGTCACGACCGGAGACTGCGGCAGATCGGGGGTCACCGGCGGAACCGAGGGCGGGCCGGGGTCATGGGCGGAAGGCGTCGGCGTGTTCGGCGGCCCATTGGGCGAACGTGCGGCCGGGACGGCCGGTGACGGCCTCCACGACGCCGCTCACCGTGGAGCCCGCCTTGTGCGCGGCGCCGTACACCTTGAGCAGGAACTCGACCTTCTCGCCGTCGCCGATCGCCGGGTCGTCGCCGAACACCTTGAACAGCAGCATCTCCGGCGGCCTGCCCCGCTCGATCCACTCCGCGCGGGTCTGCTCGGGAGTGAGCTCCTCGAGCCGCAGGTCCTGGCCGGTGGCCTCGGCGAGGATGCGGATCTTGTCGCGGGGGGTCAGGACCTCGGGCCCGGTGATGAGGTAGGTGTGCCCCGCGTGGCCCTCCTCGGTGAGGGCCGCCGCCGCCACGGCCGCGATGTCGGACTCGTGGACCGGCGCGCTGCGGCGCTCACCGTACGGCTCGCGGACGACGCCCCGCGCGCGCAGCCGCCCGGCCCAGTCGGCCAGGGTGTTGCCCATGAACTCGACGGGCTTGAGCTTGGTCCACTCCAGCGCGCTCGCCTGGACGGCCGGCTCCAGGGTGCCCTCCTGCCAGCCGCCCAGCATGGTGACCCTGGTGACGCCGGCCCGCGCCGCCGCCGCCGCGATCTCCGGCCCGTTCCACAGCGGCCGGTAGTCGCCGGCGAAGTTGATCAGGTGCGCGGCGGTCACACCGTCGAGCACGGGCGCGAGTCCGGCGGCGTCGGTGAGGTCGCCGGCGACGACCTCCACGCCCTGCGGCAGAGCGGCCCGCGCGGGGTCGCGGGTCAGCGCCCGCACCTTGTGGCCGGACTCCAGCAGGTGCCGGACGAGGTGGCGGCCGACGGTGCCGGTCGCCCCGGTGACCAGGATGGTCATGGCATGCTCCCTTGTCGGGGTTCGGGATTGTCCGGACCCAAGAGGCACAGGCGGCGCCGGGTGTGACATCGCGGACGGCCGGTGAGACGTAGGTCACCTCCCGCCGCCGGATGTCACACCGCCGGCCGCCGGCGCCTCTCATGGGGAAGGAGCGGCACGACATAAGGACCATCCATGCCTGACATCCCCGAAGACCCCACCACCGGCCCCTCCGGCCACCCCCAGGCCCCGGACCCCGCCGGCCCGGGTCCCGCGCAGGACGCGACGCGGGTGTTCGCGGGGTATCGGGAGCTGCTGTTCTCGATCGTGTACAACCTGCTGGGGAACGTGGCCGACACCGAGGACATCCTGCAGGACACCTGGCTGTCGTGGGCGGCCAGACACCGGGACCCGGCGGCCGGGGAGATCGAGAACCGGCGCGCCTATCTGGTGCGCATCGCGGTCAACCACGCGCTGGCACGGCAGAGCGCGATCCGGCGCCGCCGGGAGACCTACGTGGGCCCCTGGCTGCCCGAGCCGCTGGTGTCCGGCGACCCGCCGCCGGACCCGGCCGAGCCGGCCCTGCGGGCGGAGTCGGTGTCGATGGCGCTGCTGGTGGTGCTGGAGACGCTCACCCCGCTGGAGCGCGCGGTCTTCGTCCTGCACGAGGTGTTCGGCTACGCTCACCCCGAGATCGCCGGCATCCTCGGCCGCACCCCGGCGGCCGTCCGGCAGCTCTCGCACCGCGCCCGCGAGCACGTGCACGCCCGCCGCCCGCGCTACCAGGCCGACCCGCGCGTCCAGCGGCAGGCGACCGAGCGCTTCCTCGCCGCGGCGCTGGGCGGCGATCTGGACGCCCTGCTGCGGATCCTGGCCCCGGACGTGACGATGTGGACCGACGGCGGCGGCAAGGCGCGGGCCAGTGTCCTGCGCCCGGTGCAGGGCCGCGACAGGGTCGCCCGCATGATCGTCGGCGTGACGTCCCGGGCGCCGGAGGAGCTGGAGGTGCGCTACCGGACGGTCAACGGCGACCCGTCGGCGGTGCTGTTCGCCGACGACTCCCCCTTCGCCGTCATGGTCATCGACCTCACCCCGGACGGCGAGCAGGTCCGCGGCATCTACACCGTCACCAACCCCGACAAACTCTCCCGAGTCCCGGACGGGGCGGAACCACCCGCCGCAGCCGAACCCCCATCGGAGGACCCCGGCGGGCAGGCGCCGTGACGGCCTGACCCGCGACGGCAGGCCCGTCACGGGCAGGACCCCGGCCGGCGGGACGCCACGCTCGGCGGCACGCCGGCCGGCCGCTGGGACAGCCCGGCCGGCCGGGCCCGCGGCCGGCGCGTTGCGCTCCGGTGTCAGCCGGCGCGCGGCGGCAGCACCTGGACGGTGTCCCCCACCGGGCGCTCGCCCGTCGCGTCCGAGGGGTGGTTGACCAGCGCGCCGTTCACCGCCATGGCGGTGGAACCCCCGCCGTCCAGGTTGATCGCCCGCACCGCGCCGAGCGACCGCATGAAGGCCGCGCCCTCGGCGAGGGTGAAGCCCTCGCTGCCGCCGCTCAGACGGCCGTCCACGGTGGCGAGCAGCAGCCGGCCCCGCCCGTCGACGCCGGCCATCGTCCGGGGCTGGCGGTTGTTGGCCCACGCGAAGCCGAAGGACAGGTCGGCCGGGTCGACGGTGCCCTCGGCGACGGCGTCGATGTGGACGCGCCCGTCCTCGACCAGGGTCGGCGCAGCGCTGACGACGCTGTCGTCCGGGCCGAGTTCGACCCGCCGCCCGCCGGCCTCGCGGACGACCTCCGTCACCGTGATCCTCTTGCCGGGCTCGGCGTGGGCGGTGAGCCAGCCGCCCGCGGCGCCGACGCCCTGCAGCACGGTCTGGGCGGGCGCGACGGCGCCGCCGCGCGCGCCCACCGACACCACGCGGTCCTTGGCGTCGAGCACCACCTGGGTGCCCGGGCCGGACGGCAGGTCATGGCCGTAGGCGCCGGTGAAGCGGACCAGGTCGTCGGCCAGGGTGCAGGTGAGGTCCTGGCGCGGCTCGGAGGTGGGCGCCGCCCCGGGCCGGCCGCAGTTGCGCAGCAGTCCAGGGGTGCGGTTGAGGCCCTGGACGGCGTAGGCGGCGCGGCCGGCGCGCGCGGTGACGGTCGTGGTCAGGTCGGCGATCCTGGGGTGCCGGCCGCCGTCCTTGAGGATCAGCGCGGCGCGCGCGCCCGACGCCATCGAGGTCAGCTCGCCGCCGTAGGCGCCGGCGCCGGCCATGGTGCCCTGCACGCCGTCGGCGCTGGAGGTGAGGAAGAAGCCGCCGTTGACCCCGACCAGCGAGCCGAGCTTGGCGGCCACCGACGAGGTCGTCTCGCGCTGGGCCACGTTGCCGTCGTGCGTGGCCCGCACCGTGCCGCGGAAGACCCGCGGGTCGATGATCGCGACGTGGAGGTTCTCCACGTCGGCCGGCTGGTCGGCGTCGTAGCCGGTCCACTCGGCGACGGCGTGGAACCCGGCGGCGACGATCTTCGCCGCCGCGGCCTTGGCCGCGTCTTGGGAGGGGTGGGAGCCGACCCGGACCCGGACGCCCATCAGCCCGCGCGGGGTGTCGGCGTAGCCGGGCCAGGCGATCGGGGTCGTCACGGGCTCGAAGCCGGCGGCGCGCAGCCTGTCCGCGGTCTCGGCGGCCCACGCCGGCGTCCCGACGGTGGCCCAGGCCTGCGCGCCGGTGAAGCGCGCCGTCACCGGGGCCTGCACCGTGACGGTCCAGCTCGGCGCGGCGGCCGGGTCGGTGATGGTCCCCGTGCGCACCTCGCGTCACCGACGTGACGACCCGGGAGGGCTAGACGGCCCGACCTCGGTCCTGGCCTCGCCGGCGGTGGGGAGGCCGTGGCCGGCCAGGAGCCGGTTGACCGCCTGCTGGGCGGTGACGACGTCCTCCAGGGCGCCGCGCACGCCGGTGAGCGGCGGCTCGCCGAGGGTGACCATCTCGTGGAAGGCGACCAGCTCGCGCTCGAAGGACGGGGTGACGTCCTGGAAGGACAGGCGTCCCTGGACGCTCACGTCGGTGAGCCGGGCCGCCGCGCCGAGCAGGTACGGCGTGGGGAAGACCACCTCGAACGAGCCCGTCGCGTGGTGCACGGACACGGTCTCGCGGTAGGAGGGATAGCCCTCCAGATAGTGCCAGTGGACGGCGTACCTGCCGCCGGTCCGCAACGGCCCCGACAGCTCCACCGATCGCCCGCCCGGCCCGGGCCAGGTGGCCGCGTGGTCCACGCCGCCCGGCCCGCCGGCGAGCAGGCGCAGCAGCGACAGGTCGTGGCAGATGCTGTTGAGGATCGTCATGTAGAGCCACCGCGCCTCTGTCCCGGCCTCGCCGATGGCGGCGCGCACCAGTTCGTCGTCCCGGGCGCGGAGCCGGTCGGCCACCTCGGCGGGCACGTCGCCGGCCGGCGGAGGGAGCCGGGCGAAGGCGAGCTGCGAGCCGTCGCCCGGGTGCAGCACGGTCACCTGGACGGCGCGCACGCCGGTCAGGCGCCCGGCCATCCGCTGCACGGCGGGGTCGTACTGCTTCATGTACCCGACCATCAGCCGGGGTCGCTCGGGGTCCTCCAGCGCGGCGATCTGGTCGACCTCGGCGCGGGTGTAGGCGAGCGGCTTCTCGCACAGGACGGCGTGGCCGCGGCGGAGCGCGTCGGCGACCACGTGGCCGTGCGAGCCGGAGGTCAGCACCAGCAGGGCGTCGAAGCCGCCGCCGTCGAGCATCGCGGTCACGTCGGTGTGGCGCCGGGCCACGCCGTACCGGTCGGCGACCCGGCGGGTCAGCGACGGCGAGATGTCGCACACCGCCACCACCTCGAACAGATCGCTCCGCCGCTCCAGCAGGGGCAGATGCACCGTCTGGGCGATGGCGCCGAGCCCGGCGACCGCCACCTTCAGCCTCACGAACCCACTCCCTCGAGCAACGCGCGGCCGCCCACCGGCCGGCCGGCGGAGATCGGGCCGCTGCCACGGACCGGCCCACCACCCCTGTGAGAATAATGAAGCGTTCGACCCATGTATCCGATGACCACGTACGCAAGATCGCGCACCCGCGGCAGTGCTTCCGCGCGAGGCGGTGGTTCCGCGAGAGTAGGACCGAAGGACGGGCATGGCGAGGATGCGAGGCGGGTGATCTGGACATCGTGCGCACGAACCCGCCCGTGGAACCGGTGACCGGCGTCGCACCGCATGACGCGGGGGTAGGGGTGATCGAGGTATGAGACTGACCATTCTCGGCGGCGGCGGCTTCCGGGTCCCGCTGGTCTACCGGGCGCTGCTCGGGGACCGCGGACAGGGCAGGGTGACCCACGTCACCCTGCACGACCTGGACCACTCCCGCATCGCGGCGATCGGCCGGGTGCTCGCCGAGCAGGCGCGGGAGGTCCCCGGCGCCCCGGAGGTGCGGATCACCACCGACCTGGACGAGGCCGTCACCGGCGCCGACTTCGTCTTCTCGGCGATCCGCGTCGGCGGCCTCGAAGGGCGGGCCGTGGACGAGCGGGTCGCCCTGGAGGAAGGCGTGCTCGGCCAGGAGACGGTGGGCGCCGGCGGCATCGCCTACGGGCTGCGCACGCTGCCGGTGGCCGTGCACATCGCCCGCCGGGTGGCCGCCCTCGCCCCGGACGCCTGGGTCATCAACTTCACCAACCCGGCGGGCACCGTCACCGAGGCGATGTCCCGCCACCTCGGCGACCGCGTCATCGGCATCTGCGACTCGCCGGTGGGCCTCGGCCGGCGGGTGGCGCACGCGCTCGGCGTCGACCCCTCGGCGGTCCGGCTGGACTACGCCGGCCTGAACCACCTGGGCTGGCTGCGCGCCGTGCGCGTGGGCGGCCGCGACCTGCTGCCCGGTCTGCTCGCCGACGACGCCGCCGTGACCTCCTTCGAGGAGGGCAAGCTGTTCGGCGGCGAGTGGCTGCGCACCATCGGCGCCATCCCGAACGAGTATCTGCACTACTACTACTTCCATCGCGAGGCGGTGGAGGCCGCGCGCGCCGCCCGGAGCACGCGGGGGGCGCTGCTCATCGAGCAGCAGCGGCGCTTCTACGCCGAGACCGACGGCTCGGCGCTCGAGCTGTGGGAGAGCACCCGGCTGGAGCGCGAGACGACCTACATGGCCGAGAACCGCGAGGCCGCCGGCGCCGGCGAGCGGGCGTCCAGCGACCTTGCGTCCGGCGGCTACGACCGGGTCGCCCTGGCGCTCATGCGCGCGATCGCGCTGGACGAGCGCACGACGCTCATCCTCAACGTCCGCAACCGCGGCTCCATCGCCGCCCTCGACGAAGACGCCGTGGTCGAGGTGCCCTGCTTCGTCGACGCCAACGGCGCCCGCCCGATGGTGGTGGACCCGCTGCCCGGCCACGCCCAGGGCCTGGTCACCAGCGTCAAGGCGGCCGAGCGCGCGGTGATCGAGGCGGCGGCCACCGGCTCGCGCCGCGCCGCCCTGCGCGCCTTCGCCGTCCACCCACTGGTGGACTCCGTCGCACTCGCCGGACGGCTGCTCGAACGATACGAACGGGAACTGCCCCAGCTCGGCTACCTGGGCGGAGGGAACTGACCCCGGGCGCACGACGACGCGAGCCCGTCGATGCGCGCATCGACGGGGTGTGCGCGGCGACCGCCTGATCACCCGCGCGAGCCTGGGTGTGACACACCCACCGTGGATGCGCCGGAACGCCGTACGTTGACAGAATGGAGGTTCTGGCTGACTTGCTGCGCGCGCTGCGCGAGACGGCGCCGCCGCCCGGTGCCCCGGTCCGGGCGGACGGCCACCGGCGGCCCCCGGGGCTGCGACGGGAAGAGGTGGCCGCGCTCGCCGGCCTGCATCCCGCGTACTACGCACGGCTTGAGCAGGGGCTCGAGCGAGATCCCCCCGACTGGGTGCTGGTGGCCCTGGCGCGGGTCTTCGACCTCGACGCGGCGGGAGCCGAGCGGATGTACCTGCTCGCCCACCCGCCCGCGGGGCCGACCCGGCTCTCCCAGCGGGTGCGCTGGACCGTGGAGAACTGGCACACCGCCCCGGTGTTCGCCGTCAACCGGCGGCTGGACGTGCTGGCCGCCAACGGCATGGCGCGCATCCTGTTCGACGGCATGGACCACACCGACAACCTGATGCGGCACGCCTTCCTCGCCCCCGCCGCGCAGGAGTTCTTCCCCGAGTGGGAGCGGGAGGCCGGCTCGAAGGTCGCCCATCTCCGCGAGGCCGCCACCGAGGCCCCCGCCGAGGCCGACCGCGACCGCCCCGAGCTGTACGAGCTGGTCGACCAGCTCTCCTCGGAAAGCGCCGACTTTCAGCGGATGTGGTCCCGCCAGGACGTCGAGGTCGACGAGTACAAGCGCATGTACCACCACGCGGTGGGCGAGATCCTGCTCCGGCACGACACGCTGACCGTGCGCAGCGCCCCCGGCGTGCTGCTCTACGTGTGCCACGCCGAGCCCGGCACCCCCTCCGAGGAGGCCCTCACCCTCCTCGGCATCCTCGCCGCCGGCGAGACGAGCCCGGGGCGTCCCTAGTCCCGCCGAGCCCGGCCGCCTTGCTCGCCCCAGGGCGGCCGGCGATCATCCCCCGCGCCGGATCGCCCCCCGCGGATGCCCTGCGCATGCCGGCCCGGTGATCTCCCGGGACCGGGGCGCCGGGGTCACGCCAGGGCGTGGGCCGGGGTCCACAGGGCGTCGATGGCCCGCTGCGCCGCCGTGAGGCTCTCGGCGGCCTGCGGGATCAGCTCGGCCATCGCCGGCTGCACCTCCGCGAGGGTGAGCTCGGCGGTGATGAAGCGCGGTTCCAGACCCGTCATCGAGATCCCGTGCGGCAGCCACGACTGGGCGTGGTCCCAGCCCTCGCGCGGCGTGCCCTCGCCGTACCCGCCGCCGCGGGAGGCGATGACCACGAAGTCCCTGCCGCCGAGCAGGCCCGCCCCCGTGGCGGGGTCGGTGGACAGCCCCGGGGCGATCAGGTGGTCGACCCACGCCTTTACCGTGCTGGGCACGCCGAAGTTGTACAGCGGCAGGCCCAGCACGATCGTGTCGGCCTCCCGGATCTCGCCGATCAGTTGCGCGGTCAGCGCCCAGGAGGCGGCCTGGGCGGGGGTGTGCTGCTCGGCGGGCACCATTCGTGCCAGCCCTCCGGCCTCGTCGAAGTGCGGCAGCGGGTGACGGCCCAGGTCACGGTAGGTGACGGTGCCGCCGGGGTGTGCCGCGCGCCAGCCCTCGACGGCCCGGGCCGTGAGCCTGCGGCTGACCGAGTGCTCGCCCCGGATGCTGGCGTCGATGTGCAACAGATGAGCCATGTCGCTTCTCCTCCACAAATCGTTTGTGTAGGACAAATCATTAGTGCCCCACCGACCGAACGTCAAGTCGGCTAGACTTCTCGCCATGACCTCCCCGCCGGCCGCCGACCGGCAGTCGCACCGGTCGGGCCCCCTGCTCGACCACCTGGCGCGCCGCGTGCGGCTCCGCGCCGAGACGGTGCTCGTCCCTCTCGGCCTGCGCCCGCGCCACCTCGTCGCCCTGACGGTGCTGCGCGCCCAGGGCGGGTGCTCCCAGCAGTCGCTCGCCGCGACGCTCGAGATGGACGGCACCAACATCGTCGGGCTGCTGAACGAGCTCGAGACGGGCGATCTCATCGCGCGCCGACGCTCCCCCGAAGACCGCCGGCGCCACATCGTCGAGCTCACCCCCGCGGGCACCGATCTGCTGTGCCAGGCCGAATGCGCCATGGCCGCCGCCGAGGACGAGGTCTTCGGCGCCCTCGACCAGGCCGAGCGTGAGAGCCTCTACGCCCTGCTCAGCAAGGCCGCGACCGGCTCCGAGATCCCCTGCGCCGCCGCCGACTCCGCCGCCGAGGCCGCGGCCTCCTGCGCCGCCGCGGAATCCGCGGCATTCTGCGCCGCCGCCGACCACGACTGAGGGCCGGCGGTGGGCGCCGACCCGGTCGGCTATGCCGTCCTGGACCTGGAGACGACCGGCCTGCGGCCCTCACGGCACCGCGTCGTCGAGATCGGCGTGGTGCACCTGGCCCCCAGCGGCCGGTTCACCGGCCAGTGGTGCACCTTGCTCGACCCCGGAGGCGACCTCGGGCCGCGGAGCGTCCACGGCCTCACGGCCGCGGACGTCCGCGACGCCCCCGCGTTCGGCGACATCGCCGGCACGCTCACGGGCCTGCTGCGCGGCCGGGTGCCCGTCGCGCACAACCTGCGCTTCGACCTGGCCTTCCTTCGCCGGGAGTTCGACCGGCTCGGGGCGGGGCTCCCGCGCCTGGACCGCATCGGCGTGTGCACGATGGCCGAGGCCGCCCGGCTGCTCGCCTACGCGCCGCGTTCCCTCGCCGCCTGCTGCGCCGCGGCCGGCGTCCGCCTCGAACGGCGCCATGACGCGCTGGCCGACGCCCGTGCCACGGCCGGCCTCCTGCAGTACTACCTCGACGTGACCGCCCCCGCCCCGCCGTGGCATGGGCGCCTGGCCGAGGCCGCCGAGGTGCGCTGGCCGGACGTCCCCGGCACTGCCCCACCGCGCGCGCGGCCAGGCGCCGCCCGCCACGGGAGCGGCGCCGGCGACCGCTGAGCACACAGGCGTGCCGTAGGACGCCGGCGGGCCGCGGGCTGTCGACCTCCAGGCGCGCGGTCCAGGCGCGCGGTCCAGGCGCGCGGTCCAGGCGCGCGGTCCAGGCGCGCGGTCGGGGGCGGGCCGGTCGGTCACCCGCGCCGGCCGCCCGGTCAGGCGGTGGCGACGGCGTCGAGATAGGTCCAGGCGCCCTGGTGGCGGGCGAAGCGGCTCTTCTCCCGCAGTTCGCCGGGACGCCCACGGTAGGTGTAGCCGGCGCGGAAGGTGACCGTGCCGTCGGTGTGGACGGGGCTGCCACCGGAGACGTCCTCGATCTCCAGGCCGGTCCACCGCATGCCGCGCTCGAACTCCACGCGCGGCGGCCGGGTCGTCGGATGCCAGGTGCGCAGCAGATACGCCTCGTCCTCGACCGCGAACGCGGCGTAGCGCGAGCGCATGAGCGCCTCGGCCGTCGGCGCGGCGGCGCCGGCGTGGAACCGGCCGCAGCACTCGCCGTAGGCGGCGGGCAGGCCGCAGGGGCAGGCCCGCTCCGCGCGCGGCGGCGTACGCCGGGGTGGGGAGCCGTGCTTCACCCCGCGAGGCTACCGTGCGGCCGGCGCCTGGAGCGCGCGCCCGGAGTCCGCTCCATGCGAGCCCTCAGCGCCCGGTCCACACGAGCCACCGGCACCCGCTCCACACGAGCCGCCGGCGTGTCCGATTCCGTCGTTGGCGTGATCCCGCCACGCCCGGCGCGGGACGCGCGGAGGCGGGGTGGCCGGGCCACCTTGGGACGGCGTTCCCGCAGGTCGGCGCCACTTGGCCGACCGGTGGAGACGGCCGGTCCGCGCCCGATCCTCACATATGCGTGTTAATTCTTGTTTAACGTGCTTTGTCCCACTCTTGCCGTGAAAGCCACGATCCAACCACGATGCTCCACGTGGGTGTGCAAGATCCCCTTATAACCCCTTTTTCCGTCCCCCACGGGTACCCCACGGCCCGTGAAGGAGATCGTGTGTCCATCCCCCGCCTCTGGCGAGCGGCCCTGATCGGGACCACCGCACTCGCCCTGCTGGCCCCCCAATCAGTGGCGTACAGCGCCACGCAGGCCGCCCCCGCGTCCGACAAGATCGATCGCGTGGTCCGGGCCGACCTGTCCAAGGACGACAAGGCCACCTTCTGGGTGCGCCTGAAGGACGGCGCCGACCTGCGCGCCGCGCGCGCGGCCAAGACCAAGGCCGACAAGGGCCGCCAGGTCTACCGCGCCAAGACCGAGACCGCCGCCTCCTCCCAGGCGGGCCTGCGCAAACTGCTGAAGGCCGCGCACGCCGACTTCACCCCCTTCTGGATCGTCAACGCCGTCAAGGTGACCGGCGACGCGGCCTTGGCGGCCGACATCGCCGAGCTCCCCGAGGTGGCGGCGATCGAGCCGTCCAAGGTCGTCCCGCTACCCGACCCCGCGCCGGGCACGGCCAAGGCCACGACCGCCTCCGTCGAGTGGAACATCGACCGCATCAACGCCCCCAAGGTGTGGAACGAGCTCGGCGACCACGGCGAGGGCGTCACCATCGCCAGCATCGACACCGGCGTGCAGTGGGACCACCCCGCGCTGGTCTCCCAATACCGCGGGACCGGACCGGACGGCACCGTCGACCACGACTACAACTGGTACGACCCCGCCGGCGCCTGCCCCTCCAAGGCCCCGTGCGACGACCGCGGCCACGGCACCCACACCATGGGCACCATGGTCGGCGACGACGGCGGCGCCAACGCCATCGGCGTCGCCCCCGGCGCCAAGTGGATCGCCGCGAAGGCGTGCTTCACCGTCGGCGGGTGCCCCGACTACGCCCTGCTCGCCGCCGGGCAGTGGATCATCGCGCCCACCGACCTGAACAACCAGAATCCCCGGCCCGACCTCGCCCCCGACATCGTCAACAACTCCTGGGGCGGCGAGGGCATCGACCTCTGGTACACCGACATGGTGTCGGCATGGGTCGCCGCCGGCATCTTCCCCGCCTTCTCCAACGGCAACGCGGGCCCGGCGTGCGGCACCACCGGCACGCCCGGCGGCTACGTCGCCAGCTACAGCGCGGGCGCGTTCGACGCGAGCGGCCACATCGCCTACTTCTCCTCCCGGGGCCCCGGCGAGAACGGCGAGACCAAGCCGAACATCTCCGCGCCCGGCGTCGACATCCGCTCCGCGCTGCCCGGCGGCGGCTACGGCCTGAAGTCCGGCACCTCGATGGCCAGCCCTCACGTCGCCGCGACGGTGGCGCTCATGTGGTCGGCCTCCCCGTTCCTGCGCAACGACGTGGACAACACGCGCGCGCTGCTCGACGGCACGGCGGTCGACGTCGACGACGAGGGCTGCGGCGGCACCGCGCAGGACAACTTCGTCTGGGGCGAGGGCATGCTGGACGCCTACGCCGCGGTCAAGGCCACCCCGGCCGGCGAGCTCGGCACGCTGACCGGCAGGGTCACCTCGGGCGGCTCTCCCGTCGAGGGAGCCACCGTGAGCGTCTCGGGCCCGCTGAGCCGCGCCGTCCCCACCGCGCAGGACGGCACCTACACCCTCCCCCGCCTGCTGAGCGGCGAGTACAAGCTCACGGTGAAGAAGTTCACCTACGACGACGCGACCGCGACCGTCACCGTCTCCACCGACCGGACCGTCACCCAGGACCTGACGCTGACCGCTCAGGAGCTGAGCACGGTGTCGGGAACGGTCACCAGCGTCGGACAGCCCGAGCCGGGCGCCACCGTGACCGCGGCCGGCACCCCGGCCACCACGGTCACCGACGCGAACGGCCGCTACGAGCTGCGGCTGCCGCACAAGACCTACGACCTCAAGGCCGCACCGACCTCGCTGTGCTCGGAGAAGACCACCGTGCCCGTCACGGTGACCGGTGACACGGCCAAGGACATCGAGCTGACCGTCCGCAGTGACGCCTTCGGGCACACCTGCAGGAGCGACGCCAAGCCGTTCGTCAAGGGCACGCACCTGGAGCCGCTGGTCTGGGACGACGAGACCCAGACGGTCGGCCTGCCCTTCGCCTTCCCGTTCTACGGCAAGACCTACACCAGCGGCGTCGTCAGCACCAACGGCTACGTCAGCTTCGACGCCAACCGCTACTCCTTCCCGACCCACGGCCCGCTGCCCTCCACCGACGGGCCCAACGCCGCGATCTACCCGTACTGGGCCGACCTGCAGATCATCGAGGGCGAGGGCGGGCTCTACACCTCGACCATCGGCACGGCGCCGAACCGTACCTTCGTCCTCGAATGGCGCAACGCGCGGTTCCTCGGCGTCGACGGGATCATCTCCTTCGAGGCGCTGCTCGGCGAGGACGGCTCGGTCGAGTTCCGCTACAGCGGAATCGACGACACCTACAAGGCCGGTCAGAAGGCCACGGTCGGCATCGAGAACGGGGACGGCACCGACGCGTTGCAGTACTCCCTGGACGACGCGGCGGTTCGCGACGACCAGACGCTGGTCTTCGCCGCTCGGGGTCACGGACTGGCGGCCGGGACCGTCACCGACGCCAACGACGGCAAGCCCCTGGCCGGCGCGACGGTGAAGGTGGGCGACGCGGCCTCCTTCACCACCGCGGCCGACGGCACCTTCCTCGGACAGGTTCCCGCCGGGGACTACGAGCTGGAGGTCTCAGCGGAGAACTACGGCACCTTCACCAAGGAGGTCACCGTCACCGCCGGCGCGCGCAGCGCGTTCGACACCGCGCTCGCCACCGGCCGGGTCACCGCCTCGACCGGGCGGCTCACCCTGGTCATGCCCGCCTCCGCCACCAGGAAGGGCAGCGTCGAGCTGTCCAACACCGGCGCGGACGCGACCTACACCGTCGAGTCCGACCCCGCCCAGACCTGGCTGACGGTCACCCCGGCGAGCGGGCGCATCGCGGCGGGCGGATCGGTGACCCTCCAGGTCACCGCCTCCAGCTCCGGCGTCCGGCCGGGTGAGTTCCGCTCCAGCGCGCTGGTCGTGCGCTCCTCCAGCGGCCGGGCTCCGGCCTTCCCGGTCGTCGTGACCGTCGTGGTGCCCAAGCTGCGGGTCGCCATCGACGCCGGCGGTGACAAGAGCACCGTCGACGCCGCGGGCGACACCTGGACGGCCGACCGGCGGTACGCCCCTGGCGGCAGCGGCCACGTGGGCGAGGGCAAGGCGTCCACGACGAAGAGCACGATCTCCGGCACCACCGACCAGGCGCTGTTCGCCAGCGCCCGGGAAGGGATGCACGGCTACCGGTTCGACGGCGTGCCCGACGGCGTCTACACCGTCGAGCTCGGCTTCGCCGAGACCCGGAACAAGCGGCCGGGCCAGCGCGTCTTCGACGTCCGCATCGACGGCGAGGTCGCGGCGCAAGCGCTCGACATCGCCCGCGAGGCCGGCCAGAACGCCGCGCTGACCCGGCAGTACACGGTGAAGGTCACCGGCGGACGGCTCGACGTGAACTTCGTCGCACGGACCGGCGATCCGATCGTCAGCGCCATCCGCCTCACCGAACGCCCCGACAAGACGGCCGGCTGACCCTCGCCCGTCCCCCGTCCCCCGACCACCGGCCCGTCGCTGTCGCGGCGGGCCGGTCCCATGCCCGGCGGCTCCATTCCCGCCGTCCACTGACCCGCCGGCCACCACGACGCCCGCCCGGCCCTCACCTGCGCGGGGTGGCGCCGGGGTCAGCGGCTCGCGCCGCTGGCGGGCGGGCCGTCGAAGCGGATCTCGCGGAGCCGGTCGGCGGCCTCGCGGTCCAGCAGGGTGACGCTGGCGGCGGGGGGCAGCCCGCCGGAGCGGGCGCGTTCGACCAGCGATCGCCAGCGCCGGCAGTGCCGGGCGAAGGCGCCGACGGTGACGACCCGGCCGCGCGCGTACTGCCCGGCCCGGGCGGTCGGCGGCGGGATGTCGAGCAGGATGACGTGCGTGCCGGCGCCGCGCCGGCGGGCGAGCCAGGCGAAGCCGTACAGGATGTGCGGCCAGGTGCCCCTGGTGTGGGCGACGACGGAGTGCCCGCGCAGCACCGCCCGCGCGATGCGCACCACGTGGGTGGCGTGCACGAGAGGAGTGCGCGCCCGCGGCGGGACCGGCCCGAGGAATCGCGCCCACCAGTTGCGCGACTGCCGCGAGTCGATCACCCGCACCTCCCCCGCCGGCACCGGTCCGGTCTCACCGCCGTCCAGGTCGTACAGGCGCGCCAGCAGGGTGCTCTTGCCGGCGCCCGGCAGCCCGGCCAGCAGCACCAGCGACCGGGCCGGGTAGCGCAGCCGCTCGGCCCGGACCACGCCGGGGGCCCGGCGCGACTCCTCCCGCGGCCGGCGGCCGCTCTGCTCAGGGATCATCGACCTCTCGTCCTTCCGATCGAGAGCCCGACGGGAAGCGGGCGGAGAGCACCGGCCCCAAGGGCCCGTTGCCCTGACCAACGCGCGAGCCGCGCCGGGAGTTTCACCCCTGGCCTGACCCGGCCCCCTGGGCGCCGCTGACACACCGCGCCCCTGGAGCCGTACCTGCGGCTGCCGGACGGCCACGGCCGCGTCCCCATTCTCCGGCGACGCCTGTGCGTTCGTAGGCACGCCCCTTTGTACTACCGGCCGCCGGTGGCCATGATCGGTCTGGTGCCCTCCTGGAAGAACGCCGGCCGGGTGCCGCGCTACCGGTTCTGCCCCAGCCAGCCCAAGGAGACACACGTGAGCGTCGAGCTTCCCGAGGACCCGTTTCATCGCCGGCTGCACCATGTGGCCCCGGCGGAGATGACGGGCGACACCTCGCAGACCGGCGGGATGCTGCGGCGGGCCGCCATCAGCGGCGCGAGCGTCGGGTCCAGGCGCCTGTGGATGGGCCAGACGCACGTGGCCCCGGCCACGGTGTCCGCCGCCCATCACCACGGCGACTCCGAGACCGCGATCTACGTGGTCAGCGGCACCCCGTCGTTCGTGTTCCTCGACGTGGAGGGCGGCGAGCCGCACGAGGTGCGGATCGACGCCGCGCCCGGCGACTACATCTTCGTGCCGCCGTTCGTGCCGCACCGGGAGGAGAACCCCGACCCCGAGGTGGAGGCGGTCGTGGTCATCGCGCGCAGTACGCAGGAGGCGATCGTGGTCAACCTGCCCGAGCTGAAGTGGACCGGCCCGGTCCGGACGTCCACCTGACCGCGGGACGGCCGCGACGGCTCACCCCGTCGAGGCGCGTGCCCCCGTGGTGCGGATGGACGCCCGGACGGGCGTTCTGGCAGGTGTTACGAGCGGACGCGGACGGCGGGCGCCGGGTCTGCGCCGTCAGCGCGCACGGGCGCTCCGGCCGGCGGGGGACCCGCCGGCCGGAGGCGCTGGGAACCGCGTGACGATCAGCCGTTCAGGCGGCAGCCGTCGGTGGTCCTGCCGTTGTCGCAGCGGTTGAGTTGCAGGCTGTCGAGCAGGTAGGCGAAGGTCTGCCCCGCCGGGCTCACCACCGACAACTGCACGGTGGCCGCGCCGGTCGGCGCGATCGCCGACACCGCGTACTCCTGCCAGCCGGACGTCAGGGAGTAGGTCGAGCTGTCGGAGGTCGAGATGAGGCCGCTGGAGGAGTTGTACCAGGACAGCCGCAGCTTGACGTTGCCGGAGGTGCCGGTGGTCAGGCGGGCGAAGAACTTGTACCGCTGCCCCGCGGTCACCGCCGGTTTGCGGGTGACCGACACCGCGCCCTCGGCGTACGACTGCACGTTCATGGTCAGCGACCGCCGGCCGTCGTAGTACCGCGCCGAGGTCTGCCCGTCGGGTCCCGGCGGGGTCTCCTGCATCCAGCCGCCGCCGGACACGGTGAAGCCCGTGGGGTTGCCGTACGGGGCGTCCGCCTCGATCGTGCGTTCCTGCGCGGTCAGCAGGTCGTTGCTGTACCCCACGTCGCAGCAGGTCGGCGTGGTGAACATCGAGTAGGCGGCGAGGTTGACCTTGCGGGTGTCGGGATAGCTGGAGGTGTAGAAGGTCGCCGAGGTCTCGCTCGGGTCGTAGTAGGTGTTGAACTCCTGGTCGATCTGCCAGTCGTTGTACTGGCTGATCATGATGTCGTTGATCGAGAAGGTGTTCGGCACCTCGCTGACCTTCGCGTGGTCCACGTCGTACAGGTGGATCAGCTCGTGCATCAGGGTGCCGCTGTCCCATTCGTCGGCGGTCGCCACGCAGACGTCGCCGCAGTGGGCGGTCGCCGTGCCGTCGAAGTCCTCGAACACCAGGTACTTGCGGTTGGCGTTGTCGTAACCGGCCGCGAACAGGTCGTCGGCGATGACGTCGGGCGGGGTCTCACCGGCGATGACGGCGTTCTCGATCTTCTCCGGCACCACGAGCGCGTGGGCGTATCCGGAGGAGGTGCCGGTGTTGTAGCCGCTGCGGCAGCTCAGCTTGACGTGCTGGTCGTAGTCGGTGGACTCGTCGAGCAGCCAGTCCATCCTGTCGACGATCTTGGCGATGCGCTCGACGTAGGACTCGTAGTTGTTGCCGTTGCCGTCGTGCCAGGCGTAGATCACCTGGACCGCGGGAGCGGCGGAGGTCGTGTTCTTGGGGTCCGCCGGCGTCGTGGTGCACCCGCGCTGGGGGACGCTGGCGTCCACCGGCTGGGCGTAGGGCGCGACGGGCTCGGTCCCGATGGGGTTGAAGGTGGCGTGCGCCGGGCTCGTCATCGTCAGGACGATGAGACCTGCCGCCACCGCGGCCGAGGCGAAGCGATAAAGCTTCGACGACAAAAGGGGCTCCTCCCGTGGGTAATGCGTGCACGGGAAGACTAATCACGACTTATGGCGAAAAAGTGAACGGCGTGAGTCTTGTCACAATTTATCGATAATCCCGCGCCTAGAGTGACCCCGTCTCAGCCCGTCCATCGCAGGAAAGTGCTATTCATCCGTCGCATCACCCATTCCCCGAAAATAGCCGTGGACCATGCTATTGGGCCCCTATTTGCGATGATCGGCAGATTAGCGTCCTGTGCACTCATTGGGATATCCATGCCCGACCGCGGCCAACGTCAGCTAGCGCCCCCGTTCATCCCTGATCGTTCGTTTGCTCCCGGTCGCCCGGGAGCAAACGAACCAGGGACGGCTAGTGGTCGTGGTCGCAGGAGACGCGGGCCTTCTCCAGTTCCGCCGGGTCGTTCCACCAGAAGGCCGCGGCGCTCGGGTGGACGGGGACACGGGCCCTGACCTTGCCGCGGGCCGCCAGGGCGGCGGGCGGCCCGGCCTGGTCGGTGGTCGTGGAGGACGGGTAGGGCGCCAGTAGCCCCTCGACCGTGTGGTGCCTGCCGCCGACGACGACGGCGACGACGTTCGCGGCGTCCTCGATGCGCGTCAGCGGGTCGCCGTCGACGATGGCCAGGTCGGCGTACATGCCCTTGCCGATCCTGCCCAGCGGCAGCCCGAGGTAGGCGCCGGACGTGCTCGTCGCGGTGATCAGCGTCTCCCGCGGGGTCAGGCCGTACTTCACCATGGCCCGCAGGTTCATGTGCAGGCTGACCGCGAGGTGGTCGATCGGCGCGTCGGTCCCGGCGGTGACGACGCCGCCGCCGCGGACCATCGCCACCAGCTGCGCGACCTGGTTGGCGAGGTTGGCCCGGTTGGCCGTCTGGTCGGTCGTCCGCGCGGTGGTGACGCTCGCCTCGAGCTTGGCCATCCGCCAGTTCGGGTAAAGCCGGCGGACCCGCTCGTCGGTGACCAGCGAGGTGTCCTCCTTGTAGAGGGTCGCGGAGCCGAACAGGGTCGGGGTCCTGGCCATCTTCGAGGCGTTGAACATGGCGATGACGTCGGAGTAGGCGGAGCCGACGTTGGTGACCGTGCGCGAGTAGCCGAACCTGTTGGTCGCGCCGACGTGCTCGGTGCCGTCTCCGCCCATCGCGATCGCCGGGTAGTGGTAGTGGGAGGTGACCGGCTTGCCCCTGCGGTGGGCCCACTCGATGACCTCCTTGTGCCAGACGACGGGCAGCCGCACGTAGCACTTCATCAGGTCGTAGCCGAGGTCCTCGGCCCTTTCCAGCTCGAGTCTCAGCTGCTGGTGGGAGTAGGTCGGGCGCATGAAGTTGTAGTAGACGCGCGGCCCGTCGATGGCCTCGCCGGTGGCGATGTAGCGCGGTGCGAGCCGGGCGCCCGACTGGACCGACTCGCGCTCCTCGACCATGTGGTAGGCGGGTGAGCCGGGCGAGCGGGTGGTCGTCACGCCGAGGGCGAGCCACAGCGGCCCCTGCCGCGACCCGTAGGCGTACCCCTGCATCTCGCGGTGGTGGTGGATGTCGATCAGCCCCGGCATGACGAACCTGTCGCCGGCGTCGACGAGCGTGCCGCGCCGTCCCGGCTGGTGCGGCTCGACCGCGACGACGCGCTGCCCGCGCACGATGATGTCGACGTCGCGGGCCACGGTGGCGGAGACGCCGTCCCACATGCGGCCGGCGTGCACGACGACCTCGTCCGGGCCGGGGTCGTTGCGCCAGGACAGCTCGACGGGGACGGTCCGGACGTGCCCGCCGTCGACGCGGACCGTCTTCAGCCTGCCGCCGTTGAGGTAGAGCAGGGTGGCGGAGTCGCCCGCCCACACCGGGGCGTCCGACACCTCCCGGGTGACCTGCCGGGCGGGCCCGGTGGGCCGTCCGGCCGGGTCGACCGGCAGCACCCATACGACCGACTCCATGGCGAAGGCCAGCATGGTGCCGTCCGGCGACCAGACGGGGCCGTCGTCGCCGCGGGTCTGCAGGGACCGGTGCGGGGCCGGGTCGACGTAGGCGCCGGCGCCCGTCGCCCGGTCGACCAGGAGGATCTTGGACAGGCCCTCACGGTAGCGCCGCGAGTACGGCACGACCGCCGCCAGCGCGATCGTCCTGCCATCGGGCGACCAGGTCGGCCGGCCCGGCTCGAAGGTCGCGTCGAAGACCTTCTGGACCTCCCCGGCGGCGACGTCCAGGACCCACAGGGCGCCGTCCTGGTCCAGGTAGGCGATCTCCTTGCCGTCCGGTGACCACCGGACCGACAGGGCGGCCGAGTCCGACAGGTGGGTGAGCTGCGTGTCGGCGCCGGTCGCGAGGTCGCGGACCCAGATGTTGAGCGTGCCGGTGCGGTCGGTGACGAACGCCAGCCGCCGCCCGTCCGGGGAGAAGTCGGGGTCGGCCTTCCACCACCGGTCGCCGAACAGCGGGGACGGCCTGCCTCCGGCGCGCGTCAGGTAGATGTCGTTGAGCGCGCGGAAGGCGATGGCGGTGCCGTCGGGGGACACCGCCGGGCTGCCGATGCCGGCGACCGGGAACCTCCCGGGCGCGTCGAACACGCGGACGCTCTTGCGGTACCTCGGGGTCGTCGTGGTCAGCGCGGCGGTGAAGCCGACCGTGCCGGCGGACGCCGAGCCGAGGCGGCGGGTGCGGACGGCGCCGCCGGAGGTGTAGTAGTAGCGCCCGTCCCGCAGGAACCGCGCTCTGAACGGGAAGACCTCCTCGCCGGAGACGAGCGTGCCCGCGGTGCAGGCCAGTTCGTTGACCCCGTCGTGGAACAGGTGGTAGGCGATGTCGGTCCCGTTCGGCAGGAAGGACGGCTGATGGATGACCTGGCCGGCCGGGACGGTGACCGCGGTGCGGCGGGCGCCGGTGGCCACCTCCACGACGTCGATCCTGGTGTCGGCGACGACGAACGCGACGCGGCTCCCGTCGGGCGACCAGGCCGGTTCGTACTCCTCGGCGGAGGTGTCGGCCAGGACGCGCGTCGCGCCGGTGGCGACGTCGAACAGGTGGACGCCGTAGCCGCCGCCGGCGTCGCTGGAGTAGGCGATGGTGCGCCCGTCCGGGCTGTAGCGGGGCTCGCGGTGGTCGAAGGGCCCGGTGGTGAGCCGCCTGATCGCCGACCCGTCGGGGCGGATCGTCCACAGGTCGAAGACGGCGTCGCGGTAGGACTGGAACACGATGGTGGACCCGTCGGGCGACCAGTCGGGCTGGGCTATGTCGTACAGGTCGCTGGTGAGCCGGCGCGCGGTGCCGCCGGAGGCCGAGCAGACCCACAGGACGCCGAGCATGTCCAGGGCGAGCGTGCGACCGTCGGGTGAGACGGCGACGGCGAAGTCGGTGCCGGACGCGACCGGGGTGCGGCCGTCGCGGCCGTCGCCCGTGGTCTCGGCGCGCGCGGGGAGGGAGGGGACCAGCGTGGCGGCCAGAGCGCCTCCGGCGCCGGCCAGCACCGCCCGGCGGGACGGGCGGAACGGTGAACCGGTGGGGAGGACGGATGGGTCGGGGGAGGCTGGTGTGGGGGACATTACGACAGTATGCGCGCCGGAGCGCTGACCGGAAGGTGACATCGAGCCGACCGGCGGCGCCCCGGACCGCCGACCAGCACTAACGACAGACACCACTAATTCGTCAAAAGCCCTACGTACCCCGCAAATGCCACAATAAAGAAATAAAGCCCATCTAGCGACATTCGGAACTTCGTCCCCATAACATCGAGCGGGCCGCCTTCGTGGTCCCTTGAACTCCGTTCGGCACCGCGGCCGCGGTCTCGGACCTCTCAGCGTCACGGAAGGTTCGCCGATGTCAATGCCCTGCCCGGTGACAGGCCCTGTGGCACCGACCGGCGTCCGTCGTCCCGCACCGGCACGCCACGGCGCCGCGGCGCTCGGCCTCGCCGTCGCCACGACCCTCGCGGGGGTCGCCGTCGACCCGGCTGCCGCGTCCCCGGACGCCGCCGTCGGGCCGGTCTTCCAGGACGGCCTCGCCCAGCCGGTGTTCTCCGCCGACCCCGACGACTGGATCCGCCAGGAGGTGTGGGTCGAGACGACGGTCGACAGCGACGGCGACGGGCGCAGGGACCGGGTGCACGCCGAGGTCACCCGGCTCCGGGAGACCGAGACGGCCGGGCTGAGGTCGCCCGTCGTGTACGAGGCCAGCCCGTACTACGCCGGCGGCAACCCGATCGGCAACCACGACGTCGACCACGAGCTGTACGAGGCACGGCGCCCAGGCCAGGACGACCGGGACGGCCAGGTGCTGGACCCGCGGACCGACGAGCGGCCGGCCGCCGCCGACGCCGACGGGGCCGGGAACGCCAGGAGCATCGACGGCACCGGCCCCGGACCGGCCATCAGCACCAGCCACGAGGCCAACTGGCTGCCGCGCGGTTTCGCCGTCGTCCACGCCGAGTCGCTGGGCAGCGGTGGATCCGACGGGTGCCCGACCGTCGGCGGCCGCGACGAGACCATCGGCGCCGCCTCCGTCGTCGACTGGCTCAACGGCCGGGCGAAGGCCTACGACGCCACGGGCGCGCAGGTGCGGGCCACCTGGACCACCGGCAGGGTCGGCATGATCGGCACCTCCTACAACGGCACCCTGCCCAACGCCGTCGCGAGCACGGGCGTCAAGGGGCTGGAGGCCATCGTGCCGATCTCGGCGATCTCGAGCTGGTACGACTACTACCGCGCCAACGGCGCCGTCGTCGCCCCCGGCGGCTACCAGGGCGAGGACACCGACGTGCTCGCCGAGTACGTCTACACCCGCGCCGACCGGGCGGTCTGCCGGAGCGTCATCGACAGGCTCGCGAAGGCGCAGGACCGGGTGACCGGCGACTACAACCGCTTCTGGGACGAGCGCGACTACGTGAACGACGTCCGCCGCGTCCACGCCGCCGTCCTGGTCGCGCACGGGCTCAACGACTGGAACGTCAAGACCAAGCAGGCCGCGCGGTGGTACGAGGCGCTCAAGGCGCGTCACGTGCCGCACAAGATCTACCTGCACCAGGGCGGCCACGGCGGCTCCCCCGGCCTCGACGTGCTGAACCGCTGGTTCACCCGCTACCTGTGGGACCACCGCAACGGCGTGGAGAACGACCCGCGGGCGCTGGTCCAGCGTGAGGACCGCAGCCTGGTGCAGTACGCCGAGTGGCCCGACCCGGCCGCGGCCGGCGTCCGCCTGCACCTGGCGCCGGGCGTCGGCGGGGCCGCGGGCGTGCTCACCCCCGGCCGGACCCGCCAGGGCGCGCCGGTGACCGAGACCTTCGTCGACGACGCGTCACAGCCGGCGCAGGCACTGGCCGACGCGGCGGCCTCCGCGAACCGCCTGGCCTACAGGTCCGGCCCACTGGCCGGCGCGGTGCGGCTCAGTGGCACCCCGGAGCTGTCGCTGCGGATGTCCTTCGGCCGGCCCGCCGCCAACCTCACGGCGCTGCTGGTCGACCACGACCCGAGCGGCAAGGCGAAGATCGTCACCCGGGGCTGGGCCGACCCGCAGAACCGCCGGTCGCTCTGGAGGTCCGACCCGGTCAGGCCCGGCACCCCGTACCGCCTGCGCTTCGACATGCAGCCGCACGACTATGTGTTCCCGGCCGGCCACCGGATCGGCCTGGTGCTGCTGTCCAGCGACCACGACCACACCATCCGTCCCGCCCCCGGCGCGACCCTGACCCTCGACCCCACCAAGAGCACGGTCACGCTGCCGCTGGTGGGAGGGACGAACGCCCTCATCCCGGTCACCGGCTGACCCCGCCTCCACCCGGCGGGGCGCGCCACCCGGACGGCCCCGCCGCGCGGAGGCGGCACCGGACACCCGGAGAACAGAGCCGACCGGCCTCCGGCGTACGCGTCCTCCGGTACGCCGCTCTCGCGCTCCCCCGCTCGTCCGCGCACCTGAGGCCGCCGAAGATTCCGGGTGATCCCGGTCAACCAGGGGTGGCGCCCGGGGCGTGTCAGGGGTGGCTTTCAGCGACGAGAGGAGACCGGGTGGATGCCGATTTCGCGGATTTCGTACGGCGCCGGGGAGACCATCACCTGAGAACGGCCGTCCTGCTCACCGGGGACTGGCACACCGCCGAGGATCTGGTGCAGTCCTGCCTCGGCAAGTTGTACCGGGTATGGGACCGGCTGGACACCAGCAGCGAACCCGACGCCTACCTGCGCCGCATCCTGGTCAACACCCACCGCTCGTGGTGGCGCGCCCGGTGGCGGCGGGAGGTCCCCCGTCCCGACCTGCCGGAAGCGGCCGGCTCGGGCGATGTGGCGGATGCCCGGGCGGTGGCCGAGGACGTCCGCAAGGCGCTGGCGAAGCTGCCCGTCAGGCAGCGCACGGCCCTGGTGCTGCGCTTCTTCGTCGACCTGCCCGAAGCGGAGGTCGCCGACCTGATGGGCTGCTCCACGGGCACGGTCAAGTCCCACACGCATCGCGGCCTGCGAGCGATGCGCCTGCTGATCTCACCCGAGACGGCTGTCAACCAACCCGAGCAGGAAGGGAGTGGAGTCCGGTGAACCACCAACGACAGGAGCCTTCCATGAACGAGAGTGAACTCCGCACCCTGCTCGTCAGGGCGACCGAGGATCGGCCCGCGGGCATCGACCTCATGCCGGTGACGACCCGCGCACCCCGGCGGGCCCGGTCCCTGGTGCCGGTGATCGCCACGGCCGGTGTCGCCGCCACGGTCGGCACGACCGTGCTGGTGCTGCTCGGCGGCCAGCCCTCGGCACAGGCCCAGGTGGCCGCCGCGGTGGACAACACCAGCAAGGAGAGCTACCGCATCCACGGCGATTCCGGCGCCAAGGCGTTCGACGGCGCCTTCGACCCGGTCCGGCGCGTCGGCGTCGTCAACGGGAGAAGTGGCGGCGGGACCGACACCATCTTCATCGGCGACCGGATGTACATCAGAGAGGCCGGCGCGGCGAAATGGCACCTCTACCCGCGCGACCAGGGGCAGGAGAAGGGCGCGCCGGCGGCCACCGCCCTGGTCAAGCTCGCCCCCCAGGACCCCCAGGCCGCCCTGCAGAAGCTCCGGTCGGCCACCGACGTCCACGAGGACGGCACGGCCTCGGGAACCGGCTGGACCGGCCGGCGGTTCACCTTCTCGCTGAAGGACCAGAAGTGGACCGGCCCTGCCGGCGCTTCCAAGGAGTCGTTCGACGCCACCGGCTCGGTGGAGGTGGACGACCAGGGACGGGTCCGGCGGCTGGAGGTCACCTTCAGCGACAACGGCCAGCGTGACGTCATCGACTTCGCCGACTTCGGCACTCCGGTGACGGTCACGGCACCGCCCGCCGACCAGGTGGAGCAGAAGCCGGGGCCCGATCCGGACGACAAGCCGACCGGCAAGCCGGGCGACCCGACCCGCAAGCCCGGCGACCCCGGCAAGCCGGACGACAAGCCGGTGGACCCGGGGCAGAAGCCGAGCGAGGAGCCGTCCGCCAAGAAGCCCTGACCGGCACCATCGCGGAACCGGCGCCATCCCATGACGGCGCCATCGCATGACCCGGGCCGGAGCGGTGTCCGCTCCGGCCCGGAGCGCTTCTCCGGGGCCCGTCCCGCGCCGGACGGGCTGGTCGTAGCGGGCGGCGTCGTCGGCAGGCCGCGCGCAAACGGCCCTCAAGCGCCTCGCAACCGGTGCCCCTTATCACTGGAGCGTCAGAGAACGCCCGCCTCGACCCGGGAGCGAGACGCCATGAGCACCATCCTGCGCGATCATGCCGGACGGAAGATCGCTTCGACCGCCGCACTGCTGTCGCTGCTCGTCCTGGGCGTGGCCCCGGCGGCCGGCGCAGCGTCCGCGGGCGGCCTGGCCCGGAGCATCACCGGCACGCTGACGATCGAGACCAACGACTACGAGCCCGGGTTCTGGGCCGACGACGAGCACTGCCGCACGACGATCCGGCTTTCGCGGTTCGTCCCCGACACCGGCTCGGTGAGCTACCGCCCCTACGCCAAGTGCGGCGGCGAGATCCGCACCGAGGTGTTCGCCACCCACAAGATCGTCTCCAACGGCAACGTCCTCACCACCGGGCGCGTCGACTTCTACGAGGGCGCCACCTCCGACACCAAGGAGCTGTCCCACAGCGTGGCCTACCAGTTCTACCTCTGGGCCGGCCAGTCGACCCAGTACAGCATCAAAGTCTGGAACTTCAGAGAAGGAGAGAGTAGGGACTGGGCCCGGGTCACCTACAACGTCCGCAACAGCTGACGGCGGCCCCGGCGCCACCCTGCCGCGCCCTGCTGTGTCGCGCCTCCACAGGACGCGGAGGCCTCCACAAGACGCGGAGCCGTCCCCGTGCGACGGGACGGCTCCGCTCGGACGCGCGGGGGTCTATCCCCAGGGCTGGTCGACGCTCCAGCTCACGTCGGCGGCCCATGCCGTGGCGTTGTCGAAGGTGTTGGAGCCTCCGTTGCCGGCGATGTAGACGGTGTTGTTGTAATGCCGCAGGAAGCGGGTGGAGTAGTTGTAGGAGGCGAAGGACGTGCCCTGGCCGCTCTTTCCGGTCTGCGGGCAGAAGGTGGCGTCGGCGGCGAACTGCGAGCTGCCGTCGTTGTGCTGACGGTAGAGCTGGTAGTTGTAGTGCCGCAGGAAGTCGCCGGGGTAGTTCCTGGACTCGAACGACACGCACGAGCCACTGGCCAGGCCGGCCCGCACGATCCAGGTGGCGTCGCTCTTGTCCAGAGACGAGCTGGAAGAGTTGATCACCGAGGTGACGACCTGGTCGTTCTGGTGGCGGATGTAGCGGTCGGTGTAGCCGGAGGTCGTCGCGCGCAGCGAGATCGACGAGCCGGGGGTGAGCGTTCCGCCCGGGATGCCGCCGCCGGAGGTCGAGTACCCGGCCGCGACGATGCTCGCCTGCACGGCGTTCTCGGTGGCGTCGGAGGGATAGCCGGAGGTCATCACGCCTTCGTAGAAGGTGCCGCGGGCGCCGACGCTGTTGTCGCCGCCGATGCCCAGGATGATGGCCCCTTCCTTCTTCATCGGGTTGTAGCCCGACACGTTCGGCCGCACCCCGTTGTAGAAGGTGGAAAGGCTTCCCGACTGGGCGTTGCCGCCGCGGATGGCCCAGTGGTTGGGCTCGCCCTTGACGATCGCCGTCAGGAACCGGTGGCTGATGCTGGGGTCACCGGCGTTGTAGTGCTGGTTCACCCCGGAGAACAGGCCGTTCTCCAGGTCGGCCATGATCCACGGCCCGTTGCCCGCGCCGTAGCCCCACACCTTGATGTTGCCGAAGTAGATGGCCTCCATCGTGCCGTTGCCGTTGTCGCGGCTGTTGGTCTCGGCGTTGCCGTAGTCGAAACAGCAACCACCGTTGTAGTGCGTGCCGTCGAAGATGGCGTACATGCCCTCCGGCTGGTCCCCCTTGGCCACACCGTTGGTGTTGTTGTTGCGGTAGCCGGTGCCCGGGGCCACGTACACGCCGTAGGCCTTGTGCCCGCCCACCATGACCGGCGCCGCCGTCGCGTTCGCCAGGTTGTCGTACCCGCCCGCGGCCGGGCCGGAGAACCCGCCGGGAGGCGCCTGGGTCAGCCGGTTGTTACGACCCGACTGGTCGTAGATGACGCTGATGAGGCACGTCGCATTGGCGCAGAACGAATCCTGCGCGGCGGCGTCGGCGACCCCGCCCGCGCTGAGCACGCCGATGTCCCGGGTGGCGTTGTCGGACGTGCGGCGCACCTGGTACAGCGGGCCGTTGTAGGCGCCGTACAGGGCGCGGGTCGTGCTGTGCGCCGCCACGCACGGCGTGCCGCCCGCGGCGTAGATGTCACACGCCTGCGAGGTGGCGGCCTGCGACGGCGCGGAGACGCCGGACAGCAGGCCGGCGGCGAGCGCGACCACCGCGCCCGCGGACAGCAGTGCCTTTTTGAGATGCCGGAATCCGGACCGGACGACCATGTTCGTACCTCTGCGTTTCCTTGGGCCGCGAATGCCGGAGATTTCGGGCAAGGACGCCGGCCGAAAGGCGTGAGCGGTCACCGCGGGACCATACGCGGGACGATATGCCCGTTGACCTGCGGCATCGCGACAGGGATAGAATGGGGGGTGTTTTGTTAGCGCTAACATCCCTGCGGGTTATACGGCCTCCGGAGATGTGGTGCATATGGGGGTGACCGGCTCACTATGAACCGGCGCCGTCAGTTACGTCAAGGTTTCACCGGAGTTATGAAATGAGTTTCACGCCCCAAGGGACCCGTAGGTCGATCTTCGGGCCTCGTTCCGCGAGGCAGGGCCCGGACGGCCGGGCCGGCTCTCGGGCGGCCTGCGTGGGCGGACCGCGTGGAAGGCGATGAGGTCGCGGCGGTCACGTGACCGGCTCTGACCGACCGGCCGTATCGACCACCGACGGATGATCACCGGAAGGCTCCGGGCGGTCCGGGCGGGGGCCTCACCCCCTCCTGTGTCGCCGGGCGCCACGCGAACCCTTTGCCGGCCGGCCCGGTCAAGCCTGGCCTGTCAAGCCGGGCCGGCCACAGAGGCGCCCACATAAATCCATATAGGCCAATAATCCACCCCCGATCCGGCGGGACGGCCACTCGCTGACGCACCGCCATGAACTGGGCATCTTCCTTCTTCCCGGCCGCCGATCCGGGAAAATCCATTCGCCCCGGCCGCCCATCCTGCGTCAGCATGGCCTCAGGCGGTGCTTATTCAGAAGGGCTGGCGGCTGTGCTCGGAGCGTTCAAATCCCCCGGAGAAGAACCGTCCACCCGAAGGTCGGCCGTTCTGCTGGTTCTTCGGTACTACAGCGGGCAGTTGATGACTCAGTGGAAGATCGCGGTCCCCGCGTTGGTCCTGCCGGCACTGGGCAACGTGAGCCTGTTCTACCTGGCGCCGCTCGCGGTGGCCGGCATCGTGGGACGCCTGGCCGAGGGCGGCGGGGACGGCACCATCGGCGTGCTCGTGCCGTACGTGCTCGGCTTCGGCGCGCTGCTCCTGCTGGGCGAGGTGCTGTGGCGGGTGGGCCTGCACTTCCTGAACCGCACCGACGCCCGGGGCATCGAGCGGCTCGGCGTGATCGGCATGGACGAGCTGCTGGCCAAGGACTCCACGTTCTTCCACGACAACTTCGCCGGCTCGCTCACCAAACGGGTGCTGAGCTTCTCCGGCGGGTTCGAGGGCTTCGCCGACACTCTGGCCTTCTCGATCGTCGCAAAGGTGGTGCCGCTGGCGTTCGCCTCGGTGGTGCTGTGGCGGTACCACCCCCTGCTGGTCTTCGTGCTGCTCGGCCTCATCCTCTTCACCGGCTTCGTCGTCGCCCCGCTCATCGGCCGTCGCCAGAGACTGGTGGACCAGCGCGAGGCCGCCAAGGTGCGGGTGTCCGGGCACGTCGCCGACGTGCTGGCCAACATGGAGACCGTGCGCGCGTTCGCCGCCGAGCGCCGCGAGGCCGCGGAGCACCGGGCCCGGGTCGCCGAGCAGCGCAGGCTGTCGCTCCGTTCTTGGGACTACGGCAACCTGCGAGTGGACACCGTCGTGGCGCCGCTGTCGGTGCTCACCAGCACCGTCGGCCTGCTCCTCGCCGTCGCCCTGCGCGGCGGCCTGGGCGTGGAGGCGGTCGTGGTGACCTTCAGCTACTACTCCAACTCCATCAGCCTCATGTTCGAGTTCAACCAGATCTACCGGCGCATGGAGAGCGTGCTCACCGAGTCCGCCCAGTTCACCGAGCTCCTGCTCACGCCGCCGGGCGTGGTCGACCCCGACGACCCGCAGCCTCTGCGCCCAGCCGACGCGAGTGTCCGGTTCGAGCGGGTGGTGTTCGCCCACGCCGGCAATCCCCTGCTGTTCGACGGCCTCGACCTGCACATCCCCAGCGGCACCAAGATCGGCCTGGTCGGCCGCTCGGGCGGCGGCAAGACCACGCTCACCCGGCTGCTGCTCCGCCTGGTGGACATCGAGGGCGGCCGCATCCTGATCGGCGGCCAGGACATCAGCCGGCTCCGCCAGGCCGACCTGCGCGGCCTGATCGCCTATGTCCCGCAGGAGCCCGCGATGTTCCACCGGTCGCTGCGCGACAACATCGCCTTCGCCCGGCCGGACGCGACCGAGGCCGAGATCCAGCGGGCCGCGCGGGCGGCGCACGTCACGGAGTTCGCCGAGGCCCTGCCGGACGGCTTCGACACCCTGGTCGGCGAGCGGGGCGTCAAGCTCTCCGGCGGCCAGCGGCAGCGCGTCGCGCTCGCCCGCGCGATCCTGCGCGACGCGCCGATCCTGCTGCTGGACGAGGCCACCAGCGCGCTGGACTCCGAGAGCGAGATCCTCGTCCAGGAGGCCCTGTGGGACCTCATGCGCGACCGCACCGCCCTGGTGGTCGCCCACCGGCTGAGCACCGTGGTCCGCATGGACCGGCTCATCGTCCTCGACCAGGGCCGCGTGGTGGAACAGGGCGACCACCGCGAGCTCCTCCAGGCCCAGGGGCCGTACGCCAGCCTGTGGCACCACCAGTCCGGCGGCTTCCTGGCCGAGGAGGAGCCCTCGGACGCCGTCCACCGCTGACGCGAGGCGTGGCGCGCGGGGGCCGTACCTCCACACCGCCGACGCAGGAGCGGGGGGCGGCCACTCCGCACCGTCCCCGGGTGCGCAGTGGCGCGCCGGGGCGGCCGCTCGGCGCCGTCCCCGGGTGCGGAGTAGTGCGCGGGGCGGCCGCTCGGCACCGTCCTCTATCGCGGGCCGGTATCCCCTGCCGGTCTCCGGCCTAGGGCCGCCCGCATTGCGATCACCGTGTAGGCCACCAGCACGGCGAGCCCGGCCCACCACGGGAGCGGGTAGTACCCGGCCGACGGCGCGTAGTGCGCGGTCACCTGCGGATGCTCCGCCACCGTCTGCTGCACGGCGAACGCCGCGGCCGGGGTGAGCCGCAGCAGCCACTCCGCGACCGCGTCGGGCAGCAGCGGGACCGCCGTGACGGCGTAGGGCAGCGCGACCAGCGACAGCCCGATCACGATCGCCGCCCAACCGCGGCGCAGCCACACCCCGAGCCCGTACGCGAGCACGGCGCACAGCGCGAGCACCGCGGCGAGGCCGGCGATCACCTGGATGCCGGTGTCCGTCGGCACCGGCACCGGGACGCCTTTGCCCCGCAGGATCGCCGTGCCCGCCGGGAAGGCGACGCCGACGCCGACCAGGCCGGTGAGAAAGGCGGCCGCCGCCGCGAGGGCCGCCCGGGCGGCGCGCACCCGCCGGGAGACCACCTCGCGGCCCGTGCGGGCGCCGAAGCGCGCCGCGACCACCAGCACGATGATCAGTGCGACGACCAGGCCGGACAGGACGGATATAGGCGCCCCCTCCTCCCTCGCCGGACCTATGTCGCCGGTGCCGGAGACCGTGATGACGCCGTCCTTCTCCACCGCTCCGGATGCGTTGTGGTACTTCTCCCAGTCGGTGTGGTTCATCCCGCCGACGGCGTCGCTGTGCCAGGCGCCGGGGGCGCCGCCCTGGACGGCGACGTGGTCGAAGACGCCGACGGCCTGGGTGAAGCGGACCTCCTCGACCGCGCCGCCGAGGCCCACCGGGCGCAGCGTGAGGTCGCCCGGCGAGGTGGCGAACAGCCCGACCTGCACGGTGTCCGGCAGCCCGTCGAGCCTCGCCGTCGCGACGGTGCGCCACTTCGCGCCGTCCGCGGACTCGGCGCCGCTTATGGTGTCGCCCGAGCGGGTCAGGCGCAGCCAGCGCGGCGACCGCTCCGACACGCCGCCGGCGTCGCCGGCGACGTCGTGCTCGTAGTCGTACTGGAAGCGCACGCCGTGGCTCCCTGTCATCAGCAGCGCCGCGTACGGCGAGCCCTGCCGCAGGCCGTCCTTGACGATGATCCCGGCCTTGGCCCACGGCACCAGACCGGGCACGATCTGGTCGTGGTCCGGCGGCGGATAGGTGATCGTCCCGGTCATCGACGTCATCCGCACCGTGATGGCGCCCTCGCGGCCGAGGTCGCGGTGCAGGAACCAGAACCGGTCGGCGACGAGGGAACCGTCGCGGGCGATGGGAACGGCCGGGCAGGGGCCCGCGCAGGAGACCTGGACGCCGGAGGCGGACAGCAGGGCCAGCGCGATGACGGCGAGCGCCGCGGCGCCCAAGGCGATCAGGCGGCCGGGGCGGCGGAACGCGGCCCACTCCCGCCGGAGAAGTTCGGTGGTCGACATGCGCCGGTTCTACAGATCGGCGCATAACACCGCCCGAACCGGCGCCGTCATGCGTTTGTCACCCGCCGGACGATCACCGCGCGCCCTGCGTCCGCCCTGCGGGGAGGCGAGGACACCGACGCGGGCCGGACGCCCACGCCCGCGGTGGCCTCGGCCCGATCACCGGCCGAGTGCGGCCATGCCGTGCTCAGGCGAACGCGGGCCCCAGGGATGGGTACCACCATGGTGGGGAGCTGCCCGGCGCGTCGCCCGGGCGGCGGAAAGCGATCGGGGGGTCTGATGAAGGGGTACGACCTTCAGGGACCGGCACTGGAACTCGGGGCCCTGGTGCGCGAGGACGGCGCCGCCGACGCCGCCGAGCGCATCCGGATCTCCCTGAGCATGCTGAACCGGCACGGACTGGTGGCCGGGGCGACGGGAACGGGGAAGACCAAGACGCTCCAGCTCATGGCGGAGCAGCTTTCGGCCCAGGGGGTTCCGGTCTTCCTCGCCGACGTCAAGGGCGACCTGTCGGGGCTGGCCTCGCCGGGCACGGCCTCCGGGCGCCTCACCGCGCGTGCCGCCGAGGTGGGGCAGAGCTGGCGGCCGGCGGCGTGTCCGGTGGAGTTCCTCTCGCTGGGCGGCCTGGGCTCCGGTGTGCCGATCCGCGGCACCATGACGGCCTTCGGGCCGACCCTGCTCGCCAAGGTCCTCGGCCTCAACGAGACACAGGAGTCGTCCCTCGGGCTGATCTTCTACTTCGCCGACAAGAACGGCATGCCCCTGCTGGACCTCAAGGACCTGATCGCGGTCATCCGGTACCTGACCGCCACTCCGGAGGCGTTGAGCGGGATCGGCGGGCTGTCGGCGACGACGGCGGGCGTCATCCTGCGCGCGCTGACCAACTTCGAGGCGCAGGGGGCCGAGGCGTTCTTCGGCGAGCCGGAGTTCGACGTGCGCGACCTGCTCCGGGTGACGGGGGACGGCCACGGGGTGGTCTCGGTGCTCGAACTGCCCGCCGTGCAGGACCGGCCGCAGCTGTTCTCCACCTTCCTGATGTGGTTGCTCGCCGACCTGTTCCACGTGCTCCCCGAGGTGGGCGACGTCGACCGGCCGAAGCTGGTGTTCTTCTTCGACGAGGCGCACCTGCTGTTCGACGGCGCGTCCAAGGCGTTCCTGCGGTCGATCACCCAGACGGTGCGGCTGATCCGGTCCAAGGGCGTGGGAGTGTTCTTCGTGACCCAGTCGCCGCAGGACGTCCCGGGCGACGTGCTGGGCCAGCTCGGCGCGCGGGTGCAGCACGCCCTGCGCGCCTTCACCCCGCAGGACGCCAAGGCGCTCAAGGCCACCGTGTCGACCTTCCCCGCCTCCTCCTACGACCTGGAACGGCTGCTCACCGGGCTCGGCATCGGCGAGGCCGTCGTCACGGTCCTGTCGGAGACCGGCGCGCCGACCCCCGTGGCCTGGACGCGCCTGCGCGCCCCCGAGACCCTCATGGCGCCGTCGAGCCCGGAGGTGGTCCAGCAGGTCATCGCGGCCTCGCCGCTCCGGGAGAAGTACGGCACGGCGCTCGACCGCCGGTCGGCCTACGAGATCCTGTCCGCGAAGCTGGACGCCGGGACCGCGGCGCCGTCCGGCCCCGAGGCACCGCGCGAGCCGGACAAGGAGCGGGAGCGGCGGTCGGTCTTCGAGAACGTGCTGGAGTCCAAGGAGTTCCGCTCAATGGCCCGCTCGGCCGCCTCCGCCCTCGGCCGCGAGATCACCAGATCCATCTTCGGCACCGCCCGCCGCACCCGCCGCTGAGCGGAAAGGCCGGAGCGCGCCCGCCGCGTCGGGCTCCGGCGGGCGCGCTCCGAAGGCGTGGCCGCGCTCAGTCGCACTCCGTGGGCGTGAGGGCCATCGTGGCGAGATGGCGGGCGATGCCGTTGGTGTCGGTGTCCTGCACGTTGCTGAGCACGACCACCGCGATGTCGTCATCGGGCAGGTACATGTTGCTCGCCGCGTAGCCCTGGAGCAGACCCGGGTGGTACCGGAGCCGGTGGCCCTCCAGCCGGTCGACGAGCCAGCCGAAGGCGTACGCGCTCGACGGCAGGTTGAGGCAGCCGTCGGCGGGGCACCGCGCCTGGGGCGTGAAAGCCTGCCTGACGGTGGCGGGCGGCGCGATCTTGTACGCGCCGAACGCCCTGTCCCAGCGGACCAGGTCGTCGACGGTGGAGTAGATGCCCGTCGCGGAGAACGCCTCAGAGCCGCTGATCGGCGGGGCCGGCGAGCCGAGCGTGAAGTAGCCCTTGGCGTATCCGTCGGGTGGATTTCCCCTGCTGTATCCGGTGTCGCGGAGTTTCAGCGGGGCGGTGACCTGGTCGCGCAGGACGGTGCCGTACGGCTCGCCGGTCACGTTCTGGATGATCGCCCCGGCCAGGATGTAGCCGGAATTGCTGTACTCCCAGCTCGTGCCGGGCTTGAAGTCCAAAGGCTCGTGCAGGAACCGCTTGATGAGTCTTCTGGTCGTGGTCGGTTCCGAGAGCTTGGCATAGAAGTCCGGCAGCAGCTGGATGTCGGGGATGCCGGAGGTGTGGGTGAGGATCTCGCGGATCGTGATGCGCCGCCACGCCTTCGGGCAGGCATTGATGTATTCCGGGATGAGGTAGGGGCAGACATGGTCGTCGAGACCGAGCAGCCCCTGGTTGCGCAGCTTCAGCACGATCATCGAGGTGAACTGCTTGGTGACCGAGGCGATGCGGAAGACCGTACCCGGCTCGTTCGGGATGTGCTGTTCCTCGTCGGCCTCGCCGGCGGCGAAACGCACCATCACCTCGCCATCTCGCACGACCAGCGCCGAGCCGGTGAACTGCTGCTTCGCGGCCAGGCCCTCCAGGTACGCCTGCATCTCCCCGACGACCTGGTCATCGCGCGCCACCGCCGGGGTGTCCAGCGGCCCCGATCTCCGGCCGGCCTCGCGATCGCTCCCGAGGCGCCCCGCGACGGAGCTCTGCGAAGACGCGGCGCCGACCGGCGGGGCCACACCCATGACCGCGCCGGTGATCGCCCCACTCATCACAACAAAGCGGACCACATTTGACCACTTGACCATATTTCCTCCTTTAAATAAACGCCCCTGCCCCGTAATTCCCCACTCACCGAGCCAGACGAGCGAGCCCACTGAGCACACCCGCCCGCCGCGCTCGCCTGAAACTGTTTTCTCCCCCACTCCACCCCCGGACACCTCTCACCATCACTTCCTTTCCTCACCTCTCCGCCCACGCCCTCGAATGCCTCCGAATCACCGACCAACAGGGCTGTAAGTGATTAATTATGAAAGCAGGGTTTTCACTCACTCACGCGCTATTTCCAGACTCGGCCGGATGACGTCGCCGGGCCGTGGCGCAGCGAATCGCCACCGGGGCCGACACGGCCATCAAGTAGGCTTCAGCCCATGGGGGTTACCGGTCACATGCCAGCGCGGGACGCTCCTCGCGGCCGGTCCGCGAGCATCTGGGACGTCGCCAGGGCGGCCGGTGTCTCCCAGCAGACCGTCTCCCGGGTCATCAACGGCAAGACCCGGGTCAGTGAGGAGACCCGCGCCAGGGTCCAGCAGGTCATCGCCGAACTCGGCTACCGGCCCAACCGGCTGGCCCAGGCGCTGGCCGGCGGGCCGGTCCGCTCGGTCACCGTGCTGACCTCCGACACCGCCCTTTACGGCGCCGCCGCCACGCTGCGCGGCATGGAGGAGGCGGCCAGGACGGCCGGCTTCTCGGTGGGCATCAGCGTGCTCGACCGCGACTCCCCCCAGAGCGACATCGCCCTGCGGCTGAGCCGGCCCGGCGAGCCGGTCATGGTCATCGCCTTCGACGACGCCGGCCGGCGCGCGCTCCACGCGCTACCGCCGGACGTCCCGGTGACCGCCGCCGTCGAACGCCGCGCCGACGACGACATCGATGACATCGACGACTCCGGCGGCGGCCCCTGGCAGGTCTGGCTGGACGACCGGGCGGCGGCCGCGCACGCCACCCGCTACCTGCTCGGCCTCGGGCACCGATGCGTCCACTACGTGGCCATCCCCTCCTCCACCAGCCCGCTCCCCCAGCGCACCCGCGGCTGGCAGGACGCCCTCCGTGGCGCGGGGCGTCCCCTTCCCGAGCCGCTGCAGGGCGGCTGGACCCCGCGCTCGGGCTTCCTCGCGGTGCGCTCGCTGCTGACCGACCGTTCGGTGACCGCGATCCTGTGCGGCAACGACGACCTCGCCCTCGGCGTCATGCGCGCCGCGCGCGAGGCCGGCCGCGACATCCCCGGCGACCTCAGCGTCGTCGGCTTCGACGACTCCCCGCCCTCGGCCTACCTCAACCCTTCGCTCACCACCGTCCGGCTCGACTTCGAGGCACTCGGCCGCGCCTGCTTCGCCCTGCTGCACCACAGGCTGGCGCCGCGGACCGCCCTCGCCGTTCCCCCGTGGAGCGAGCCCGAGCTCATCGTCCGCGAAAGCAGCGGCCCCGCGCCCGCCTGATCCGCGGAACGCGCGAGGAACGTCATCGAAAGGCCGAGATGATCCACCACGATGCCGAACGACGCCTGTGGGTGCTGTCTGGACCGTCCTGCTCCTATGTCGTGCGTCTCGACGACGCCGACAGACCGCGGGTGCTGCACTGGGGACGCCGGCTCACCGCCGAGCAGGCGGCCTCGCTGCTGCCGCCCGAGCCGCCGTTCCGCCCCGTGGAGGACTCCGCCGAGGGCACCTGCGACCTGGCCGCGGCCGGCGGCCTGAGCTACGGGGACGCGGGCCTGCGGGTGCGATTCGCCGACGGCACGCGCGACCTGGAGCTCGTCCACACCGGACACCACCGCACCGATCGTGAGCTGGTGCTGGCGTACGCCGACCGTCACTACCCGCTCGCCGTCGAGTGCCACTACCGCCTGTACGACGACAGCGACGTCATCGAACGCCACCTGGTCGTGCGCAACGCGGGCGAGCCGGTCACCGTCGTGCGGGCCGACTCGGCCACCTGGGTGCTCCCCCGCCTCAACGACTACCGGCTCAGCTCCGTGCGCGGCCAGTGGGGCGCGGAGACCCGCCTGCACCGGGCCGGCCTGCCGTACGGCGAGACCGTGCTGACCAGCCGACGAGGGGTGACCAGCCACCAGGCCAATCCCTGGGCGATGGTCGACGACGGCACGGCGGGCGAGGAGCACGGCGCCGTCTACTCCTGCGCGCTGGCCTGGAGCGGGAGCTGGCGGCTGACCGCCCAGCGGCTGCCGGCCGAGCGGGTGACGCTGTCGGCCGGCGCGGGCCACGACCCGGTGACCTTCGAGCTCGGGACCGGTGAGGAGCTGGTCACGCCGGTGTGCGCGGGCCTGTACGCCGAGGGAGGCTTCGGCGCCGCCGGCCGCGCGTGGCACGACCACCAGCTCCGGCACGTCCTGCCGCATCCCGGCGAGACCCGGCCCGTGCTCTACAACTCCTGGGAGGCCACGGGCTTCGAGGTCTCGCTGGAAGGCCAGACCCGGCTCGCCGAACTGGCCGCCCGCATGGGCGTGGAGCTGTTCGTGATGGACGACGGCTGGTTCGGCGCCCGCACCCACGACGCCGCCGGGCTCGGCGACTGGCGTCCCAACCCGCGCCGCTTCCCCGACGGGCTCGCTCCGCTGATCGACCGGGTGCACGAGCTCGGCATGCGGTTCGGCCTGTGGGTGGAGCCGGAGATGGTCAACCCCGACAGCGACCTGTACCGCGCCCACCCCGACTGGGTCGTCCACCGGCCGCACCGCACCCGGACCGAGCACCGCAACCAGCTCGTGCTCGACCTCAGCAGGCCGCAGGTCGCCGACTGGCTGCACCGGACCCTGGACGAGCTGCTCGCCAAGAACGACATCGACTTCCTGAAGTGGGACATGAACCGCCCCTTCACCGAGGCCGGTCCGGACGAGCGGCTGTGGACCGGCCACGTCCACGCCCTGTACGACGTCCTCGACCGGCTCCGGGCCGGGCATCCCCATGTTCGGGTCGAGTCGTGCAGCAGCGGCGGCGGCCGGGTGGACCTCGGCATCCTGCGGCGTACGGACCAGGTGTGGACCTCCGACAACACCGACGCCCTGGACCGGCTGGAGATCCAGCACGGCTTCTCCCAGCTCTACCCGGCGCGCGTCATGGGCGCGTGGGTCACCGACAGCCCCAATCCCTACACGGGACGGGAGGTCCCGCTCGACTTCCGCTTCCATGTCGCCATGGCCGGCGTGCTCGGCGTCGGCGGCACCTTGACCGACTGGAGCGAAGCGGAGCTGGCACGGGCCGCCGAGCTGGTCGCGGCCTACAAGCGGATCCGCCCGATCGTGCAGCACGGCCGCCAGTACCGCCTGCTGCCGCCGGACGGCGAGCTGTCGGCCGTGCAGTACCTCGCCCGCGACGGCGCGCAGGTCGCCTTCCTCGCCTTCCGGCGGGCCCGTCGCTTCGGCCACGCGGAGCCGGGCATCCCGCTGCGCGACCTGGACCCGGGGGCCCGCTACCGGGACGCGGCCACCGGCCGGATCCACCACGGCGCCGTGCTGCTGAGCCACGGCCTGTTCCCGGACCTGGCTCCCGGGGACTACGCCAGCGCCATGGTCCACCTGATCCGCGAATAGCGCCCGCGCGCGGGCGGACCGCCGGCGCCCGTGAGGGTGCTCCTCGGCCTCGCGCGTACCGCTCGGCGCGGACCCGGTGTCGGGGGGGCGGCTCACGCCGGGGTGAGGACCAGCCGGTAGGCGCCGGTGGCGTCCTGGCCGGCGATCGTGATGGTGACGCCGCCGTGGGCGAGGGTGCGGGCGCCGGACCACAGCCGGGTCGCCCCGGCCACGTTCGCCGTGCGCCCCGAGCCCGGGACGGACTCGAGCGTGGCGGTGACCGAGGGGCCCAGGCCGCCGATGCCGTCCACCCGGATCGAGGAGTCGCCCGACCGGCCCGCGAAGACCAGGCTGAAGGTGCGCCCGGCCGCGTCGTAGGCGGCCACGCCGTCGTTGGAGGCGGCCGGGGTGACCTTCACGATGTTCCCGGTCTGGTCGGCGTACCACTTGTACATCCAGTACGACGCCGTCGGCCGGCCGTCGTGCAGCAGCCCGTTGAGCGTGCCCGGCTCGTACCAGAACGCCCGCTGTGCGTCGCGCACGCCCTCCCGCTCGAACTGCGCCACGTAGTGGTTCACGCTGGCGGGCACGTCGATCTCACCGGTCGCGGCGTACTCGTTGATCGAGATGGGCCGCGGCGCGATGCCGAGCTCGCGCTCCAGCGCCCGGTAGGCCCGGACGTCGCCGGTGACCCGCTCCCACCCGTTCAGTTCGTGCCAGGACACCACCTGAGGCAGGGCGCCGGCCGCCTTGGCGGCGGTCAGGAAGGACCGCATCCAGTCGAGGTCCCACCGCGAGAAGCTCGGGCCCATGATGGCCTGGTTCGGCGCGCTGCGCCGGATCCGCCGGTAGGTGCGGACCCATCCCTCCTCGAAGGGGACGCCCGCCTCCGAGGGCCAGGTCCAGTCCGGCTCGTTCCACGGCTCCCAGGCGTCGATGCCGGCGACTCCCGCGGACGTGGCCGCGGCGATCATCTCGTCGATCCGGCCGTACCAGTCGTCCCAGCTCGTCCAGCAGTACGGGAAGCCGTCGAAGCTGTCGGCCATGTCGACGGTGATCGCGGCGCCGATGGCCTCGGCGCTGGCCGCGATGACCAGCGTGTCGCCGACCGGGACCGGAGAGCCGTTCGGCCGGTGCTGGTGCAGCGGCGGCGGCTGCCGGAGCCGGTGGAGCCTCAGCGGCCGCATGATCGACACCGGCGGGGTGCTCGCGTCGGAGAGCCCGTACAGGGTGCCCGACCCTACCCGGGTGACCGGACGCACGACGGTGCCCGCGTCCACGACCAGAGTGCCGTCCTCTCCGGCTGTGCCGTTCATTTCCGCTTCGCCCGTCCGTCGCCGGCCGAGAAGGCGGGTGGCCCGTGCATGCTGTCCTCCTGGGGTGGGGGCCGTGTCACGCACGTCGTGCGGCGTCGGCGGCCGCCGGTCTCGCGTCACAGGAAGCCGGGCGCCGGACGGCGAGGCCGGGTGACCGCCCGGGGCCGGCGCATCACGTGGTTTTCGTGGCGTTCTCTGAGTGTGATCGCTAACATGACGGTCTAAGGCGGTATTCGCCCCATGTCAAGCCCCCACTTCCCCCAGCGCCGCATGACGACAGGAGCAGGAATGCCGGATCTGACGGCCCCCACGCCGGCCGAGCATGCCCTCAAGCGGATCAACACCGCGGTCGCGCACCCTGCCCGCATCTACGACTACCTGCTCGGCGGCAAGGACAACTACGCGGCCGACCGCGAGGCGGCCGAGAACCTCGTCAAGGTCTCGCCCGGCACGCGCGAGGGCGTGCGCGCCCACCGCGCCTTCCTGCGCCGGACGGTGCGCCACCTCGCCGCGGAGGCGGGCATCTCGCAGTTCATCGACATCGGGGCCGGCATTCCCACCCAGGGCAACACTCATGAGATCGCGCAGGAGTCCGATCCCGACGCGCGCGTGGTCTACGTGGACAACGACCCGATCGTGCTGATCCACGGCCGCGCCCTGATGACCGGCAGCCCGACGGGGGTCACCAAGGTGATCGAGGCCGACCTGCGGCAGCCCGAGGCGATCCTCTCCCACCCCGACGTGACGAACGTGATCGATTTCGACCGTCCGGTGGCCGTCATCCTGGCGGGCGTCCTGCACTTCGTCACCGACGAGGAAAGCCCGTACGAAACGGTCGAACGGTACAAGGCCGCCGTGTGCCCGGGGAGCCGCCTGCTGCTGTCGCACATCACGCTCGACTTCGCGCCCCACGTGCGGCAGGAGGAGTTCACCAAGCCCTACGACAAGAGCACCGCGCCGATGGTGCCGCGCACCCACGCCGATGTGCTGCGGTTCTTCCAGGGCTGGGACCTGGTCGACCCTGGCCTGGTGGAGGTGGTGCGGTGGCGGCCGGACCAGAGCGAGCGGCACGACCACATCCCGGGCGGCGGCCACGCCTGGGCCTACGGCGGCGTCGCGACCAAGCCCTGAAGCCGGCCGCCCGTGCCCCGCGGTGCGGCGGAACAGGATTCCGCCGCACCGCCGGGCACGCCCCTCCTGCGTGAGGGCGCCCGGGCGGGGCGCCCTTCAGCGGATCAGGGGCTGGTGCAGGTGGCGGTCGGGGTGGCCGCGGTGCCGTTGGCGGTGAAGCCGAAGGTCGTGGACCCGTTCGCCGGGATGGACCCGTTGTAGGCGGCGTTCTTCACCGTCACGCTGGAGCCCGACACGGTCTGCGTGCCGTTCCACAGGCTGCTGATGCTCTGCCCGCCCGGCCAGGTCCACCGCACGGTCCACCCGTTGACCGCCGAGGTCCCCGCCCGCACGGTCACCGTCGACTGGAACCCGCCGCCCCAGCTGTTGGTCGTCTCCATCGTCGCCGAGCACGCCCCGGGAACCGGCGTGGGCGTCGGCGTGGGAGTCGGGTTCGGGGTGGGGGTCACCGTGGGAGTCGGGGTCGGCGTCGGCGAGGGGCCCGGGCCGGCCGCGTTCAGGGCGTCGAGGACGGAGGTGTAGGCCTGCTTTTTGTTGAAGTTGCCGTCGAAGAGCAGGGGGGTGTCGCCGGAGCGCCAGGAGTATTTGTCGGTGAT
>NZ_JBEXGS010000003.1:0-606163 GCF_040607455.1 Sphaerisporangium sp. NPDC005289
CCGCGGGACTTGAAGTCGCGGACCATGTTGTAGACGCCTTGGGTCTTGGCCCAGGACCAGTTGTCGATGTTGTAGTCGTTGTAGCAGAGCTTGGCGGCCGGGTCGGCGGCGCGGGCGGTGCGGAAGGCGACTTCGATCCAGTCGTTGCCGGTGCGCTGGAGGTTGGAGTCGCGGCGGCCGCCGTTGTTGTCGTCGAAGGCCTCGTTGACGACGTCCCAGTAGGCGATCTTGCCCTTGTAGTGGCCCATCACGCCGTTGATGTGGTTGATCATGGCGTTGCGCAGCGCGCTGCCCGACATGGACTGCATCCAGCCGGGCTGCTGGTTGTGCCAGGCGAGGGTGTGGCCGCGTACTCGCTTGCCGTTCTGCACGGCCCAGTTGTAGACGCGGTCACCGGCGCTGAAGTTGAACTGGTTCTGGTTGGGCTCGGTCGCGTCGATCTTCATCTCGTTCTCGGCCGTCACCATGTTGAACTCACGGTTCGCGATGGTGGTGTACTGCGAGTCGCCCAGTTTGCCCGAGGCGATCGCGGTACCGAAGTACCGCCCGCTCTGCGCGGCCGCCGCACCCAGCGTGCTCTCGGCCGCACCGGCGGTACCCGGCGCGATCAGCACGGTGGTCAGACCGAGGGCGCCCAGAGCGCCGGCGATCAGGGCGCGGCGTGCGCCGCGTGGCCGCCGGCGTCCATCTGAGGGGGTGGCGTTTGTGCTCATGCCTGAGCCTCCACAACTGAGTCACGGAACAGCGGAATCGCGGCGACGTCCTGTGGGATCGACGCCACCCCATAACCGGGAACGCACACCACGAGGACGTCGGAGACGGGCGTTCTCCGCCGCCGGACCAGCAGCAGGCAGGGAGCGACCACCTCGGGGACTCAGTGTGGAAACGCCTCCGAAATGTGTCAAGGCCATCATGAAACTTTCGAGAAACCCCTGACTTAAGTGCTTCCTTCTACACACCCCGGCACCCGATACGGCCTGCGGAAACTCCTCGAACCCGCGCCGAATCACGCACGAAACTTCGACCTGAAATTTTCAGCTCGTCCCTCCATGTGACGCCACGCTCGAATTCGAGGCCGGCCGATCCTGGACGTAACGCGCCGGCCGTCACCGCTGCGGCGACCGGAGGTCCGCGACCATTCGGACCGGCCCGCGGCCATTCCCGGCGGCCGCTTTCCGGCATATAGTGACGCTTGGTTCGGGGGTGTTCACGTCGTGCGGTCGTGAATGCGAGGGGCGTTGAAGATCGGCCTTGTCCTGCCAGTGGCGGAGTACCCGTGGAAGCAGCCGTCCTACGTCGAGATCCGTGATCTCGCCCTGCGGGCGGAGGATTCCGGGTTCGAGTCGGTCTGGGTCTACGATCACCTGCTCTTCCGCGAGCCCGGCCTGCCCACCGAGGGCATCTGGGAGGCCTGGACGGTGCTGGCGGCGCTGGCCGAGGCCACCGAACGGGTCGAGCTGGGCACCCTCGTGCTGTGCACGGCCTTCCGCAACCCGGCGGTGCTGGCGAAGATGGCCGTCACCCTGGACGAGGTCAGCGGGGGGCGGCTGATCCTCGGCCTCGGCTGCGGCTGGCACCAGCCGGAGTTCGACGCCTTCGGCATCCCCTTCGACCATCGGGTGGACCGGTTCGAGGAGGCACTCGGAATCATCCTGCCGCTGCTCCGCACCGGCGAACTGGACCGGTACGAGGGACGGCACCACTGGGTCCGCGGCGGGGAGCTGCGGCCACGCGGGCCGCGGCCGGGCGGTCCTCCCGTCCTGGTGGCCGCCCGGGGTCCTCGCATGCTGCGCCTGGCCGCCGAGCACGCCGACCTGTGGAACGGCTGCTGGTTCGGCCCGCCGGAGACCGCCGGTGAGGCGCTGTCCCGCCTCAAGGAGGCATCGGCGGAGGTGGGCCGCGCCCCCGGCACGCTGGGCGTCACCCTCGGCGTCAACGTCTCCGTGGGCGAGCCCGGGCCGCAGGACCATCCCGTGCTGGCCGGGTCGCCCGAGCAGGTGGCCGAGGGCCTGCTGGCGTACCGCGACCTCGGCGTGGACCACCTGGTCTGCAACCTCAACCCGCACGACAGGGCGTCCCAGCGACGGCTGGCGACGGCGTTGCGCGGCTATCACGATCGACTCGGATCGACGACGGGGAGAACGGGCTGATGTCATGGACGGTGGACGAGTCGCGGGTGATGCCGTTCCTGGCGGCGTCCGAACGCAGGGACGTCACCGCGGCGCTGTGGCGGCTGCCCGCGGGCGGGCGTGCCTTCCCGGAACCCGCCGGTTCCGTGCCGCCCCTCGCCCGGCCGGGGGTCGCCAAGTTCAAGGACTTCAAGGACAGCAAAGACGGCAAGGACAGTAAGGACTCGAAAGACTCCAAGGACTATAAGGACAGCAAAGACTCGAAGGACGGAAAGGACAGCAAGGAGAACAAGGACTACAAGGATCTGAAGGACTACAAGGACAGCAAAGACCTGAAGGACTGGAAGGACACCAAGGACGGCAAGGACACCAAGGACTGGAAGGACGGCAAGGACGGCCGGGACTGGCCCACGCCCACCGGCGGACCGAAGGCGTACGCGCCGCCGCCCGGGCGATCCCCGGCGGGCCCGGAGGCGGGGTTGACGACGTCCCCCGCGTCACCGTCCGGCGAGCAGGACGAGACCATCGCGGCGCTCCGCGCGTCCCGGTTCAACCGGTTCCTGAGGAGGAACGGCCTTGTCATCTGAGTCCGCGCCATCCGGGACCGCCGACCCAGAACTGATCATCGTCGCCGACCCCGAAGACGAGGTCGCGATCGAGGTGGCGGAATTCGTCACCGAGAGCGGGCACGAGGCACGCGTCCTGGACGTGTTCGACGCGGCCCAGATGTTCACCGTCTCGGTCCGCGACGGTGTGGCCACCGTGACGCCCGAATGCCCCCTGGTCCTGCGCCTCCCCCCTCCCCCGCCGCTCCGCGTCAGCTTCGACGCGGAGTTCCAGTACGGCGAGTGCCTGGCCCAGCTGTGGGCGGTGGCCGCGCTCACCCCCGCCCCGGTGATCAACCGCCCCACCCCGCAGGGGCTCGGCAGCCGCGTCTCGGTCTCGGCCGCCCTGACCGAGCTCCGCGCGGGGGTCTCCGGCGGCTCCGTGGAGGTCTTCGCGGGGGCACCGCCCGCGCCTGCGCCCACGCCTCCACCGGCGGGCGAGGACGCGGAGGCCACCTGGTGGGTGCGGGACGAGGGCACCGGGGCCACGGCGCCGTGGACCGACGCGATGACGGCCGAGGGCCCGTTCCGGGCACGGTGGTCGGACGCCGATCCGGTCTTCGAAGGCGTCGTGGTGCTGGGCGGGAACGCCTGGCGGTGCACCACCGCCGACCTGGACGATCTGGACCTGACCGAGCGCAGCATCGGCATCGTCGCCCGGCTCGGCCTCGACCTGGCCGCGGTGACCTGGCGGCTCGCCCCCGACCTGGCGTCCGCCCGGCTGGTGAACGTGGAGCCGTTCCCCGCCCTGGAGCAGCTCCGCATGGTCTGGCTGGGCCTCGGCCCTCATCTGGTGAAGGCGCTGTTCCCATGATCTACGCCATCGGCGTCGGCGGCGACGCCACGTTCACCCACTTCGTGGCCGAGGCCGAGCGGGCCGGTGCGCCCGTCGTGGCGATCGACCTGCGGGAGGTGGTGGCCGAACGGGCCTGGCGGCTGGCCATCCCCGACGACGGCCACAGCGTCCTGCCGACCCCGAGCGGGAGGCACGAACTCGACCCGCGCGCGTCCTACTTCTGCCGGCTGATCGACCTGGCCGCTCTCCAGGACGACCCCCGTCACGCCGTGGCCTGGCAGAGCCTGGTGACCGGCCTGACGGCCTGGCTCGACCACATCCCCGGCCTGGTGGTGAACCGGGCGGGGTCCGACAACGGCGCCAAGCCCCTGCACGAGTGGTCCATCGCACAGGCGGGCTTCGCCGTGCCCGAGAGCCTGACCAGCTCCGACGGGGCCCGTCTCGGCGCGTTCGCCGCGGCGGGGCCGACGATCGTCAAGGCCGTGTCCGGAGTGCGGGCGACGAGCAGGCTCGTCGGCCCGGGCGACTTCGCCGGGTTCGACTCCCGGCAGGGGCCCGTGCACGTGCAGCGTTACGTCACCGGCGCCGACGTACGGGCACACGTCGTGGGCGACCGCGTGCACGCCGAGCGGATCATCTCTCCCGTCGTGGACTACCGCGCGGCTCCCGCCGGGGAGGTCGCCTTCAGCCTGTGCGAACTGCCCGGCCCGCTGGCCGCCCGGATGACCGCGTGCACCCGCGACTTCGGGCTGGCGTTCGCCGGGTGGGACCTCAAGGTGGCCGACGACGGCACCCACTGGTGCCTGGAGGTCAATCCGATGCCCGGATACGACTGGTACGACCGCAGGCTGGGCGGCGCCGTCACCAGGTCGCTGCTGACCCTGCTGGAAGAGGGGGCCGCGTAGTGGAATCGGTCCCGGTCCTGACCGGCGAGCAGAGCGCCGCCGTCCGCGACACCGTGCACGACCTGCGAGATCACTGGCTGCCCCGGGGACCCGAGCCCACCGCGTTCTTCACCCTGGGGCCGCCCAGCTACCTCGACCTGGCCCAGGACCCGCGGGCGGGAGAGTACCGGGCGCGGGCACGGGCCGCGCGGCCGGTGCTGCGGGAGCGGTTCGGCTGGCTGTACGAGCGCCTGGCCGAAGTGCTGGGCGAGCATCTCGGGTCGCCGGTGTGCTACCCCGAGGACCTGGCACTGCCCGGCTTCCACGTCTGGCTGGCCGCGGCGGTGTTCACCAAACCCCGGGCGCCGATCCACTTCGACCTGCAGTACCGGGCCTTCGACTGGCCCCCGGGCACCGACCTCGAACGGCTGCTGTCGTTCACGCTGCCGATCCGGCTGCCCGTCGCCGGCGGCGGGCTGAACGTGTGGGACGCGACCTACGAGCAGTTCCAGCTCGCACGGCGGCGGGGCTGGGTCGAGGGCGCCACCGATCTGCTGCGGTTCCACACCCGCACCTACGTCCCGTACACGGTGGGCACGATGGCCGTGCACTCGGGCCACATCCTGCACCAGGTCGCCCCCGTCGGCCAGGTGGAACCCGACGACGAGCGGCTCACCCTGCAGGGACACGGGGTGTGGTGCGCCGGCCGCTGGCTGCTGTACTGGTGACCATGCTGGGCCGGGCGCGCATCGAGAGCTTCGTCGAGCGTGGCCTGTGCGTCCTTCCGGGCGCGTTCACGGCGCGGCAGGCGGCCGCCGCCCGCGACCGGGTCTGGCGGCGGATGGCGGAGAAGGCCGGCATCCTGCGCGACGACCCCGCCACGTGGCCGCCCGGGTACGACATCGAGGAGCGCCTGCACACGCCCGAGGTGCTCGCCTGCTTCACCGGCCAGGTGGCGGCGGCCGTCGAAGAACTGCTCGGCCCCGGACGCTGGCGCGGCGAGCGGAGCTGGGGTTTCTGGCCGGTCAACTTCGCGCACGGCGCCGACCGGCCGTACGGCGTACCCCCGTACGGCTGGCACGTGGACGGCAACTGGTTCCGCCACACGATCGACGCGCCCCGGCAGGGACTGCTGCTGATCGGCCTGTTCTCCGACATCGAGCCGCGCGGCGGCGGCACCATCGTGTCCGAGGGCTCCCACCGCCGCGCCGCGAGAGTGCTCGCCGCCCACCCCGAGGGCATGACCCACCTGGAGCTGTTCGACGCGGTGCTGGCCGAGCCGATCGGCAACTTCCGCGAGATCACCGGTTCGGCCGGCGACGTCGTCCTCGGTCATCCCTTGCTGTTCCACACCCGCGGCTACAAGCACACCGGCCCACCCCGCTTCATCAGCAACACCGAGACAGGTCTGCGCGAACCTCTCCGCCTCGACCGGGCGGACGGCTCGCCGTACTCGATCCTGGAACAGTCGATCCGCGCGGCCCTGTCCGGCCCTCCTCCCGTGTTCACCGATCCCCTGCACTGCCGGTTCTGACAGAAGGAAGAGACGGTGCACCCGAACGACCTGCGCACGGACGCGGAGCGGCGGCTCTGGAAGGCGTTCCCGGACGGCGATCGGGTCGACATCGGCACGGCCGACCCGACGGCCGAAGGATTCGACCCGGACGAGTACGACCCTGACCAGCGAGTCCGCGCGGAGGTCATCAGCGCCTTGTTGCTCAGGGGCCGCGGCGGCGACGGCGGAGGCGTCACCAGGCTCTCCCTCCGCGGCGCCCGGATCACCGGCCGGCTGGACCTGAACGGCGGAGAGATCGCGGCGGAGGTCATCTTCCGGCGGTGCTGGTTCGACGAGCCGATCGACGTGGAGAACGCGCACGTACGGCGGCTGTCGGTCTCCGCCTGCCGGATTCCCGGCCTGGACGCCAACCGGATCCGGACCGACGGACCGCTGGGGCTGACCTCCTGCCGGATCGGCGAGGTGCGGCTGGCCGGCGCGCATGTCGGCGGCAACCTCGATCTGGGCGGCACCGTCATCCTCGCCCCCCAGGACCGGCCCGCGCTCTCCGCCGCCGGCATGGTCGTCGACCTCAACATGTTCTGCGAGAACGGGTTCACGACCTCCGGCGAGGTGAAGCTCGCCGGAGCCCGCGTCCACGGCCAGATCTCCTTCAACGGCGCCACCATCCGCAACCCCGGAGGGGGCGCGGTGAGCGGCCAGCGGATCGCGGTCGATCAGGACATGTTCTTCCGCGACGGGTTCACCGCCGAAGGGGGGATCCGCCTGCAGGGCGCGCAGATCGCCGGCACGGCCGACTTCACCGGGGCCGAACTCAGCAATCCCGGCAGGCGGGCGGTGACCTGCGAGGGCGCCCGGATCGACACACTGGTCCTGATCTCGAAGATCACCGGCAGTGTCAACCTCACCAACGCGCGGCTCAGCACCCTGAGCACCTCGCTGAAGACCCCGACACACCTCAACGGCCTGGTCTACGACGACCTCGACCCGGATCCCGAACCGCCGGTCGCGGAGAGGATCGCCTGGCTGCGGCGCAGTCCACAGCGGTACCACCCTCAGCCGTACGAGCAGCTCGCGCGGTACTACCGCGGCCTCGGGCACGACCGGGACGCGCGCATCGTGCTGCTCGCCAAGAACCGGGACCGTCGTCACCGGCTGGTCTGGCCCCGCAGGACCATCGGCTGGCTCTACGACGCCATAGCGGGGTACGGCTACGTGCCGCTGCGCGCTCTCTGCTGGCTCATCGCGGCATGGGCCATCGGGACCGCGGTCTTCATCGGCCAGGCGGTGCCGATTCCAAGCGCCGACCATGTGGTGAACGCCGCGCTCTTCAGCCTCGACGTACTGTTGCCGAGCTCTCCGTTCGGCCTGGAGGACCATTTCTCCCCCCACGGTCCCGGCCTGGCCATGTCCATCGCCCTGAAGGCACTGGGCTGGGCCCTGTCCATCGCGGTCCTGCCGACCATCACCCGCACCCTCAGCCGCCAGAACACCTGAGGTCCCCGACTCGCTCCCGCTCGAAGACCCATGCCGACCCGCCCCATGACCAGCGAAGGACCAGCGTCTCCACAGCCCAGAGCGCATAGCGCCTAGATGGCCCACAACCCGCGAGCGTCAAACGATCCTTGCGCTCGAAGGTGCTTGCATGCATGTCCCCCAGGCCCGCTCGTCCAGCTCACCATTCGCATTGCGGTCAGTCCACTTGGTGATACCCGCTCTCGACGGGATGCGGTGGGCGTTCTTCGCACCTTCGGCGAGGGCCTGGTCCACGTCGACCGTTCCGCTGAGACCGATGAGACCGATGGCCTGATCCGAGGGACGGATGGCCGGATCGACGGCCATGGGTGGTGCTCTCCGGCGCCTTGAGGCATCGATGGCCTCGAAACCGACCGGAAGGACGATCACCATGTGGCTCACGCGCGGCCGAGGCCGTACATGACCGCGGTCACCTCTTCGCCCCAGGATCAGCGCGCGGGCGTCGCCCGGCAGGTGCTGATCGCGCTCGGCCTGGCCACCGGGCCGGTGGTCGCGCTCGGCTTCACCCGCTTCGCCTACGCCCTGCTGCTGCCTTCCATGCACCACACCCTCGGGTGGACCTACGCGCAGGCCGGCGGCATGAACACCGCCAACGCCGCCGGGTACATCCTGGGCGCCGCGTCCGCCGTCCATTGGGCGCGCAGGCTCGGCGACCGCGCCGCGTTCCTCTGGAGCCTGGCCCTCAGCGCGCTCGCACTGCTCGCCACCGCCGCGTGGGCGGATTTCTCCGCGCTGCTGGCGTTGCGGTTCATCGGAGGGCTGGCCACGGCCGTCACCTTCGTCATCGGCTCGGCGCTGGTCTCCCGCGTCGCCGCGGGCGCCCCGCGACGCCGCTCCGCACTGCCGGTCGCGGTGTACATGGCCGGCGTCGGCGTCGGGGTGGTCATCTCCGGGCTCGTCGTGCCCGCCGCGCTGTCGGCCGGCGACGACGGCTGGCGGCTGGGCTGGCTGCTCATGGGCGCCGCCGCCGTGGTCGCGCTGCTGCCCGCCTGGCTCGGCGCGAGGCGCGTCCCCGACTCCGCCGGCACGCAAGCCGCCGTCCTGGCCCGTCACCAGTTGCGCCGCCTCGGCCCGACCTTCGCGTGGTACGTCCTGTTCGGCGCCGGATATGTCAGCTACATGACCTTCGTGATCGCGATGCTGAGGACTCAGGGGCTCGGCGCCTCGATGACCGCGCTGTTCTTCGTCGTGCTCGGGCTCTCCTCGGCGGTCACCACGCTGGTCGTCTGGAGCCGCCTGGCCGGACGGCTGCGCGGCGGCCGGGCGACGGCACTCGTCGCGGCGCTGGTGTTCGCGGGCGTACTGCCCGTGCTGCTCATGACGCCCGGCCCGTTCTCGGCCCTGCTGTCGGCGGTGGTCTTCGGCGCCGGGTTCATGGCGGGACCGACCGCGGCCACCCTCATCGCCCGGCGCATGCTGCCGCCGACCGGCTGGACGGCGGGCATCGCCCTGCTGACGGTCGCCTTCTCCGTCGGGCAGGCCGGGGGCCCGCTGGCATCGGGCCTGCTGTCCGACGGAGACGGCGGCATCGCGCGGGGGTTGTGGCTGTCGGCGGGCCTGCTGGTCATCGCGGCGCTCACCGCGCTCTTCCAGCGCGAGCACGCCGCGTCCTGATATGGAGGAACCATGTTCGGCGACACTCCCGTCACGATCGGCGGCTCCGCCGGTGGGGCACGAGGCCGGCCCGCGCACCGCGGTGCCGCGGGTCGTCCGAGGCGGGGAGCAGACTGAAGCCATGGCCACGCCGCACGAGCATGAGGGACGCACCGTGGTCGTCGTCGTGTACGACGGCGTCCGCCTGCTGGACGTGACCGGGCCGCTGGAGGTGTTCACCATGGCCGTCGAGCACGGCGCCGGCTACCGGCCGCTCATCGCCTCACTCGGCGGACGGGACATCAAGACCAGCGGAGGCATCCGGCTGGGCGTCGACGTGGCCCTTGAAGAGCTCGGCGACGGCGGGCACATCCTGCTCGTGCCGGGCAGCCCCGACGTGGACGCGGCGTCCGCCGACCGGCCGCTGCTGGACCAGGTGCGGCGGCTGTCCGGCCGCGCCCGGCACACCGCCTCGGTCTGCGCCGGCGCGTTCGTCCTGGCCGCCACCGGGCTGCTGGACGGCCGCCGCGCGGCCACGCACTGGGAGCTGGCCGAGCGGCTCGCCGGGGCGTATCCGGGCATCGAGGTGGACCGGGACGCGATCTTCGTCCGGGACGGCGACATCGTCACCTCGGCGGGGGTGAGCTCGGGCATCGACCTGGCGCTCGGGCTGGTTGAGCAGGACTACGGCGCCGACCTCGCCCGCACCGTCGCCAAGCACCTGGTCGTGTTCATGCAGCGGCCCGGCGGCCAGTCGCAGTTCAGCGTCCGCCTGCTCGCCGGCGGCGAGCGGTGCGCGCCGCTGCGCCCGGTGCTGGACGCCGTGGCCGTCGACCCGGCCGGCGACCACGGCCTGGCCGCCATGGCCGCGCGCGCCGGACTCAGCGTGCGGCAGCTCACCCGCCTGTTCCGGCAGGAGACCGGGCTCAGCCCGGCCCGGTACGTCGAGCTGGCCCGCCTGGAGAGCGCCCGCAACATGCTGGAGACCAGTGACAGGCCGCTCGACGTCGTGGCCCGCCGCATCGGGTTCGGCTCTCCGGAGACGATGCGGCGGGCGTTCGTCCGCGAACTGGGCGTGCCGCCCACGGCCTACCGCGCCCGCTTCCGCACCACCCGCGCGCCGGCCCCGCGCACCGCCTCGTGATCCACCCCGCCTGCTCGCCCCGCATCTCTGTGCCATGCCCCACCGGTCGGCTGCCCCCGCACCCTGTGTCGTGACCTGGCCGACCGGTCACTCCGCACCCCCGTTCGTGATCCACGCCCCTGATCGCCTCGGGCTATCGAGATGGACCAGGCATGTACGACAAGAGGGGACGATCGGCATTGACCACACATGCACAACACCAAGGACCGAGCGTTGACTCATCCCCACACGGAGATCACTACGGAAGCACGCGTGTGGTCCACAACTGGTCCACAGCCAGCGGCGTCAATGAGAACGGGCGGGACTCCGTGAGACTGGAGACCCGCCCGTTGCTGTGCTGTTCGCCCTGCTCAGCGGATGGATCCGCTGGTCAAGATCGTGTGCCCCCTGCAAGATTCGAACTTGCGCTCCCGGCTCCGGAGGCCGGTGCTCTATCCCCTGAGCTAAGGGGGCTCAACGAGTGGTAAGGCTACCAGCATCTGGCGGTCTTCCGTTACTCAGAAACCCGCGCCAGCCGAACCATGCCCCGCGACCAGCCCCGCGAAGCCACCGAGAAGGCCCCACCCCGACGGCGCCGACCCAGGGCGGAAAGTCGAAACCGTCTCGCTCCTAGTCTTGTCCCGGCAGCCGCCCACCTCGCCGCTCGGACTCTGGAGAGGACGGGAAGTCCAAACCGTCCCGCCGCCGAGCTTGTCCCGACAGCCACCCACCCGCCGCTCGGGCCCTGGAGCGGACGGGAAGTTCAAACCGTGTCGCTGCTGGTCTTGTCCCGACAGCCACCCCCCTCGTCGCTCCGGCTCCGGAGAGGGCGGGAAGTCAAACCGTGTCGCTGCTCGTCTTGTCCTGGCAGTCGCCCGTCTCGTCGTGGGGCTCTGGAGGTGACTGGGGCTGCTGTGACCAGGTGAACCGCTCGGCTGTCGATTTCGCTGTGGCGGGTGCCCCGGTCCGTCGTGGGAGCTCCGGGTGGCTTGGGCCTGGTTGTGACCTCGCGAATCGTCGTGGTGTGCCGGATCGGCGGGGTCGGCCTGTGGTACTCGGGGCTTGGCGACGGTTTCGCGCGTGCGGTGTGGATCGGGGCAGTGGGGTCTGCCGGGCCACCGTGCTGGGACCGGGGTGGATCGCCTGGTGCGAGATCGTGGGTGCGGACGAAAGGACTTACTTGCCGGGGCGGATGGCGCCTCGGTAGCGCGCCCGGTAGTAGGCCGAGTGGGCGAAATCGACGGTGCGCACGACGTCACCGGACTTCGGGGCGTGGACCATCATCCCCTTCTTGAGGTAGATACCGACATGAGTGGGGTCTCCGGCGCCTCCTCCGAAGAACACCAGGTCACCCTCCTTGAGCCGGGAGAAGGGGATCTTGCTGCCTCTGGTGAACTGGCTGCCCGTGTAGTGAGGCAGGGAGACCCCGGCCCGGGACCAGGCGTACAGCGCCAGACCCGAGCAGTCGAACCCGCCCTTCGTGGCCCCGTTCCGTGACCCTCCTCCCCAGACGTACGGGGTGCCGATCTTCTTGACAGCCGCTCGCGCGGCGATGGCCCCGGCAGTGACCTGCCGCGAGCGGGACGCCGACCGATCGCCGGCAGGACGGCGGGAGGTGGGGACCGCCCGGGCAGCCGTCGGCGCGGCGCCGCCTCGGCGCTGGGAGCGCGCCGCTCCGGCCGCGTCGTCTGGCGTCGATCGAGGGAATGCCGGGTCGGGAGCCTCCCGATGCCGGCGTCCGCCGCCGTCAGGCGCCGACCGAGACCGGTCTCGGTCGGGCACACGCGGAGGGCGTCGGTACACGGGAAGACTTCGCGCTGGACGATCGGCGCCGGGCGGCTGACCGGACTCGGCGGCCTCGGGTGAACCGGCGTGCGGGCCACGGCGGTCGACGAGCGCCGGCTGGTGGATGCGCAGCAGAAGGCCTCCGTCGGTGCGGGCGCCGACCTGCTGCCGCGCGAGATGCCCCTCGCCCGGCGTGCTGGTGTCGATCTCTCCCGGCAGGAGGTCACGCACCGGCCAGGTCCACAGACGAGCGGCTGGTGTGCCGTAGGGGTCGATCTGGCGGTGAGGCGGCCACGGGCGGTTATGGAGCGACGACCGGGCCACAGGAAGGCCTCCCGGGCTCTCGCCGACGCATGCCGTGAGAACGCCGGACGATCGACGGGCAGGTGGGGCCGTGAGGTGGTGGAGAGTGGGCAGCCGGCGGATCTGCGTGCATCGGGTCAGCGGGGGGCGGGGAGCGGCCGAAGCGACGAGGGGAAGTGCCGTCCCCGTGATGAGGACGGTGGTGACGAGCATCGTGATCACGGTGCCCTCCTTGGGCTCGATGGCGAATCAAGCCCAAGGGTGATTTTCGAGAGCTGCCGGCGGTTGGGCCGAACGGCGTTCTGTGGACGAAGGTCGATGGCCACTCAGCGGTGAATGCGACTGACGTAGCCAATGAGCTGCGGCGATTCAGCACGGCGGGGGCTTTGGAGCGTCAGGCTGTGGACAAGCGGCATGGGGAATCGGTTCATAAAAGGTGGGTCGGCGATGCCGGCGGGTTCCCTTCCGGCGTGGCATCGCTGCGGAAGAGGGGGGGAGGAGGCGGCGTCGATGTGAGGTCACGGGCTTCGGAACGAGGGGCGCGGCGGCCCGGAGAGCGTGGTTCGTCGTGAGGGATGAGCGGTTCGTCTTGGGAGGTGAGCGGTTGGTGCGGGGGTTGCGTGGCCGGGGTGGGCGTTCTGCCCTGCCTGTCGGGGAAGGGCGGTGTCTGATCGCGTGGCCGTGGGGGTTGAGTTGGGGGAAAAGGTCGCGGGGAGGGCTTTCAGGGGTTAGCCTCGCGGCCGTGGAAGAGGTTCTGGGACGCGTGTTGGTCGTGGACGACGACGAGGTCATCCGGCAGCTCATCGCCGTGAATCTCAGCCTGGAGGGGTTCCAGGTGGAGACGGCGACGGACGGGCAGGACTGCCTTGATCGCGTGGCGTCCGTCCAACCCGATGTGATCACGCTGGACGTGATGATGCCGCGCCTGGACGGCTGGATGACCGCCACCAAGCTGCGCGCCGACGAGAGCCTGCGCCACATCAAGATCATGATGATCACGGCCAGGGCCCAGGAAGAGGACAAGAAGCGCGGCCTCGGCATCGGGGTGGACGCCTACCTCACCAAGCCGTTCGACCCGGCGGAGCTGATCCAGATCGTCCGCGACCTGGTCCTCACTCCTTCGGAGAGCGGTCCTTCATGAAGGACCCCGAGACAGCACCGTTCCCAGGGTGATCGTCGCCTGAGGATCGTCCCAAGGGGAACGTCTCAAATGGGGCGCCCTCTCTCGGAATCATGCCCGGCAGCCGCGTTCCGGCGGCCCCTTACCCCCGCCGGCACCGTCTCCCGGAGCATTCTCCCGTGTCTTCCGGAGCATTCTCCTGTGAGCGTTCCCTCCGAGGCACCGCTTCCGGGAGTGCCGCTTCCGGGAGTGCCGCTTGCGGGAGTGCCGCTTCCGGGAGTGCCGCTTGCGGGAGTGCCGCTTGCGGGAGTGCCGCTTGCGGGAGTGCCGCTTGCGCATCCTGGAGTAAGGCTGGAACCGCGCCGACCGGACATTGGGCGAGGCGGGTGGCGGCCTCAGGGGAGCAGGCCGCGCTGGTGGGCGTAGGCGGCGGCCTGGGTGCGGGAGGAGACGCCCAGCTTGGCGAGGATGTTCGAGACGTGCACGCTCACGGTCTTGTGCGTGATGAAGAGCCGCTCGGCGATCTCGCGGTTGGACAGGCCGGCGGCGACCAGGGCGAGCACCTCCTGCTCGCGGCCGGTCAGGGAGACCGCGGGACCGTCGTGGTCGGCCGGCGGTGCGGCCAAGGCGGCGGAGGCGGCGGAAGACGAGGACGATGACGTCGCTTCCGGGGACGCGGCGTCCGTGGTGTCCTGCTTGGACGGGGAGGGGAAGCGGGCCCTGCGGCCGAGGTCGGTGAGCGCACGGTGGAGAGGCGCGGCGCCGAGCGCGGCGGCCGTGTCGACGGCCTTCCGCCACTGCGCGTACGCCTCGTCGCGGTCCGCCGTGGCGAGCAGGGCCTCGGCGAGGCGCCAGCGCGCCCGTGCGACCTCGTAGACCGACCCGAAGTCGAAGGCGTCCACGACCGCCCGCCAGGCCGCGGGATCGGCGTCGCCGCCGGCTCGCCGCCGTTCGGCCTCGGCCTTGGCCAGCCATGCCCGGCCTTCGACCCCCATGGCGCCCCGGGTGCCCGAGCCGGGCCCGAGGGTCGCCGCCTGGTGGGCGCGCCGCAGCATGTCGTCGGCCTTCGCCTGGTCGTCGGCGCGTGGCGGGTGCTGCCCGAGCTCGGCCAGCGCCCACAGGCCGGTGGCGCAGACGCGGATCATGCCGGGGTCGAAGGGCTCGAGCACCGCGATCACCGCGTCGATGTGCTCCATGGCGGAGCGCGGGTCGCCGTTCCACAGCGCGTGCTCGGCGGCCAGGGTGCGGGAGATGTAGCTGACCAGCGGGTCGCGCCAGAACGGCCTGAGCCAGACCATGCGTTCCTCGACGATCGGGTCGCCGCGCGCGACCTCCACGAACAGCGCGTACCCCGACAACCATGCCTCGGGAAGCCTGCCCACCCGCGCCGCGAACCCCGCGGCCAGCTCACCCGCCTGCTCCCACTCTCCGGCCGTGTAGTGGATGAGCAGCCGCAGGAAGCGCAGGTCGGTGCCGTAGTTGCTCCAGGTCAGGCCGGTCTCTCGGGCCAGGTCGACGCCGCGGTCGGCGGTGGCGGCGGCATCGGCGAGGTTACCGCGGTCGTACTGCACCCTGGCGAGGCTGAAGATGGCACGCAGGTCGATGGAGAGATTGCCGGAGGGCACGCCGGCGGCCGCGGTGGTCAGCACGTCCTCGGCCCGCTGCCGGTCGCCGCCGATGTCGGCGACGACGGCCAGGGTGATCAACGCGCTGGCCTCTGCGTCGCGCACGCCCGACGCGCGCGCGGCTTCGAGCGCGCGGCCGGCGAGCTGCTCGACCTCGCCGTGCTGGGGACTCCAGACCAGGGCACGCGCGTACGTCGCCAGGGATCTGGACAGCAGAGCGGCCCGGCAGTTCTTGACCTGACGCCGTTCGGCCTGGTCGTCCGCCGGACCGTGGTCGTCTTCCTCGTCCGCGGCCTCGGTGGCCAGGTGGACGGCGGTCTTGGCGGCTTCGACGGCGCCGGCGTCGTCCCCGGCGTCGATCAGGTAGTACGCGAGCCGCTCCCAGATCTCGGCCGTCGGCCGCTCGACGGCCAGGACCTCCCGTATCTGGGCGACGGCCCGGTGGGTGGCTCCGCTCTCTTCGGCCGCGGCGGCGGACAGCAGCGCCAGCCGCACGCGGTCGATGCCCGCGACCCGCTCGGCGTCGGGGACGCGCTGCCAGAGCGCGAGAGCCCGATCGTAGTGGTCGTGGGCCTCGACGGGCGCGCCCAGCCGGTCGGCTCGCCGTCCGGCCGCCACGGACGCGGCGAGAGCGCCGGGCAGATCGTGACCGGCCAGGTAGTGGTAGGCGAGCTCGGCCGGCGAGTCGAGCAGACGGGTGAAGCGGCTGTGCAGCCGCGCGCGCTCTCCGGGGAGCAGATCGGTGTAGACGGCCTCCTGGAGCAGGGCGTGGCGGAACGCGTAGCCGTAGTCGCCGTCGGGCAGCATCAGCCCTCGGGAGGCGATCTCGCGGATGGCCTCCTCCAGCTCGATGTCCTGCAGGCCGGAGACCTTCTGCAGCAGGTCGTGGTCGATGCGCCGGCCGGCGACCGCGGCGGCCCGCAGCACGCTCTGCGCGGGCTCCGACAGCCGTTCGACGCGCGCGAGCAGCAGGTTGGCCACGTTGTACGGCAGGCCCTCGGCGGCGAGCAGTTCTTCGGCGTAGAAGGGGTTGCCCTCGGCGCGCGTGATGATGTCGCCGATCGCCCTGGCGTCGGCGCCGCCGAGGGCCACCAGGTGGTCGGACAGCGCGTCGGCGTCCAGCGGGCCGAGGCGCACCGCGGTGACCGACGGGAGGCGCTGCAACTCGGCCAGCAGGGGGCGGAGCGGGTGGCGCCGGTGCAGGTCATCGGTGCGGTAGGTGCCGAGCAGGCACACCCGCTCGTGCTGCAACATGCGGCTGAGGAAGACCAGCAGGTCACGGGTGGACCGGTCGGCCCAGTGGAGGTCTTCGAGCACGAAGAGGACCGGCCTTCCGGCCGAGGCCTCGGCGAGGAAGTCGAGCGTCGAGCCGAAGAGCTGCTGCTGGGTGAGCCCCGAACCGGCCGCGGGCTGGGAGTCGAGCCAGGCGCCGGGCGTCAGCCTGCGCAGCATCGGGCGCGCCTCGATGGCCTGCGCCAGGCCGGAGTCGCCGGCCGCGCCGCGAAGGGCGTCGGCGAGGGGGAGGTAGGGCAGGGCGTCACCCAGCTCGGCGCACTGGCCGGTCAGCACGGCGAAACCCTGGGCCCGGGCCAGGGCGACGAGCTCGGCGACCAGGCGGCTCTTGCCGATGCCGGCGTCGCCGCTGACGACGGCCACCCCCGCCTGCCCAGAGGCGGCGGCGTCGAGCACCCCGACGAGGCGACCGAGCTCACTCGACCGCCCCACAAGAGCGCTGCCCGCCTCCCGCCACACCACGTTGGGGAGTATCGCACGCCCACCCGACAGAACCCGGAATCGCCGCAGAGCCGCCACAACCCGCCCATGCCCTGCCTTCCCCTCTGTCCCTTCCAAGTGATGTTGTCGAAGCGGACACGCATGACCCGTAGTCCGACATGTTGATGCGGACAGGTTCGGGTGGAGTCGTTCAGGTCTTGTTGTCGGTGGACTGACGATCGGCGTCTCCTCCCCTTCAAGGCCACTTCCCGTGATCGTCCACTACGGTGCTTTTGTGATGTTGCCTGTAGACAGTCACGTGCACAGCGAGTGGTCCTGGGACGCCCCGAATGCCTCGATGGAGAACGCTTGCGCGCGGGCGGTGGAGCTTGGGCTCCCGGCGATCGCCTTCACCGAACACCTCGACCACACGTCGTTGAACATCGGTTCCGCGGATGACGCTCATCTGCTGTCGCTGAGCTCGCCGGAGGGGGTGTTGAGCCCTCCGGCGTTCGACGTGGACGGGTATCTGGACTCGATCGAGCGGTGTCGCGAGCGCTTCCCCGGGCTACGGATCCTGAGTGGGCTGGAGGTCGGGGAGCCGCACTGGCACGCCGAGGCCGTGGCGAAGGTACTCGCGGCCGGGCGGTTCGACAGGATCCTGGGATCTCTGCACTGCCTGCCCGACGGCGACGGGTTCGCGGAACCGTGGGGGCTGTACGATCACCGGCTTGCGGCCGAGGTCATCCGGGAGTACCTGGCCGAGGTTGCCGGACTGGCGGCAGGGAGCGATGTGTTCTCCGTGCTCGCCCACATCGACTACCCAGTGCGGTCCTGGCCTACGGAGGCTGGGCCTTTCGATCCGCCGGCCTTCGAGGAGGAGTTCCGGCATGCGCTGCGGGCGACCGCCTCGTCGGGGCGGGCGCTGGAGATCAACACGAGGTTGCCGCTGTCACCGGTGATCCTGCGATGGTGGCACGAGGAGGGCGGACCGGCGGTCAGCTTCGGCAGCGACGCCCACGACCCATCCCTCGTCGCTCACAGGTTCCGGGAGGCGGCGGACATGGCAGAGGCGCACGGATTCCGCCCTGGGCAGGACCCGTACGATTTCTGGGCGCGTGTGGACTGACGGTAAGTGCCTGGAATCTCAAACACAGCGTCGGCAGCCCCGTGGCGTCGTCAGGTCTGTTGTCGGTGAACCGGCTTGTGGTGCGTTGGCTTCGCCAGATATCGACGGCCGACATCTCAAGCTGAACACCGACACGAGCACCGACAACAACACGCGGACACCGACAGCTTCATCTGCAACCGACACCCTCCGCGACCTCGGCCGGCCGTGGCAGCAGGCGACCGAGGTCGCGGACCTCCTGTCGAAGCACCCCGGACTTGGACGGAGGTGAGTGCCGGTGATCGGACCCGCCGTTCGGCGACGGTGCCGCTCGTCGTCAAGCAGGCTTTGGACTGAGAGGAAGGGATGTTTATGGACCACTTCTGCTGGTCCGGTGGAGGTTAGGGTCGCGGGCATGGTCTCTGCATCGACGTTGGTGGTCTTCTCGGTGGCCGCGCTGGTGCTGGTCGTCGTCCCCGGCCCGAACAACCTGTACATCACCGCGCGCGGCATCGCGCAGGGACGGGCGGCCGCGGTGGCCTCGGCCGTCGGGGTGGAGACGGGAACGCTGCTGCACATCGCCGCGGCGGCGGCCGGGCTCTCGTATCTGATCGCGCGCTCGGCGGCGGCGTTCACGGCCGTCAAGTGGGCGGGCGCCCTGTATCTGGTCTACCTCGGCATCCGCACACTGGCCTCGGGGGACGGCGCCGCGGCGCGCGCGGCGGCCACCCAGCCGCTGCGCAAGGTCTTCCTCGAAGGCGTTATCGTCAACGTGCTCAACCCGAAGGTCATCCTGTTCTTCCTGGCCTTCCTCCCCCAGTTCGTCGACCCCGCGGCCGGGTCGCCCGCCCTGCAGATCGTGGTTCTCGGGCTGACCCTGCTGATGTTCGGCATCGCCGCCGACATGGTGTACGCCCTCGGCGCGGGCACGCTGAGCGGGCTGCTGCGCCGCAGGCACAGGGCGCTGCGGTACGTCAGCGGCTGCGTCTACCTCGGACTGGGCGTCGCCACCGCGCTCGCCGGAAGCGGCGCCCGCTCCCGCTGACCGCCCGGGCCGGTCCTCGGGCGACTCGACGGCGCGTCCAGCCGCGCGGACGCCGTCCACCGTTCTGACCGCGCGCCCCGAGCGGGCGGATGTTCGGTCAGGGGCGCCGGGTCCAGGTGCCGACCGTCTCGCCGGAGGCGATGGCGGCCTTCTTGAGCCGGGCGTACACGGCCCGCGGGTCGCCGACCGGCTGAAACCGGTCGCGCAGCGCGTACACGATGAAGTGGTAGTGATGCGTGCCGCCCGGCGGGCACGGGCCGGCGTACGAAGGAGCGCCGCCGCTGCCGGGCAGCGTCTTTCCCTCCGTCGCTCCCTGGCCGAGGCCGGTCAGCGAGGCGGGCAGGCCGGTCACGATCCAGTGGATGTACGAGCCGCCGGGCGCGTCCGGGTCGTCCACGACGACCGCCAGCTCGCGCGCCTCGGACGGGACGCCGGACCAGGCGAGCACGGGCGAGACGTCCTGGCCTCCTTGGGCCGCGCAGGCATGCTTGCGCGGTATGGCCGCGCCGTCCCCGAACGCCGGGCTGCTCACCCGCAGGCCCGTCACAGGCGAGGCCGCCTCGGACGCGGCGGGCGAAGCCCCCTCGGAGGTCGCGGGCGAGGCCGCGCCGGACATCCCTGGTGACGCCCCCTCTGACGAGGCGCAACCGGCGGCCAGGGTCAACGCCAGTGCCGCCGGCAGGGCGCCGCGGACCGCGCCGACCGTCCGGATCTTCATCGGCCCAGCATAACGACGCCACCATCGGCAGCCCGGCAACGACGCCACCGGCCGCCGCAGAACGGGCCACCCGCCGCACGACGGCGCCGTCACCGCCGTACCACGCCCCACCGACCCGGCGCCGATCACATCCTGCATGAACCCGGTACAGAGCCCGACCCGATGAAGGACTGTGGTCACCGCAGGGGCATGCGCCATCCCGAGCCTCGGCCGGACCGGGGCCGGTCGAGGCTCAGGTCTTGACGGGGGTCAGCTGGTGAAGGTGAACCAGTTGAGGTTGGCGAAGTCCGCGGGTTGGCCGCTTGCGAAGGTGAGGTAGACGGTGTGGGTTCCGGTGACGCCGGAGATGTTGGCCGGGACGGTGCGCCAGCTCTGCCAGCCGCCGGTGTTGCCGACGGCGAAGTCGCCGACGGGTGCGGCGGTGAGGCTGTCGAGCCGCACCTGGATCAGGCCGCTGACGCCGCCGGGGGCTCCGGAGGCGACGCGGGCCACGAACTGCCGGGCGGCGGTGGAGCCGAAGTTCACCCCGTCGAAGCGGAGCCAGTCGCCGTTGGCGATGTAGGAGACGTTCTGACCGCCGCCGCTGTCGGTGGTGGTCTCCAGCTGGGTGCCGGACTGCGCCTGGTACCGCTCGGCCTGGATGGTGGAGCGGGCGTCGACGCCGCCCGGCGGCGGCGAGCTGGGCGGCGGCGAGCTCGGGGGCGGGGTGGTGGTGCCGCCGCTCTGCCAGACCGCCACGTAGTCGACCACCATGGGGCGTCCGGACACGGTGGCCGAGGTCGGGGTGGAGCGGCCGGAGACCCCGTTGGGGAACGCGCCGCCCATCGCCACGTTGAGCAGCAGGAAGTATCCGCCGTGGCCGGTCATGTTGTTCCACGTGGTGGCGTCCAGCTGGCTCTGGCTGACGCTGTGGAACTGCTGCCCGTCGACGTACCAGCGCAGCTGGTTGGGGGTGACCGAACGGTCCCATTCGAAGCGGTATGTGTGCATGGCCGACTGGCAGCTGGAGCCCGGGCAGGCACGGCTGGCGCCGATGCCGTTCGTCTCGCCGCAGGCGCCGCCGGGGTTGGTGCCGCAGTGGAGGACGCCCCACACGGAGTTGATCCCGTTGACGTTCTCCATGATGTCGAACTCGCCGATGGCCGGCCAGTTCTGGTAGTTGCCCCGGTAGGGCGAGCCCAGCGCCCAGAACGCCGGCCAGTAGCCGAGCGCCGCGTCGCCGGTGACGTCGGGCATCTGGATGCGGCCCTCGATGCGCAGGACGGTGCCGGCCGCCGGCTTGAAGTCGGTGCGCCGGGTCTCGATGCGCGCGGAGGTCCACTCCCCCGAGCCGCTTCTGACGGGCGTGATGCGCAGGTTTCCGCCGCCGTCCAGGCTCACGTTGGAGGCGTTGGCGGTGTAGTTCTGGATCTCGCCGGTGCCCCAGTTGCCGGGACCGCCCGGGTAGCTGTACCCGGTGTCGATGATCCAGTTGGCCGACGAGGGCATCGCCCCGGCGGAGCCGTTGAAGTCGTCGCTCCACACCAGGTTCCAGCCGCTCGGCGTGGCGGGGACCGAGGCCCCGGCGGGCCCGCCGCCGAGGGTCAGCGCGATGATCGGGAGGACGGCGGCTCCGGCGGCGGCCAGCACGGCGCGCAGCCGCGAGCGGCGGCGCACCGGTAAATCGGTGGTCATGCCCATGATGCTCCTCATCTCTCGGGGACGAGTGGGACGAGTAGGACAGGTCAGATGGGTCGGACGGGTCAGACAGGTCAGACGGGTCGGACAGAGCGGACGGGGCGGCGGCTCTGTCCGACGGGTCAGACAGGTGAGACGGGTCGGACAGAGCGGACGGGGCGGCTGCTCAGGCTGGTTGGACGGGCCGGTGACGGAGCCGCGTGGTCAGCGGAACGGAAGGGTCAGGACCGAGCGGCTGCCGACCCCCAGTGAGGTCGGGTTGACGCCGATGGCGCTCCACACCTCGACCCTCACCCGGCCGTTGACCAGGTTGCCGAGGGCGCCGGTCGAGGAGGCGAGCCCGGCGGCCTGGGTGTAGTGCTCCCAGCCCGCGACCGGGTCGGTGGCGAAGTAGCGGTAGGTCTCGACCCGGTCGTAGGAGCCGTCTCCGGTGAGGTCGTAGGAGACCCGCGCCTGGACGCCGTTGCCCACCGCGGTCCCGGCGTCCAAGTACAGGTCGAACGCGGTGGCGGCGCCGGTGGAGGTCATGGTGAGGCCGCCGGCGGTGTAGACGAGCGGGTTGGCCGGGGTGCCGTCGTGGTTGACGCCACCGGCGGAGGCGACGGTGTCGGCCCCGGCCGTCCCGGCGGCCGCGCCGAGCCCTCCCCCGCCGAGCAGGTACCGCACCGGGCCCCCAGACGTGGGAGTCGGCGTCGGGGTCGGGGTCGGAGTGGGGGTGGGAGTCGGCGTGGGCGTGGGGCCGCCGCCGCCCGCGCTGGTCGCGGTGGACGCGGCCGGCACGTCCAGCCGCTTTCCGTCGGAGAAGGTCACCGTCCGCGCCGAGACGCCGAAGTTGTGCGCGACGTAGGTGCGCGTGCCGTTCAGGCTGAAGACGGCGGCCGTCGGGATGTCGGCGGTGACCGCCGCGTCGACCGTACCGAGCCTGGCCAGGTTGTAGATCCAGTGGTAGGCGTGCGCCTTGGAGTCGCCGGACTCCGGGCTGTAGGAGGTCCAGCCCGCGTCCCAGTTCGCCTTGGCGGCGGCGGGGTCGCCGAGCGCGCGGTACTGCCAGATGACGTCGCGCCACTCGACGGCGGGCCCGCCGTTCTCGGCCTCCATCTCGGCCAGCCCGGCCCTGACCTTGGCCGGGTAGAGCCCCTGGTAGAGCGAGCCGCCGGTGATGGGCAGGTAGTTGATCCCGTGGATCTCCTCGGGGTTGCCCGTCCACCAGGTGGCGTGGGCGGCGCCGTCGCCCCAGATCATGCCGGCGGTGTCCGGCGCGAAACCCGCGGGGAACACCGCGCCGTCCACGTCGTACCAGTACTGCGCGATGGTGGCCGCCTGCGTGGTGTAGAGGTAGATGCCGAGGTCGCGCAGGGCGGTGTCGCCGGTCGCGGCGCCCAGCAGCAGCGCTCCGGCGGCGAAGTTCATCCCCTCCGAGGACGACTCCTCGTTGTTGCCCGCGGCGAAGCCCTGGTGGCCGGAGGCCCAGCCGTTGCCCGCGTACGGGTCGAAGTTGCGCAGGAACGGGAAGCGGGTGTCCGAACGGTCCCAGTTGTTGGCGTCCTTGGCCAGCAGCTTGGCCATGCCTCCCCACTGCCCGTCGGCGGCCCACGCCCGGTCGTAGCGGGCGACGGTGGCGGCGGCCATCAGGTAGTAGCCGTAGTGGAAGTGGTGGTCGTTGACCTCGGTGTCGCTGCCGTAGGAGGCCGGGTAGCCGGTCAGGATGCCCCAGGTGGCGTCGTAGCGGAACTGCTCGCCGCCGGCGGTGAACCAGCTCTGCAGCTTGGTCTTGAGCAGGCCGAGGAGCTTGTCGCGCGAGGCGGTGTCGCCGAGCTGGTCGGCGATGGGCACGAGCTGGGCGAGCCGTCCGAGTGCCTTGCCCGCCCAGTAGGTGTCGCCGGCGCCCTTGTACGGGTCGGCGGCGTCGGCCTCCTGCCGGACGAAGTCGCCGAGCCGGGCCCGGTCGTAGGCGCCGAGATCGGGCAGGGACGGCAGGACGCCGTGGAAGGTCTGCCGGGTGCTGAACGAGGCGCCTTCGCGCAGCTTCATCGTGCCGCGCGGCGAGAGGTAGGTGTAGCTCGTGAGCGGGTCGGAGGTGGCCTGCCACTGGTGCCGGTACAGCGCCAGGAGCGTGCCGGTCTGGGTGCCCTCCTTGGCGCTGGTGGCGGCGGTGTAGGTGGTCGTGAGCCGGGCGGCGGCCTCGTCGTAGGACCAGCTCACCGTGGTCCCGGTGACGAACGAGTAGGCGTATTTGGCGAACAGGTCCAGCGCGCCGCGCGCGGGCAGTGCGGCGACGCTGAGGTAGTTCCTGCCGCCGAGGGCGACGGTGGCCGCGGTGCCGGAGATGGCCCAGTCGGTCCCCGTGGGGGCGAACAGGGCGTAGTCGTGGCCGTTCACCGTGGCGCCCAGGACGTTGCCGCGGTCGGCCCAGATGGTCGGGGTGGCTACGAAGTCCACCCGTCCGTCCCCGCCGCTCGGGGTGGCGTAGACGAACGGCAGCCCGTGGCCGATCGTGGCGCGCAGCGTGCGGGCGCCGTCGGACCAGTAGGGGGTCACCGTCCAGTCGGACCAGCCGTCGACCTGGGTGCGGGGCGCGTTCAGCCCGGTGACGCCGAGGGTCAGGTCGCGGGCGTGCGCGTAGTCGTACTGCGTCGCGCCGATGCCCGGCGTGGTGGGGTAGCCGACCTCGAGCCCGCCGGCGACGGCGTGGAAGGTCAGCGGATGGGCGTACATGTTCTCCGAGTACGGGTTGCCCGCGTAGCGCTGAAAGGCCAGGGACGACCACCAGTCGTTGGTCGGCACCTTGGCGGTGACGGCCGAGGTGACCTTCGGGGTCACCGGCGCGCCGGTGCTGTCGGCCGGGCCGGAGGCGCCGGCGGGCAGGTCGGTCGTGTACCCGCCGGCCCCTACGGACACGGTGGCGGCGTCGGCGGGGGCGGCGGGCATGGTGACGAGCAGTCCGGCGAGCAGGACGGCGGCGGCCGTCCCGGCGGACCGTCGCCTCGCTCGGCGGTTTCCGGGGACGCCGGAGTCGCGGTGGTTCGAGGTCAGGTCACAGGTCATGCGGAGAGGCTTTCGTCGTGGGGGGTGAACCGGCCGCCGCCCGCGATAGGGCGGCGACCGGCGGCGGCTCGGTGGCGCGGGCCCGACGGCCGTTCGAGGTCCGCGACGGCGGGGAACCAGGTGTTCTCGTCGACGTAACGTGGATGTAACGCTCTCAGCGCCGCTGACGCTAGATGCCTCCACAACCAGTGTCAACAGCGAGAAAATGTTTCTCGAAGATCGTGAGAGCGCTCTCTATCGTTCATCGCGCCGACCACCGTGGACGCGGCTCGCCCTACCTCGCTGACCAGGCAAGACGGGACAGGACACCGCGGAAGCCCCATTTCACGAGCTGAGCCCCGGCGGGCTGCCGCGAACGGACCGTTCTGAAAGCACCGCAACCACCGCGCACCCGGTCGGCTCACCGCCGGAGAGCGCTCTCCCTCCGCGATCGCGTGCCGTGGGCGGGGATCAGGCTTCGCGGCCGAGGGCTCCGGGGATGCGGTCCAGGACGCTGTACGGCACGAGCCCGTAGGCGTGGAAGTCCACCGCGTCGCCGCCCGCGGCCCGCACCGCGCGGACCTTCGCGGCCAGCCGCTCCTCGGAGTCGGTGTCCGGCCTGCCCGGGCGCAGCACGACGCGCAGCTCCCTGTCGTTGCCGACCGAGCGGCGGTAGGCGCCCACGTCGTCGGCGACCCTGGCGGCGTCCCTGGCGTAGGCGAGGACCCCGAACGACGGGACCAGGTCGCCCAGCGCCACCAGGTCGACCCCGAGCTGCCAGGCGTCGTGCGCCGCGAGCCCGGCGGGCGGCAGCCCATCGGCGTACCCCTTGCGGTGGCCGGTGCCGTCCAGGAAGGTCAGCGTGGCGCCCTCGGCGGCGACGGCGGAGGACACCTCGCTGACCAGGGAGGTCACCGTCTCGGACCGGGCCCGCGCGTAGGCCACCACGTCCGGCCCCGCGTACGCCGTCAGCGCGGCCCGCGTGACCTCGCCCTGCGCGGGCGGGTCGCCGTCGAGCACCCCGCCGACGATGCGCGCGCACTCCTCGCGGGCGACCTCCGCCTTGACGCCGAGATCGGTCGCCCGCCGCATGCACCACGTGCAGAAGCACAGGGAGAACAGGAACTCGTCCATCGGACCGAGCGGGACGAAGCACCTCTCTTGCTGGTACCCCTGGGCGAACCCCCCGAAGTGCAGGGACTCGGCGACCACGCTGTCGACGCCCTGCCGGGCCGTCGCCCTGGCCAGGGCGACGGCGTACAGGCGGACGTCCGGATGGGCCGGGCACAGCGCCGCGGGGAAGCCGCGCCCGCCGAAGCAGTCGTGCACCGTGACGTCGGGGTTGGCCAGGCCGAGGGTCAGGTCGTGCAGGAACACCGCCCAGCCGTGCAGGGCCATGCCCCGTTCGGCCGCGGCCGAGCGCAGCGCCGCGAGCGGCTCGCGCTCGGCCCCCGGCTGGACGGGCGGCGCGAGCCGCAGGCCGGTGAACAGGTCGGCGGGCGGCGGGAAGTGCACGCCGTCGGAGCGGACGGTCACCCGCGAGGCGCCGTGCGGGGTGACGTCACGGGCGCCGTGGTAGGCGGCGGCGACCGTCACCTCGCGCACGCCGTAGCCGGCGATGCGGTCGAGGACCCGCCCGGCGCCCTCGTCGCGCACGTCCTCGACGTAGACGTATACCGAACCGTGCACCGCAGCCGTGCCTTTCGACGAGCCCGCCCGTGTCTGACCTATGTCCCAGGCGACCTTATATCCTCCCCGCACGCCGAGGACGGCTCCATCGGAGGCCGGTCGCCGAGCAGATCACGGGCGTGCTCGCGCGCCAGGTTCCACCCGTTCCAGCCGTCCCGCGCGCTCAGCCGCCGCACCGACGACATCTGTGACAGCAGGCAGTCGCGCACCTGAGGGGGCAACCCGTCGATGGCCGGCACGGCGTCGGCGCTGAGGTCGGTGATGTAGTTGAAATCGAGCTCCGAGATTTTGCGGATGCCGAGCTGCGACTCGGCGACCCGCAGGTCGGGGTTCCAGATAGCGAACGTCAGCAGCGACAGGGCCGTCACCAGCACCACGGTGCGCGGCAGCCAGCCCGCGTCCCGCCGCGCCAGCCGCATGGCGCCCGCGACCAGCACCAGCGCGAACACCGCCGCCAGCCACCAGATCGCCGCGACGACCGAGGCGCGCAGGCTGGACAGCCCGTAGGCGTCGATGTAGAGCCCGAGGCGGTGCAGCGCCGAGGCGAGGATCACCAGGGTGAGCCCGCACAGGACGCCGAGCAGGCCGGCCAGCAGCAGCCGTTCGCGACCCTGCGCGGCCACCACCGCCGTCGCGACCGCCACCAGGCCGAGCACGAAGACGCTGACCGTGACCAGCTCGAAGAATCCCGATCTGGCGTATTCGGCGTAGGTCAGCCCGGCGGTCTCCATCACCCGCCGGTTCCCGCCGAACAACGTGCTGATCTGCACGGCCACGAAGGCGGCGAACAGCAGGTCCAGCGCGCCGAGCGGGATGGTCCACAAAACGAGGCTCACCCGCCTGCGGGCCCGGCGGCCGGCCGGCTCGACCGCCGGGCGCAGGGCGACCAGCGTGGCGGCCCCGACCAGCGCCGCGAACACCCCGAAGAGCACCAGCCGCACCGGAACGGACGAGGCCCAGGCGGGGGCGGTGAACACCTCGGAGACGAACGAGGCGAAGACGGCGTCGGCCGAGGCGAACAACACGCCGAACACCAGCAGGAGCACCGCCGTGATGACCAGCCCGGCGAGCATCGGCGCCAGGGTGCGCCTGCGGTCGACGGCCTTGATCGGTTCCAGGAGGAACCACGGCAGCGGGAAGACGGCCAGGACCACCGAGAGCCCTCCGCGGATCACGCCGGGCCAGCCCCGCCCCGCGCCGGAAACCGCCAGCGCCGCCAGGCCGAACCCCGCGAGCAGCGAGGGGCCGACCAGCCACTCGGCGTCGCGGACCAGGGCCACCGCCACCAGGGCGTACGCCAGCAGGCCGAAGGCGGCCGTCCATGGGGTGATGCGGCGGCGCGCCGCCGGGAGCACGGCCGCGCCGGCGGCGACGGCCACCAGCACCACGCCCAGCCCGGCCCGCGCGTCCGGCAGGGCGATCGCCGCGAGCAGACCCACCGCCGCCGCCACGGGCAGCAGCCAGCGGGGCGTCGGGGGGAGCGCCGGGCGCGGCAGCAACGGCGGCGGCACATAGTCCGGCGGCGCCCCCGTGGTGGCGCCGGACTGCGTGGGCGGCCGGGAATCCTGGACGGGCGGCTTCACGGCGGAGAACGATCCGCTCGCGGTCCGGCCCTCGGCCGCGGCGACGGACTCCCGGACGGTGCCGGACTCCGCGCCGGTGCCGGACTCGGCGACGGTGCGAGGTGCCGCAGTGGTGAGCGGTCGCGCGGCGATGGAGTCTGAGATCGCGGCCGGTGACTCCGCCGCGCCCGGCACCGGCTGCGCCGTCGGCTCCCCGGACGGCTTGGGCCTCCGGGGCACGACGAGGACGGCCGGAGCGTCAGGAGCATCGGGAACGCCCGACATGGCGGACACGGCGGACTGCTCCGCGATGCCTACGGCCTCCTCCTTCGGATCTTCCGTGTCTTCGCCGGCCCGCGCCGGGACACGCGGGCCGGGCGGAAGGGCGGCGGCGCCCGGCCTGGAGATCGAAGGTGTGTCGCCGGTCGGGGCGTCCGGGGCTTCGGCGGTGCTCGAGGGTGCGTCCGTTCCGGGATCGTGCCGCGACCGGGCCTCCGTCGTGGACCGCTGGACGGCGCCGGACGGTTGGGCCGCCCCGACCGGGGCAGGTGTCGTGCGCGGCGGCCCCGGCTCGGCGCCACCGGCCCTGGACACGGGATCACCCGACCTGGACGCGGGACCACCGGACCTGGACACGGGATCACCCGACCTGGACGCGGGACCACCGGACCTGGACTCGGGATCACCGGACCTGGACGCGGGGTCGCCGGGCGGGTCGTCGGGGAGGTCGCTCATGACCGTGGTCCTTCCGGGGAGGTCGACCACCATGCGGCAGCCGGAGGTGGTGTCGGCGACCCGCACCGAGCCGCCGTGCAGTTCGACGATCTCCTTGACGATGGCCAGGCCGAGGCCCGCGCCGCCCGCGTCGGCCGCCCGGGCGGCGTCCAGGCGGGAGAACCGCTCGAACACCCGGGGCCGCTCCGGCGCGGGGATGCCGGGCCCCTCGTCGGTGACGCTGAGCCGCACTCCGGAGCCCGCCGGGCGGGCCTCGAGCCGGACCGCGCCGCCGGACGGGCTGTGCCGGACGCCGTTGTCGAGCAGGTTGGCCAGCACCTGGCCGAGCAGCGCGGGGTCGGCGTGGACGCCCAGTGCGGCGGGCACCGAGCTGGACAGCGCCACCTCCTCGCGCGCGAGCCCGGCCTCCCGGACGGCCTGGGCGCACAGCGGGCCCAGCTCGACGGGTTCCGGCTCGATGGGCCGCGCGCCGGAGTCCAGCCGCGACAGGTCGAGCAGTTGCGCCACCAGCCGGCCGAGGCGCTCGGTCTGGGTGAGCGCCGTGCTGAGGGTGGCGTTGTCGGGCGAGGAGACGCCGTCGACGAGGTTCTCCAGCACGGCCTGCAGTCCGGTGATGGGGGTGCGCAGCTCGTGGCTGACGTTGGCCACCAGTTCACGGCGCTGCCGGTCCACCTCGCCGAGGTCGGCCGCCATGGCGTTGAACGCCCGCGCGAGCTCGCCCACCTCGTCGCGGGAGGTGGCCCTGACGCGCATGCCGTACCGCCCCTTGGCGATCGTCTGGGCGGCGGCGGCCATCTCGCGTAGCGGCCCGGTCATCCCCCGGCCGACGAGCTGCACCATTCCGAGGCTGAGGACGGCGGCGAGCCCCATGCGGGCCCAGGGGACGACCCCCAGCGAGCGGCCGTACTCGTTGAGCGCGAAGGCCGTGGCCACCGCGAGCAGGATGACCAGCCCGATCTTGATCTTCACCCGGCCCAGGAAGTCGAGCGGCCTCACGACGCGCCTTCCTTTCCCCCGGGGCGCGGGCCGTTCGGCGTGGGACGGGGGCTCATGGCTTGACCAGGGCGTAGCCGACGCCGTGGACCGTCCGGACGATGCCGGAGCCGAGCTTGCGGCGCAGGGAGCGCACGTGGCTGTCCACGGTGCGGGTGGCGGCGGCCTCGGAGAAGCCCCAGATGTCCGACAGCAGCCGTTCGCGTTCGAAGACGTGCCCGGGGCGCTCGGCGAGCCGCCTGAGCAGGTCGAACTCGGTACGCGTCAGCTGCGCCTCCACTCCGCGCACGAAGACCCTGCGCTCGGCCGTGTTGATCTCCACGTCGCCCGCGCGGATCACCGTGTCCTCGTGGGCGAGCTGGGCGGCCCGCTCGACCCGGCGCAGCAGGGCGTGGATCCTGGCCATCAGCTCGCGCATGCTGAACGGCTTGGTGAGGTAGTCGTCGGCGCCGACGCCGAGGCCGACGAGCACGTCGGTCTCCTCGCCCAGCGCGGTCAGCATCAGCACCGGAACCGGCCGCGCGGCCTGCATCCGCCGGCACACCTCCAGGCCGTCGAGGCCGGGCAGCAGGCGGTCGAGCACCACGAGGTCCGGTTCGGCCTTCGCGTACGCGGCCAGCGCCTCCTCGCCGTCGTCGGCGATGCGGACGTCGAAGCCTTCGGCCATGAGCCGGCTCCGCACGGCGAGGGCGATGGTGTTGTCGTCTTCGACCACGAGGATGCGTCGCTGGTCTGTCACGGTGGGAAGCCTAGAACCCGGTCGTGCAGACTATCCGAAGGCATATGTGCAGATCTGATGCAGCTTGATTAGCTTGCCCCGTGACGCGATCTTTGGATGTCTCCACCTATCTCCGCCGTATCGGCCTGGGCGGGCTTGACGGGCCGCCGAGCGTCGAGTCCCTGGTGCGGCTGCACCGGGCGCACGTCGAGCGCGTGCCGTACGAGTACTTCCACATCTGGATGGACGAGCCGACCTCGGTGGAGCCGCTGGAGTCCGCCGGGCGCATCCTGCGCGGCAGGGGCGGCTACTGCTTCCATCTGAACGGCGCCCTGTCGCTGCTGCTCGCGGCGCTGGGGTACCGGGTGGCCCGGCACGTGGGCGGGGTGCAGGGCGGGGCGGACTCCCCCGTGGGCGTGACCGGCAACCACCTGGCGCTCACCGTGTCGGGGCTGCCCGCGGAGCGGTGCCCGGACGGGGTGTGGTTCGTGGACGTCGGCCTCGGTGACGCCCTTCACGAACCGCTCCCGCTCGTCGAGGGCGTCCACCGGCAGGGCCCCTTCGAGTACCGGCTGCGGCCCTCCGAGGCCGAGCCGGGCGGCCTGCGGTTCGACCACGACCCGCGCGGCAGCTTCGTCGGCATGGACTTCCGCGCCGAGCCGGCCGAGATGTCGGCCTTCGCCGTGAAGCACCAGGAACTGTCGGCCTCGCCGCAGTCGAGCTTCCGGTCGGTGATGTCGGTGCAGCGGCGCGACGCCGCGGGCGTCGACTGCCTGCGCGGCCTGAGCCTGAGCCGCATCGGCTCGGAGGAGGGGACCTCGGTGCTGTCGGGCCGGCGCGACTACTTCGAGGCGCTGGCCGACGTCTTCGGCCTGACCTTGGACGATGTCGCCCCGGAGCGCAAGGAGCGGCTGTGGCGGCGGCTGAGCGAAGCCCACGAGAGGTGGCTCGCGAGCGCCGGGGCGCCCCGGGAGCCGGAACCGGCCGGCGGCTGAGAATCCCCGCCGAAGTCCCGGTCCAGGCGCCCGCGCACCCGATCGCGCGGCGAGCACCGGCCGCCTCCGGTGCGGCAGGCCGGCGCGCGTCCGGCCGCGCCGAGAAGGACCGGGACCCTGCGGACCGGACGAAGGGCCCGGGACGGACGAGTGGTCCGTCCCGGGCCCTTCGCGGATCGGGCGGCGAATCGTTCGTCACGCCCACCGGCCGGTGGGCGTGACGGGTTCAGCAGGAGAGCGGGGAGGAGCCGAAGGCGACGTCGTCGTACCAGATGGTGTCGGAGTCGCTGCCGTAGCTCTCCCAGCCCAGGCGCAGGGTCGCCGGGCGCGGAGCGGTCGTGCGGCTGAGCCACTGGGAGTCGATGTCGCGGGTGGGCGTCTGGTCCAGGTGCAGGCCGGGGACCTCCTGGTCGTCCAGGTAGGTGCTCATCGCCTGCTTGGTCGTGTCGATCTGGTAGCGCAGGCAGACCCAGCGGCCGGTGGGCAGCGGCCTGCTCTGCGAGACCCCTGTGGGGCTCTGCTCGGGCAGGGTGGCGTCGTCGGACTCGCGGTTCCACTGCAGCGCGCTGTTCTGCCCGCCGATGCGCAGGTCCTTGTTGCCGTTGGCCGAGTCCGCCATGGTGATCATGCTGACGTGCGTGGCGGGGAGGGCGGTGGTGTGCCTCACCCACATCCGCGCGTACACCACGGGGCCGATCGTGGAGACGTTCTTGGTGGTGCCCACGAAGATGTGGTTGCAGTAGTTGCCCCCGCCGCTGATCTTCAGCGACTTGCCGCCGCTGTGGGTGGTGGAGGAGTCGATCGTCGCCGTGCCGGTGCCCGAGCAGTTCGGCGTGACGACCTGCCAGTCCCCGCTCGGCGAGGAGGACGTCTGGTCCTCGAAGCCGGAGCACACCACGGCGCCGTTACAGCCGGGCGGCGGGCTCACCGTCGGCGTGGGCGTGGGCGTGGGGGTCGGCGTGGGGGTCGGCGTGGGCGTGGGGGTCGGCGTCGGCGTCGGCGTGACGGTGGGGGTCACGGTGGGCGTGGGTGTGGGCGTGGGGGTCGGCGTCGGGGTGGGAGTGGGCGTCGGACCGGTGCCGTTGCAGTTGACCCCGTTGAAGGTGAAGTCGGACGGGACGGGGTTGGCGGAGGCCCAGGTGCCCTGGAAGCCGAAGTCCGCCGACGCCCCGGTGGCCAGGTTGCCGTTGTAGGAGGCGTTGGCGGCGGTCACGGCGGTCCCCGACTGGGTGACCGTCGCGCTCCAGGCGTTGGACACCTTCTGGTCGCCGCCGAACACCCAGCGGAGCTGCCAGCTCGTGACCGCGGACCCGAGGTTGGTGACCTTGACCGAGGCGGTGAACCCTCCGGCCCACTGGTTCACGGTGTAGGCGACCCTGCACACGGGGTCCGCCGCGGAGGCGGCGCGGACCGGCAGCAGCATGGCGGCGACCGCGGTCACCGCGGCCAGGACCGCGAGAAGTTCCCGCCTTCCGAAGCGGCGGAAGGCGGGCCATACGGACGACGGTGGCGGCGAGGCCGGGGGGCCGGACAGGGGACCACTCATGGAACAGCTCACTTTCTGCAGGCCGCTGACAAAGTGGGAGCGCTCCCACGCGCCGGACCGGGATCGCTCCGCCGCGCTCGATCGCCGATGGTCGTCCGCTTGACCACCGCCTGTCAACGACACCGCCCTCGCCCGTTCACCGACCTCGGACGAGCCTGTGAGCCGGCTGAATCTTTCAGCTCACGTGCCCCGCGACGGGGAACGGCTCGGGGGACGCGGGCGGCGGCCGGTCACGGCGGGGATGCTCGCGTCGCGCGGGCGGCACGTACCCCGTCAGGTCGAAGTGGATGCGCCTGCGCTCCAGCACGCCGTCGCACGCGAGGCAGACCAGCACCGGCGTCAGGACCTCGCCGCAGTACCTGTGGGTGATGACCAGCCGGGCGTCCTCGGGGACCGGCAGCTCGCGCTGCGCCCACTCGACGAGGAAGGCGAAGACCTCGAAGAAGGCCAGCCCCTTCTCGGTGAGCCGGTAGAGACGGCAGGAGTCGGCCGTGAGCACTCCGACCTCGACGAACCGCTTGAGCCGCTCGGTGAGCACCGAGGGCGCGATGCCGAGCCGGCTCTGGAAGTCGACGAACCGTTTGACGCCGAGCAGCGCGGCGGCCAGGACCGCCGTGCTCCACCGGTCGCCGAGGATCTCCATCGAGTGCGGGCAGTAACCGACGTGGTCGCCGCCCCGCAGGGTGCGGCGATGGTGACGCGGCAGGCCGATGCGGACGAACGAGGTGCGCGGCCCGAGTTCGGTCGCGGTGTCGCGGGCGCCGACCGGACGCCGGCAGGCCCCGCACGCCAGGTAGGGACGGGCGTCCTGGCCGCAGATGTCGTGGGTCGGGCCGAGCAGGTTGGGGCCGTCGGCCCAGTCGCGTTCCCAGCCGTGGATGGCGAGCAGGAAGGACCACAGGCGCAGGCCCGCGCCGGTCAGCCGGTACTCGTAGCGGGTTCGGCCGTCGCGGTAGGCGACGGGGGCGAGGATGCCGTGGCCGACCAGTTCCTTCAGGCGCGTGGCGAGCACGGACTCGGAGATGCCGAGCTCGTCGCGCCACCCGGCGAAGGTGCGTACGTGCAGCAGGAAGGCGCGCTGGATGATGAGCAGCACCCAGCGGTCGCCGAGCATGCCCAGGGCACGGCCGAAGGCACTGAGATCGGTGTCCGCGCCATCGGCCTCGGCGTGCAGGGCCGCGGGCCAGGACAGCGGATTTTCGGGATGGTATCCCTTTTGGGTGATATTCACCCTAGATGCGGGATGTTGTGCGACTTTCTGGTCGATCTCGGCCGAATGAACTCCGGCCGCGACCGATAACTCCTTGGTGTTCACCGCGTCAACTCTAAGTCACATTCTCCGGCTCTCCCATCGGGCCGCCGATCGAGTGAGATTGCGAGCTGACTTTTTTCATCGTAGTTTCCAAGAATGGCGGTGGAGCCGATCGCGATGGCGACGGCCGCGATGGCGACGGTCGCGGACGAGGCGGGGCGGACAGGGCCCGGCGGACACCCGTCCACCTCGTCCCACGAGCCGTTCCCTCCCACGTCCGCACCACCGCCACGGAGCCGGACAGCTCCGATGATTCGGCCCCATAACCGACTGATGACGCCTCCAGCACGACAGTGGTGGGGCCGGTCTTTCATGGGGTTGACTGAACGCCTCGCAAGGACGGTGGCGGGGGCGTGCCGTGCGAGGCGTCGCGGCTCCCCCGGGCGATGGCAGGAGCGTTACACATGAGGCTCAGCGTCTCCGTCGGGCTATGGCAGGATCGCCCGGCCGGCGAGGCGGTGCTCACCGCGCAGATCGCGGACGAGCACGGCTATCCGGAGATATGGGTGGGGGAAATGGCGACCTACGACGCCTTCGCCCTGGCCACGGCGATCGGCGCGCGCACGCGGCGGGCCGCGCTCACCGTCGGCCCGCTGGCGGTGAACGTGCGCGACCCCATGATGATCGCGATGGGCGCCGCCTCCGTCGCCGACCTCACCGGCAGGCCGGTGGGCGTCGCGCTCGGCACCTCCACACCCGTGGTCGTGGAAGAGTGGCACGGCAGGTCCCGGTCCGGCTCCGCGGCGGCGCTCCGCGAGGCCGTCCAGGCGCTCCGGCCGCTGCTCGACGGCGAGAGGTCCGACTTCTCCGGCGCGCACGTCGCCAGCCGGGGGTACCGTCTGCGGCTCGCGGCCCCGCGCTCGACGATCAGCGTCGCGGCCTTCGGCCCGGCCGCCGTGGGGGCCGCCGCGCTGGCCGACCGCATGGTGCTCAACCTGCTCACGCCGGCCTCGGCGGCCCGCCTGATCACCGACCTGCGGCTGCTCTCCCCCACGACCAGGGTCGCCGCCTGGGTCGCCGCCGCCGTGGACCCCGACCAGGCCGCCATCGAGCAGATCCGGCGCGCCCTGGTGCCCTATCTGTACGCGCCGGGCTACCGCGAGATGTTCGCCCAGGCGGGTTTCGAGGACGTCGTCGCCTACGCCCGCACCGAACCTCACCCGCGCGCGCTGCTGGCCGCCATCCCCGACGGCATGCTGGAGGCGGTCGCCCTGATCGGCGACTCTGTGGAGATCATGGACCGCCTCGACGCCTACGAGGAGGCGGGTGTGGACGAGGTGGCGCTCGTCCCGGTCAGCACCGAGAGCGACCCGTGCGGCGAGGCCACGCTGAAAGCCCTCGCCGACTGACGCCACGACAAGCCCGCACCTGACGCCACGACGCCGAAGGCTCTGCCGGCCGCGCGACCCCGGCGGCCCTCACGACCGCGCCCCGGCTCCTCCGGCGGCTCTCACGACCGTGCCCCGGCTCCTCCGGCGACTCCCGCGGCCGGGACCGCGACACGCCACTGCCCCTCGCCGGCGGTGCCCGGCGGAACTCCGCCCCGGCGGCCGCTCGTTGAGGTGACGACGCAGAATGGGCGGTGGGGACCTCCCCCGTCCGGCGAACAGAAAGGCCCGGCAATGTCGCCACTGTCGAAGTACTACGTGGGCGCGGCGATCGCCTCGATCCTCGCCCTTCTCCTGCTGCCTTCGCTGGTGGCCTGGATCCTGGTGATCGTCCTGCTGGGCGGCCCGGTGGCGGCCTACTTCATGCTGGACGAGTCCCAGCGTGCCCGGCTGCGCCGCGTCCGCAGGCGCCAGATCGGCGGCTGACCACCCGGGGAGCACCCCGGCCAGGGCCGCGGCCCGGCGGCATCCGCCCGGTCCGGCCGCGCCGCGTGACCGGACGGGCGCTCCGTCCTGTCACGCGATGGCGCTCACGCCGCCGCGACCGCCAGCTGCCGCCGCACCCGCTCGGTCACCTTGCGCTCGATCACGAACGACAGGAACGGGATGGTGCCGGCGAGCAGCACGCCCAGGGTGTACGGCCACGACCAGCGGGCCTTCAGCCCGAGGTTGAGCGCGGTCAGCAGGTACACCGCGTAGACGAAGCCGTGCACGGGGCCGACGACGGCGACGGGGGTGGCGTTGTCGAAGCCGTACTTCACGACCATGGCCGCCACCAGGACGAGCAGCATGCAGCCGACGATGTAGGCCAATACCCGGAACGGTTTGAGCGCGGATTCCACGACGATCATTACCTCGCTAGCTGAGCGGTCACCACACGATATCCCGGAGGGAGGGCGGTCACTCCCGCGGGGACGCGCCCGCGGCCCGAGCGCCCGCAGCCCGAGCGCCCGCGGCCGGAGCACCCGCGGTTTCCGCCGCCGCGCCGTGCTCCCGTCCGGCCGCCGCGACATCCTCCGGTCCGGCGGCCGCGACGTCCTTCCGTCCAGCGGCCGCGACGTCCTCCGGTCCGGCGGCGCCCGGGCCGTCCTCGCCGGAGCCGCCTTCGCCGTCATCCTCCTCGCCGCCGGCGGCGTGTCCGGGGCGGGCCGCGCGCACCGTGTCGCGGACGAAGTGGAACCACATGAACACCGCGAACCCCGCGAAGATCCACCACTGGGCGGCGTAGGCGAGGTTGCGCCAGGTGAAGCCGCCGCTCTCGGTGGGCGGCGGCACGGCCACCGCCCGCACGGCCGACCCGGCCCGCGGCACGGCCCCCGTCTGGTCGGTGGCCACCACGAATCCGTCCCGCAGCCGGACGCCCCGCCAGAGATTGACCAGCTCGGCCGTGGAGACCGTGGCCACCTGCCCGGCAGGCAGCGGGGCCGTCCGCCGCCGGGCGAAGTCGGTCGGCTCGGGCGGCAGGACGCGCCCGCTCACGGTCACCGCGCCGTCCGGGACGGCCGTCGCGGGGTCGGTGGGAGAGGGCACCCAGCCGCGGACGACCGGGATCACCGTCCCGTCGGCCAGCGTGAGCGGCGTGAGCAGCCAGTAGCCGTCGTCCCCGCCGGTCGCCGCGCCGCCGCCGGTCTCGACGGTGGGCGCGCGTTCGGCCACCAGCAGTTGGCGCGAGGAGTCGTAGGCGCCCTGGGCGGCGACCCGGCGGCCGCCGGCCGCGGCGGGCATGCGCCCGCCGGGGGGCACCAGCGTGGTCAGCGCGACCGGCGCCGGGTCGGCGACGGCGTGCGGCCGCCCGGACTCCTCGAACACCCCGAGCTGCCAGCGGCCGAGGAAGGCGAACGCGACGACCAGCACGATCGTGACCAGGTGCAGGCCCACGAGGCGGGGCGACAGCAGCGTCCGCAGCATGCCACCACGCTATCCGTCCGGGCCCGCGGTCCCGCCCGCCGGTCGGGCCTCCCGCCCTTGGACTGACTCCTAACTGGCATAAAGGGCGTCAAGCCATGCTGGGGATGGCTAAAGTTCCTTCCATGTCGGAACCTCAGATTGATCCTGCTGGTAACACCCAGCAGTTCAAGGCCTTCGCCCAGCGCCAGGAGCCGGAGGCCGCCGCGCCGCAGCGGTCCCGCCTGGTCCCCATCGTGGCGGCCGTGGCCGCCGTCATCGTGATCGCCGTGGTGGTCTTCCTGCTCGTGAAGTGACCACCTGACAGGTGCCTCGCGCCGTCGGCGACCGCCGTCGGCGCTTTCACCATGCCCACGAGAGCCCCGAGCCGGGGTCTGCGTGCGGTCCCCCGAGAGTCGCGAGGGCCCGCGAGGGTCCGCGAGGGCACGGCACGGCAGCCCGTATCGTGGATCGGACCACCGTGAAACGATGGACGGCGCGTCCCGGGCCGCGCTTCAATTGGATGGCTCATCCAATACCGGGTAGGGAGACGGCATGGCAGCCACAGGCCCCGCCAACGCCGACGGCACGGCGGCCAAGGGCCCCGGCATCACCATCATCGGCGCCGGCTTCGCCGGGCTGTGCATGGCGATCAAGCTGAAGCAGGCCGGCTACCACGACTTCGTCGTCCTGGAGAAGGACTCCGAGCTCGGCGGCACCTGGCGGGACAACACCTATCCCGGCTGCGCCTGCGACGTCCCCTCCCCCATGTACTCCTTCTCCTTCGACCTCAACCCCGAATGGACCCGCCTGTTCGCCCCGCAGGGGGAGATCTGGGGCTACCTGCGGACATGCGCGGAGAAGTACGGGCTCGCGCCGCACCTCCGCCTCGGCACCAAGGTCGCCGCGCTGGAGTACCAGGACCGCGAGCGCCGCTGGCTGGTGAGCACCGAGGACGGCGGGACCTTCACGACGAACGCGGTCGTCGCCGGCATGGGCGGGCTGCACGTCCCCTCCGTGCCCGAGATCCCCGGGCGCGCGTCGTTCGCCGGACCGGCCTTCCACTCGGCCCGCTGGGACCACTCGGTGGACCTGACCGGCAAGCGCGTCGCGGTCGTCGGCACCGGAGCCTCCTCGGTCCAGTTCATCCCCCAGATCGCCCCCGTGGTGGAGAAGCTGAGCGTCTTCCAGCGGACGGCGCCGTGGATCCAGCCCAAACCGGACATCCCGCTGACCGAGCGGACCAGGCGCACGCTTCGCAGGTTCCCGCCGGCGGACCGCGCGCTGCGCGACGGCATCTACTGGCTGCTGGAGACCCGTGCCCTCGGGTTCGCCGTCGACCCTCGCCTGATGAAGGTCCACGAGGCCGTCGCCCGGCGGCACCTCGCCTCCCAGGTGGCCGACCCCGAGCTACGGGCCAGGCTGACGCCCGGCTACACGATCGGCTGCAAGCGCATCCTGCTGGCCAGTGACTACTACCCGGCGCTCTGCCGGGACAACGTCGAGCTGGTCACCGACCGCATCACCGAGATCCGCGACCACTCGGTCGTCGACGCCACCGGGCGCGAGCACCCCGTCGACGTGATCATCTACGGCACCGGGTTCAAGGTCGCCGAGTCGCTGGCCCAGCACCCCATCATCGGCAGGGACGGGCTGAAGCTCCAGGACGCCTGGCGGGACGGCATCCGGGCCTACCTGGGCACCCTCACCGCCGGCTTCCCCAACCTGTTCATACTGCTCGGCCCGAACACCGGCCTCGGCCACACCTCGGTCGTCTTCATGATCGAGGCTCAGGTGCGCCTGGTCATGTCGTGCCTGCGCCTGCTCTCGGCGACCCGCGCGAGGGCTCTGGACGTGCGGCCCTCAGCCGAGCGCGCCTACAACGAACGGCTCCAGCGGCGGCTGCGGCGCCTGGTCTGGTCCGAGGGCGGATGCACGAGCTGGTACCTGGACGGCAAGGGCACCAACCGCGCGATCTGGCCGGGCTTCACCTTCGAGTTCTGGGCGCGCACCCGCGCCGTGAAGTCCGGCGACTTCGAGCTGATCGGCTGACCCGCGCGACCCGGCCGGCGGGTCGTGCGGGTCAGGGCCGTCAGGGCCGGGCGGGGGTGACCACCAGCGCGCTGCCTCCGCCCCTGCGGGACGGCTCGGCGACCGCCTGGACCTTGCCTTTGCCGAGGAACTCAAGGCCGGTGGCCGCGCCGATCTCTCCCACCGGCGGTCCGGGAACGAGCGTGAGGGTGTGGCCGCGAGCGGTCAGCTCGGCCCCGTAGCGGTCGATGAACGCCTGCTCGGCCTGCGTCGCGGCGGCGTTGCGCTGGCTCGCCCTCGGCGCGGCGACCGCGTCCGGCAGCGACATGCCGAACTCGTACCGGTTGACGAGGATCTGCAGCACCGTCGTGATGATCGTCGCGCCGCCCGGCGAGCCGATCGCGAGCAGAGGCCTGCCGTGCTTCAGCACGATCGTCGGCGCCATCGACGAGCGGGGCCGCTTGCCGGGGGCCGGCAGGTTCGGGTCGCCGGGGGCCGGGCCGAAGGTGAAGTCGGTCAGCTCGTTGTTGAGCAGGAACCCGCGGCCGGGGACGACGATGCCGTTGCCGCCGGTCTGCTCGATCGTGATGTTGTAGGCCGCCACGTTCCCCCAGCGGTCGGTGACCGCCAGGTGGGTGGTCTCCGGCCCCTCGGGCTTCTCGGCCTGCCCCTCGGCGCCCTTCGCGGGCGCCGGGTCGCCGCTGGGGACGGCCGTGCCCTCGAACTGGCAGCCCGCGTAGGAGCCGTCGGGCGAGCCGGGAGCGGCCGGGTTCGGCATCGCGACGTCCCCGATCAGGCAGGCGCGCTCCTTGGCGAACCCGTCGGACAGCAGCTCCTTGAGCGGCACGTCGACGTAGGCGGGGTCGCCCACGAACTTGTTGCGGTCGGCGAAGGCCAGCCGGGACGCCTCGAGGTACTCGTGCAGGCCGACCTTGGGCAGCGCCTGGAGGATCTTCAGCGCCTCGCCGACCGTCGAGCCGCCGGAGGACGGCGGCGCCATGCCGTAGACCTCCATCGGGCCGTAGCCGACCTTGGTCGGCGGACGCTCCAGGGCGCGGTAGGCGCGAAGGTCGGACAGCTCCATCAGGCCCGGCCGCACCACCCGGGTGGACCCGGGCTTGACCGGCGGCCTCTTGACCGTGGCGATGACCTCCTCGCCGAGCCGGCCGCCGTACAGCCACTCGCCGCCCCGCCGGCCCAGCTCGCGGTACGTCGCGGCCAGGTCGGGGTTGCGGAACACCGACCCCACGGGCGGCGGGGCGCCGTTCGGCAGGTACAGGGCGGCGGTGGAGGTGAACGCGGCGAAGCGGTCGGCGTTCTGCGCCGTCTGGTCGTAGAACGTCTGGTCGACGGTGAAGCCGTTCGACGCCACGTCGACGGCCGGCTGGAGCGCCTGCTTGAGCGAGAAGGTGCCGTAGCGGCGCAGGGCCAGCTCCCACTGCGCCACGCTGCCCGGCACGCCCGCGGAAAGGCCGCTGGTCACGGCGTCGGCGAAGGGGATGGCGGCGCCGTTCTCCTGGAAGGAGGTCTCGGTCATCGCCTGGGGCGCCTTCTCGCGCCCGTCGATCGAGATCACCTTCCCGCGCCGGGCGTCGTAGTAGACCAGAAACCCGCCGCCGGCCAGACCGGCGGAGTACGGCTCGGTGACGCCGAGCGTGGCCGCCGCGGCGACCGCCGCGTCCATCGCGTTGCCGCCGCGCTTCAGCACGCTCAGCGCGGCCTTGCTGGCGTCCAGGTCGACGGTCGAGACGGCCCCGCCGTACCCTTCGGCCACCGGGACCTTGGCGGCCGGCTGCCCGTGCGGGGGCCCGCCGAGCGCGGGCGAGGCCGCGGCGACGCCGGGCGGGGCGACGAGCGCGAGGGAGGCGGCGACCCCGACGAGGGGAACGGTCATGCGGCGAAGGCTCATGGCGGACCTCATTCCTAGATCGCACCAGCATTGACTCACAGCATCACAACCGGGGTCAACAACGATCCCCTGGCCCCCGCTCGTACACCGGGCACGGTAGACACCCCTGCCACTCTGGGCGGATGCGCTGGTCAGCGGGTTGACGTACCGTTCACGGGTGCGCGCCAAAGCTCCCCATTGGGTCGATCCCATGCTGCCCCTGCTGGCAGGCATGGCGCAGATCTGGGGCACCATGGCCGCGCAGAGAGGCCAGGTGCACCCCGGCGACCCGCTCACCCGCCTCCCGCTCGACCCGCTCGGCTTCCTGCTGCTCTCGCTGGGGCCGCTGGCCCTGTCCGCGCGCCGCGCCCACCCGGTGCTCACACTGTGGTCGATCGTCGCGCTGACCGCCTTCTACGTGTACAGGGGCTATCCCTACGGGCCGGTGTTCCTCAGCCCGATCATCGCGATCTTCAACACCGTGCAGATGGGGCACCGGCGCTCCGCCTACCTCGCCGGCGGCGCCGTCTGGCTGTTCTTCGTCGCCTACGCCACCTGGCTGCTGCCCCATAGGGAAGGGTGGTTCCACCACGCGAGCGTGGGCGCCATCATCCTGGTGGTGCTCACCGTCGCCGAGGTGGTCCGCGGCCGCCGCGACCAGCGCGCCGAGCGCGAACGGGTGAGCGAGGAGGAGTCCAGGCGGCAGGCCAGCGAGGAACGCCTGTCCATGGCGCAGGAGCTGCACGACGTGCTCGGGCACAGCATCTCCCTCATCCACGTCCAGGCGTCCACCGCACTGCACCTGATCGACGATCACCCGGAGCAGGCCCGCACGGCGCTCGCGACCATCAAGCAGGCCAGCAAGGACGTGCTGACCGAGATGCGCTCGCTGCTCGGCGTCCTGCGCGACGACGCTCCGCGCTCGCCCACCGCCGACCTGAGCCAGCTCGACGAGCTGATCGAGCGCAGCGGACCCGACGTCACCAAGCGCGTCACCGGCGCACCCCGGCCGCTGCCGCCCGGCGTCGAGCGCGCCGCCTACCGCATCGTCCAGGAGTCGCTCACCAACGCGACCAAGTACGCGCCCGGCGCCCCGGCGACGGTCACGCTCGCCTACGGCCACGACCGGCTCACCGTCCTGGTCGAGGACGGCGGCGCCACCGCGCCCGGCGCGCTCGCCGGAGAGGGCGGCGGCAACGGCATCCCGGGCATGCGCGAGCGCGCCACCGCCCTTGGCGGAACCCTGACGGCAGGCCCGCACGGGCAGGGCTTCCGCGTCGAGGCCGTGCTCCCCATCCCGCCCGCGGCGGAAACCGACCCCTCCGAGGACACCGAGTGATCAAGATACTGCTGGCGGACGACCAGGCCCTCGTGCGCGCGGGCTTCCGCGCCCTGCTCGATGCCCAGGAAGGCATGACCGTGGTCGCCGAGGCCTCGGACGGGGCCGAGGCCGTCCGCCTCGCCGAGCGGCACAAACCCGACGTCGTGCTGATGGACATCCGCATGCCCGGCATGGACGGGCTCACCGCGACGCGGAAGATGCCCGGGGCCGTGAAGGTCATCATCCTGACGACCTTCGAGCTGGACGAGTACGTGTTCGAGGCCCTGCGCGGTGGCGCCAGCGGCTTCCTGGTCAAGGACACCGAGCCGGCCGAGCTGATCCAGGCCGTCCGCGTCGTCGCGGCGGGCGAGGCGCTGCTGTCGCCGAGCGTCACCCGGCGGCTGATCGCCGAGTACGCCTCGCGGGCCAAGGAGCCCAGGACGACGGCCGGCCTGGATCAGCTCACCGAGCGCGAGCGCGAGGTGCTGACGCTGGTCGGCACCGGGATGACCAACGACGAGATCGCCGCCAAGCTCTACATGGCTCCCGCCACGGCCAAGACCCACGTCAGCCGCGCCATGATGAAGCTCGCCGCCCGCGACCGCGCCCAGCTCGTCGTCATCGCCTACGAGTCCGGCCTGGTCAAACCCGGCTGGATCTGATCCCCTGCCCCCTCCGGCGGCGCCCTGCGACGCCGGCGGTAGGCGGGTGAGCGGGTGCCGTACGACGCCGGTGGTAGGGCGGAGAAGCGTGCGCCATCGGGCGCGGTAGCGCGGGGCGCGCCCGCGGGGCGATGCCGCGCGAGGCCGCGCGGAGGAGTGTTGAGGCATCCGAACGAAACGAGGAGCGACAGATGCCGTACGCACACTGGGGACCCGGCCCGTGGTGGCCGATCATCCCGATCTTCTGGGGACTGTTCTGGGTGACGCTGGTCGTGCTGGTCTTCCGGTCGCGCAAGGGGGGCTGGACGCCGTTCGCGGGCGGCACTCCCCCGTGGGCGGCCCGCGCCGCGGCGTCCCCGACGACCTCGGCCGAGAAGATCCTGGCCGAGCGGTACGCCCGGGGCGAGCTGAGCGACGAGGAGTACTTCGAGCGCATGTCGGTACTCAAGGGCGCCGCCACCTGACACCCGCGGAACGCCCCGCCCACCCGGCGCGCCTCAGGGGGCGGGGCGTCCGTCCACCGAGCGCACCGCACGAGGTGGGCTTCCCGTACACCGAGCGCACCGCACGAGGGTGGAGGCCTCCCGCGTCCACCCCCTGGACTCGGCAGGACACGGCCGGACGGTTATCGCACTGTCACTGTTCGTCACCGCCATCATCGGTTACCTTCCGCTAGTGACTCCTTACGGAGAGGACCGCGTGCGGCCGAACGCACCGCGACCGGCTAGGCCGTCCCGGGCCGGACGGGCGTGACGCCCGCGGCCCTGTTCGCCGGCGGGCTCGCCGCCGGTCTGGTGGCCGGCACCGCGTCCTGTACGGCGGTCCAGGGCGGCGTCCTCATCGGCCTCGCCCGAGGACGGGGCGGACGCGGCGTCGTTCCGGCATTCATCGGAGGGCGGCTGCTCTCTCACGCGGCGGCCGGCGCGCTGCTCGGCCTGCTTGGGGACGCCGTACGGCTCCCGCCGCCCGTCCGCGCGGCGCTGCTGGTGGGAGCCGGCATCGCGGTCGTCGTCTACGCCGTCCGCCTCGCGCTCAGCCGGAGCCCCGGCCCCCCTTGCTCCACGAGCCCGTCTCCTCCCGGCCCCGCCGGATCCCCGGGCGCGCACTCGGCGGGTCCTCGCGACCCGCACTGCGCGGAGGGCCCGGTTCCGCGCCGCGCCGGTTCTCCGGCTTCCCCCTTCGACGGCCCCGAGAGCCGCCGCCCGGCCTGCCCGGACGGCGCGGGCGTGCCGGGCCCGTCCGGGCGGTGGGAGCGGGCGAAGCGGTGGGGGGCGCTGGCGCGGCCCGCGTCACTGGGGGGTGCGACCGTGCTCATCCCCTGCGGAGTGACGCTCACCACCGAGACGGTCGCCGTCTCCAGCGGGTCGTGGCTCGGCGGAGCGGCCGTCATGGCGGGGTTCGTCGCCGGAACCGCACCCGGCTTCGCCGTCCTCGGGCTTCTGGTCCGCCGGGTGGCCGCGAGGAGGCTCGCGGCCGTCGCGGCGGCGGGCGCGCTGGTGGCGGGCGCGGCGACGGTCGTCGCGGGTCTGCGCCTGGGCGGCTGGCCACCGGCCGACGGCGGCCCCGACACCCCACGGAACGCCGTCTCCGCCGTCTCGGGGGCCGGGCGGGGCGGGCCGGAGGCGGCGCGGGCGGTGGTCCGGGCGGACGGCACGCAGGTGCTCACCATCTGGTCGACCGACCACGGGTACCGTCCGGGCATCGCCGCCGTCGATGCCGGGCGGCCGACGGAGATCGTCTTCCGCACCCGCGGCAACCGGGGATGCACGCGGTCGGTCACCCTCCAGGGCCGGGACCTCACGCTTCCCGAGAGCGGCGCCTTCACCGTACGGCTGGCGCCGCAGAATCCGGGAACGCTCCGCTATGTATGCGGGATGGGGATGTATGTCGGAATTATCAACATAAACAAACCTGGCGTGGCGGACCCGCCCGAGAACCCCACCCACCCTGGCCAGGGAGGCTAGCGGGTCAAACGCGTTCCGCCGGACGGCAAGAAGCAGTCGATTATGTTCCATCTCTTTGGATCACGTGCGACTCTTTCCCCCATGACGTGGTGGCATGGCGAACCGGAGGCGGTCACGTGGCCCGCCGTGCCGGTTCCCCGCGCGTCCGAGCCGCCGCTCCCCGAGCGCACCGAGGGCGAACTGCTCAGCGCCGCCCAGGCGGGCGACTCCATGGCGGCCCACCGGCTCGGCCGCCTGTACGCCCAGCGCGGCGACCGGTCGGCGGCGCGCCACTGGTGGGAACGGGCCGCCGGAGCGGGCAACATCGACAGCGCCTACAACCTCGGCATCTGGCACGAGAAGCACGGCAGCCTCGACGAGGCGATCACCTGGTACGAGATCGCCGCCGGCGCCGGCGACGCCGAGGCGGCCGTCAACCTGGCCTCGCTGCTGCTCGAGCAGCGCGGCGACGTGCGCGGCGCCCGCATGTGGTTCGAGACCGCCGCCGAAGCGGGCTCCCGTCCGGCCGCGCGCCGGCTCGCCCTGCTGTGCGAGGACGTCGGCGACACCATCGCGGCCCGCGACTGGCACCACCGCGCCGCCTCGGCCGGGGACCTCGCCTCCGCCCACGACCTGGCCTTCCTGAACTACGCCTCCGGCGAGGAGGCCCAGGCCCGCGCGTGGTGGGAGTACGCGGCCCGCGGCGGGCACTCCGACGCCGCGTACTACCTCGGACGCCTGCTGCACGCCGACCGCGACCCGGAGGGCGCCGAGGCCCTGTACCGCCTGGCCGCCAAGGTGGACCACCCGGGAGCCGCTTCGCAGCTCGGCAGGCTCGCGCTGGCCCGGCGCGACCTGCGCACGGCGCGGGCCTGGTTCGAGCGCGCGGCGCACCTGGGCCGGGTCGAGGACCAGCGCATGGCCGGCTTCGTCTGCGTCGAACTGGAGGACCCGCGCGCCGCGAGCCACTGGTTCGGCCGCGCCGCCGCGAGCGGAGACGCCGAGGCCGCCTACAACTTCGGCCTGCTGCTCATCGCCGAGCACAACGACCTGCGAGGAGGAGAGCACTGGCTGCGCCAGGCCGCCGCCAACGGCCACCCGGGCGCGGCGGCGGAACTCGACACCGTCCGGCTCGTGGTGAATCCCCCGTCCAGCGCCCCATGGCCACGCCCCGGCCCGACCGGCGAATCCACGCCATCTCCTGGGACTCCGTCGCCATCCGGCCCAGAGACGCCACCCTCCACCGCCGACGCCCGACCGTCCGCCCCTGGAACCCGACCATCCACCCCTGGAACTCGGCCGTCCACTCCTGGGACGCGGCCGTCCGTTCCTCGGTCGCGGGTGACGAGCCCGGACGCCCGCCACGCCGGTTCCAGCTTCCATGCGGCGGCGCCCGTTCCGCCGGCGGCGCAGACCTGGGACCGTCCCGTGGAGCCCGAACTCGTGGCCCGGGCCGAACTCGCCGTCGCGGCGGCGGGCAGGCGCGGCGGCACCGTCCTGCACATGTCCGAGCTCACCGAGATCCTCGGCACCTGGGACCTGCTCACCCGCCGCCTCCGCGAGCCGGTGGACGTGGTCGGCTGGCTGACCGAGCGCAGCGGCCTGCACGCCGGCGCGCTGGAGCACCTCAGTTCGGTGCGCATGACCCTGCTGAGGCCGGGCCGCGCCCCCTGGCCCACGCCCACCGAGATCGAGCACGTCCTCGCCACCTCCCGCCAACTCCGCAAACGCCTCGGCCTCACCTGATTCCCGCCGTACCGAGTTCCTCCCCGATCGGGACGAAGCGCCTAGCGGGCGACGCGGTCCTGGCAGGATGGCGCCATGGAACGTGTGCTTGGAATCGGCGGATACTTCATGCGGGCCACCGACCCGGCGGCCCTGGGTGCGTGGTACCGCGATTGCCTGGGCCTGGACGCCGGTGAGAACGGCCTGTGGCGTCAGGAGGCCGGGGTGACGGTGTTCGCGACCTTCGAGTCCGACACCGAGTACTTCGGCTCCCGCGCCCAGCGGACGATGCTCAACTTCCGGGTCCGCGACCTGGACGCGATGCTCGCGCAGTTGCGCGCCAAGGGAGCGGACGTGGCCAAGGAGACCGAGGACATGGAGGGAGTCGGCCGCTTCGGCTGGGTCACCGATCCCGAGGGCAACCGGGTCGAACTGTGGGAGCCCAGCTGACGACCTCTCCACCCGAACGGTGACGTCAGTCGCCGGGCAGGGCGTTCGTGTCGCGGTAGCGGGTGGCGAGGTGAGGGCTCTGGCCTGCGAAGGCGGCCAGGTCGGCCTGGAAGACGGCGTCCAGCAGGGCGGCGTTCTCGACGCCCGGGGCGCAGACGGTCTCGCCCAGTTCCAGGCCGCGCAGGCTCGCGGTGACCACGTCCTCGACCGTCATGCGGGGCACCTCGCTCATGTCGAGGCCCTGGCGCTCGTGGAACTCGGTGGCCACCACGCCCGGGCACACGACCTGGACGGCGACGCCCGTGCCCTCGAGCTCCGCGGCGAGGGTCTGGGACATCGCGACGAGGTAGGCCAGGCTCCCACCGTAGACGGCGCGACGTGGCATCTGGGAGTGCGGGGCGGGGCCGCTGAAGGCGATCATGCCGGCCACGTTGACGATCGTGCCTTCGCCGCGCTCCTGCATGCCCGCGACCATGGCGCGGGTGAGCAGCGTGGGGGCGAGGATCTTGACGTTGACCAGTTCCGCCGCCTTGTCCGCGGGGAGCTCGGCGAGCGGCATGTAGTGGGCGACCCCGGCGTTGTTCACGAGCATGGTCAGCGATTCGGTCGCGCAGATCCCGGCTACCGCGTCGATGCCCGCGGGGGTGGACAGGTCGGCGTGGACCACCCGGACATCGACATCGGGGTGGGTCTCCGCGAACTCTTCCAGTCGCTCCTTGCGCCGGCCGACGATCAGCAGGTCGTGGCCGTCGGCCGCCAGCCGCTCGGCGAAGGCCCTGCCGATTCCGGAGGTGGCGCCGGTGACGAGTGCGAGTTCGCTCACTGGTGTTCCTTTCTCTGTTGTCGTGCTCACTGTCGGGCCGGGAGCATCGCGAGTGCCTGCGACCGCTGGGCGACCAACTCGTCGTAGGTGCCGTCGCGCTCGGCCCAGCGGTGCATCAGCACGCCCTTGACGAGGATCTCGCGCGGAGTGGGGTCGGCCCGGAGCAGGTCCATCACCTCGGTGGCGAACGCGGCCAGGTCGAGCGCCCGGGGATTGCGCCGTGCCTGCTCCGGAGTGGTGGCGACGGCCGGGGGGACGAGCTCGCAGACCTCGATGCCGGTGCCGTCCAGTTGCGCCCGCAACGCCTCGGAGTAGGCGTGAACGCCGGCCTTGGATGCGGCGTAGGCCGGCATGGGCGGGAACGGCAGGAACGCGATGCCCGAAGTGACCGTGATGACGGTGCCGGCGCCGCGCCCGATCAGATGCGGGGTGAAGGCGTCGACGACGCGGATGGTGCCGAGGAGATTGGTGTCGATCGTCTTCTCCGTGGCGCCGAAGTGCCCGGGATCGCGCAGGTCCTCGGTCATCATGACCCCGGACATCGTCACGATCGTGTCGAGGTCCGGGTGGCTCTCGAGGATGGCGTCGCGGGCCCGCTCGACGCCGGCCCCGTCGGTCACGTCGATGGGAACGGTGGCGAACCCCTCGTCCGCGAGCCGGTCCAGCAGGTCGGTCCGCCGGCCGCCGACGATGACGGCGCTGCCGGCCGCGGCGAAGCGGCGCGCGAGCTCCGTGCCTATCCCCGAGGTGGCGCCGGCGATGAAGACGGTGCGGTCGGTGATGTCCATTGTTCCTCCTGTCCACGGCGCCGACGGCGGCGGGCCGGCGGGCGCGGTCGATGATGTCGCCGGACACCGGTCGTGGCCTGCGCGCGAGCGCGCCCCGGCTCGCCCAGGTCTTCTCCTGTGCGGCGACGCCTTCAGTGTCGTGCGGTTCTCCGGCCGGAGGGGATGCCCCCGTCTTCCAGGGTCCTGTCAGGGCCCCCTTAGCCGACCAGGCCCTGACCTACGATGCTGAGATGAGCGAGGACAACCGCGCCAACCTGCTCGGGAGCTACCTCCGTGCCCGCCGGGCGCTGGTCACTCCGGCGCAGGCCGGGCTTCCGGCGGGTGCCAATCGCCGCGTTCCCGGGCTTCGCCGTGAGGAGGTCGCCATGCTCGCGGGCATCAGCGGCGACTACTACCTGCGGCTGGAGCGCGGCCGTGACAACAACCCCTCGCCGCAGGTCCTCGAATCACTCGCGCGGGTCCTGCACCTTGACGAGCTCGAACAGGAGTACCTGCTCGGCCTGGCCGCCTCCCGTCCGAGGCCGCGGCGGCGCAGGAGGCCCGAACGGGTGCCCGCGCGGTTGCACCAGCTACTGGCGAGCGTGCAGGTGCCCGCGTTCGTGGAAGGGCGGGCGTTCGACGTGCTCGCGTCCAACCGGCTCGCGGTCGCGCTGTCTCCACGCCTCCAGCCCGGGTACAACCGTCTCCGGTCGCTGATACTCGACCCCGAGGAGCAGGCCTTCCAGCACGACTGGGCGCGCTCGGCGGAAGGGTTCGTCGCCGCCTTCAGGAAGTCCATCGGCGACGACATCGACGACCCGCGATTCGTGGAGCTGGTGGGAGAGCTCGCCCTGTCGAGCGAGCGGTTCCGGACTCTCTGGGCGCGCCACGACGTCCGCAGCCTCGACGGCGGCACCACCATCGTGAACCATCCCGTCGTCGGCGAGTTGCGCCTGCACCGTGACAAGCTTCCCGTCGACGACCTGATCCTGGTCCTCTACTACGCCGACCAGGGCAGCCAGAGCGACGAGAAGCTCCGCCTCCTCGCCTCCATGGCCCAGACGACACCGCTCCGCCATGAGACGCGTGATGCGGAGCCGGAGCGAAGGCCATGATGAGGGCTCGTGCTGGTGGGTGAGGGGTGAGCTTGGGTACGGCATCACCCGTCGCCGCCGAGGAGGCGGCCCACGCGGCACGCGTGATCGCGGCCACGGCGGCGATCCCTGCCGCGTGCGTCGTCACGTCCGTTCAGAGAGGCGCTGCCGGTCGCGTGGAGCTTTGCTCTGCCGGCGGCGGGCGGCGTTGCGGCGGCCCCAGGGCGTTCTTCCCCATGGCTTGCAGATCGACAGGACGGTCGCCGCGGACAGCAGGACGAAGGCGGCGACGTTGCCCGCGATGACCAGGCCGCGGGCAGGGTGAGCGTCCGCGGCGTGTGCGCCGTAGTGCGGCGCCGAATTCGCCGTACCACGACCCGCCGCCGCGGCGCCTTCAACTGGGCCTGCGTGGTGGGCGATAAGTGATGGAGGCGGCTCGGAGGACCGGGGAGCGCGAGAACCGGGGAGTCGGAGAACCGGAGAGCGCGAGAACCGGGGAGCGCGAGAACCAGCAGGTCGGAGGACCGGGGAGTAGGAAGGACCGGGGAGCGCGAGGGGCCGGCAGGCCCCTCGTTGGGGGTGCGGGGGCGTGCCCCCGAGACAACACGGTCCGAGCGCCCTTGCGCGAAGCGCGCCGAAAGCTCGGACCATGCCTCACGCACCTCGGAAGCCCGAGCGCCATTGTGGGAAGCATTTATCGCTCGGACCAGTGATTACGCACCTCAAGAGCCCGAGTACGGCTTGCGTGAAGAGCTGAAGCTCAAGCTGAGCCCAGGACCTTCAGGTAGTGGGGGTTGTACATCAGGCCCAGGACGTTGCCCCATGGGTCGATCACCGAGGCGGTGATGAAGCCGGTGCCGCGGTCGCGCGGCGCGTCGTGCTCCTTGGCTCCCATCGCCACCAGTCTCTCCAGGGCGGCGGGGACGTCGTCGACGTGCCAGAACACCACGGCGCCCGCCGCTCGTCCGATCGTGTCGGGGGCGGCGGTCCTGGCCAGCTCGGTGCCGGCGTAGGAACTGTGGATGACGCCGAACTCGTGCTCGTAGTCGCCGATGCGCCACTCCATGTACGCGGGGGTGTCCATGTAGGGCGCGATGCCGAACAGCTCGGTGTACCAGCGCTTGGTGGCTTCGAAGTCGGGCGAGTAGAACGTGACGGTGGTGAGTCCTCGCAGCATTTCGGCTTCCTCTCTCGCGGTCATGTGACCATCGTCCCCGCCAAAGTGCTCACCGATTGAGCACTTTTAGAGCCATGATGGGAACATGCGCGCTGACCGGCTGGTGGCTGCTCTTCTGCTTCTGCAGGCGCGCGGCAGGGTGACGGCCGCGGAGCTGGCCGAGCGGCTGGAGATCTCCGTGGCCACCGCCCGCCGTGACCTGGAGGCCCTGTCCGCCGCCGGGATCCCGGTCTACCCGCAGCCGGGACGCGGCGGAGGATGGTCGCTGGTCGGTGGCGCCCGCACGGACCTGACCGGGCTGAACGCGGCCGAGTCCCAGGTCCTCTTCCTGCTCCTGGGTCCGGCGAGTTCGGCCGAGCCCGAGGTGACCTCCGCCCTGCGCAAGCTCATCCGCGCCCTGCCCGCCACGTTCCGCTCGGACGCCGAGGCCGCGTCCCGGGCGGTCGTGTCCGACGCGGCGGACTGGGGCGAGGCGGACCGTGAAGCGCCCGCCCTCCTGCGACCGCTGCGGAACGCCGTCGTGCGCCGGTTCAAGGTGCGGCTGGCGTACACCGGCAAGGGGGGACGCTCGACGGAGCGCCTGGTCGATCCCCTAGGTCTGGTCGACAAGGACGGGATCTGGTACCTCATCGCGGGCACCGAAGCCGGTCAGCGGACCTTCCGCCTGGACCGCATCGCGTCCGCGGACGTCACGGATCTGCCCGCGGAGCGGCCCGAGCACTTCGACCTCTCGGCGGAGTGGTCGCGCGTGGTGGCGGAGATGGAGCAGCGGCGATCCCTGGTGTCGGCCGTGGTGCTGGTGGACGCCCGGTTCCTCCCGGTGCTCCGCTCCCATTTCGGACGGCACTGCGAGGTCGCCGCCCAGGAGGATGAGCGGGCCGACGGGCGGGTCCGGGTCCGCGTGGCGGCGCACACGGCCCGTTCGATCGCCGAACAACTGGCAGGCTGGGGCGCGATGCTCGAAGTGGTAGAGCCCCGATCGGTCCGCACCGAACTGGCCAGAATCGGCCAGGAACTCACCGACCAGTACGCGAACCCGTCGGACCCGCCCGGCACTCCGTGACACCACGAGAACGGCGCCACCCCCGCGGCCCCGCACGGATGGCAGTGCAGCTTGGACGATCGCCGGCGGCGGTGAAGCTCCGACGATCGCCGGCCCGGCCGCGAGGGCGTGGCGCCGGTTCGGCTGGTGGCGCTGGTCCGGCTAGTTGAGGACGGCGGTCACCGGGTCGTGGGGGAGGTTGTGGGCCTCGGCGACGTGGGCGTAGGTGAGGCGGCCGGCGTGGGTGTTGAGGCCGAGGGCGAGGGCCGGGTCGGCGCGCAGGGCCTCGCGCCAGCCGAGGTCGGCCAGCTTGACCGCGTACGGCAGCGTCGCATTGGTGAGCGCGTAGGTCGAGGTGTTGGCCACCGAGCCGGGCATGTTGGCCACGCAGTAGAAGACAGAGTTGTGCACCTTGTACGTGGGTTCGGCGTGGGTGGTGGGCCGGGAGTCCTCGAAGCAGCCGCCCTGGTCGATGGCGATGTCCACCAGCACCGACCCCGCCTTCATGCGCGAGACGAGCTCGTTGGAGACCAGGGTCGGGGCCTTGGCGCCGGGGATCAGCACGGCGCCGATGACCAGGTCGGCCTCGACCACGGCCTGCTCGATGGCGTACCGGGTGGAGACGATGGTCTTCAGGCGGCCCTGGTAGATGGCGTCGATCTGCCGGAGCCGGTCGACGTTGACGTCGAGGATGGTGACCTCGGCGCCCATGCCGACCGCGATCTGCGCGGCGTTGAGGCCGGAGACGCCGCCGCCGATGACGACGACCTTGGCGGGGGCGACGCCGGGGACTCCCCCGGGCAGCACGCCGCGGCCGCCGTTGAAGCGCATCAGGTTGTACGCGCCCACCTGCGGGGCGAGCCGCCCGGCGACCTCCGACATCGGGGCGAGCAGCGGCAGGGCGGCGCCCGCCTGCACGGTCTCGTAGGCGATGGCGGTGACCTTGCGTTCCAGCAGCGCGTCGGTGCACGCACGGGACGCGGCGAGGTGCAGGTAGGTGAACAGGACCTGCCCCTCGCGCATCCGGTGGTACTCCTCGGCGATGGGCTCCTTCACCTTGAGCACCATGTCGGTCTCGCCCCAGACCGCGTCCGCGCTGTCGAGGATCTTGGCGCCCGCGAACAGGTACTCCTCGTCCGGGATCTGCGAGCCGAGGCCCGCGTCGCGCTGCACGTAGACGTCGTGGCCGTGGCGGACGAGCTCGTGCACGCCCGCCGGGGTGGCGGCGACCCGGTACTCGTGGTTCTTGACCTCGGCTGGCACGCCGATCTTCATTACGGAGTCCTTTCGGGAATGGCGAGACTGTGAGAGTGCCGGAACGAGGTAAGGGCCTTGGCTTCCAGGCACGGGCAGGACGCCGGAACGGCCGCTACAGGCGGTTCCAGGCTTCGGTCAGCACCGAGCGGAGGATCGACTCGATCTCGTCGAACTCCTTCGGGCCGCAGATGAGCGGGGGCGCGAGCTGGACGACCGGGTCGCCGCGGTCGTCGGCGCGGCAGTAGAGGCCGGCGTCGTACAGGGCATTGGACAGGAAGCCGCGCAGCAGCCGCTCGGACTCGGCCTCGTCGAAGGTCTGCTTGGTGTCCTTGTCCTTGACCAGTTCGATGCCGTAGAAGTAGCCCGAGCCGCGCACGTCGCCGACGATCGGCAGGTCGCGGAGCCGCTCAAGGGTGGCGCGGAAGACCGGCTCGTTGCGCTGCACGTGGCCGAGGATGTCCTCGCGCTCGAACAGGTCGAGGTTGGCCAGCGCGACCGCCGAGGAGACGGGGTGGCCGCCGAAGGTGTAGCCGTGGGCGAACATCGTGGCGCCCGACTTGAACGGCTCGAACAGCCGCTCGGAGGCGATCATCGCGCCGATCGGCGAGTATCCGCTGGTCAGGCCCTTGGCGCAGGTGATGATGTCGGGGACGTAGTCGAACTTCTGCCCGCCGAACATCGTGCCGAGCCGGCCGAAGGCGCAGATCACCTCGTCCGAGACCAGCAGCACGTCATACTGGTCGCAGATCTCGCGCAGACGCTGGAAGTATCCGGGCGGCGGCGGGAAGCAGCCGCCGGCGTTCTGCACGGGCTCGACGAAGACGGCCGCGACGGTGTCGGGGCCCTCCATCTCGATGGCCTTGCCGACCTGGTCGGCGGCCCAGCGGCCGAACTGCTCCGGGCTCATGCCCGGCATGCCGGTGATCTCGTCGGCGCGGTAGTGGTTGGTGTTGGGAACGCGCACCGAGCCCGGCACCAGCGGCTCGAAGAACTGCTTGAAGGCCGGGATGCCGGTGATCGACAGCGCGCCCTGCGGGGTGCCGTGGTAGGCGATGGCCCGGCTGATGACCTTGTGCTTCAGCGGCTTGCCGACGAGCTTGAAGTACTGCTTGGCGAGCTTCCAGGCCGACTCGACGGCCTCGCCGCCGCCGGTGGTGAAGAACACCCGGTTGAGGTCGCCGGGGGTCAGGCCGGCCAGGCGCTGGGCCAGTTCGGCGGCCTTGGGGTGAGCGAACGACCACAGGGGGAAGAACGCGAGATCCTGCGCCTGCTTGGCCGCCGCCTCGGCCAGTTCGGCCCGCCCGTGCCCCATCTGCACGACGAACAGGCCGGACAGCCCGTCGAGGTAGCGCTTGCCGTTGAGGTCGTAGATGTAGGCACCGTCGCCCCGGACGATCGTCGGCACCTGCGCGGCGTCGTGGGCGCTGTGCCGGGTGAAGTGCAGCCACAGGTTGTCCTGCGCTGCCTTCAGGACGGCGGCCGTGTCGGTCTCAGGTCGCGTCATGGCTATCTTTCCTCGTGATCTCGACTGCCCTCAGTGTGCATGTTCCACACGGGTGATTACAACTGGTTGCGTGGCGACACTATGCAAGAACTTCGGAATCCGCGATATCGGTATGTAACAACGACGAAATCCGTGTGGGTGTGTTGAACGCGAATCCCCGGTGGGCACGCGGAACCGATGTAACGCGTCCCGCCGGACGAGGCCGCCCGGCACACGAGGACATACCGCGGACCGGTCGCTTTCCCGATCTCCCCGAAGGACCCCCCGGACCTCGGAGAGGGCACGACGCGCGTTCTGACTGTGATGCAATGTGTCGAATCAGAACTCAGCCGATACGGGGAACAGACAGCCGTGACTCCTGATCAGATCGAGAACGCCGTAGCAGCCGAGATGCCGAGGGCGGTGGAGGAGCTCACCCGGCTCGCCGCCATCCCCTCGGTCGCCTTCCCCGGTCATCCCGAGGAGCCGGTGTACGCGGCGGCCGCGATGACCGAGGAACTGCTGCGCGGCACCGGGCTCGCGCAGGTCCGGCAGATCCCGGTCGACGGAAGCTTCCCCGCCGTCTACGGCGAGGCGCCCGCCCCGCCCGGCGCCCCGACAGTGCTGCTGTACGCGCACTACGACGTCCAGCCCGCCGGGGACCCCGCGCTGTGGCGCACGCCCCCGTTCGAGCCGACGTTCGTCGACGGCGCCCTGTACGGCCGCGGCGTCGCCGACGACAAGTCGGGCGTGCTGGCGCACGTCCTGGCCCTGCGGTCCTTCCAGGGCCGGTTCCCCGTGGGCATCAAGGTCATCATCGAGGGCCAGGAGGAGTACGCCGGCGAGCGCCTGGAGGAGTTCGTCGAGCGCAACCTCGAGCTGCTGCGCGCCGACGCCATCATCGTGGCCGACACCGGCAACCCCAGCGTGGGCGACGCGACAGTGACGACGTCGCTGCGCGGGATGGCGGCCTTCACCGTCGAGGTGCGCACCCTGGCCGAGTCGGTGCACAGCGGCTCGTTCGGCGGCGCCGCCCCCGACGCGCTGGCGGCGCTGATCCGCATGCTGGCCTCGTTGCACGACGAGAACGGCGACGTCCGGGTGCCCGGGCTGCCGCGCGGGGTCTTCCTCGGCGCCGGCCCCGCCGAGGAGGAGTTCCGGGCGACCGCCGGCGTGCTGGACGGGGTGTCCCTGGTCGGCTCCGGCTCGCTGGCCGACCGCCTCTGGGCCTCGTACGCGATCACGGTCACCGGGCTGGACGTGCCGTCGGTGCAGGGGGCGATCAACGCGGTCCAGCCGGTGGCGCGGGCCCGCGTCACCGTCCGCGTCCCCCCGTCCGGCGACCCCAAGACCGCCGCGAACGACGTGGCCGAGCACCTGCGTCACGCCGCGCCCTGGGGGGTGGAGGCGTCGGTGACCGACCTGGTCCTCGGCTCGGGGTTCCAGGCCGACGGCGGCGGCCGGGCCAGGGCCGCGCTCGACCGGGCGATGGAGCGCGCCTTCGGCCGGGCGCCGCGCGACATCGGCTCGGGCGGCTCGATCCCGCTGGTGGCCACGCTGCTCAAGCAGTACCCGGCGGCCGAGATCCTGCTGTTCGGCGCCGAGGACGACGGCGCCGCCATCCACGCGCCGAACGAGCGCCTGGTCATCGAGGAGCTGCGCCGCGCCGCCACCGCCGAGGCCCTGTTCCTGGCCGACTACGGAGCGATCTGAGCCGTTCGAGCCTTCGAACCGTCCAGCCTTCGAGCCCTTGGGGCACGCGGGGCCTGGCATTCACGGTGAACGGCGGAGCCCCCGTGCCGGCGCGGCACGGGGGCTCCTGCCGTTCGCGGGCATCACTTGTAGGTGATGTCCGAGGACGAGTAGATGCAGTTCACGCCGTCGGCGCCGCTGCCGATCTTCGTCGGCTCGCTGCCCTTGGGCACGCCCTTGTACTTGTCGCAGATGCTGGTGCTGCTCGCGCTGCCGTAGACGGTGATGTTGCTGAACCGCGCGGTGTCGCCCCAGTTGGTGTTGATCCCGGCCAGCACCTTGGTGCTCTGGGCGACGATGCCGTTCATCACCACGTGGCGCTGGTAGGAGCTGGAGCAGTTGCCGCACGCCCGGTACAGCTTGCCGGAGCTGCCGACGAAGAAGTCGCTGATGTGGACGGTGCCCGGGCCGTTGTGCTGGAACACCTTGTCCGAGGCCGACTTGGCGCCGCCGCCGGTGACGTAGTAGTCGTTGCCGCCGAGGAAGGTCGCGGCGTCCTCGCCCACGTCCTCCCACCAGACGTTCTGGATCGTGCAGTTGCCGTTGCAGTGGATGCCGTCACCGGCCGGCGCGCCGATGATGACGTTCTTGATCGTCGAGCCGGCCGCCAGCTCGAACACCGGGTCCTGGCTCTCGCTCTGGCCGCCGTCACCGATGCCGTAGTAGCGCTTCATCCCGCCGTCGAAGGTGCCCGACACCTGGATGGTGGCGTCGACCTTCACCGAGCCGCTCGGCGAGGGGAAGGTCGGGATGGTGCCGCCGCCACCCGTCGGGGTGGGCGTCGGCGTGGGGGTCCGGGTGGGCGTGGGCGTGGCCGTCGGAGTCGGGGTCGACCCGGCCGGCGCCAGCCTCCACTGCTTGCTGGTCACCGAGTCGCAGGAGTTCTGCTGGATGAGCGCGCCCGGGCTGGTCGAGCTGTCCTTGACGTTCAGGCACTTGCCGCCGTTGGCGTTGACCACGCGGTAGTCGGACCCGGACTCGGTGAGCTGCCAGGACTGCGAGGAGGCTCCCGAGCAGCTCTCCAGTTGCACGGCCTTGCCCGCGGAGGTGCTCGCGTCCTTGACGCCCGCGCACTTGCCGGTGCCGCCGGCCTTGAGCGTGACGCCGCCGCTCGCCGACGCGAGCGTCCAGATCTGGTTGCCGCCGCCGCTACAGGACGACTGGACCAGCTGGGTGCCGTCGGAGCCGCCCGGCGCGTCCAGGCACAGCCCGCTCCCGGCGTTGACCAGGGTGTAGGAGCCGGACGTCGGCGCCGCGGCGGCCGCCATGCCCGCGCCGGTGACGCCCGCCACCAGCGCGACGCCGGCCGCGACGGTCAGGACGAGCATTCTGCCCGTCCTCCTCGTCCTCATGATGAGGCTCACGTTTGTTCTCTCCTTGTTTCAGTGACCGCTGGGTCCGGTTCGCACGAACGGCGTCAGACGCTGATCTTGCCGGCGCCGGCGCTCGCGGTGACGATCGACTTGACGTTCGACGCGGTGTCGAGCGAGTAGGAGTAGGGGATGGAGGCCACGCTGCCGCCGGCGTCCCCCGCGCCCGAATTCACGAAGAAGTTGTTGCGGGCCACGAGACTGCCCGGCCCGGACGACGCCTCGCCGCGGTGGAACGGGTCGGCGGTGTTCTCGAAGTAGTTGCCCTCGACCAGGACGCCCGCGCCTTCGGTGGAGGCCACGCCGTAGCCTCCGCCGGATCCGACGTTGGCGTAGTAGTTGTTGTAGACGTGCACCGGGTTGCCGAAGCGCACGCGCGGGTGACGCTGGTTGGTGCCGTCGAAGAAGTTGTGGTGGTAGGTCACGCGCAGGTGGCCGACGTCCTCGGAGGCGTTGTCGTCGCTGTGGCCGAGGAGCATGGTCTTGTCGTGGTTGAAGAAGCGGTTCCAGGAGACGGTGACGTAGTCGCTGGAGCGCTTGATGTCGATGGCGCCGTCGTGGCCGTGGCTGAGGGTGTTGTGGTCCAGCCAGACCCGGGTCGAGTACTGCACGTTGATGCCGTCGTCGTTCCAGTCACGGAAGGTCAGGTTCCGGATGATCACGTTGGACGCCTTGGTCACGTTGAGGCCGCAGCCGACCAGCGTGGCTCCCGCGTTGCCCAGGACGGTCTTGTTGGAGGCGACCTTGAGCATGCCCGAGCAGGAGATCGTCCCGGAGACGCGGATCACCGCGGCGCTGGACGACGACAGCGCGGAGGTCAGCGCCGAGGCGCTGGAGACGTTGGTGGGCGAGAGGTTCCCGCCGCCGGTGGTGCCGCCGCCCTGGGTGGCCCAGCCGACCAGGTCGGTCGGGGCGGCCATCGCGGCTTGGAGCGCGGCGCCCGACGCCGGCGCCGCGAAGGCGGGCACTCCGGCGACGATGCCGCCGGCCAGCGCCACACCTGAGGCCGCCGCCAGGGCGAGCACGGCGCCCGCCCGCCTTCTGTTCACGATCACGCCCACGATCACTCCTCGGGGTTCGTAGGGCTCGCCATACTGTTCACATATGTGTATGGCGTACATGTAAGCGAACGAGTTGAAGGTAAAAATCGCCCTCATGGCTGTCAACCCGCCTGGTGAGGACGCGGAAAGTCTTTCCCGTGGAGAAATGCCGGCCACGGCCTCCTAGCTGGGCGGTCGCCGATTCCTCATCTTGGGATCTGTTTCACATGTGTGAACGGCTTGAAACGTTCAGCGAACGGCTCACCGAGGATCACGGGCGTGGGTCAGAGTGGATCATCGGCCCGGACCGAAGGCGCGAGTACGGCCGCGGGTCGGGGCACGCGTCCGGGCGCGGGGCGCGGGTCAGGATGCGGGTCAGGGGACGACGGTGACCGGCCAGCGGCCGGCGCGGACCAGGCGGACGGCCACCGAGCCCATCAGCCGATGGCCGGCCTGGGCCGAGGAGCCGACGACCACGGCGTCCGCCCTGACCTCGTTCGCGACGCGGATCAGGACCGAGGCGGCGTCGCCGCGCTCGATGCGGAAGGTGTGGCGCACCCACGGCTGGATCGACTCGGCCACCTTGGCGAGCCGGTCGCGCAGTTCGGCGCCCGCCTCCTCCTGCGCCTGGATGGCGCTGACGGAGGCGTCGGGGATGAGCGCGGTGATCGGGCTGGTGACCACGACGTAGACGAAGATCAGCTCAGAGCCCTGGCGGCGGGCGAGCCCCCAGGCGTAGGCGGTGCCGCGCATGGAGGTCTCGGAGCCGTCGACCCCGACGACGATCACCTGCGGACCGTCGGTGCCGATCTCGAAACCGCTCATGCCGCGAGCTTACGACCCGCCCCGGACACGGTCGCAGGCGGAAGGGGTCTTGTCACCGGCATAGCCGCCGCCGTATGCTCGTGAACGAGTAATCGTGGACGAATAGAGGAGGGATCACGCGGTGGCGAAGCGGCGCAAGGTCGGCAATCTCTTGGCCCTCGCCATCCTGGGCACCGTCGTGCAGCGGCCGATGCACCCCTACGAGATGGCCTCGATGCTCCGGGCGCGGGGCAAGGACCACGACATGCGGGTCAAATGGGGCTCGCTCTACACGGTGGTGCGCAATCTCGAACGCCACGGCTTCCTGGAGGCGGTCGAGAGCACCCGGCAGGGCGGCCGCCCCGAGCGCACCGTCTACCGCATCACCGACGCCGGGCAGGAGGAGATGCGCGACTGGACCCGCGAGCTGCTGTCCGATCCCGAGCCTGAATGGTCGAGCTTCCAGGCCGGGCTCTCGGTGATGGGGAGCCTGCCGCCCGACGAGGTGGCCGGGCTGCTGCGGCGGCGCCTGCGTCTGCTCGCGGAGGAGACCACCACCCGGCGCGAGGCCCTGGACCACGACCGCCAGGACGTCCCCCGGCTGTTCCTCATCGAGGACGAGTACGAGCTGGCCGTCCGCGAGGCCGAGGCGGCCTGGGTGAGCGCGCTGCTGGAGGAGCTGACCGCCGGCTCCTTCCCCGGCCAGGCCGGGTGGCGGGACTATCACCGGACGGGCCGCATACCGCCCGACCTGGCCGACATCGCCGAAAGGGGCAGCACGGCGGACCCGGACCGAATGACGCACGACCGAATGACGCACGACCGAATGACGCACGACCGACGACCATGACGCCCGGCGGGGTGCGGGAACACCCCGCCGGGCTCGACCTCGAACCGAGACCCGTGGCGACGGAACCCGGCCGCAAGGTGGCAACCGCAAGGATAGCTGGGCTCCCCCGCATGGGCCGGTTCGCACGCATGCCGACCGACACGCGCGGGACCGGATCCTCCGGTCCCGCGCCGACCATGGGAGAGACCATGTCCGACGCGACGACCAACCCGACGACGACCAACCCGAGAACGACCGGCCCGACGACGACCACCGTGACCACCGGCTCGGTGACCTCAGCGGACGGCACCACCATCGGCTACCGGCGGCTCGGCCGCGGTCCCGGCCTGGTGCTCCTCCACGGCGCCATGGAGTCCTCCGTCAGCCACATCGAGCTGGCTCAGGCGCTCGCCTCCGACTTCACCTGCTACCTGCCCGACCGTCGCGGGCGGGGGCTGAGCGGCCCGCACCGCGAGGGGCACGGCCTGCGCACCGAGGTGGCGGACGTCGCCGCCCTGCTGGAGGAGACCGGCGCCCGGCTGCTGTTCGGCGTCAGCTCAGGCAGCGTCGTCGCCCTGCGCACGGCGCTGTCGGTCCCGGCGGTGACCAGGGCCGTCGTCTTCGATCCGCCGCTGCCGATCGACGGCTCGCCGTCCCTGGCCTGGCTGGCGCGGCACGAACGGGAGCTGGCCGAGGGCAAAACGGCGGCGGCGCTGGTCACCGGCATGAAGGGCACGCAGATGGGGCCCAAGGTGTTCGACTACGTCCCCCGCCGGCTGCTGGAGGCGCTCACCACCAAGCTGATGGCGCGCGAGGACGGCGACGCCGGGCCGGACGACGTGCCCTTCCGCGCGCTCGCGCCGACGCTGCGCCATGACGTCCGGCTGGTCGCCGAGCAGAGCCGCGAGCTGGAGGACCTCAGGGCCACGCGCGCCGAGATCCTGCTGCTCGTCGGCGGCAGGAGCCCTGCGTACATGCGGGTGGCCGCCGATGCCCTGGCGAAGGTGCTGCCGCACGCCGAGCGGGCCGAGCTGCCCGGGCTCGGCCACAGCGCGTCGGGCAACGCGGCCCAGCGCGGCGCCCCGGAACGGGTCGCGCCGGTGCTGCGCCGCTTCCTCATCCGCGCCTGACCATCGGCCGGGCGCTCCCGGGCCGGACCGCGGCCGGGCCCTTCGACCCCGGTCGCGGCAGGTCGTCCCGAGTCCTGGCCGGTCGCCCCGGGTCCTGGCCGGTCGTGCCGGATCCCGGCCGGTCAGGGGCGGTCGAAGTAGTCCAGGATGCGGGCGTACTGCTCCTCGATGGCCTCGACGTCGGACGCACCCGCCGGGAGCACCTCTCCGAGCGCCTCGTTGAGCAGTTCCCGGCCCTTGCGCTCGGCGTCGTCCTGCGCACGGTGGACGGCGGCCAGCAGTTCCTCCGCCAGCGACCCGCTGTCCAGGCGCATGGCCCGCCGGGTGATCGCGATGTCCCGCACCAGCCCGTCGGAGCCCGTGACCACCTTGATCTGGCCGTCCGCGGCCTCGCCCTCCCCGGTGATCGCCTCCAGTTCGTGCTGCCCCTCCTCGACCCACGCGAGGATGCGGGCGGCACGCTCGGCGTCCTTCTCCAGCTCGCCGTCCCGCCAGTTGGCGGGGTCGGCGTCCAGCCTGTCCATCGATCACTCCTTGCCGGCGCCCCCGCCGTCACTCGATCTCGCGGGCGACCTGTTCGACCCGGCGCCGCACGAACCGCTCGTCGAGCGGCTCGGGGAACCCCTCGGCGGATTCGCGGGCGCGCTCGATGATCTCCTCCGAGGCGCGCACGGCCGACCGCTGCGCGTCCTGGACGGCCCTGAGCGCCTGTCTGCCCAGCTCGTCGGGGTCCAGGCGCATGACGCGCGGGTCGAACCGGACGTCGGTGAGCCGTCCCCTGCCGTCGGACACGACGCGCACCAGGCCACCCGCGCCCTCCCCCTCGCCGGTGACCCGCCCGATCGCGGCCTGCGCCTGACGCAAGCCGCGCATCACCTCCTCGGTCTGGCGGACGATCCGCTCCAGATGCTCGAGGTCATCGGACACCACACGCTCCCTCACCCGGCGCCGGAACGCGGGGACGGCGCCATTGGTGAGGATGGTACCGGCGAGAAGGGCGCTGATCGGTACCAATGACCGCCGTAAACGCCAGATGTCGGGATTCACAATGGAATGTGGCGCAATCGTGGCCGATCATGGCTAGCCTGCGACCATGGAACGGGGATTCGACATGGCCCACGGGGCTCTTTCGGCGTCCGGCTCCCACCTCCGGGCGCACGGGGAAGAGTACGCGTCGGCGGTGCGGGGACTGCTGGAGAACGACCCCCGGTCATGGGGGGATGACGGGCTGCTGAGCCCGCTCATCTCGGCCTACGCCGAGTGCAAGAACACCGCGCTCGCCACCTACACGCACATGGGCCAGGTGATCACCGCCACCGGGGACGGGCTCACCACCGCGAGCGGGCGGGTCTCGTACGTGGAGGACGACCTGGTCGGCGGCATGGCCGGACTGGACGGGGACCTGGGCGTCACATGGACGTGATGCTTCCGCCCTGGGCCTCCGGCATGCTCAACATGGCCGGAGTCCCCTGGCCCAACATCAGCGAGAGCAAGATCCGCCACGAGGCGGACTCCTGGCGCCGGCTCACCGCCCAGTCGGCGACCTCCTCCGAGGGCGCCGACCAGGTGGTCCGCACGACCGGGGCCGACTACAAGGGCGCGTCCGCGACCGCACTGGCCGGCCACTGGGAGAAGACCGGCGGCACCGGTCACCTCGGGCTGGCGACGCGGGCGAGCTCCTACGCGCCCGTCCTGCTCGACGGCACGGCCACCGTCGTCACCGGCACGAAGATCGCGGTGATCTCGCAGGCCGCCGCCGCCACGGTCAAGCTCGCGACCAGCATGCTCGCCGGCGGCCCGCTCGCTCTCGGCACCGCCACGGCCACCGTGCTCGCCACGCGGGCCGCGATGGGCAGGATCCTGCGCGAGGCCGGCGAGGGCGGCGCCCGGGTGCTCGCCCCCGGCCTCGCCCGCAAGGTCACCGAGCCTCTGGAACGCATCCTGCGCAACGCCCGCGGCCCGATGGGCGGCGCCCCCGCCCTGGCCGGCGCCGGCGGGCGCCTGGGCGTGCGGGGCACGGCCCGGGTGCCGGGACGCGAGGCCGGCAACCCGCTCGACGACCTCATGATGAAGATGGGGAAGAAGAAGGGCGGAAGCGGGGGCGGCACCTCCCGGCACGCCTCGCAGCGTCAGGGGCAGCGAGGCATCAGCGACGACATGGTGCAGCAGGCGATCGCGACGGGGAGGAAGAAGCCGGGCCGGACGTCCGACACGGTCGTCCACGAAGGCAACAAGATCGGGGTCGTCGTCAACAAGCACACCGGGAAGATCGTCACGACCTTCTGGAAGAGGAAGTAGGAGCCAGTTGCGCATCGAATACGAGCAGGAGAACGACGTCGCGTACGTCTACCTGGTCGACCACATCGACGAGGGGGAGGCCTCGGTCCAGGTCCCCGTGGAGGACGAGGACCTGCGCGGAGACGTCATCCTCGACTTCGACGCCCAGGGCTTCCTGCTCGGCATCGAGATCATCGGGGCCTCCCGGGTGCTGCGACCGGAGCTCCTGTCCGCCGCGGCCGGTGAGGACGCCGCCCCCTCCTGAGCCACCGGTTCAGGAGGGGAGCCGGTCGATCTCGACCAACGCGCACGCGCCCCCTCTGGAACCACCGGTTCAGGACAGGAGCCGCTCGATCTCGGCCGGGCCGGCGTTGGCGCCCGTGCAGACGACGGCGACCTTGCGCCCGGTGAACCGTTCCCTGACGGCGAGCAGCCCGGCCAGGGCGGCGGCGCCGGCCAGTTCGGCCAGGGTGTGGGCCTTGGTGAGCAGCAGGCGCTGGGCGGCGCGCAGGTCATCGTCGTGGACGAGCAGGAAGTCGTCCAGCCCGCGCATCAGCTGTTGCGGGAGGGCGAAGGACGAGCCGGTCGCCAGGCCCTCCGCCACCGTCTGGACCGGCCGCCCGGCGGGCTCGCCGGAGCGCCACGCGTCGTGGGCGGCGGGCGCCAGCGACGACTGCACGGCGATCACGCGGCAGCGCGGGGCGACCGCGCGGGCGACCAGGCAGGCCGCGGCGGCGCCGGTGCCCGAGCCCACCGGGACGAAGACGGCGTCGAGGTCCGGCTGCCGGGTGAACATCTCCAGGTAGAGCGTCCCGACGCCCGCGATCAGGTCCGGGTCGCCGGCCGGGCTGATCAGCCGGTCGCCGCGCTCCTCGGCGAGCGCTCGCGCGTAGGCGCCGGTCTCGACCATCGTGGCGCCGCGGATCTCGACCGCCGCGCCGAGGGCCTCCACCGCCGCCACCTTGGCCGGATTCGGGTTCTCCGGCATGACGACGGTGCAGGGAACCCCGGAGATCCGGGCCGCGTACGCGATCGACTGGGCGTGGTTGCCGGTGGAGTAGGTGAGCACCCCGGCCTTCTCCGCGCCGGCCGGCAGGTGGGCGAGCAGGTTGAGCCCGCCGCGGACCTTGAACGCGCCCGTCGGCTGGGCGTTCTCGTGCTTGACGTGGATCTCGGCGCCCACGTGCGCGTCGAGCACGGGGTAGAACCACATCGGCGTCGGCGGCAGGTGCGGGGCGATGACGCGGGCGGCGCGCAGGACGTCGGTGAACGACGGCGGCGCCGGAGGACAGGACACGATCGGCATGGGCACCACCCTGTCCCGCGCGCTTTCATAGGTCCAATGCCAATGCGCGACGCGATCCATAGATATGGTTGATGGATGCTCGACATGCTGCGGCTCCGCGTCCTGGACGCCGTCGCCCGGCACGGCTCGGTGACGGCCGCCGCCCGCGAGCTGCACTACTCCCAGCCGTCGGTCAGCCACCACCTGGCCCGGCTGGAGGCCGAGACGGGGGCTCGGCTGGTCCAGCGGGTGGGCCGGGGCATCAGGCTGACCGAGGCGGGGCTGGTCCTCGCCGACCGCGCCGCCGAGATCATCGGACGGCTCGACTCCGCCTCGGCGGAGCTGGCGGCGCACGTCGGCCTGCGCGCTGGCCGCGTGCGCCTGGCCGCGTTCCCCTCCGCGCTCGGGACGTTCGTGCCCGCCGCGGCCGTACGCCTGTCCCGGGAGCATCCCGGGCTGGACCTGCGCCTGGTCGAGGCCGAGCCGCCGCAGGCCCTGGCCATGCTGCGCGCCGGCCAGGTCGACGTGGCGGTCACCTTCCGGTACGCCACCGCTCCCGCGCCCACCCCGGCCGAAGAGGACGGCGTCCGGCTGACCGCGCTGTTCGACGACCCCGGCTTCCTGGTCACCCCACCCGGGACCGCCGCGGACGGCTCGCCGGCCGCGTACGCGGGCGCCAAGTGGATCAGCGGCTGCGACCGGTGCCGCGGCCATCTGCTCGAGCTGTGCGCCGCGGCCGGCTTCGCGCCCTCGATCGCCTTCACGACCGACGACTACGTGGCCGTTCAGGCGATGGTCGCGGCCGGGCTCGGGGTGACCGTGCTGCCCGGCCTGGCGCTGGCCGCCCACCGCCACCCGGACGTGCGGACGAGCGCCATCCCCGGCTCGACCAGGCACGTCTTCGCCGCCACCTACGGTGAGCCGCCGGAGCCGCCGGCCACCGCGGCCCTCCTGGCCGCCCTCGCCGACGCCGTTCCCTAAGGCGGCCCGGGGGACGGAAATCGATGGACCTGGGGGCGGGATGATTCCTACCATCGGCGACATGCCATCCATGACCGCGCTCGCCGTCTTCACCGCGGCGACGCTCGCCCTGTTGCTCGTCCCGGGACCCGCCGTCGTCTACATCGTCACCCGCAGCGTGGCGCAGGGAAGGGCCGCCGGGCTGGTGTCGGTCGCGGGCATCCACGCGGGCTCGGTCGTCCACGTGGTGGCCGCCGCGCTCGGCGTCAGCGCGCTGCTCGCCGCCTCGGCAACCGCGTTCACCGCGGTGAAGTACGCCGGCGCCGCGTACCTGCTCTACCTCGGTCTGCGCAAACTGTTCGCCCGGACCGGCGCGCTCGCCAAGGAGGCCGAGCCGGTCTCGCGCTCGCGTATGTTCGGCGAGGGCTTCGTGGTCAACGTGCTCAACCCCAAGACGGCGCTGTTCTTCCTGGCCTTCCTGCCGCAGTTCGTGGACCCGGGACTCGGTCCGGTCGCGCCGCAGATCGTCCTGCTCGGGCTGATCTGGATCGCCCTGGGCATGGCCAGCGACGGCACCTACGCGCTGCTGTCGGCCGCCCTCGCCGGCCGGCTGCGCCGCTCGTCCATCGCCGCCCGCCGCCTGGACGTGGCCAGCGGTCTGGTCTACATCGGCCTCGGCGCACTGGCGGCCTTCTCCGGCGACACCGGCCGCAAGGTCTGACCTCCGGGGTCAGCCGGTGTGCAGGGCGCAGCCGCCTTCGCCGTACGCCGCCTCATGGCAGAGGTTGGCCTCGACCCTCGCCAGGAGCCGCGAGAGGGCGGCGCGCTCGGCGGCGTCCAGCCCGGCGAGCGTGCGCTCCTCCAGGGAGGACCAGGCGTCCTCGATCTCGGCCTTGAGCGCGCAACTGGCGTCGGTGGCCTCGACCAGCACGGCCCGCCGGTCGGCCGGATCGGGGCGGCGCCGGACATGCCCGGCCTGTTCCAGGCGCTGGAGCATCTTGGTGACCGTCGACTGGTCGAGTTCGAGCAGCTTGATCAGCTCGGACTGCCGCACGGCGTCCCTGGCCCGCCACAGATGCATCATCAGCATTTCTTGCCCGGGGTACAGGCGGGTCTGCCTCAGAGCCTTGCCCGCCGCCATGCGGTGCAGCCTGAACACCCTGGCCAGGGTGCTGGTGACCGGGCCACCGCCTTCAGGACCGTGACAGGCCCTGTCGCTGTGGGCGGGCACCTCTGACGTCATGGCGCAAGCTTATCTCCCGACCATTACTTGGTCGGCCAAGGAATGTACTAAGGTGGCCTTCATCCGTTGCTTGGTCGACCAAGGAACTGTGGGTAATTACTTGGTCGGCCATATAACCATCGAGGAGTCCCCCCATGACGACCGCCTTCGACCCCATCGACCTGTCGGGCCTCAAGCTGGCGAACCGCCTGGTCATGGCGCCCATGACGCGCAACCGGGCCTTCGGGCCGGGCAACTCGCCCACCGGCTCCACCGTCCGGTACTACACCCAGCGCGCGACGGCCGGGCTCATCGTCACCGAGGGCACCCAGCCCTCGGTGGTCGGCCAGGGCTACATGAACACGCCCGGCCTGCACAGCGAGCAGCAGGTCGCCGCCTGGCGGAAGGTCACCGACTCCGTGCACGCCGCCGGCGGCACGATCTTCGCCCAGCTCATGCACAGCGGCCGCATCGGCCATCCCGACCTGCTGCCGGACGGGCTCGTCCCGGTCGGCCCCTCGGCGATCGCCGCGGAAGGCCAGGCCTTCACCCCCGAGGGCCTGAAGGACTTCGTCACCCCGCGCCCGCTGACCTCCGGCGAGATACGCCAGACCATCGCCGACTTCGCGGCGGCGGCCCGCAACGCGATCGAGGCCGGTTTCGACGGGATCGAGCTGCACGGCGCGAACGGCTACCTGATCCACCAGTTCCTGGCGCCGGGGACCAACCACCGTACCGACGAGTGGGGCGGCGGCGTCGAGAACCGCATCCGCTTCGCCGTGGAGACGGTCCGGGCGGTCGCCGCCGAGATCGGCGCCTCACGCACCGCCATCCGCCTGTCGCCGGAGGTGCCGTTCAACGGCATGGCCACCGCCCACCCCGACCCCGAGCCGACCTACCGGGCGCTGCTCGCGGAGCTGGAACCGGTCGGCCTGGCCTACCTGCACCTCATCGAGCACGACCGCGCGTTCACCGCCACGGTGCGCGAGCTGTTCTCCGGCCCCCTCGCGCTCAACGTCAAGAGCACCGGGCACACCCCGCCCGAGGAGATCAAGGTGGTCGAGGAGGGCGTCGCCGACCTGGTCTCCTTCGGCGGCCTGTTCATCGCCAACCCCGACCTCCCTGCCCGCCTCAAGGCCGGCGGCCCCTTCACCACCCCCGACCCGGCCGTCTACTACGGCGGCGACGACACCGGCTACATCGACTACCCCACCCTGCAAGCCTGACCTTCCACGCGGCGACGCCACACAAGGCATGGCCCGAGCCTCGGCCCGCTTCGCGCAATCGGCGCTCGGGCGCTTGTCGCTCGGAGGTCAGGGCCGGTCGGCGGCGGGGGTGGTCACCTGGGTCGACAGGACGCGGCCGGTGCCGGGGGCGACCAGGTCTGGCATGCCTCGCCATTCGGCCGCGACGATGAAGAGCGTCGAGCGGTCCGGGCCGCCGAGTTCGCAGGCGAAGGCGCCGCGGTCGAGCTCGACGGTCTCGGCGATCTGCCCGCCCTCGCGCACGCGTACGCAACGCCGGTGAGGCACGTCCGCGTACCAGACGGCGCCCTCCGCGTCGGCGCAGATGCCGTCGGGGGCGGCGTCGCCGAGGTCCGCCCACACCCTGGCGCCCGACAGGCCGCCGTCGGGCTCGATGTCGTACCCCATCAGCTTGTGGCCGTAGGAGTCGGCGACGATCAGGGTCGAGTCGTCCCCGGTCACGGTCATGCCGTTGGGGAAGGCGATGCCGTCGGCCACCTGACGCGCCGAGCCGTCGGGGGCGACGTGCACGACGTTCCCCGGGGCGAACGCCGCTCCGGCGAGCATGTCGAAGCCGGCGCGGTTGAGGTAGATGTTGCCCCGGCCGTCGATGACGATGTCGTTCCAGCCGCGCGCGAGGCCGGACAGGTCGGCATGGGTCACGAGCGAGCCGTCTTGCTCCAGGCGCAGCAACAGCCCCCGCGCGGCGTCGACGACCATCATGCGCCCGTCGGGATCGAAGGCCGTGCACAAGGGAAGCGAGTCGACGCGCGCGACCACCTCCTGCGCGCCGTCCATGCCGAGCGCGATCACCTCGCGCGCCGTCCAGTCGGAGAAGTACAGGCGGCCGTCGTGCCAGCGTGGCGACTCGACCAGCCCGAGGCCGGTGACCCAGGTGCGCGGTTCTGACATGAAGACTCCCTCAACGTCGGTGTGGGTGAACTGGGCGAGATGCCCGCGGACGGCGACGTACGAGGGCGTGCGCCGGTCCTCCTCGGGCTGGTCTCGGTACACAGACGAACGGGGAACCCCCGGATCGACATCGCCGTACCGACGATGCACCGCCGCACCGACAGATCACCGGAGATCACCGCGATCACCTGGATCGACTGGATCACCCAGACCACCGAGGCTAGCCCGCGGTGACCAGGCGCGCGAGGATGACGCCCGCGACGATGAGGGCGAGCGCCGCCAGCCGCCCGGGGGTGAGCGGGTCGTGGTCGACGATCACACCGAGCGCGATGGCGCCGACGGCGCCGATGCCGACGAACACGGCGTAGGCGGTTCCGGCCGGGATGGTGCGCATCGCGAGGGTGAGAGGGTAGACGGCCGCGACCGCCAGCGCCAGGCACAGCACCGTGGGGAGCACACGGGTGAAGTTCTCGGTCGGCTTGATGCTCCGCGACCAGGCGACCTCCAGCAGGCCGGCCGTCACCAGCCAGACCCAGCTCATCGGGACGCCACCTCCGCCTCGCCGGGCGCCTCGCCGGGCGCTTCCCGGCCGCCGGCGGGAGTCGTACGCGGGTGTTCGCGGGGGTGTGGCGGCATGCCCGGCTGCTCGATGGCGTCGCAGCCGCGTGGCGACAGCCGCACTCCTGCCTTGCGAGCGCCGACGACGGTCGATGCGAGCCCGGTCATCGTCTTCCTCTCCGGTAAAGTGGACATCTTGTCCGGTTGTCATCACGGTACCGGACAACCGGACATGCCGTCCACTTGCGGAGGCGGCGCGGGCGGGTTTGCTAACGTTGCCGGCGGAGAGCGCCGCTTCGAGGGAGGGACCGGCCGGGTGAGCACCGCTGACCTTCCCGTGCTGGGTCAGTCCGGCACGTTCGCCGAACGCGCGGACGCGGCCCGCAACCGCCGGCGCATCCTGGCCGCCGCCGCGGAGCTGTTCGCCGCCCCACCGGCCGGCGGGGTCACCATGGAGGCGGTCGCCCGCGCGGCGGGGGTGGGCCGCGCCACGCTCTACCGCCGCTACCCCGATGTGGCCTCCCTCGCCCTGGCGCTGCTCGACGAGCACGAGCGCCGGTTGCAGGAGCACATCCTGCGCGGCGATCCGCCGCTGGGCCCCGGCGCCCCACCGGCCGAACGGCTGGTCGCCTTCTACGCGGCGATGGTGGGCCTGCTGGAAGAGCACGCTCCGCTGCTGCTCGGCGCCGAAGTGGGACGGTCGCGCTTCGCGCCGGGCTCCTACCGCTTCTGGAGCAGTCACGTGCGGGTGCTGCTCGTCGCGGCCGGCACCGAGGACCCCGAGCCGCTGGTCGACGTCCTGCTCGCACCGCTCGCCCCGGAGGTCTACCTGCACCAGCGGTACGAGCACGGCTACCCGGCCGAGCGGATCATCGCCGCGCTGACCCGGCTGGCCGAAGGCGTCCTCGGCCCGGTCACGCCCTGACGGCCGGGGCCCCACCAGCACATGGCGGGTGGTCCCCACGCGGCATGGCGGGGGACGTGGGTGAGTGACTACGACGTCTCGGTGACCACCTGGCGGGCCCAGCGGTAGTCGGCCTTGCCGGCGGGGGTGCGGACCATGTGCTCGACGAAGGCGTACGTGCGGGGCACCTTGTAGCCCGACAGCTTCCCGCGGCAGTGGGCGTCGAGTTCCTCGGCGGTGAGCCGGGCGCCGTCGCGGGGTTCGACGACGGCGGCGACGCGGCTGCCCCACCGTTCGTCGGGGACGCCGGTGACCACGGCGTCGAAGACGGCGGGGTGGCCCTTGAGCACGGCCTCGACCTCCTCGGGGAAGACCTTCTCGCCGCCGGTGTTGATGCACTGCGAGCCGCGCCCGAAGACCAGGATGGTGCCGTCCTCCTCGACGCGGGCCAGGTCGCCGGTGAGCAGCCAGCGGGTGCCCGCGGCGTCGGTGACGAACGTCCGCGCCGTCTTGTCCGGGTCGTTGTAGTAGCCGAAGGCGATGTCGCCGGCCTTGGCGACGGTGCCCATCTCGCCCGAGCCCGGCACGACCGGTCGCAGGTCCTCGTTCAGGACGGCGAGGGTGGCGGTGGCGTTGGGCTTGTACTTCAGGCCCGACTCCGGGGAGGAGCCGGCGACGGCGGAGGCGGTGTAGCCGGACTCGGTGGAGCCGAAGCTGTCCATGATGATCACGTTGGGCAGCAGTTCCTGTAACCGGTCGCGCACGGCGCCGGTGAGGATGGCGCCGGTCGAGCTGAGCACCATCAGCGACGCCAGGTCGTAGCCGCCGGCGGCGATCTCGTCGGCCAGGGGCCGGGCCATGGCGTCGCCGGTGATGTTGACGGTGAGGACCCTCTCGCGTTCGATGGCGCGCAGCACCTCGGCGGCGTCGAATTTGCGCGTGTACACGACGGTGGCGCCCATCCACCAGGAGATGAACGTGGCCATCTGCGCCGCCCCGTGCATCAGCGGCGCGGCGGGCATCATGATGATCGGGTTGGAGCTCACCGCCGTCTCGATGACCTGGCCCGGCTCCTTGTGCGGCTCGCCGTAGGGGTTGCCGCCGCCGAAGGCCATGAACAGGTCCCTGGTGCGCCACATGACGCCCTTGGGCATGCCCGTCGTGCCGCCGGTGTAGATGATGTAGAGATCCTCGCCCGACCGCCGGGGGAAGCCCTCCCGCCCGTCCGGCCGGCCGACCACGGCCTGCTCGTAGGGCACGGCGCCCTCGACGCGCGACCGGCCGCCGACGGCCACCAGCGTCTCCAGCTTGGCGCACTTCGGCGCGGTGGCGGCCACCCGGTCGTCGAACTCGGTGTCGTACAGCAGCGCCACGATGTCGGAGTCGGTGTAGAGGTACAGCAGCTCGGACTCGACGTACCGGTAGTTGACGTTGACCGGCACCGCCCTGATCTTGAGCGTGGCGAGCAGCGCGGCGATGTACTCGACGCCGTTGTACATCTGGATGCCGACGTGCCGTCCCGGGCCGACGCCGCGTTCCATCAGGAAGTGCGCGAGGCGGTTGGCGTGCGCCTCCAGCCCGGCGTAGGTCAGGCGTGCCTCTCCGCAGACGACGGCCACGCGGTCCCCGATCGCGTCGGCCAATCCCTCGAACAGGTCGGCGTGGTTGAACTCCATCGGGGACTCCTCACAACTGGTCGCCGGCGGCCCTCACTGCTTGCCCCCCGATGTGCTCGCTCCATGGTGGCCCGGAACGGGCTCACCGTTCATCCCCCGGCATGCGACGCGCCTTTCACGGCTTGTCGCTTCCGACGATCCACATGGCGAAGAACTGCGCGCCGCCCCCGTAGGCGTGGCCGAGCGCGCGGCGCGCCCCCTCGACCTGGTGCTCGCCCGCCTTGCCTCTGACCTGCAGAGCCGCCTCGGCGAAGCGGATCAGCCCGGACGCGCCGATGGGGTTGGAGCTGAGCACGCCCCCGGAGGCGTTCCAGGGGATGTGGCCGGAGAGCGCCGTGGCGCCGGACTCGGTGAGCTTCCACCCCTCGCCCTCCCCCGCGAAGCCGAGGTTCTCCAGCCACATCGGCTCGTACCAGGAGAACGGCACGTACACCTCGGCGACGTCGATCTCGCGCAGCGGGTCGGTGATCCCGGCCTGGCGGTAGACGTCGGCGGCGCAGTCCTTGCCGCCCTGCGGGTTCACGGTGTCGCGGCCCGCGCGGAAGATCGGCTCGGAGCGCATGGCGCCGCCGTGGATCCACGCCGGGGTGCCGGTCACCTTGTCCTCGGCGGCCAGCACCATGGCGCAGGCCCCGTCGGAGGACGGGCAGGTGTCCAGGTAGCGGATCGGCTCCCACAGCATCGGCGTGGACTCCACCATCCGCCGGTCGATGCCCGGGATCCTCAGGTGCGCGTAGGGGTTCTTGAGCGCGTTGAGCCGGTCCTTGACGGCGACGAGCGTGCCGATGTGGTCGGGGGCGCCCGAACGGCGCATGTACTCGCGGATGTGCGGCGCGAAGTACCCCCCGGCGCCGACGACCAAGGACGCGGTGAACGGCAGGTGGGTGGACAGCGCCCAGGTGGCGTTGGACTCCGACTGCTTCTCGAAGGCGACCACGAGCACGCGGTCGTGCACGCCGCCCTGGACGAGGGAGGCGCCGACCAGCGCGGTCGAGCCGCCGACGCTCCCCGCGGTGTGGACGCGGGTGACCGGCTTGCCCGCGGCGCCGAGCGCGTCGGCGAGGTAGGCCTCGGGCATCATGACGCCCTCGAACAGGTCGGGCGCCTTGCCGATGACGACGGCGTCGATGTCCTTGAAGGTCAGCCCGGCGTCCTCCAGGGCGCGCAGCGCGGCCTCGCGGACCAGGCCGGCGATGGAGACGTCGCGGCGTTTGGTCTGGTACTTGGTCTGGCCGACCCCGATGACGGCGCAGCGGTTTCCCATGGTCAGGCCTCCAGGACGGTGACGAGGTTCTGCTGGAGGCACGGCCCGGAGGCGGCGTGGGCGACGGCGCGGCTCGCGGTGCCGTCCATGACGCGCCGCGCGGCCTCGCCGATGCGGATGAGCCCGGTCGCCATGACGGGGTTGGCGGCGAGCGGGCCGCCGGAGGGGTTGACGACCGTGCCGGGCGGTAGCCCGAGCGCCTCGCGCAGGATGACCTCCTCGTGGCTGAACTGGGCGTGCAGCTCGGCCACCTCGACGGGTCCCTTGCCGACGCCCGCGGCCCGGGCCGCGTCGGCGGCCGAGACGGACCGGGCGAGGTCGCGCATGCCGAGGTAGTGCGGCTCGGCGCGGTGGGCGATCCCGGTGATCCACGCGGGGCGTTCGCCGAGTTGCTTGGCGAGGTCTCCGGCGGCCAGGACGATCGCCGCCGCGCCGTCGGTGATGGGCGCGATGTCGCTCGCGCGCAGCGGCCGCACGTCGTACTCGTCGTCACCGGGACCACCGGAGTCACCGGGGTCGGGCAGGTCGAGCGCGTACGGGTTGGCCCGGCCGTCGGCGCGGCTGCGCCGGACGATCTCGCGCAGTTCGGCGGGTGTGGCGCCGACCGCGTCCGCCTGGAGTGCGGCGTAGGAGACCTGGTCGAGCCCGAGCGGCGCCAGGTAGTAGGGGTCGAGCTGGAGCGTCATGATCTCGCGCAGGTCGCCCATGGAGGTCTTGCCGTAGCCGTAGACCAGCGCCGAGTCGACGTCGCCGTGCTGCAGCCGCACCCACGCCTCGTACAGGGCCCAGGCGGCGTCCATCTCGACGTGGCTCTCGGAGATGGGCGGCCAGGCGCCTATGGCGTCCAGCGCGGACACGAACGAGAACGGCGCCCCGGCCAGGTAGTCGCAGCTTCCCGAGCAGGTGAAGCCGAACCGCGTCAGGCCGGTGCGCTCCTTGACCTCCTGGATGACGGGCCCGATGAGCTCGGGCTCGTTGAGGCCCTGGTCCTCACCGGTGTGCCTCGTCTGGGCGAACGCGATGACCGCCACCTCACGCACGCGGACCTTCCCCTCACAGCCGGACGTCCGGCTCGCCCGTGGGGGCGAACCACCTGATGTTGCTCATCGACATGGTGCGCTCCTCGGGGGGCACCCAGACGGCCTTCACCCGCATGCCCTGCCGCACCTCGTGGGCGGGGACGTCGCCCATGAGCGCGATCATGGGGACGTCGGCGCCGTCGAGCAGGATGTAGGCCGACACGAACGGCACCTGCGGGGCGCGGGGGTCGGGCAGATTGTTGATGGCGAAGGTGGTGACGGTGCCGGTGCCGGGCAGCACGACCTCCTCGGCGATGGTCGAGCCGCACTCCGGGCAGGAGGTGCGGTAGGGCACGTAGACCTTGTCGCAGCGGGCGCAGCGCCCGGCGATGAAGACCCCGTCCCGCACACCCTCGAGGAAGCGGGTCAGCGAGCGGCCGGGCTGCACGCGGTACTCGCTGCGGACGTGCGCGGTGATCGTGGTGACCTCGGGCACGAAGCAGGCGATGTCGGTGATGTGGCCGGCGCGCTCGCCGTCCGGCCTGAACCGGGGCCGTACGCGCAGCCCGGGGCGCATGGCCTTGGCCGTACCGGCGTCGACGGCGTGCACCAGCGCGGTGTCCGCGCCGTCCAGCTTGACCAGGGCCCAGGCGAACGGCCGGTCGAGGGGGTGCCCCTTGCGGGGCGTGCCCACCCAGGCCCAGCTCTGGACGGTGCCGCCCGGGCCGACCTGGACGTACTCATCGGTCACCGCTTCGCCGGTCGCCGGGTCGTACTCCAGCGGCGGCACCAGGACGCGGCCGTCGGCGGTGCGCACGCCGACGATGCGCCCGTCGCGCAGCTCGGTGAGGAAGCGGCCGATCACCGGGCCGGTGGTGCGGGTGTACCCGCCGGGGAACTCCAGCACGTGCTCGGCGACCAGCGGCACCGGCGGTGCCACCGGGCTCTGCAGGGGCGGCAGGCCCCCGGGATGCGCGGTCCCGGGCGTCGCGGTCTCGGGCTTCCAGGGGAGGGGCCCTTCAGATGGCACGGTCTCGGCCCTCCCAGTACGGGTCGCGGAGCTTGCGTTTGAGGAGCTTGCCGTTCGGCTCGCGCGGCATCTCGGCGATGAAGTCGATGGTGCGCGGCCACTTCATGCGGGCCAGCCGGCCCTCCAGCGAGCGCAGGATCTCCTCGGCCAGCTCGGGGCCCGGCGCGACGCCCGCCGCCGGCTCGACGACGGCCTTGATCTGCTCGCCCCACTCGTCGTCGGGGATGCCGAAGACGGCCACGTCGGCGACCTTGGGATGGACCATCATCTCGTTCTCGATCTCCGCCGGGTAGATGTTGGCGCCGGCCGAGATGATGACGTCGGCCTTGCGGTCGCAGAGGTACAGGAAACCCTCTTCGTCCAGGTAGCCGATGTCCCCCACGGTGAAGTGGTCGCGCAGGCGGCCCGCCTCGGTCTTGTCAGGGTCGCCCTTGTACTCGAAGCGGACCCCGGCCATCTTCATGTAGACGGTGCCCGGGGTGCCGGTGGGGACCGGGCGCAGGTCGTCGTCCACGATGAGCAGTTCGCTGATCGGCCAGGCCGAACCGACCGTGCCGGGGTGCTTCTTCCACGCCTCAGGGGTGGCGATGGTGCCGCCGCCCTCGGTGGCCGCGTAGTACTCGTAAACGCAGTCGCCCCACCAGTCGAGCATGGCCCATTTGACCGGGACGGGACAGGGCGCGGCCGCGTGGATCATCCACTTCAGCGAGGACAGGTCGTAGCGATTCCTGACCTCGTCGGGCAGGGCGAGCAGCCGCTTGAAGTGGGTCGGCACCATGTGGGAGTTGGTGACGCGGTGCTTCTCGCACAGCCGCAGCATCTCCTCGGCGTCCCACTTGTCCATGTAGACGAGCGTGTGCCCCATGTGCAGGGCCGTGCCGCCGAACTGCGTGACCGCGGTGTGGTAGTTCGGCGAGGTCACCAGGTGCGCGTTCGGCGGGCCGGGCGTGATGCCGAACAGCGAGAGCAGGAACGTCATCAGCTCGGCGCCGTCGTCGGGGTCCAGGCCGCTGAGCGGGCGGCGGACGCCCTTGGGCCTGCCGGTCGTCCCGGAGGTGTAGTGCATGGTCGCGCCCGCGGTGCGGTCCGGCGGCGGCGCGTCCGGGTACCCGGCGGTGAGGTCGTCCACCGTGCGGAAGCCGTCGACGCGCCCGAAGGAGAACCGGCGGCCGGCGTCGATGGCCTCCGCGCCTCGGGCCCCCTCCTTGGCGTAGCGCTCGTGGACGAACAGCGCCTTGGCCTCGCTGTCGGCGACGATGTAGGCGATCTCGGGTCCGGTCAGGTGCCAGTTGATCGGCGTGTAGTACCAGCCCGCCTGGAGCGCGGCCAGGTAGAGCGTGAGGCCGTCGGCGCCGTTGGGCACCAGGCCGCACACGCCGTCCCCGGCCCGCAGCCCGAGGCCGCGCAGGGCGTGGACCAACCGGTTCGCGCGGGCGAGCAGCTCGCCGGCGGGGTGTGGCGTGCCGTCGGGGTCCACGGCGGCGATCCAGCCGGGATCGGCCTGCGCGAGCCTCCAGAAGCCGAGCGAGCCCATGGGAACTCCCTTGTCCGGTTGCGCCGTACCTTCCCGGATGCGCCGAAGTGAAGCACGTTCTCGGTTTCCCGACAACCCTGGCGTTACGGCAGGTTCACGAACAAGAATCTGTTCTAGTTCGCAGCGGCAGACTAACCCCGGACGGCCACGTCGAACAAGCGCTTGATAGGACCGCTCAACCCAGGAAGGTGTCCTCCATGGAGCTCCTGCCCATCAGCACCCAGCACTGCCGGGTCGAGCGGGACGGCCACGTCGTCATCGTCACGATGGACCGCCCGGAGGCCAGGAACGCCCTGTCCACCGACATGCTGGTCGGGCTCGCCGACGCGTGGGCCTACATCTCCGCCGAGCCGGAGGTGCGGGTGGGCATCCTCACCGGCGCGAACGGCACCTTCTGCGCCGGCGCCGACCTCAAGGCGATGGGCGCGCCGCCCGCCGACGAGCGGGTGGCCCGGCGCGCCCAGGAGATCCCCGACGTGCACTGGAAGGGCCTGCTGCGCGACGGCGACGCGCTGCCCGCCAAGCCGATCGTCTGCGCGGTCGAGGGGTACGCCGTCGCGGGCGGCACCGAACTGCTCGTCGGCACCGACCTGCGCGTGGTGGGCGAGTCGGCCACGCTGGGCCTGTTCGAGGCCAGGCGGGCGCTGTTCCCCATGGGCGGCAGCGCCGTCCGGCTGCCGCGGCAGATCCCCTACGCCTTCGCCATGGACATCCTGCTGACCGGCAGGCCCGTCACCGCCCAGGAGGCGCTGACGATGGGCCTGGTCAACCGGGTCGTGCCGGACGGCCAGGCGCTGACGGCCGCGCGGGAGATCGCCGACCAGGTCGCCGCCTGCGGCCCGCTCGCCGTGCAGGCCATCCTGCGCGCCTACCGCGACACGCTCGGCATGCCCGAGCCGGAGGCCCTGAAGGTCTCCGACGCCATCGGCTGGCCGGTCATCGGCTCCCAGGACGCCAAGGAAGGCTCACGCGCCTTCCGCGACAAACGCCCCGCCGTCTACCGCGGCGAATGACCCTCCGGCCGTACACCAGCCCCATCGCACGAAGCCCTGACCGGACGAATTGCCCACCGCTCGACCCCCCGTCGCGCGGGGACGTCGGTCCGGTGACCGCGACGGAGTCCGCCGGTCAGGGGACGGCGGTCGCGCCCGGCGCTTCGCCGCCGGCCTCGGCGGCGCCGGCCGCAGGCACGGGACGGGCCTGCTCGGCGAGGGACGCCAGGCGCCGCTCGGCGCCGTCGATCACCTGGAGGTCGGCCTTGGTGTGCGCGATGGCGGCGTCCACGAGCAGGGCGACGAGCGGGTCGGCGGCGTTCTCGCGGCGCAGCCGGGTGAGCCCGGCCAGGTCTGACAGGCAGGCCTGCCGCTGCGCCGAGGTGTAGTCCGAAAGGGCTCCGGCGCCGAGCCGGGTCGCGGCGAGCAGCTTGAGGAACATCTCGTCGCGGAAGCCGGACGCGCGGACGTGCGGCGTCGCGACCCAGGAGCTCAGCTCCTCGGCTCCACCGCCGGTCAGTTCGTAGAGCGTCTTGTCCGGCCGGTCGTTCTGCGTCACGTGACTGCGCGTCACGTGCCCGTCCCTGACCAGCCGGTCGAGGATCTGGTAGAGGTGGCCGATGTTGAGGCCGCCCCACTGCGGGCCGATCGCCGCCTCGAAGCGGCTCTTGAGCTCGTACCCGTGGCTCGGGCCCTCGGCCAGCAGGGCGAGTACGGCGTGACTCAGCGGCATCTTTCCGACCTTCCCCTAGATTGCCGCAATCTATCGATAACGCTCCCTACATTGTGACAATGTATGGAGGCATGGGAGCAGGAGTCGCGTTACGGGGCGTCAGCCGCATCTACGGGTCGGCCAAGGCGCTCGACGACGTCAGCGTGGAGTTCGAGCCGGGCAGCGCGGTCGCGCTCATGGGCCAGTCGGGAGCGGGCAAGTCGACCCTGCTCCACCTCGTCGGAGGCATGGACCTGCCCGACGCGGGCGAGGTGGTGGTCGACGACCGGCCGCTCCCCCGCAAAGGGCTGGACGCGCACCGGCGGCGCGTGGGGTTCGTCTTCCAGCGCTTCCACCTGCTTCCCGCGTTCAGCGTGCTGGACAACGTGCTCGCGCCCGTCCTTCCGTACCGCGTGGACTTCGACAGGAAGGCGCGGGCGCGGGAGCTGCTCGAAGCCGCCGGCCTGGACGGCCGGGAGCGGGCGCTGCCGGGCGAGCTGTCCGGCGGCCAGCAGCAGCGGGTGGCCATCGCCCGTGCGCTCATCGGCAACCCTCCTCTGCTGCTCGCCGATGAACCGACCGGCAACCTCGACAGCGCCACCGGAGAGGAGATCATGGACCTGCTCGCGGCGCTGCGCGGCCGGTACGGCATGACGATGATCATCGCGACGCACAACCCCGAGGTGGCCGCCGCCTGCGACCGGCTGGTCCGGCTCCAGGACGGCCGCATCGTGAGCGACGAGCGGGTGGCGCCGGCCGATGACGTGCTCGACCGCATCGGACGGCTCGGGTGATCCGGCTCGCCGCCTCGCGGCTGCGGCACGGCGCCGGGCGCGCCCTGGTGCTCCTGCTCGGCATCCTGGTCGCCGCCACCGCCTTCACCGTCCTCACCGGCACGGCCGAGACCCAGCGGCTGCGCATTGTCGGCACGGTCGACAAGAACTACCGCGCGCAGTACGACATCCTGGTCCGCCCGAAGGGGTCGGCGACGGAGCTGGAGCGGTCGTCCGGCCTGGTGCGGGCCAACTACCTGTCGGGCATCCACGGTGGCATCACCCAGGCTCAGTACGAGCGCATCAAGAAGCTGGACGGCATCGAGGTCGCCGCGCCCATCGGCATGATCGGCTACATGACCGGCACGGGGATGGTCGACGTGCCCGTGACCGACGTGCTGGGCGAAGGGGAGCGCACTCTGCTGCGCGTCGACCGCACCCGGGTCGCCGACCGCGGGCTCACCCGCATCCCGTACGCCCCGCACTATGCCTACATCACCCGGCGCCCGCTGACCTCCTCGCCGGAGGGCGGCGCGGCGCTGCGGCACACCGGCGAACAGGTGACGCGCGGCAAGGACGTGCCCATCGGGACATCCCTGTACTGGCAGCGGCTCACGCCGCGCTCGGGCCCGTTCCCCTTCGACGGCGGGCCCACCACCAGCGCCACGTCCACGGCGAACGGGGACGGCGACCGGTTCCTCACCCAGGTGAGGCGGATCCGGCCCGGCGAGGCGACGATCCTGCTCCAGCAGGAGTTCCCCCTGCTGCTCGCCGCGATCGACCCGCAGGCGGAGGCCGCGCTGGCCGGCCTGGACAAGGCGATGGTGGACGGCCACTATCTCGGCCGGCCGCAGGACACCCCCCGCGGGGAGATCCCGTTGATCGCGGCCGGCCGTCCCTACGCCGACCAGCAGGACGAGCTGGTCATCAGCAGGCTGCCCGCGAAGACGGCGGAGAAGGTGGTGTCCGGCCTGCCGGCCAGGACGCTGCGGAGCGAGGTCACGCGGCAGCACGGCCCGGTCGTCAAGAAGGTCACCGTCGGCAGCGACCGGTTCTTCGCCGACATGCTCCACACCTGGCAGCACCCCGTCAGCGACAAGTCCGTTGAGCAGTACATCTCCATGACCCGCTACTGGACGGCCGGCCCCGTCCAGTACGGCAAGGGCGCCGGCGGCCGGCTGAAGCCGGTGCCGGTGACCAATGACCCCAAGGTGTGGAAGGACCCCTTCCTCGCGTCGATCGTCCCCGAGATCGCCGGCGCGGGCTCGGCCCCCATCGGATCGGCCGACGCCCAGTTCCGGCGGCTGGACCTGAACGCCATGAGCGGTGACGTGGTCAGGGACGACGCCATGCGGGTCGTCGGCCGGTTCGACCCCGAAAAACTCCCGGGCTTCTCTACCCTGTCCTCGCTGCCGATGGAGACCTACAACCCGCCGTCGGTCGTCCCCGGCGACGACCGGACGAGCGCTCTGCTGAAGGGACGCGGCCTGCTGCCCTCCGACAATCTCGCGGGCTACCTGCAGCCGCCGCCGCTGCTGCTGACCGACCTGGCGAGCCTGCGGAGGATCGCCGGCCTCACGCAGGGCGGGCGGCTGGCGAAGGCGCCCCTGAGCGTGGTCAGGGTGCGGGTCGCGGGAGTGACCGGGCCCGACCCGGTGAGCAGGGAGCGCATCGGCCAGGTGGCCCGCGACATCGTGGCCGCCACGGGGCTCGACGTCGACATCACCATGGGCTCCTCGCCGCGGCCGGTCACCGTGGACCTGCCCGCCGGCTCCTACGGCCGGCCCGCGCTGACGGTCAAGGAGGGCTGGGTCGACAAGGGGGTGGCCTACCGGATCCTGCGGGAGTCCGACCGCAAGTCGCTGGCCCTGTTCGTGCTGATCCTCGCCGTGTGCGGGCTGTTCCTGGTGAACGCCTCCTCCGCGGCGGTGCGGACCGCCCGCACCGAGCTGGGCGTGCTGGCCTGCCTCGGCTGGTCGCGGCGCAAGCTCTTCGGCGGCGTGCTGACCGAGACCGGCTGCGTGGGCCTGCTGGGCGGCCTGCTGTCGGCCGCGGTCGCCGTGCCGGTGTCGTCGTGGTTCGGGCTCCAGGTGTCGGCGCCCCGCGTCCTGCTCACCGTGCCCGCCGCGCTCGCCCTGGCGCTGGCGGCGGGGCTGGTCCCCGCGTGGCGCGCCTCGACCGTGCCGCCGGTCGAGGCGGTGCGCCCGGCGGCGCGGGTGAGCCGCCGGGCCCGCTCGCCTCGCGGGGTCACCGGGATGGCCCTGGCCGGCCTCACCCGGGTCCCCGGCCGCACGCTGCTCGGCGCCTCGACGCTGCTGGTGTGCGTGTTCGCGCTCACCGTGCTTCTCGGGGTGACCTACGGCTTCCGCGGCCGGGTGGTCGGCTCGCTCCTCGGGGACGCGATCGTGCTGCAGGCCCGGCCCGCCGACTACGCCGCGATCATGGTGATGTTCGCGCTCGGCACGCTGGCCGTCGCCGACGTGCTCTACCTCGGCGTACGCGAACGGGACGCCGAACTGGCCGCGCTGCGGGCGACCGGCTGGACGGGGCGCTCGCTCGCCAGGCTCGTCGTCTCGGAGGGCGTGCTCATCGGCCTGTCCGGCGGCGCCGCGGGGGCGGCCGCCGGCCTCGCGGCGACGACCGCGCTCGCCGGGAGCTTGCCCTGGGCGGTGGCCGCCGGGGGCCTCGGCGCCTACGTCCTCGCCGTCGTGCTCGCGGTGCTCGCCTCGGTGCTTCCGGCGGCGCTCGTCCAGCGCCTGCCGCTCGCGGCTATCCTCGCCCAGGCGTGACAGAGGAGAGGGGCGTCAGGCGCGGCCCTGGATGGTCGCGTGGGTGCCCGAGGTGCGCCACGAGCGCCCGGAGGCGTCCAGGGCGGCCGACACCGCCTCGTCCACGCCGACGAGCACGTCGGACTTCAGGGTGCGCAGCGCGACGACCGGCCCGGGGAAGTAGGAGGTGACGGCCGCGAAGGGGGTGGCCGACGGCCAGAACCGGTCGCCGACCAGCCTGCGGTAGTTGAGGTCGCCCTTGGTGATGGTGAGAGCGGCCGAGGCGAACTCCTCGCGCAGGTCGTCCGGCATGTCGCTGTAGGGCAGCGGCGCGCAGGAGAAGGGGTGGGCGCGCAGCGCGAGGCGTCCCGTGCCCATCGCCTGCCAGAGTCTTTCGCCGGTCTTGCCCGCCTGCCCGGGGGCGCCGGCCAGCCGCCGCAGGGACGCCGCCACGTCGGCCGGCGTGGCGTCGGAGACGAAGTACGGCTGCGGCTTGACGTGCAGGACCACCTCGGCCGCGAGCCCCCGGTCGAGCAGGTGGTCGATCAGCACCAGGTCGGGCAGCAGCTCGCGCCCGGCGTTGTCGGCGAGCACGCAGACCTTGCCCGGCGCGCGGTCGCGCAGCAGCGACCACAGCAGCGCGCCGTCGTCGACGACCAGCTCGCCCACCGGCCCGGGCCCGCCGGTCGCGGTGATCGCGTGCGACAGGTCGGCGCGGTTGCCCCACAGCGACCCCAGCAGCACCCCGGCGGCCCGCTCGTCCTCGGGCAGCGTGGCGGCGTGGTCCAGCGCGGCCAGCTCGTCGTCCACCGCCGTGCTGTGCAGCTCGGCCTGCTTGGCCGGGCCGAAGGGGTCGACGCCGCGCCACGGGCCGTCCCCGAAGTAGCCGGTGGCCTCCAGCAGCTTGCGGTAGAAGTAGCTCTCGGCCCACAGGAACGGCACGTCCACCCAGCGCCGGCCGATCTTGCCGCGCCCCCACGCGGCCCAGGCGGCGTGGTCGTGGGCCGTGCCGTCGGGGCCGTCGGGGTCGTCGAGCGGCTCCATGACGTCGCGGACGACCTCGTCGAGCAGCGCGTCGAGGGCGCGCAGCCGGTCGGGGGTGTAGGGCAGCGCTTCCCTGACCTGCCGCACCAGGATGGGGTGCCGCTCGCGGAACACGCCCAGGGCGTACGCCCCGGGGACGTTGCCCATGATCTCGGGCGCGTCCATCGCCTCCGGCATCCGCTTCCACCCCTCCGCTCGCCTTCCGCCCAGTAAACCGCACGGCCGCCACCCGCCCGGGAGGCCGGGCCGGGTGGAACGGCGCGCACGGGGACGGGGGCGCGGAAGGATGCGGGCGCGGAGAGGTTCTGCGCGGAGCGGTGCGGCCCGGGCCGGTCGCCCGCGAGGGGCCTCAGCGCTCGACTCGGGTCAGTCGCCGGTGAGGCGTCCCAGGCGTTCGACGGCTTCGACGTACTCCTCGACCAGGTCGAACACCACGTCCTTGGCGGACTTCACCTGGTTCATCGCGCCGATGATCTGCCCGGCCGGGAAGGTGGCCAGCTCACTTGCGTCGGAGTTGCCGATGCGGCGCAGGGCGCCGGAGATCAGCATGAACTGCAGCGGCATCGGCAGCGTGCCCGGCGACTCGGCCGACTCCCAGGCGTCGGTCCACTCGTTCTTGAGCAGCCGCGCGGGCTTGCCCGTCCAGGACCGGGACCGCACGGTGTCGCGTGAGGTGGCCGCGAGGATCTTCTGCCGGGCCAGTTCGGGGGTGTCGGCCTCCTCGACGGTCAGCCACAGCGAGCCGGTCCAGACGCCCTCGGCGCCGAGCGCCATGCCCGCGGCCATCTGGCGGCCCGACCCGATGCCGCCCGCGGCCAGGACGGGGACGTCCACGGCGTCCACGACCTGCGGGATCAGCACCATCGTGGAGATCTCGCCGGTGTGCCCGCCGGCCTCGGTGCCCTGGGCGACCACGACGTCCACGCCGACCTCGACCTGCTTGATCGCGTGGCGCGGGGTCGAGGCGAGCGCGGCGACCTTGACGCCCTTGGCGTGGGCGAGGTCCACGACGTCCTTGGGCGGCGGGCCGAGCGCGTTGGCCAGCAGCGCGATCGGGTGCTTGAGCGCCGTCTCGACCTGGGGCCGGGCGGTGGCGTCGGTCCAGCCGAGCAGCACCCGTCCGGCCTCGGCGTCGCCGGAGAGCGGCGGGACGCCGTGCTGGGCGAGCAGGTTCTCGACGAACGCCCGGTGGCCGTCGGGGATCATCCCCTGGAGCCTGGCCACCAGGTCCTCCGGCGAGTCGACGCCGAGGTCGGCTCCGGCGTAGGAGGCGGGCATGACCACGTCCACGCCGTACGGCTTGCCGTCGACGTGGTCGTCGATCCACTTGAGCTCCATCTCGAGCTCTTCCGGGGTGAAGTAGAGGGCCCCGAGCACACCCATGCCGCCGGCGCGGCTGACCGCGGCGACGACGTCCCGGCAGTGGCTGAAGGCGAAGATCGGCAGCTCGATCCCGAACATGTCGGTGACACGTGTCCGCATGGCTCGAATGTACGACCGGCACGACGGAAACTGCAACGCGTTCTAACAATGAGTCGTGATCACACGCGGGGCGCCCGTGCGCCACGGCACCGGTCCGCTACGAGAACACGTTCCACTCGAATCGGGGCACCACGCCTGACATGTCGGCAGAACGATCTGGCCGGGCCGTCCGCGACCGTTGACCGGCCGGGCGCCGCAACCGGCGCCGGCATCGCCGTGCCACGACCCACCGACCCGGCGCCGACCACCTCCAGCACCTGACGGGAGGAGAGCCGCGCCCGGTGCGTTTACGCGGCCACCTCACCGTGGAAGCCACGCTCAGTGCCAGCACGCGGCCACCTCACCGTGGAAGCCGCGCTCGGTGCGTGCGCGGCCATCTCGTTGCGGGCTACGCGCCCACGGGCCGGCGGCGGGAGCGGCTCGCCACCAGCAGGACGACGCCGAGGACCACGACCACCAGGCCGACGACCAGCATCACCAGGGGCACGGTGGTCTTGAGCAGGGTGATCTGGTCCTTGCCGTCGATGGCGCCCTTGACCAGCCTGTCGACGGTCTCGGGGGTCATCTTCGCCGTGGCGACCAGGGCGACCGAGCGCTCCACACCGTCCTTGGTCTTGAGGACCTCGTGACGCTGCTGCTCCTGCTTCACCGGGGACCCGCTGACCGGCTCGACCCAGTAGGTGACAACGCCGTCGTAGAAGCGGTCGACCTGCACGTCACCGGTCTGGTCCATGCCGATCGCCGAGGCGGGCGCGGTCAGCGTGGCGATCTTGGTCGGCGGGACCTTCTGCTCGAACTTGTACACCTGCAGGCCGTTGACGGTGTCCTCGCCGACGAACGCGGCGTCGAAGGACTGCTTGGCCGAGGAGTTGAAGACCTTGTAGGTCTTCTTCTCGGTGCCGAACGGGAACAGGTAGATCTGTCCGGTCATCTGGACCGGCTCCTTGTCCACGTTGGCGCCGCAGCAGTCGACGCCCTCCCCCGTGTACTTGTTGAAGGCGCTGCGCCGCTGGTCCATCTGGATGTTCGGCTGCCCGTTGGTGACGTCGTTGACGGCGGTGAACTCGTCCCACACCACCCGGTCGCCCTTGGCCTCGGCCACGTCGCCGCGCGTGGTCACCGTGATGTCGAGGCTGGCGTTGAGCACCTTCACCTTGGCGATGCTGAAGTACTGCGCGTCGTCGGCGCGCAGCTCGGAGACCCCGTAGTAGTCGGCGGGCGCCGCGACCAGCTTCCCGGCCGCGTAGAAGCGGATGAGCGGCGCCAGCGTGATGAGAAACGCCCCGATCGCGATGAGAACGACTCCAGTGATGCGTCGCATCAAAATCCTCCGGGGTTAACCGACAGCCGGATACTCGGACCGTTTGTCCAATAGCGCGTATGTTGTCCGCGATCGTAGTGCTGCGTGTGTCTTCCGTCACTCACTCGCCCGCCAAATTGATAGAAACGTGTTCTACCTGGGGTGGGGCGGAGCGGGCGACCGGCGGCCGCCGCCCCGGTTCCTCCGCGCCGCACCGGCCGCCGAGCCGCCGTTCACGCTTCTTGACAGAGCAGGGCGAGGATGACTCGCCTTTTTTCGGCGACCCCGTGCAGCATCGTCCCAGCTCAGCGGCGCGATCAGCATGATCCTACAAATTGCAGTCAGATTTGGTGACATATCGGCATTGCGGGCATAACATCCCGGCCGTACGTTCCCGGTATGGATCTGGAGCTCCGTCACCTCAAGATCGTGCGCGCGGTCGCCGAGGCAGGGAGCGTCACCAAGGCGGCCACCCAGCTAGGACTGGCTCAGCCGTCGCTCACCGCGCAGCTCAAACGGATCGAGCGCACGCTCGGAGGCGCCCTCTTCGAACGCGACCGCAACGGCGCCCGGCCGACCCCCCTCGGCGAACTCGTCCTGACCCGGGCCCGCGTCCTGCTGCCCGCCGTGCGGGAACTGCAGGAAGAGGCGGTGCGCTTCGCCAACACCTACACCGGCATCGCGGGCTTCCGCATCGGCGCCACCCACGGGCCGATCCTCGGCGGCCTCGTCGAACGCCTCACCGGCGCCCATCCCTCCACCCCCATCAGCACCCGCACGTCCTGGTCGGCGCGGGAGCTGACCACCCTGGTCGGCGCCGGACGGCTGGACTTCGCCCTCATCGGCACCTGCGGGGAGTCGGCCCCACCGGCCGCCGAGGCCATGACCTGGGCCGTCGTCGGCACCGACCCGGTGTTCGTCCTCTTACCCGAAGACCATCCGCTGGCCGGCGACAAGGAGGTGGAGCTGTCCGGGCTCGCCGGCGAGGGCTGGGCCGTCGCGCCGGGGGACGGCTGCTTCGCCGACTGCTTCGCCGGGGCGTGCGCCCGCGCCGGGTTCGTCCCCCGGCACATGTACGAGACCGACGTCTCCACCTGCCTGCACCTGGTCAAGGCGGGCAAGGCCGTGGCCCTGTGCCAGGCGACGTTCGAGCTGAGCGCCGGGCTGGTCATGATGCCCGTCGCCGGGACCCCGCTGCGCTGGAGGCACCTGCTGGGATGGCACTCCGACTCCCTGGCCGCCCGCACGGCCCCCCTGGTCACCGACCACGCCAGGGACGCGCACGCCGAGGCCGTCCGGCGCAACGACCGCTACACCGACTGGCTGGCCGCCAACCCGAGGTTCGGCATGATCCCCTGACCCGTGGCCACGCCTCCCCGAGCGGCGATACGGCACGATCCGTCATCCGTGCGCGCTTCCATAACGCGGCGATAGGGACCAAACGATAGCTCCGCGCCTGGCGTGAGCGCAGTTACGGTGACGACACCCCCCAAACACCGAGGAGAGAGCCCATGCTCCGCAGACGCACGGTCACCGCCGGATGCGCTCTAGCAATCAGTGTCCTCACCCTCATGGCAGCCCCGGCCGTCGCCGAACGCGCACCGGCCGCCGCGAGCCCCAAGCCCGCCCCCGCGATGATCGACGCGATGACCCGCGACCTCGGCATCAGCAAGGAGCAGGCCGAGTCCCGCCTTCTCAACGAGGCCCGGTTCATGGGCGTCGAGAAGTCGTACACCGACAAGCTCGGCGCCGGTTACGCCGGTTCCTGGCTTAGCGGACCCACCTCCTCGACCCTGACGGTCGCCACCACCGACGCCGCCGCGCTCAACGGCATCCAGGGCACCGGCGTGCGGGGCAAGCTGGTCGCGCACAGCCTCGCGACCCTCGACGCGGCCAAGGCCGCCCTGGACAGGACCGCCGCCACGCAGGCGCACGAGTCGACCCCGGTGTGGTTCGTCGACGTGCCCACCAACAGCGTGGTCGTCCAGTCGTCGCAGCCGGCCGAGGCCCAGGCCTTCATCGCCGCCAGCGGCGTGGACGCGTCCCTGGTGCGGGTCGAGCAGTCCAGCGAGCAGCCCCAGACGTTCTACAACCTGCGGGGCGGCGAGGCCTACTACATCAACAGCTCGGCCCGCTGCTCGATCGGCTTCTCGGTGCGCAAGGGCAGCACGCCCGGCTTCGTCAGCGCCGGCCACTGCGGCCGGGCCGGCAACTCCACCGCCGGCTACAACCGGGTCGCGCAGGGCACCTTCCAGGGCTCGGTGTTCCCGGGCAGCGACTACTCCTACATCGCGGTGAACAGCAACTGGACGCCCACCTCGCAGGTGGCGTACGGCAACGTGACCGTCACCGGCTCCAGCGTCGCCGGCGTCGGCTCCTCCATCTGCCGGTCCGGCTCCACCACCGGCTGGCACTGCGGCACCGTCCTGCAGCGCAACACCAGCGTCACCTACTCTCAGGGCACGGTCGGCGAGGTCACCCGCACCAACGTCTGCGCCGAGCCCGGTGACTCCGGCGGCTCCTTCATCTCCGGCAGCCAGGCCCAGGGCATGACCTCGGGCGGGTCCGGAAACTGCAGCTCCGGCGGCACCACGTTCTTCCAGCCGGTCAACGAAGTCCTCTCCGCCTATGGCCTCACCCTGGTCACCGGGTAGCAGCCCCCCCACCCGGTAACACGGAGCGCCGCCCTCCCCGGAGGGCGGCGCTCCCGCCGCGCACGGGCACCGACCGGCCGCACGGGGACCCTCCGCGCGGGACCGGCCGGCGGACCACCCGTTCAGGCTCGTCCGGCGGGTCGGCCGCTCAGGATCGTCCGTCGGATCAGCCGCGGGGGCCGCCCGCCACGTAGACGACCTGCCCGCTGACGAACCCGGCGTCCTCGCCCACCAGGAAGGCGACGACCGCCGCGACGTCTTCGGGCCGTCCCGCCCGGCCGACCGGAATCTGCGCGACCCGGGCCGCGCTGAACTCCTCGAACGACTGACCGACCCGCGCGGCGGTGGCCCGGGTCATGTCGGTGACGATGAAGCCGGGCGCGACCGCGTTGACCGTCACGCCGAACCGGCCGAGCTCGATGGCCAGCGTCTTGGTGAACCCCTGCAGCCCGGCCTTGGCCGCGGCGTAGTTGGCCTGCCCGCGGTTGCCCAGGGCGGAGGTCGACGACACGTTGACGATGCGTCCCCAGCCGGCCTCGACCATGTGCCGCTGCGCCGCCCGGCTCATCAGGAACGACCCGCGCAGGCTCACGTCGACGACCTGGTCCCAGTCCTCCTCGGTCATCTTGAACAGCAGGTTGTCCCGGGTGACGCCCGCGTTGTTCACCAGCACCGCGGGCGGCCCGAGCTCGGCCGCCACGCGGCGCACGGCCTCGGCGGCCTGCCCGGCGTCGGCGACGTCGGCGCCGACGGCGATCGCCCGGCCGCCCGCGCTCTCGATCTGCTCGGCCGTCCCGCTCGCGTCCGACTCCACGAGGTCGACCACCGCCACCGGCGATCCCGCCGCCGCCAGCCGCCGCGCCACCGCCGCCCCGATGCCGCGGGCCGCTCCCGTCACGATGGCCGTCCGCCCTGCCGAAGCCGTCACCTGTACTCCTCGCGCTCGCGGCCACCGCCGGTGACCCCTCCGGGGCCGCCAGCGTAACCGCCGCCGCACGCCGCCGCCGCACGCCACAGGCATCGGGCCCGGCGGTGGCCCGCTCACCTCAGGGTGGCGCCGGGCGGGGCGGCGAGCAGGTCCAGTTCTCCCCGCGCGGGGAGTCCTTCCCAGTCGCCCGGGGAGCCGACGGCGAAGGCCGCGGTGGTCGTGGCCCGGTCCAGACGGCCGGCCAGGTCCAGGCCGTCCAGCACGGCCGACAGGTAGCCGGCGACGAACGCGTCCCCGGCGCCCACGACGTCGGCGACCCGCACCGGACGGGCGGGCCGGTGCGCCGTCCCGGCCGCGGTGTAGGCGCTGGCGCCCTCGGCGCCCCGCTTGACGACGACCTCCGCCACGCCTGCCTCGAGCAGCGCCGCCACCCGTTCCGCCTCCGTCAGCGCCTGCGGCGGGGCGAGCAGTTCCAGCTCGTCCTCCGAGGCGACGGCGATCGACAGCCTGGGGGCCAGCGGCCGGAGCGCCCGCGCCGCCTCCTCTCGTCCCCACAGGCGGGAGCGGTGGTTGACGTCCAGGCAGACCCGCGCGCCGCACTCCACCGCCGCGCGCACGGCCGCCGCCGGGCCGGGGCCGAGGGCGGGGGTGATGCCGGTGACGTGCACGATCGTGGGCGGCGGGTCGAGCGCGGGCAGCACGTCCTCGGGCCGCAGGAAGGAGGCCGCCGAGCCGGCACGGTGGTAGATCACCCGGGTCAACTCGCCGACGCGCCGCTCCAGCAGCATCAGCCCGGTGGGCCCGCGGGAGTCGGAGCGCGCGTGGGACACCTCGACGCCCTCGGCCCGCAGCGTGCGCAGCACCAGTTCGCCGGTCTCGTCCTCGCCGACCAGGCCGGTCCACCGGACGCGGTGGCCGAGCCGGGCCAGGCCGATCGCGACGGTGGACTCGGCGCCGGCGACCGACAGCCGCATGGCGCCGCCGAGCCGGATCGGGTCGCGCGCCCGCAGGGACGCCATCGTCTCGCCGAAGGTGGCCACGTCGATCACAGCGCGTCCTTGATCGTCTCGTCGAAGGTGGCCACGTCGATCACAGCGCGTCCCTGAAGGCGCGGACGCGTGCCCTGAGCTCGGTGAGGCTTCCGCCGTCGGCGGCGTCGCCCACCAGCGGCGAGCCGACGCCGACCGCGACCGCCCCGGCCCGCAGGTACCCGGCCGCGGCGGCGGCGTCCACCCCGCCCACCGGCACGAACGCGACCTCGGGGAAAGGGTCGCGCAACGCGCGCAGGTAGCGCTCGCCGCCCAGCGAAGCGGGGAACAGCTTGACGGCGGCGGCTCCCGCGCCGAGCGCGGCCACGACCTCGGTGGGGGTGAACGCGCCCGCGAGGACCGGCAGGCCGAGGGACCGGCCCCGCGCGACGGACGCGGAGACGGCCGGGGTGACCAGGTAGGACGCGCCCGCCTCGGCGGCCGCGTCGGCGTCGGCGGCCGACAGGACCGTCCCCGCGCCGAGCTCCGCCGCCTCGCCGAGAGCCGTGCGCGCACGGCGGAGGACCTCCAGCGCGCCGGCGGTGACCAGCGACACCTCCACCAGCTCGACGCCCTCCTCCACCAGGGTGAGCACCGTGCGCAGCGCCGCGCCGGCGTCCCGGCCACGGACGATCGCCACCAGGCGCCGTCCGGCCAGCGTCGACAGGAAACGCGCCTCGCGCGCCCCGTCCAGCGGGGATTCAGCGGGTGATTCAGTGATCGATTCAGGCATCGCTCATCCGTTCCGCGGCCACGACCAGCCGCCAGGTCAGTTCGCCGGACGGCGGGACCACCGCCGCGTCCCCCTGCCCGGCCTCGTCCAAGTCGAAGACCGCGCCGAGCATGGGTTCCACGCCGATGCTGCGGTACGGCGCGCGGGCGGGGAACCCGCCGAGGTTACGCCACAGCGCGGTGGACACCGGCACCCCGCCGGGCGCCTCCACCCGCAGCAGCAGCGCGTCGGCTCCGTCGGTCACCCGGACGGCGGCGCAGCGCAGCACCGCGCCCGCCGCGGTGCCGTCGCACGGGCCGAACCGGTCGAGCGGCAGGCCCAGCGGATCGGGCCAGCGGCCCTCAAGGTAGGGCACGCCGTCGGGCCAGGGACGCCCCAGCAGGCCGGCGGCCTCCGGGTACACCCTGGTCACGGTGCCCGCGGGAGCGACCAGCCGCGCGTCCTCGCCGACGTCGAGCAGCGCGTGGGCCGTCCAGACGAAGGCGTACCCAGGGTCGGCCGACAGCCGGTACTCGGCGACCACCGCCCCGGCCTCCTCGGTGACCCGGCGCAGCAGCTCGTAGCCGGCGCCGCGCACGCGGGCCCGCGCCGCCGTGCCCTCCCAGGGCCGGCTCCACGCGTCGCCGTGGTCGGGCAGGCCGCGCACCGTGGGAAGGCACTCCTCCACGCCGCCGGCGTCGACGAACTCCGCGCCGGGGGCCACGTCCGCGCGGGCCGGGTCCGGGCGCGACCACAGCCACTCGCGCCCGCCGCCGGCGAGCGAGGTCCACCTGCCGCCGCGCGCCAGGTCGAAACGGGGGTGAATGGGGATCCGGAGCGTCGTCACCATTCCGCGAACGCCCCGTCCTCGTGCCGCCAGACGGGATTACGCCAGGCGTGCCCACGCTGGTCCGCGCGCCGCACGGCCGCCTCGTCGATCTCCACGCCGAGTCCCGGCCCGGTGGGACGGGCGGCGTGGCCGTCGGTGAAGCGGAACACCTCCGGGTCGAGCACGTAGCCGAGCAGGTCGTCGCCCTGGTCGTAGTGAATGCCGATCGAGTGCTCCTGGATGAGGAAGTTCGGGGTGGCGAAGGCCACCTGGAGGCTGGCGGCCAGCGCCAGCGGGCCGAGCGGGCAGTGCGGGGCGAGCTGGGCGTCCCAGACCTCGGCGAGGGCGGCGATCCTGCGGGTCTCGGAGATGCCGCCCGCGTGCGACAGGTCGGGCTGCACCACGGCGACCCCCGCCTCCAGCACCGGCCGGAAGTCCCAGCGCGAGTACAGCCGTTCCCCGGTGGCGATCGGGACGCCGCTCGCGCCCACCACCTCGCGCAGCACGTGCGGCCGGTCGGGCAGCACGGGCTCCTCGGCGAACAGCGGGTGGAACGGCGCGATGAGCGGCAGGACGCGCCGCGCGCCTGCCGCGGTGAAGCGGCCGTGGAAGTCGACGGCGACGTCGCGGTGCGGGCCGAGCAGTTCCCTGGCCAGCGCCACGCGGTCGACGATGCCGGCGACCTCGGCGGCCGTCGGGATCGGGGACGTCCGGCCGGCGGCGTTCATCTTGACCGCGGTGAACCCGGCCTCGACGCGGGCGGCGATGCCGTCGGCGAGCTCGGCCGGCTCGTCGCCGCCGACCCAGGCGTACATGCGCACCCGGGAGCGCACCGGGCCGCCGAGCAGCACGTGGACGGGAGCGTCGTGCACCTTGCCGGCGATGTCCCACAGGGCCTGGTCGAGCCCGGCGAGGGCGCTGGAGAGCACCGGGCCGCCCCGGTAGAAGCCGCCCTTGGACATGACCTGCCAGTGGTCCTCGACGCGCAGCGGGTCGCGGCCGAGGAGGTACTCGGCGAGCACGTGCACGGCCGCGCGGACCACCTCCGCGCGTCCCTCCACGACCGGCTCACCCCAGCCGGCCACGCCTTCGTCGGTCTGCACCCGGCAGAACAGCCACCGCGGCGGCACGAGGAACGTCTCGACGCCGGTGATCCTCATCGCGCCCTCCGTCCCCGGCCGGCCGGGGCGTACCGGCCGGTCACGCCGAGTCCTTGACCGCGCTCCAGCCGCCGTCGACGACGAGGCACGCTCCTGTCACGTACGAGCTCTCCTCGCAGGCGAGGAAGGTCACCGCGGCCGCGACCTCCTCGGGCCGGCCGAAGCGGGCGGCGGCCGTGCCGGCGGCGCTGCGGCGGCGGTCCTCCTGCCCGATGCCGTCCCAGGCGGGGGTGAGGATCGGCCCGGGAAGCACGGTGTTGACCCGCACCTCGGGGCCGTACTCCACGGCGAGCTGGCGGCCCAGCGACACCAGGCCCCCCTTGGCCGCCGCGTAGGCGGGGTGGGACGGCAGGCCCGCGATGGCGTGCACGGAGGAGCTGAGCACCACCGCGCCGCGCGCGTCGCGCAGGAGGCCGACGCAGGCGCCGATCGCCAGGTAGGCCGCCTTGAGGTTGACCGCGATCTGCCGGTCCCAGTCGCTCTCGGCCAGTTCGTGGGCGGGGGCGCGCACCACCACGCTGGCGTTGCTGTGCAGCACGTCCAGCCGGCCGAACTCCTCGCGCGCCGCCTCGGCGACCCGCCGCCAGGCCGCGGAGTCGGCGACGTCGCCGGTGATCGGCAGCACCCCTGGCCGGTCCGGGCCCTGGTCGGCCACGTCGACCGCGATCACCCGCGCGCCCTCGCACAGGAAGCGGTCCACGACCGCGGCGCCGATCCCGGAGGCCGCGCCGGTCACCACGGCGACCTTCCCGGCCAGTAATCCCCGTCCCATGATCTCCATCCCCCAGGTCGTGAGGAGCCCGCCCGGCTGGACGGCCTCCGTGATCGGCCGGGCACGTGTCTCGGGTGGCCGGCGCCACCAGTCAACCGGCGGCGAGGGCCGCGAGGAATGGCGGATGTACGGCACTGCCTGGACAATCCGATGGTCCATGCCATACTGAGCCGATGCCGATCCAGGAGGGGTTCCGCAACCAGCGGCTGACCGTCGTCCCGCGCCGCGTCACCGCGGAGGCGCAGGCGCGCCCGGTGACCAGACGCCTTCAGGTCACCGACTGCGGCTACTACCCCAACGCGACCGACCACCTGATGAGGAGGCCGAACGGCACCGAGGAGACCGTCCTCATCCTGTGCGCGGCGGGCGCGGGGTGGGCGGACGTGGGCGGCGCCCAGCACCGCGTCGGGCCGAGCGCGGCCCTGATCATCCCGCGCGGCGCCCCGCACTCCTACGGCGCGTCTTCCGAGGCACCCTGGACGATCTGGTGGTGTCACCTCCGGGGCGGCGATCTGGCCGAGCTGGTCGGTGAGATCGGCGTGAGCGCGTCCAGGCCGGTGATCCCCATCCGGCGGCTGGACCGGGCGATCGCCCTGCTCGACGAGATCGTCACCGTCCTCGAACGCGACCACTCGCCGGCCAGCCTGATGGGCGCCGCAGGCGCGGCGTGGAAGCTCCTCACGCAGATCGCCGCCGACCGGGTCATGCCGGCGCCCGGCGACCCTTTGCAGCGGGCCATGGCCTACCTGGCCGAACGGCTCGACGGCACCGTGCGGGTCGCCGACCTGGCGTCACTGGTCGGCGTCTCCCCCTCCCACCTGAGCGCGCTGTTCCGCCGCGCGACCGGCGGCGGCGTGCTGGCCCACCACACGGCGCTCCGCATGGCCCAGGCGCGCAACCTGCTGGACACGACCGACGCGACGGTCGCCGCGATCGCCCGCGAGGTGGGCTACCACGACCCGTTCTACTTCTCCCGCCACTTCAAGCGGCTGCACGAAGCCAGCCCGACGGAGTACCGCAACCGCGCCAAGGGCTGACGCCCCGGACGCGGGCGCGCCCCCTCTCCCTGCCGTCACGGCCGGCCGGCCCGGAAGGCGGGTCCGTCCCAGGGCCGGCCAGGCCCCGGCGCGGGACCGTCCCAGGGCCGGCCAGGCCCCGGCGCGGGACCGTCCCGAGGGCGCCGGTCACGGCCGTTCAGGCGCCGGTCACGCGCAGCAGCACCGACCGGTCGACGTCCAGTGAGGGCGCCTCGACGCCGGCCAGCCGCAGCACCCGGCCGGGCATGGTGACCCCGTCGCGCTGCCAGGGCGGGAGCACGGCGCCCGCCGCGGGCGGCTCCCCCGGGTACACCGCCCGCACGGTGTAGAGCCGCTCGTCGTCCAGCCCGGGCAGCCGGACGCGGCCCGGCGGCCAGGTCGCGGGCCGGGCGACGACGCTGAACGCGTACAGCGCCTCGCCCCGGTCGGCCGCGACGACGCCCTCCAGCCGGAGGGCCGGGTCGGGCAGGTCGGCGTGCACCACCTGACCCGAGTGCAGCAGGCTCCGGTGCTCCTTGTGGAAGGCGACCCAGCGGGCGAGCCCCGCGCGGGTCGCGTCGTCGGCGATGAGCAGGTTCACCTCGATGCCGAGATGTCCCCACAGCGCCTTCTCCGCCCGGTAGTCCAGCGGGTGGGCGCGGTGGGTGGTGTGCGACTCCTCGGCGCCGATGTGGGTGCCCTGCATCTCCGGCGGCACCAGCAGGCCCGTCCAGCGCTGGATCTCCAGCCGCTCGTGCGGGTCGTTGCAGTCGCTCGGCCAGACGCGGTCGGCGAACTCGAGGACGCCGAGGTCCACGCGCCCGCCGCCGCTGGCGCACGACTCGATCTCCAGACCGGGGTGGGCGGCCTTGAGCTCGGCCATCAGCCGGTAGACCTGCTCCACCTGCCGCCGCACGCCCGGCCTGCCGTCCGGGCCGTGCCCGGCGTCGAGCAGGTACCGGTTGTGGTCCCACTTGATGTAGGCGATGCCGAGGGCCGCCACCAGCGCGCTCATCCGCTCCAGCACGTGGGCGTAGGCGCCAGGGTGGCCGAGGTCCAGGACGTGCTGGTGCCGGGAGGGCAGGCCGGGGCCGTGCCCGGCGTCGAAGACCCATTCCGGGTGCTCGCGGGCCAGCTCGGAGTCCAGGTTGACCATCTCGGGCTCGAACCAGAGGCCGAAGTCCATGCCCAGTTCGCGGACCCGGGCGGCGAGCGCTTCCAGGCCGTCCGGCCACACGTCCGGGTCGACCGTCCAGTCGCCCAGCGAGCTGGTGTCGTCCCGGCGGCCGAGGAACCAGCCGTCGTCCAGCACGAACCGCTCGGCGCCGACCTCGGCTCCGCGTTCGGCGAGCGCCGTCAGCGTCGGAAGGTCGTGCCGGAAGTAGACCGCCTCCCAGGTGTTGAGCACGACCGGCCGTGGTGAGCGGGGGTGCCCGGGCCGCGACCGCAGGTGCCGGTGGAACCGCGCGGCCAGCTCGTCCAGCCCCGTGCCCCACGACCCGTACTGCCACGGGGTCCGGTACCACTCGCCCTGCCCGAGCACCGCCTCGCCCGCGAGCAGGATCTCCCCCGCCGCCAGGTGCCTGGTGCCCGCGGGCGTCCGCTCGGCGGCGAGCACCTGGTCGCCGCTCCAGGCGAGATGCGTCGCCCACACCTGGCCGTGCCGGAACCCGAAGCCCTCCTCGCCGGCGACCAGCAGCGTCGTGTGCTCCAGCCCGGGCTTGCCCCCTCGGGAGGCCCGGACCCACTCGCCGACGTGGAACGGGCGGCGCTGCGGCACGCGCTCCAGCGCCCACCGCCCGGTCAGGTCGAGGATCTCCGTCGCCTCGGACGGGACGGGAAGGGCCAGTTCGAGGTGCCCGACCCGGTACGGCGCCGCGGCGTCGTTCCTGAGGCGGGCCCGCTGCCGGACCAGGCCGCTCGCGGCGAGCACCTGGATCTCGATCTCGGCGGTGAGGCCGTACTCGGGGTCGTGCGCGGTGCAGCGCAGCAGCGGCCCGCCGTCCGCCTCGCCGTCCAGGTGGCAGGCCGCGTCCCGGAACTTCGGGGCCCAGCGGCGGCCGTCGTCGTCGCCGGTGAGCCCGGGACGTCCGAGCCAGCCCTCCGCGAGCTGCGGAAGCACCGGCACGGGCTGCGGATAGGTCACCGCGCTGTCGCCGATGGCGGGAAGCGCGGCCCTGCGCAGGTCGGCCAGCACGTCGCCGGTGAGCGGGCCGAGGTCCGGCCCCCAGTGCAGGATGCGCGGGAGCCGGCCGCCGTCCACGGCGACGACCAGGCCGGTGCCCCCGGCTCGCAGGTGGATCGGCGCGCGGGTGTCGTCGTTCACTGGGCGTACTCCCCCGTCATCCCTTGAGTCCGCTGCTCGCGATGCCGGCGAAGAACTGCCGTTGCAGCACCAGGAAGACGATCACGAGCGGTATCGAGCACACGAACGCCCCGGCCATCAGCGTCGGGTAGTCCGTGCCGAACTGTCCCTGCAGCCCCGCGAGGCCCACCGGCAGCGGCCGGTTCTCCCCCGAGGGGGAGACGATGAGCGGCCACAGCAGGTCGTTCCACGAGTACAGGCCGGTCAGCACGGCGAGCGCGGCCAGCGTGGGCCTGGCCATCGGCAGCATGACGTGCCAGAACACCTGGAAGGTGTTGGCGCCGTCGAGCCGGGCCGCCTCCTCGTAGTCCTTGGGCATCGTGCGGAACGCCTGGCGCATCAGGAAGGTGCCGAACGCCGAGAACAGGCCGGGGATGGCGAGCGCCGGCAGGGTGTCCAGCAGGTTCAGGCCGCGGATCAGGTCGTACTGGCCGATCAGGAACAGCTGGCTCGGCACCATCAGCATGAGGATGAACAGCCCGAACAGCGGCTCGCGCCCCCGGAAGCGGATGCGGGCGAAGGCGTACCCGGCGAGCGAGGCCACCGCGAGCTGGCCCGCGACCCGCAGCACCAGCGCGCCGGCCGACACGCCGAACATCGACCAGAACGGCACGGTGGAGAAGAACGTCCCGAACGAGCGCAGCGAGAAGGCGTCCGGCAGGACGGTCGGCGGGATCCTGGTCGCCTCGGCGGTGGTCTTGAACACGGTGAGGATCTGCCAGGCGAACGGCACCACCATGACGACGGCCGCGACGATGAGCACGGCGTGGATCGTCCAGGTGGAGGCCGCTCCCCCGCGCCGGCGGCGGCCCGGCCCGGAGCGGGCGGCGGACTCAGCCATAGAACACCCACGATCTCTGGAGGCGGAACTGCAGGGCCGTGGCGATCATGATCACGATGAGCAGCACGACCGCGATGGCGGCGCCATAGCCCTGGTGGAACTGGACGAACGCCTTCTCGTAGAACAGGTACACGATCGTCTTGGAGTCGGCCAGGGCGGTGTTGTTCACCCCGCGCAGCATCACGAAGATCAGGTCGAACATCTGCAGGGCGGCGATCACGCTGAGGATCGTGACGAAGAAGATGCTCGGGGTGAGCAGCGGCACGGTGATGTGGCGGAACTGCCGGACGCGCCCGGCGCCGTCCAGGGCCGAGGCCTCGTAGAGGTCCTTCGGGATGGCCTGCAGCCCGGCGCCCAGGATGATCATGTTGATGCCGAGGCTCATCCAGATGCCGACCGCGCCGAACGCCCAGATGGTGTACCGGGGGTCGGCGACCCAGAACCGGTCCTCGACGCCGAACCACGACAGCACGGTGTTCAGCAGCCCGAAGTCGCCGTTGTAGATGAACCGCCAGACCATGCCGATGGCCACCGGGAGCGTCACCACCGGCAGGAAGAACAGCACGCGGTACACCGCCCGCCCCCGCCCGACCTGCTCGATCAGCGCGGCGAGCACGACGGCGAGCGGGATGCCGAGCAGGATGATCGCGGTGTAGAGGGCGGAGTTGCCGAACGCCTTCCAGAACTCCGGGTCGCCGAGCAGCTCGGTGTAGTTGCCGAGCCCCACGAACGTGGCCGGCCCGAACGCCGGCACGTCCTGGAAGCTCTTGATCACGGTGGACAGGAACGGCCACAGATAAAGGGCGGCCAGGCCCAGCACCGCCGGGGCGATGAAGGCGAACGCCCACCAGCCACCGGGCTCGCCGACGCCCGCGCGGCGACCGGCCGGCCGCCGCACGGGTGTCGATGTCACAGTCTTGACGGACGTCATTGCTTCGCGAGCACCTTGTCCACGGCGTCCTGGTACTCCTTGGCCGCCTGCTGCACCGGCTTGTCGCCGTTCCACGCGGGGGTCAGGTACTGCGCGGCCAGGCCCTGCCACTCCGAGGCGTTGCCGGCGACCGGCAGCGGGACGCTGTAGTCGATGGCGTCGATGAAGACCTTCAGGTTGAACTCGGGCATCGCGTCGAGCCACGGCTGCTGGGTGCCCTTGTAGGCGGGGAGCACCGTCCCGGTGGCCGCCTGGATCTCGGCCGCCTTCGTGCCGCCGAGGAAGGCCAGGAACTTCTTCAGCTCCTCGGGGTGCTTGGACCCCGCGTACCCGGCGTTGCCGATGCCGCTGGTGACGGTGGCGCGCTTGACGCCCTGCGGCAGCGGCGCGACGTCGACCTTGCCCTTCAGGTCGGGGTTGTTGTGCAGGCGGAAGGCCCAGTACGCGCCGGAGAAGTACATGGCGACCTTCTGGTTCTCGAACATCGAGACGGCCTCGGTGTCCGAGAGCTGCTGCAGGGTCGGCGACACGCCCGCCGCCTGCAGGTCGGCCCAGAACTTCAGGCCGGCGACGCCGGCCGGGCTGGCGAAGTCCGAGGCGGTGCCCTCCGGATTGACGATCTGCGCGCCGGCCTGCAGCATCGTGTTGTAGAAGCCGCCCTGCGCGTCGATCGGCGCCGCGATGCCCCACACGCCCTTGGCCTTGTCGGTGAGCTTCTTGGCGGCGTCCTGCACGTCCTGCCAGGTCCAGGTGTCGTCGGGGTGGGCGACCTTGGCCGCGTCGAACAGCGCCTTGTTGTACCAGATGCCGTTGGTGTCGAAGTCCTTGGGCAGCGCGAAGACCTTGCCGTCCAGGGTGTAGGAGTCCGAGACGGCCTTGGGGTAGACGCTCATGTCGATGCCGGCCGACTTCACCGTGCCGGACAGGTCGAGGAGCTGGCCGCCCTTGGCGTACTCGCGGAAGTGGTCGGCGAGCATCCAGAACGCGTCCGGCGCGGTGCCGCCCGCGGCGCCGACCTGGAGCGTCGACCAGTACTCCGTCCACGGCAGCGTCTGGATCTTGACGGTGATGGTGGGGTTGGCCTTCTCGAACTCGGCCGCGATCTGCTTCATCGCGGGCGACTGGTCCTCGCTCCAGTTGGCGTAGGTCAGCGTGACCTTCTCCGTCGATGACGAGGTCGACGCGCCGCCGGACCCGCCCGAACAGGCGGTCAGGACCGTCGCCGCCGCGGCCATCGCCGCGGCGGCCATCCACTTGCGTTTCATGGTGTTCCTCTGATCGTGCTGTGCCCCGGTCGTCGTGACCGGCGCGGTTTCATCGGCTGATGGATGCGACGCGCAGGGTCGTGTCGACCCAGTCGACGTGGACACCGGTGTCGTCCGGCGTCGCCGTCTCGCTGCGCAGGCAAAGGGTCTGGACGCCCCGGACGTCCACGGTGAACGCCGTGACGGGCTTGCCCGCCTCGACGACGGCGGTGAACAGCTCGCGGCCGTCGCCGAGGACGCCGACCCGGGCGACGCCGGTCGACTCGTCGTCCACGCCGACGGCGCCGGTGAAGGCATCGGCGTGCCCGCCGAGGTGGAAGCGCGCCTCGGAGTACGGCGCGGTGCCGAGGCCGCGCGCGAAGCCCTCGCCGGCCACGCGCATGGGCCGCCCGTCTCCGGGGTTGCCCGCGCCGTTGGACTGGTCGCGTTCGACGGGACCGTCGTCGTTGACGAAGGCGATCATCGGCAGGTCGGACAGCGCGTGGTCGCCGGGCGTCAGCGGGCGCACGACGCGGACGTGCGCGACGACCGGAACGCCGCCGTCGCCGTCCCGCTCGACCGTCACAACCCCGAGCCGACCCGGTGCCAGCGAACGATCGGGGCGAACCACCCACCCTTCCTCGCCGTCGCGGTGGGCCGTCCTTCCGTCCTCGCCGTCGCGGTGGGCCGTCCGACCGCCCTCGCCGTCACGGCCGGATGTCCCACCGCCCTCGCCGTCGCGGTGGGCCGTCCAGCCGGGCGGAAGGCGGAGCCGGGTACCGGCCTCGGTCGTGATAGTCGCGGTGCCGTCCGGCCCGACCTCGGCGACGGCCGGGTGCGCGGCGGGCGGGGACTGCACGGGGCGCGGCACGGCCCGGAACAGCGGGGTTCCGGCCGGGGCGACGATGGCGACGAAGCCGCCGTCGCAGGCGACCTCGACGTCGATGCCGTCGCCCGCGGTCGTGGTGGTCTCCGCCAGCCCGGTGGCCGGCACCTCGCCGGTCGCGGGCGCGGCGTCGCCGACCACCCACACCTGGGCGTCCGCCCCCACCCCGATCTCCTCGAACGGCACGTGCAGGGCGCGCGCCCCGCCCGTGGCGATGCCCCCCACGAACCAGCGGTCGCCGGACCGGCGGGCGATGACCGCGTGGCCGTCCGGGTCGCCGGCCAGCAGCGCCGTCTCCTCCCACCACGGCGCGAGCTCCGCCAGGAACCGGGCCGCGAGGGGCCGGGCCGTGTAGGCGTCGACATGGTCGGCGAAGTGCGTGATCCCGCACTCGAACGCCACCGAGAGCCCGAGTTCGTGGCCGTCGCTCGTCGTGCGGTTCGCCGCGCCGAAGGCGACCGGGGTGGCGTCCATGCCGCCGACGACGTTGCGGGTGAACGGCTGGATCACGTTGTGCGCGGCGGTGAGCGCCTGGTTCTCGAAGAACACGTAGTACTCGGCGCCGCGGATCGCCTCGTACCCGATCACCTGGGGGAACGCGCGTCCCCAGCCGCGCGGGATGACCGAGCCGTGGAAGTTGACCATCAGGCCCAGGCGGGCGGTCTCGGCGAGGATCGTGTCGTACCAGCGGTAGCGGTCCTTGGCCTCCGACTCCATGAAGTCGACCTTGATGCCGGCGACGCCCCACGACCGCCAGAGCGCGAGCCTGCGCAGGTCCTCGGGGCTGTTGAGGTCGCGCCAGATGGTCCACAGGTGCACCTGGACGCCCCGGCGGCTCGCGTAGGCGACGATCTCGGGGACCCAGGTCTCCTCCCACCCGCAGTCGATCAGCAGGTGCTCCCAGCCGAGGCTCGCGGCGACGTCGACGAAGTGCTTCTGCTTCTCCAGCTGCGCACCGGAGTAGAAGTCCGACCACCACGACCAGGCCGCGCGGCCCGGCCGCACCCACGTGGCCTCCTCCAGCTCGAGCGCGGCGGCCGGCGCCAGCTCGTCCACGAACAGCGAGGACACCAGCCGGGACAGCGTCCCGACCAGGAAGACCCGCCACGGCGTCACCAGGCCCCGGGTGACCTCGACGGCCTCGTCGGCCGGCGCGAAGCGCAGCGTCCGCTCGCCGGCCGCCCCGGGCTCTCCCACCTCGGCGTGCGCGCCGGAGAACCGGCCGTCGATGCCGGACTCGGTGACCAGCACGTGCCTGGTGGCGTCGAGCCGGGTCAGGAAAGGGAACCCGTAGGCGCCGCTCGGCAGCTCGGCGGTGGCGACCCCGAAGCGGGGCGTCTCGTACCAGGTCTGGTAGTCGAGCACCCAGTTCCTCGCCCCGGCCGGCAGCGTGACGGCGGTGCGGTCGCCGGTCAGCAGGGCGGTGCCGTCCAGGGCGGGCAACGCGTAGCGGACGGCGACGCCGTCGGGCCCGGTCCGCAGGATCACCTGCCACTCGACGCCGGCCTCGCGGAAGGTGCGGACGGTCTCGTGGTGCTCGTAGTGGTGCTCGCCCACCGCCTTGCCCGAGCGGGCGCGGAACCGGTCGCGGACCGTGCGCTCCACGGCGCCCGCCGGTTCGGGGTTGAGGCCGAACTCGACGCCGTCCAGCGAGAACCCCAGCGGGATCCCGTCAAGGACCACCTCGCCGTCGCACGCGACGGTCAGCCGCACCCCCGTGTCCGTGAGACGGACCCAGGCGCTCACCGCACCCGGACCCGTCGCGGGGCCGGGACGTACTTCGTCGGTCACGAGGTTCTCCATCACGATGCCGTCCGACTGTTTGCCGTGGCGGATCACCGCCACATATCGATGACGCTATTGATCACGTCACCGCACGTAACATGGGCTTTCACAGGTACCAGATAGACGATCCGACGGCCCCGGCGGGACGGCGTTCACCTCCGCCCCCAGCGGGCCGACGGTCGCGGAGGCGTCGCCGCCGCCGGTCGGGTCCGTTGCGCCATCTGGCCTCCAAGGGGAACGATCGACCTGACTTCCTGGACTTCACCGAGGTGCGTCCGTTCAGGTGAGGTAACTATGAGCCCAGGTCGGAGGTCACAGGAATGGTCGAACCGGCGAACCACCTGGACGATTCGACTATCACGCCACCACTCACCACATGTGTCGTCATGATCAGGGCAGCGGGTAACGGCAGACGATCAGTGCAGCAGATGACGGCAGAGGAGGAAGGCGGGAGATGACCGAGGCCGATCGCGAGACCATCGAAGAGGTGCTCCGCCGGCTGCGCGCCCGGCAGGGGCCCTTCGTCCCGGGCAAGGCGCTGCCCGTCGTCGACCAGGTGGTGGCCACCGTGCTCTCGCAGGCCACCTCCGACCGCAACTCCGAGCGGGCGTTCGCCACGTTGAAGACCCGCTTCCCGAGCTGGGAGCAGGCCGCCGACGCCCCCGTCGACGAGGTCGCCGACGCGATCAGGTGCGGCGGCATCGCCGACCAGAAGGCCCGGCGCATCCAGCACATCCTGGCCGTCATCGAGGAACGGGAGGGCCGCATCGACCTCGGCCGCCTGGACGATCTCGACGACCAGGCCGCGGAGTCCTACCTCACCTCACTGCCCGGCGTCGGCCCGAAGACGGCCGCCTGTGTGCTGGTCTTCTCGATGGGGCGCCCCGCGTTCCCCGTCGACACCCACGTCCACCGCGTCACCGGCCGGCTCGGCTGGATCCCGCCCGGCACCACCGCCGAGAAGGCGCACCGGCTCCTGGCCCCCCGCGTCCCTCCGGAGATCCGGCACGAACTCCACATCGCCCTGATCGTCCACGGCCGCACCATCTGCCAGTCCCGCCGCCCCCGCTGCGAGACCTGCCCTCTCACCGACCTCTGCGACTACTACGCCACCACCTACACCCCCACCTACACCCCCACCTACGCCCCCACCGCCGAACACTGACGGCTCCCAGGCTGGACGCGGAACCCTCTGTGAACCGGCCGGGTGGAGTTGCGGGCCCGGCAGGTCACGGGGCCCATAGGTCGCGAGCTCAGTAGGTCACCGGCCCGGTAGGCCACGCCCTCGCCGTCGGGACCGCCGCCGTCGAACCACCGCCGTCGAACCACCGCCGTGCCGCGTCCGGGAGCTGACCGCATCTGGACACCTCCTACCAGATCAGGGCAAGGCACCTCGGGTAAGGATGCACGCGTCCGTACCCCCCGGAAGGAGCGCCTGATGAATGCTCTGGTCAAGCGCATGGCCGCCGTCTGCGCCGCGGCCATGCTCGCGAGTGCCCTCACCGCCGCGCCCGCCATGGCCATGGACGCCCACTACACCTGCACGAGCGGCAACCGGTTCCTCCTGTCCGACCTGCTGGGCTACTACATCACCGCCAGCGGCTGCACCGGGTCGGGCACCGGCACCTACGGAACCATCACCATCCCGTCCGGCAGCTACTCTGCCAGAACGTGACCTACTTCCCGACCATCGACTACGCCAACGGCCAACACTGCTGAGCCCACCACGCCAGGTGAGCCGACCGGACCCGTCCGAAAATCGGATGTCGTCCGCACCACTCCGCGCGTAGGCTTCCTGTCCGGCGGGGCGCGGACCCCGCTCGTCCCGCTCTCGGACGCACCACCGTCGTACAGAAACGGCACCAGGTCTGACCGTGATCGACATAACCGCCGACCTCGTACGCACCCTGGTCTCCGATCAGTTCCCCGAGTGGAGCGACCTGCCGGTCGAGCCGGTGCCCCGCCAAGGCTGGGACAACCGGACCTTCCGGCTCGGTGACCGGCTGGCCGTGCGCCTGCCCAGCGCCGAGGGCTACGTCGCCGCCGTGGAGAAGGAGAACCGCTGCCTGCCCGTCCTCGCCGCGCATCTGCCCCTGCCCGTGCCTGCGGTGGTCGCGGCGGGACGTCCGGCGGCCGGGTATCCGTTCCCCTGGTCGGTACGGCGCTGGCTGCCCGGAGGCACCGTCGAGGGGGCCACCGACCTCGACCGATCTGATCTGGCACGGGACCTCGGAGGCTTCCTGACCGCGCTGAGGCACGTCCCTGCGGACCACGGGCCGGCGGCCGGGCGGCACTCCTACTTCCGGGGCTGTCACCTCAGCGCCTACGGCGACCAGGTCGAGCACGCCCTGGACCGGCTCAAGGGAGTGGTCGACGTGGCCGCCTGTGAGGCCGTCTGGGCGAGCGCGCTGACCTCCGTCTGGCCGCACCCACCCGTCTGGTTCCACGGGGACGTGGCCGTCGGCAACCTGCTCACCACGGGCGGGAGGCTGTCGGCGGTCATCGACTTCGGCACCTGCGGGGTCGGCGACCCCGCGTGTGACCTCGTCATGGCCTGGACGTACTTCACCGGTGACGAGCGGAAGATCTTCCGCAAGGCGGCCGGCCTGTCCGACGATGCCTGGAGGCGCGCACGCGGATGGGCGCTGTGGAAGGCGCTGGTGACCATGGCCGGCCTGTCCAGCCCCGACCCCGACGCCTTCCAGGCCCGCGTCCTCCCCCACGTACTGGACGATCCGGTCATCGAATGACCTCCGCCCCGCACGTCCGTGACTCTTGACGATCTACCGGCGGCGCCAGAGGCCGACCGACCACCGGACCGGGCGGTTCGGCGCCTCGGGCGACATACTGAGCTTCACGGTGAGGGTCGCCTTCCTTCCCTTCGGTACCTCCAGCTCGGCCAGCGCCATCGGGAACGGCCCGCTCGTCCACACGGCGCACGTGCCCCGCGAGGCGAGGCGGCCGTTCACCTGGATCGTGAACCACAGTCGTGGGGCCACGTCCCCGGTGCAGATCTGGTCGATGCCGAGCGGCTTTCCATCGCCGAACACGTCGAACGCCAGTGACCTGTCCCGCGGCCAGGTGCCCGTCCGGGAGTCGGCCAGCCGGTAGCCCCGCAGCGCGGGCAGGGCCCGCGGCGCCGGCGGCTCGATCGGGCGCTCGGGCGGCGCCCACTCGTACACGGCCAGCGAGAAGGCGACCTTCCCGTTCTCCGGCGGCACACAGGAGCCCTTCGCCACAACGCAGCCCCCCAGCCGGTCGACCAGCTCGAAGGAGACCCTGATCCGCTCGCCGGCGCCCCCGGGCACGGTCAGCGGCGCCAAAAGCCTGCCCTTCCCGCACGGCAGGAGGTCCCAGGGGGCCGCGGACACCGGCTTGCCGCCGATACGGATCCGCACCCCCATACTTGATCGGACGCCCCCGGAGCAGGCCGCCGCGACGTCCAGCGGCCCGCCCGTGACCGGCACCGTCACGGTGGCCTTCCTGGAGCCGCCGGCCGCGACGGCCGCCACGGCCAGGCGCCGGTACTCGGCGCCGTCGGCGGCGGTGAACGCCTCAGGCAGCGGATCCGGTCGCTGCGCGGGACCAGCCCCCTGCGTAGACGTCCGGCCTGGCGACGGGGCGACCGCCACCGCGTCGGGACCCGGCTGGGCACGCCCCGGCAGGAAGACCAGGCTCAGCACCGCGACCGCGCTCAACGCCGCGCCCGCGGCAACCGCGCGTCTGCGCCGCCGTATCCTGCGGATGCGTGCCTGGACCTGCTCGTTCCGGACGGGGTTGGCGGGGGCCGGGCCTTCACCATGGGAGCGCAGGACGTCCCGCAGATCTTGTACGGTCATCGGTACAACTCCTTCACGACCGAGTCGTCCACGCGCAGCTTGGCCAGCGCCTTGGCCGTCTGGCTCTTGACGGTGCCGGTTTCGCAGTCCATCAGCCGCGCCACCTCGGCCACCGGCAGGTCCTCGTAGAAGCGCAGCACCACCACGGCACGCTGCCGGGCGGGCAGCCGTCCCACGGCCCGCCAGAGCGCCTCGCGCTCGGCGAGATCGCCGGCCCCCTCCGGGGCGGGCATGTCGGGAAAGTCGTCGCGGGGCACCTCCCGCCGCCACCGCCTGCGCCACCACGAGGTGTAGGTGGTGACCAGCACCCTGCGCACGTACGCCTCGGACTCCTCCACGCCCGGCCAGGCGAACCACGCCTTGGCCAGGGACTCCTGCAGCAGGTCCTCCGCCACCCCCCAGTCGCGGGTCAGCAGGTAGGCCGTGCGTAACAGCCGATCGGACCTCGCCACCACGAAATCCTCATACAACGCCCGATCGGCCACCCGCGCCCTCCCGCCCACCGGCCCCCGACCACGTCACCCCGGGGGCCACTCCATCCGGCCTGTCCTCCGTGGTGACGCATCGACCGCCGAACCGGGTTGCCCCGCCTGTGACGAAATCGGCTCATGGAACTGACGCGTCCGGCGGCCCCACCCGTTGCGCGACTCGGAGAACGACGACGTCGACCTGTGCCCCGCAGACGTCGATGTCAGACCCGTGGCCAAACGGCTCGTACGCGACGGACACCTCGCACGCCGCAACTCGGCCGCACGTGGACGGAGAACCGGCATACCACCTGAGACGCGAAAGCCGGGCCACCACCTGCGGAGGTTAACCCGGCTTCACTTCATGACCCCGAGCGGGAAATGCGCCACCCACAGTAGCCGAATCAGACCCTCTCAAGCAGCGTGAACCGTCCTGCGGCACCCATTCACTCCTCCGGACCTGCAAAGTGGCAGATTGCGGACGGCGACGGCGATCGCGAATGGTCACTCTTTCTCCGTACCTCGGGGCAAGGCAACTCGACGCCCCGCGATGAGACCGGCCGCCATACCGAGGCCGCAGACCAGCAGCGGCCAGCCGTACAGACGGCGCGGTTCCCAGTCGTCGAGAACGATCAACACCCCGGACACCAGAACGCATGCAGCGGCGAACCAGGCGAGACCACGGCCCACGGCCCGACTACGCACGCTCTTGAGCAGCATGAGCAGAATGACGGCCAGCATCACACCTGGTAATGCCAGCTCCAGGTAGTAGACGACCTGCCTGACCTCGTACGACTGCGCCTCCACGATGGGGGTCAGGGCAATCTCGACGAGCAGCGTGGCGATCGACACGGGGAAGGCCATCAGCAACATCAGCACAAATCCGTAGGCGGAGTCCCCCAGCAGACCTTCCATGGTCACCCAGGTGAGCACCCCCACCGCTGCCAGGTAGCACAGAAGGGCCGCCATCTCGGGCAACGCGAGCCTCTCACCTGTGCGGCGAAGCATAGGCGCCTTTCGAGCGGTGTTTGGACGAGCGCCCATGGAAGGGACAAGCGCCGAGGATCGTCGCGGACCTACCCCGCCCGATCGGCCCAGCCATTTTTGATGCCGCCGACGAATGCCCTCCAGACACTAGGTCTGAAGGCGATCACCGGCCCCGCCGTGTTCTTCGAGTCGCGCACGAGGCAAAGTTCGCCACCCTCTTCGTTCCACAGCGCAGCCTCTTCCGGTACCCGCACGAGGGCGAGTTCGACGCACCCATTCGCGCCCTCGCTGAAGCTGCTCTTTCGCCAGTCTCGAGTGATGATCGGTTCCGCTGTTCGCGACACGCAAGTCCCCTTGTCTTGTCGGCTAGAGCTGCTCGGCGATGTGCCCGATCATTTCCAGGGATTCCTCCGGACCGAGCGCCATGGCGCGCAGTTGGTCAAATACCAAGCCATATCGGTGCACATCCGTATCATCCTCGATGTACAGGCTGCTTGCCATGGTCTCTACGTAGACGACAGCAGGATCATGCTTGCCAGGAAACTCCATGATCGAGAAGGCGCCTACCGCACCCGGATGCGCACCGACACGGTTGGGTAGCACCTGAATCGTCACATTGGGCCGCTCGCCCTGTTCCACGAGATGCTTGCACTGGTCGCGCATGACCTCAGGCCCGCCGACGACCCGTCTCAGAGCGGCTTCGTCCATCACCACCCACAACTTCAGCGGATCCGGCCGACGCAGCGTCTCCTGGCGGGTCAGCCGAATCTCCACCCGACGATCGACCTCCTGGGCCGGCGCCAGAGACATCAATCCCGAACGGATGACAGAGCGGGCATACGCCTCGGACTGCAACAGACCATGAATTAGAAGCAAGTCATAGCGCTTGATCTCGCTTGCCGCCACCTCAAGGCTGATGTAGTTGGCGTACTCAGTGGGGATCGAGTCGTACATGTCCCACCAACCCCGGCGGCGATCGGTACGCGCCAGGGTCAGCAACGCCTCTCGCCTGCTTTCGGGCACCTGGTACAGATCGAACAGCAGCAGTAGATCTTTCGCCCGCACACCGACGCGGGCGGTCTCCATGCGGCTCAACTTCGACGCCGACCAACCGACGACCTCGGCTACCCGATCGCCGGTCAGGCCAGCGCGTTCCCGGAGGGCTCGCAGCTCACCCGCCAATCTGCGTCGCCGGACGCTCGGCCCTTGAGCCACTACTCCATCACTCCTTCCGACTTGGCGTCAGTCTCGCGCACCGGCCTCGACCGGAAGGACGAGATCAACGGAGAAGTTGGAGCTGCAATTCTTGCAGTTTCCATGCCGCATCTTCTGCTGTAAGTAATCATTCGATCACACAGAGGAGGGAGCGACGTGATGGCGGACGGTCGGGCGGCGACGGTCAATCTGGTGGGGACGAGGACCTCGGTGCGGCGGGCACGGCAGTTCACTCAGGATCTGCTCGGGGAGGACCATCCAGCGGTGGACGACGCGGTCCTCGCCGTGAGCGAGTTGGTGACGAACTCGCTCAGGCACTCGCATTCAGAAGAGGCCGGCGGCACGGTCACGTTGACCATCCGGTCGTCGGACACGGCGATTCGCATCGAGGTCACCGACGAGGGGTCCTCGACCAGCACACCCCACGTACGGGACGAACCGGATGCCGAGGGCGGACGAGGGCTGCAGATCATCAACGCACTGGCCAAGGAATGGGGCACGACCCACCACGGTCCGAACGTGACCCTCTGGTGCGACATAGCCATCGTCCGACGTCCCTCGCCACCAGGCCGTCAAGCCAGAGATCCCACAGGGCGCTGACGCGTGCCCGCTGTCAGCCGGTGCGGTGCGGGCAGGTGCGGGCGTCAGCCTCCCTCCACTGGGCGCGGGGCGCTGACGAGGGCCGCTCGCTCCCCCTCGGGCGGAGATCGAGGAAGAGCGAGCGGCCGGGCGTCAGTCCTCAGCCGGGGTGTTGGTGCGGCGGAACCGGAACGGGCAGTTCTGGTCGCCGGTGCCGATGGTGGTGGGTCTGTCGAACGCGAAGCCGTGCCGTTCCGGGTCGATGACGTCGATCCAGTTGGCGTCGAAGGCGCAGAACACCGGCGTGAGATGCGCGGCGCCGTTGGCGGACAGGATGTCGTGGTAGTAGCAGCGTTCCACCTGGGCGACGTAGTGACCGTCATCGTCCCGTGGATGGGTGAAGGTGAATCCGGCGCCGAAGGCGTACCGCTCCCGCAGCCTGCTGATCTCCACCATCGCGGCGAACGGGTCGGCGGCGGTGTCCAGCGCGGCGGCGGTCGCCTGCTGAACGGTGCCCCGCATCGGCTCGACGAACGCCGTGCGCAGCAGCGCATGCAGCTCGTCGTCACCGTACTGCGGTGCGAGTTCCTGGTAACCGCCCAGCACGGCCAGGCTGAGCGCGAGGTTGTAAGCGGACGCCTCGTCGAGGATGCGGTGCCGCTGGGCGGTGAGCAGATGCTCGTGCTTCGCACGCAGCCGCGCGATCAGATCCTCTTGGCCGGGGACGGCATCGGCCAGCGCCACGAAGAACGCGTCGATGAGCATCTGAGTCTCGGCGGCCGGATCAGGCTTATAGCCGGCCTCGGGCTGCCGGGCGTCACGGGTGTGGTCGGACATGGGTTCTCCTGGTCGAGTCGGGTCCGATCATGGACCCGACGACGCAGAACCACCCGTGCTGTACGCGGAGGATGCGGCCGGGCCCATGACAAGACGGGCTCGGCCAGCGCACCCACCGACCACCACGGCGCCGACCTGTCGGTCAATTGACCGCATCATGATCGCGCCCGATCCCGGCGAAGTCAACCAGAGCCCCGCTTCCAGCCCGATCGATCCAGCCGCCGCCCGGTCCACTTGATCGATGCACGCTTCGTCCGCCGGTTGGAACGCCCGGCCGATACCGAGAAGCACAGATTACCGGCGCCAACCGCTGCACGGCCCGCGCGGCTTTTGTGGTATATGCACCGTTTCCACTGAAGATCCCATATCTGAATGACGTTTCAGCGCCGCACGTTTCGCGCATCTCAGCCCAACGCGATCCATACTGATTACATGATGACCATCTGTGAAACGGACAGTCGTCTACTTAACGCGCCATTCGATGCGGCCAAGATCGCTGAATCCCACTCCCAACTTGTGGGCATTCTGGCCGGGTTCGCCTTCGTAGGCATGACCATGATGCTCGGGCCAGAGCGCTTCAGCGTGCGGAAGATCAGAACGCTCGCTCTTCTCTGGGCGGCATTCGTCATCCTGGCCATGGACTCCTTCCTCTTCGGGGTCACCTCAGGAGGGAAAGACATCCCTCGGACGTGGGACATATTCCTCATCTCCTGCGCTCTCCTGGGAGTCGGCGCGGTCGCTGTTGCCGGTGGAGGTGCATGGTTATTCGGAGCGCAGACGGTCGCAAAGCCCGGACGTACGCGCAAGACCGACGGTGAGGACGCAAGAGCGGCTCAAGATCACGCGCTCTTGGGCAAGGTCTCCAGGGGAACGGTCTGGACGACCGCGCTGGTCGTCGCCGTGTTCAATGGCGCCACCGGACTCGCATACCTGAACGCAAGGAACGCGCTCCATCCATGGCCGCTATCAGTGGTGGTCGCATATCCTACGGCCATAATCGCGGCGATCACGATTGAACTGTCGATAAGACGTCGCAGAAGTCAACGCCTTGGAGCCGACCCGATACCGCCTCGGCTCAATCCCGCGCCGACCTTCGAGATCTTAAGCGCAATCTCCTATGCAGGCGCCGCGGCCATCGCCGCTGGTTACGTGATAAACATAGAGCCGCCATTATCCAATATACTGGCATTATCAACCTTTCTCGCATCCATCCCCAGCATTGTCGCGCTCATACACTCCACCCCTCTACCACAGATCGCTCGCAGTTCAGCAACCGCTACCCCACCTTCGGTCGCTCAGCGCACCAGGAAGCAGATATTTCCACACAGCGAGGAGATTTTCGCGATCGGAGTCGTTTTCGCCATCGCCACGTACATCATCAAAAGAAGGCAGTGAGCTCTTCTCATCTTGGGCAACGGCCCTCCGATTAGCTGCAGGACGAAGATTGCCTGCACGAGCACGGTCGCTCGATGCGGGCAACAGCGCAGCTTGGTCAGGACCTTCCAGGACTTCAAGGTCGCGACAGCACGCTCACCGATGGCTCGGATACGGGCGTGGGCCCCGTTGACGTCCTGCTGCCCACGCGACAACCAAGGCCGCTGGCGGTGCCGCTTGAACGGCGTCCGGATCGTGCCGCGCGCACCTCGATAGCCCTTGTCCGCGAAGGTCTTCACGCCTGCGCTGGTCAAGGCGTCGATCAGGCCGACCGTCCGAGCGGCGGTGATGTCGTGAATGGAGCCTGGCAGCGCAGGTGAGGCCCACACCAGCCGGCCCGCGGGATCGGCCAGCAGTTGCATGTTCATCCCGTGGTGCTTGTGTTTCCCGCTGTAGTGCGGCCGTTCATCGGCGAGGCGGTCGATGGGGATAAGGGTGCCGTCGAGGATGGTGTGGGCCAGTCGGGATGCGCGCTCGACGGCGGCGTGCACGTCGTCCGCCAGCGCAACGCGGATGAGTTCGGCCAGGCGCATCAGGGTGTGGTTGGACAGTGGAATCGAGGCACGGTAAGACAGCAACGAGGCTCCCGGTTAGGCATCGGATCTTGGTCGCTGCTGTCTTATCGGGAGCCTTCTCTCATCCCGCTACGCTCTCCGTGAAGCCATGGTGACCAGGGCCACCAGGTTTGGAAGAGCTCTGTAATCGATGCTGCCTGGAGACCTGTGATGATGAACGTCTCGTTGCTGACGATGCTCCGGTCGGGTCGCTTCGGTCCTGTTGAGTTGGGGGCATCGCGCAAGTTCATCAGGGACGTGTTCGGCGAGCCTGACGATTATGCGGTCATGTCGAAGAGACGGCCGCACTTCCAAGATATTTGGGTGTTCGGTGACATCGAGTTCCACTTCGACCAGTCGACTGATCAGGTCTGGCTGATCTATACGGATACTTTCGAGATTCCGGCTGGTAGCGGGGCCTTCAGTCTCGATCCGTGGGTTCTCCGCTGGAACAGACCCCTTGAAGATGTGTGCGCGGCTCTCGATGATGCGGATGTCGGCTGGGAGTTTGACCCTAATCCACCGCCGGACGTTGTGGGGGTGCTGACGAGTGGGGGAGTGCAGTTGGGGTTCCTACGCAACGAGGGGTTGCAAGCCATCAGCCTGTGCCAGCGGCCGTAGAGAGGCACCCGTCAGCGTGGCTCCCCGTTGCGGCATGGGATCTTGGTTGACTGCTGTCATCGGGAGCTTCCTCTCAACCGCCGCCACCACTCTCCGTGTGAAGCCATGAGGACCAGGGCAGCCAGGTTGGAAAGAGCTCATTCTTCTCGATCTACCGCTCGGAGTATTGGAGGAGTCCGCCGCGTCGGCCACGACCCGGGGGTCACACAACGCTGCGAGCCGAGTCTATCGGGGTCGATCACATCGATCCGGTTGGCGTTGAAGGCGCAGAATGCCGCGTAGGCGTTTATCAAACGTACGGGATGAACCGGAAGCCGAGGGCGGACGAAGGCTGCAGATCATCAGCGCACTGGCCGAAGAATGGGGCACGATCCACCAGCGTCTGAACGCGACCCTCTGGTGCAACCTAGCCATCGTTCGGTGCTCGTCGCCACCAGGTCAGCAAGACAGAGACCCCGCAGCGTGCTGACGGCTTCGGTTGCCGGTCCCAGCGAGCAACGGCGACCGGCGTGAGCCGATGTGCCGCGCCGGCCCGGCCCGCAGTTGGCCGGAGGCCACAGGGCGAAACCCCGGAGAAGACCCGCCCTGAGCCGGAGCGCCCCATGCACGGAGGTGGGGGACCCTACCCAGAAGTGCATCCATAACGGTAGCTCGCAAAGGAAGCCGGACGCCTCCCTTATCGCCGATAGTCTGAACAGAATCACATGGGGGCGGACCGAGTTCGCACCTGGCGACGGATAGTGGTGAGTGGAGGTCTGCGCGTTCTATGGTCCTCGGCTTCCCCTCGGCGGCGAACTTCACCACGTTCTTCCACAGGCACGCCGGCCGGACGGCCCTGGAGTTCCGTCGGCAGGTGCGGGACCAGGGCTGAGCCGAAGTCACCACGGCCGAGTCCGTCCACCGAGAAGTCGGGTCCACCGCCGGTCGGCGTGTGGTTCGGAGGTCAGGCGCCGGTGGGTCGGCGTTTCAGCGCGAAGCGGGTGTCGGGGGGGTGACCGGTGAGGGCGAGGTCGGCGAGGATCCGTCCGACCGCCGGGACGAACTTGAAGCCGTGCCCGGAGAACCCGGCCGCCACGACGACGGGACCGACCCGGTCCAGGACGAAGTCGGCGGTCGGCGTCGAGGTGTAGGTACAACTGATCGAAGTGAAGGCGTCCGCGTCGACACCGGGCAGCCATGCGCGGGCGTACTCACGCAGGATGCGCAGCTGGGCGGGCTCCGGCCGGAAGTCGCGATCGTCGGGGTCGACCACCGGGCCCGTGCCGTGAAACCCGGCTTTGACGCCCTCGCCGGGCGTTCCGAGGCCGTAGACGCCGCTCAGGAATCCGGTGGCCTCCAGCGAATCCGCGTCGAGATGGTGCACGAAGCTGGGCCATGCCATCTCGCGCATCGGGGCGAAGTACGCGGGCTGCTCCTGCGTGACGCGCAGCGGCGGCAGTGGCACGAGGCCGCCGAGCAGCTTCTCCGCCCATGCCCCGGCCGCGACGACGACCCTCTTCGCGCGGTAGACGTCCTCCCCGGCCGTCACCTCGACGGCGTCGTCGCCGCGTACCGCGATCGAGGTGACCGGCGTCTCGTGCCGGACGACGGCGCCCAGCCGGGCCGCCTGCGCCTGCAGCGCCGACAGCGCGTCGTCGGCGTGCAGTCGCCCGCTCGCCGGATGGAACAGCACCTTGCCGTCATAACGCAGGCCGGGCCAGCGCTCGGCGGCCTCCTCGGGGGCGAGCCACTCACCTGGCGCGCCCGCCGCCTCGACCGCCTCGGCCAGCAGGCCGAGGTGCGGCGTCCGCCCATGGTCGACACCACCGGTGACGGTGAGCAGAGGGACGCCTGAGGCGACCTCGAGCTCCCGCCACAACCTCCCGGCCTCGTGGGCGAGCCTGATGTAGACGGGCTCCACGTAGGAGACGCGGAAGATCCGGGACGCGCCATGCGAGGCTCCGCGTACATGCCCCGCCTCGAACCGCTCCAGCATCACCACGTCGGCTCCGCGACCGGCCAGCCGCCACGCGGCCGCCGACCCCATGCCCCCGCCGCCCACGACGACGACATCCACCTCGTACCTCATCATTCACGACCTTTCCGGCGCGACGCACCGCGTCATCATCCAGCGACCACACCGATCCGGTCACGCGTGTCCTCACCGGAGTTACGGAAGGCGGCGCCGAGTCGATCCCGAGCAGCGGCGATCGCGGTGTTGCGGACCTTCCTGATGGGTTTCGGTGGCTCGGCGGGGGGATTCCTGACGGCCGATTCGCTCTCCCGGGAGGTTGACAACATACTATTCCTACATAAATAGTGTGGATATGCCGAAACACTACCCGTCCGGCCTTTCCCGGCGCGACCTCCTGGCCGGTGCGGGAGTCGCGGGGCTGGCCGCGCTGGTGGCCGCCTGCTCGGGCGACACCCGTACGAGCGCCGGCGTGAACACCGGAGAGTCCGGAGCGGCTTCGGCCCCCGCGACCCCGAAGAGCGGCGGGACCTTGCGTGCGGGCTCGCCCCCGCCGCCGACCGCGGTCGACCCGGTCTCCATGTACGACGGGACCGCCATCGCGATCGTCCAGCTCGTCGCCGACTACCTGATCTGGCTGGACAAGGACTACCACCTGGTCCCGCGGCTGGCCGTCAAATGGGACACCCCGGACGAGGGCCGGACCTGGGCGTTCACGCTGCGCCAGGGTGTGGTCTTCTCCGACGGCACGCCGCTGGACGCCGACACGGTCAAGGCGTCCTTCGACCGGCTGCTCGACCCCAAGAGCAAGTCCGCCGCGCTGTCGGCGTTCGACACCGTCCTGGCCGAGGGCGGGGTGAGCGTGCGGGACCCGCACACGGTGGTCTTCAAGCTGGAGCGGGCGTTCTCGGACTTCCCGTACCTGGTGTCGGCCGGCAACTACAACGCCCTGATCCTCAAGAAGGACTACGCGGGCGACTTCGCCAAGAAGCCGATCGGTACCGGCCCGTTCCTGCTCGCGTCGTACGACCCGTCCAAGGGCGCCACCTTCACCCGCAACCCCAAGTACTGGGAGCCGGGCAAGCCGTACCTGGACGGGGTGGAGATCAAGTTCTACGCCGACGACCAGGCGGACCTGCTCGCGCTGCAGGGCGGCGACGTGGACGCCCAGATCCTCAGCCGGGCCTCCCTGACCGAGCCGCTGAAGGGCACCGGGGACATCGTCGTCGACCAGGTGAAGAGCACCGGATTCACCGCGTTCACGCTCCGCGTCGACCGGGCGCCGTTCGACATGAAGGAGGTCCGCCAGGCGATCGCGTACGCCCTCGACCGTCCCGGCGTCAACGCCGTCACCAACAGCGGCATCGGCGCGCTCGGCAACGACCACCTGTTCGCCGCGCTGTTCCCGGCCGCGCCGACCGACCTGCCGCAGCGGGCCAAGGACCCGGCGAAGGTCGCCTCGCTGCTGGCGGCGGCCGGCGTGGGCAAGCTGTCGTTCCCCCTCACCTACGACCCGCCGAGCAAGGACTACGCGCTGGCGATCCAGAGCCAGCTCAAGACCGTGGGCATCGAGGTCACCCTGGACCAGCGCACCTCGGCCGACTTCTACGGCGGCGACCAGGAGAAGGACACGCCCTGGCTGTTCACCGACGCGAACCTGGTGGGCTGGGCCGGGCGGGCGGTGCCCGGCCAGTTCATCATCCCGATGGTGAAGAGCGGCGCGGTGTGGAACGGCGCCAAGTACGCCAACCCCGCGCTGGACAAGGCGGCCGACGCCTACGACTCGGCGGCCGACGACGCCGGCCGCAAGGCCCAGGCCGTGATCATCGCCACCACGCTGAACGAGGACGTGCCCGTGATCATCAGCGTCTGGTCGGGTGCGGTCCGCGCGTACAACGGCAAGAAGTTCGCCGGCATCGAGGCTCATCCCTCCAGCTACGTCGACTTCTCGTCGGTTTCCCGGCTCTAGGGCGGTGTGGCGGAGATGAGACGTTTCCTGCTGCGGCGGATCGCGGCGATCCCGCTCACGCTGCTCACGGTGTCCGTGCTGGTCTTCACCGCCACCGAGGTGATCCCCGGCGACGTGGCCCGGACCATCCTCGGCAGGGAGGCGAGCGGCACGGCGGTCCGCGAGCTGCGCGCCCAGCTCGGGCTCGACCGGCCGGCCCTTACCCGGTACGGCGACTGGCTGCGCGGCCTGCTCACCGGCGACTGGGGGGACTCCTTCACGCTCCGGGTTCCCGTACGCGACCTGGTCGTCGACCGGCTCGGCGCCTCGCTGCTGCTGGCGCTGCTCGCCTTCGTGCTGCTGGTGCCGGTCGCGGTGACGCTCGGGCTGGTCGCCGGGATCGAGCACGACCGCCCGGCGGACCGGGTCATCAGCGTCGTCGGCCTGGCGTTCGGGGCGATCCCGGAGTTCGTCACCGGGGTGGTCCTGCTGGTGGTGTTCGCCGTGAAGCTGCGCTGGTTCCCCGCCTCGGCCCAGATCCCGCCGGACGCCACGCCGGTGGAGGCGCTCGGCCACCTGCTGCTGCCCGCGCTCTCCCTCGTCCTGCTCTGCACCGGGTACGTCTCCCGGCACGTCCGCGCCGGCACGATCGCGGCCGTCGAGAGCCCGTACGCCCGAGCCGCGGAACTGCGCGGCCTCACCCGCGCCCAGGTGGTGCGGCGGCACGTGCTCCGCAACGCGACGGTCCCCGCGACCAGCGCCCTCGGCGTCCAGCTCCAGTTCCTGCTCGGTGGCCTGGTCGCCGTCGAGTTGCTGTTCAACTACCCCGGGATCGGCGCCCTACTGCTGCAGTCGGCGGTGGACAAGGACCTGCCGACCCTGCAGACCACGGCGATGGTCCTCGGCGTCATCTACATGGTCGTCTTCCTCGCCGCCGACCTGGTCTACCGCCTGCTCGACCCACGGGTACGGCTGGGGGTGGCGGCGTCGTGACCGGTCTGGTGATCGGCCGGGCGGCGCGGCCGGTGCGGCGCGGCCGGCCGAGGAGGTCGCGGGTCGCGCTGGCCGTCGGCGGGGCGGTGATCGTCGGCTGGGCGGTGGTCGCGGCGTTCTGGCCGCATCTGGCTCCGTACGACCCAGGGCTGCAGGATCCGCTGCACCGGTTCGCGGCGCCCGGGCCCGGGCATCCGCTGGGGACCGACCAGTTCGGGCGGGACACCCTCTCGCGGATGCTCGCCGGGGCACGGCCGGTGTTGCAGGTCGCGCCGCCGGCGACGGCGCTCGGCGTGATCGCCGGCACCGTCGTCGGACTGATCGCCGGAACGCTCGGCGGGCTCGTCGACGAGATCGTGATGCGCGTACTCGACGCGATCGCGGTCTTCCCGACGATCATCGCGGCCGTGCTCTTCGTGGCGCTCGCCGGCCGTTCGGTGACCGTCGTGGTACTGGTCATCGGGGCGTCGTTCACCACGATCGTCGCGCGCAGCGTGCGCGCGGCGACGCTGGTCGAGCGGGAGAAGGCCTACGTCGAGGCGGCGCGCCTGCGCGGCGAGCGGTCGCTACCGCTCATGCTGCGCGAGATCTTCCCCAACGTGGCCACGACCGTGCTCGTCGAGGCGACCTCGCGGTTCGGCGATGCCATCTTCGCGGCGGCGACGCTGTCCTTCCTCGGCCTCGGCCAGCCGCCCGGCTCCCCCGAGTGGGGCGCGTCGGTGTCGGACAACCGCGCCTGGCTGCAGATCGCCCCCTGGACGGTGCTCGCCCCCGCCCTGGCCATCGCCTCGCTCGTGGTGGGCACCGCGCTCGTCGCGGACGCGCTGCGCAACCGCTGGGAGGCCCCGTGAACCGGCCGGGGCTGAGGGTCGAGGGGCTCACCGTGACGTACCAGACGGCGCGCGGGCCGGTCGAAGCGGTGTCGGAGGCGTCGTTCGAGGTCGCCGCCGGCGAGACGTACGGGCTCGTGGGAGAGTCGGGGTGCGGTAAGACGACGCTCGGCGGGGCGCTGAGCGGGCATCCGCCCCGGGGTGGCGAGATCACCGGCGGGCGCGTGCACGTGGACGGCACCGATGTGCTCGCTCTTCCGCCCGCCGAGCTGCGGCGGTGGCACGCGGCGTCGCTGGCGGTGGTGCACCAGGACGCCGGCGGCGCGCTCGATCCGACGATGCGGGTCGGAGCGCAGCTCGCCGAGGTGCTGCGGCTGCAGGGCCGGTCACGGCGCGCGGCGCGGGCCGAGGTGCCCGAGTTGCTCGACCGGGTACGGCTCCCCGATCCGGCCGCGATCGCCCGGCGCTATCCGCACCAGCTCTCCGGCGGCCAGCAGCAGCGCGTCGTGATCGCCGCCGCGCTCGCGGCCCGGCCGCGGCTGCTCGTGCTGGACGAGCCGACCACGGGACTCGACGCCACCGTGCAGCACGAGGTGCTGACGCTGATCTGGGCACTGCGCGCGGAGCTCGGCGCCGCCGTCGTGCTGATCAGCCACGATCTGGCGCTGGTCGGGCGGCTGTGCGACCGGGTCGGCGTGCTGTACGCCGGGCGGTTCGTCGAGCAGGGCCCGGCCGAGGAGGTGCTGGCCGCGCCCCGTCACCCGTACACGGCCGCGCTCCTCGCCAGTGCCCCGCGCCTCGGGATGACCCGCCGGACCGCACCGCTGGCCGCGATCCCGGGACGTCCTCCCGCTCCCGGCGAGGCGGGCCGGGGATGCGCGTTCGCCGCCCGCTGTGCCCACGCCGACGACCGGTGCCGGGCATTCCTGCCCGCGCTCGGCCCGGTGCCCGGCCTCGGCCCACGCGCTCACCGCACCGTCCGTTGTCATCACGCGGCCCGGCTCGCGGACCTGCCGAGCCCAGCCTCGCTCCACCCGCTGGATCACCGCCACGACGGGAACACCACCGGCGGAACCGATCCCGCCGGAGTCGCCGGCGGAACCGATCTCGCCGGTGGGCGGGGCACTGCGGCGGGCACGGTGCGAAGTGCCGACGGGCGGGGCACGGCGCCGGGCACGGTCCGGGGGGCCGGCGCCGGTGCCGCGGCACCCGGCCCGCAGGAGGATCCGGCGACCTTGCTGGAGGTGCGCGGGCTGGTCCGCCGATACGGCCGGCTCACCGTCGTCGACGAGGTCGATCTGACCATCGCGCGCGGCGAGGTACTTGGGCTGGTGGGTGAGTCCGGCAGCGGCAAGACGACGCTCGCGCGGGCCGTGGCCGGGCTCGGCCCGCCGGGACCGGGCACCATCACACTCGACGGACGGCGGCTGGCCGCCGGGACCGGACGGCGCGAGCCGCAGGTACGGCGCCGGATCCAGATGGTGTTCCAGAACCCGGACGCCTCCCTCAACCCCCGCCACACCGCCCGGACCGTGCTGGCCAGGGCACTGCGCAGCCTGCGCGGCCCGCTCACCGTGAACCGGCTCGCGGAGCGCGCCGGCCTCGACCCCCGGCTGCTGGACGCGCGCACCGACCGGCTGTCGGGCGGCCAGAAACAGCGCGTCGCCATCGCGCGGGCCTTCGCCGGGGACCCCGATCTGGTGGTGTGCGACGAGCCGGTGTCCGCGCTGGACGTGAGCGTCCAGGCCGGGGTGCTGCGACTGCTCGCCGAGCAGCAGCGGCTGACGGGCACGGCGTACCTGTTCATCTCCCACGACCTGGCGGTCGTCGGCTACCTGGCCGACCGGATCGCGGTGATGTACCGGGGCCGGATCGTGGAGCAGGGCCCCGCCGAGAAGGTCCTGGCCGGCCCGCACCACCCGTACACGGCGTCCCTGATCGCCGCGTCCTCGGCGACGTTCGCCGAAACGCCTCGCGGGAAGACCGCGCCGGAAGGTCTGGCGCCGGACGGCGAGGGACCGCGCGTGGTCGTGAAGGGGACGGCCGGAGCGATCCCGGCCGGGTGCCGGTTCGCGCACCGGTGCCCGTCGCGCATCGACGGACTCTGCGACACCACCGGACCTCCGGTCCGCACGCTCACCTCCGGTGACGGCGGCCACTCCGTGCTCTGTCATCTGGACGTCACCGGACTGCCGCGGGCCGCCCTGCCGGTGTCCGTGGCCGGAAAGGAGGGGTCACCTGCGTGATCAGGCTCGCCTTGGAGGCGGGCCGCCCGGGAATCACCGCACGCGATGTCGAAGGTCGAAGGTCGAAGGAAGTCTCATGTCATCGAACCAAGTCGTGGCCGACAACGAGTTCGCCGATGTGGCCGGCACGCTGGAAGGTCTGGGCCTGAAGCGGGACGTCCCGCCGACGGTGCAGCGCCGCTGGGTCAGCGTCATCACCGGTGGCCATGTCAGCGGTCTGAGCTGGGGTGCCGGGCCGGCCGAAATCGTCCTCCTGCATGACGCGCGGCGCAGTGCGCGCGCGTGGGATCGGCCGGCGCTCGCGCTGGACCTTCCCGCCCTTGCCCTTGACCTGCCAGGACATGGGCGGTCGAACTGGCGCAGGGACGGGGTCTACCAGCCGCGCAAACTCGCGCCCGCCATCGCGGAGGCCGTCCGGTCCTTCGCCCCGAAGACCAGGGTGGTGGTGGGACGGGGCCTGGGCGCGCTCACCGCGATCGCGCTCACCGTCCGCAACCCCGGGCTGGCCCGCGGCCTGATCCTGATCGACACGCTGCCGGGCACGGCCGCCGACGTCCCGGCCGCGGGCCCTACCAGGTTCGCCTCCCGGGATGAGGCACTGACCTGGCTGCGCCAGACCCACCCGTCCGCGCCACCGGAGCTCCTGGCCGACGACGTGCGGCACGAGGCGGCCGAGGAGGACGACGGGACCTGGGGCTGGCGCCACCACCTGGGCAACCTGCCCCCCGAGCGGAACGGCGGACTCGACGACGAGACCCTGTGGGACCAGATCGGCGCCGTCGCCGCAGGCGGCGTTCCCGTGCTGGTCGTCCGGCCCGGCTCGGGCGGCCGGCTCACCACGCCGTCCCTGGACGAGCTGTCTCGCCGCGCCCCCGGGGCGCAGGTCGTCACGGTGGCCGAATCCGCCGGGATCGTCGAACACGACCAGCCGGCCCGCCTCGCGGACCTGATCCGCGAGTTCCACTCCGACACCCCACAAGGGAGTTGACCATGACCGTCACGCGAATCCCCGTCATCGACCTCGAACTCGCGCTCAGCGACGACGCACCCGCCGAGCTGATCGCCTCCGTCCGCGACAGCGCCGAGCAGATCGGCATCCTCCAGGTCGTCAACCACGGCGTACCCGCCGAGCTGATCGACGAGTTCCACGACCGGATCGGCCGCATCCTCGACCTGCCGCGCGAGGAGAAGAAGGCGCTGGCCAGCCCGACCGGGCATCCGTACCGGGGCTGGCGGCAGTGGCCGGACGACTTCGGGCGGCTGGAGCTGGAGCGGTTCTCCATCAGCCGGTTCGGCACCCCGGAGGAGGCCGTGGCGGCGGGTCTGCCCGCCGAGCACGCCGGGCTGTACGCCCACGCCAACGTCTGGCCTCAGGACGACCCGGGGCTGGAGGAGCTGGCCAAGCGGTATCACGACGCCTCGGTCGGCGTGGCCGAAAAGACCCTCGCCCTGTACGCCAAGGTCATTGGCGTGCCCGCCTCGGTGTTCCCTATCGAGGGCAGGCCGTACTACACGAGTTTCGTCGTGAACAACTACCCGACCTGGACCTACGCCGACGACGCCGCGACCGCGGACGAGGACAAACTGCTCCTGCTGGAGCACGCCGACGGGTCCGCGCTCACCGTGCTGCACCAGCGCGGCGACTACGAAGGACTGCAGGGCCAGACGCCCGACGGGTCGTGGGTCCCGGTGCCCATCGTGCCGGGCGCGCTCCAGGTGTTCTCGGGTTCGCTGCTCACCAGATGGACCAACGGGCGGCTCCGCCCGGGGCGGCACCGGGTCGTCGCCGGGGGCACCGTGACGCGGCGCTCCACCGCCGTGTTCTGGCACCCCAGCCTCGACACCGTGATCGAGCCGCTGCAGCCGTTCGTCGACCCGGCCGAGGGCAGCGACTACGAGCCCAGCCTGCTGTGGGACGAGATCAAGGACAACGTGGAGGAGTACCTCCAGGTGTTCGGGCGGCCCGAGCAGGTCGCGGCGTGGCGCGAGGGCCGGCCGTACGTCGCCGACCTCGCGGAGGCCTGACCGATGCCCGCCACCGACACGCTCAACTGGGAGCCGAGCGAGCGCTGGGTCCGCGGGGTGAAGGGCGGCGTCACCGTCGTCGACAGCCCGCGTCCGGTGCTCGTCTGGGAGCCCGGCCACCCCGTTCCGCGCTACGCGTTCCCGGCCGAGCACGTGCGGGCCGATCTGCTGCGGCCGAGCGCCGACCCGCCGCCGGCCGGTCCGCACGCGGGCGCGACCGTGTTCTACGACCTGGTCATCGGCGAGGAAATCGTGCCGAACGCCGCGTTCGCCTACCCGCACGCCGACCTCGCCGATCATGTCTCCTTCGAGTGGTTCGGCCACACCGAGCCGGTGTTCGACCACTGGTACGAGGAGGCCGAGGAGATCTTCGTGCATCCCCGTGACCCGTACAAGCGGGTCGACGCGCTCCCCAGCCGGCGGCACGTCCGGGTGGAGGTCGACGGCCAGGTGCTGGCCGAGACCGACCATCCGGTCCTGCTGTTCGAGACGGGGCTGCCGACCCGCTACTACATCCCGCCGGAGGACGTCCGCTTCGACCTGCTCACCGCGACCGAGGCGCACACGCGGTGCCCCTACAAGGGGATCGCGTCGTACTGGTCGATCACCCGCGCCGGTACGGCACCGCCGAACGTCGCCTGGGCCTACCCGGACCCGATCCCGGCGGCCGCGCCGATCAAGGACCACGTCGCGTTCTACAACGAGGCCGTGGACATCGTGGTCGACGGAGTGAAGACCGACCGTCCCGTCACCCTCTTCACCAGCCGCCTCACCCAAAGCTGATCGCATGGCGCCTGGTGACAGAGCCGGCTTCGTCCGTGGTCGGCACCGAGTCAGCGCGGCGACGAATCGCCGCGGGTCCTGTACCAATCCGCCCGCTCCGACAGGTAGGACTCCAGTCGCCGCAGCATGGCCGGCTCGCCGAACTCATCACCCGGAGGCGGGGGCATGTGGTAGATGAACGGCTCCATCTCCTCCGGATAACCGAAATCCGACCACATCATCGCGATAACGTCCCAGAACCCGGAGACCGTGTCCTGGCGCTCGTGCAGCTGCGCGAGCGCCAGGTACCTCCAGACCTTGCCGATCTCCGGATCGGCACAGTCCACGTCGTCGCGCGCGGAGACGGTGGTCCTCACCTTCTCCTCGACCTCGCTCGGCAGGAGATACAGCATCTCCTCCTCGGTCGGCAGGCCGGGCAGGTCCGCCGACAGGTCTCTGGCGAGCTCAGCGAGCACAGCCGGTGAAAGCCAGCCCCTTCTGTATCCGTACACCAGCTCCTCGGCGGTCAGGACGACTCGCGCCGATATGAAGCCGGCCGGAATCGCGAATTTCACGAGATCGTTCATGGTCTACTCGTTCTCCCGCTGATGCTCCTGCCGTGCTTGCCGACACCGGGATTTCGGCCTCATCTCCACAGACCGAGCCCGGCTACCCCAAGAGTCGGGACAGCGCGGAGTGTGAAGGGGTGCCGGGTGGGGCGGTGTAGGCGACGAGTCGTTGGCCTGGGGCTTGGGGGGCGTGCAGGACTTCGTAGTCGAGGGAGATGCGACCGGCCGTCGGGTGGTTCAGTTCCTTGCGGCCGCTGACCTTTGGGCGCAGTTCCCGGGCGGGCCACAGGCGGCGGAACTCCTGGCTGGCCTCGTGCAGTTCGGCGACCAGTGCCGTGAGGCCGGGGTCGTCCGGGCGGTGCCCGGCGGCGGCGCGCAGGTGTGCCACCGAGTCCGACGCGATGTCCGCCCAGTCGACGAAGAGCTCCTTGGCGCACGGGTCGGTGAACACATACCGCACGTTGTTCGGCCTGCGGGGCCCGTCGACGAGGTGGCCGAACAGGGCGGCGGCGCTGTCGTTCCAGACCAGCACGTCGCTGCGCCGGTCGATGACGTAGGCGGCGGTCGGCGGGGCGAGCAACTCCAGCATCCGGCGGGCGCCGGAGGCGAGCACCTCCGGCCCGGACTCCGGGCGAACCTCCTCGGCCAGCGCGAAGAGGTGTTCGCGTTCGGCGTCGGACAGCCGCAGCGCCCTGGCCAGTGCGCCGAGCACGCTCGGCGACGGGTGCGGCGCCCGGCCCTGCTCAAGCCGGACATAGTAGCCCTCGCTGACCCCGGCCAGCCGAGCCATCTCCTCGCGGCGCAGCCCCGACGTGCGCCGGACACCCTCGGCCGGCAAACCCACCTCACCGGGCCGAAGCAGCGTCCGCCGCGACCGCAGGAACGCCCCCAGCTCGGATGCCCGCGTACTCCGCCTGACCGACTCCACCCGCTCCCCCCCTCATTCTCGCCGATCAAGGTGGCCCTGCCAGGTGTACCCTCGTCCGTTGCCGGTGAGATCACCGCCGGGGCAGGCTGGTCCGGTGACCACGAAAGTTGCCACCGAACGGTCGACCGGACCGTGGACACTGATCGCCGCCGCGACCGGGTTCCTGATGGTCAGCCTCGACGCCACCATCGTGAACGTCGCGCTGCCCACCCTAAGCCGGGAACTGGGCGCCGGGCTGACCGAACTGCAGTGGGTGGTGGACGGCTACACGCTGATGTTCGCCGCACTCCTTCTCACCGGCGGGTCGCTGGGTGACCGGCTGGGCGCACGGCGGGTCTTCGCCGGCGGACTGGGCCTGTTCGCACTCGCCTCGCTGGCCTGCGGACTGGCCGTCTCACCGGCCATGCTGATCGCCGCACGGTTCGTCCAGGGCATCGGCGCCGCCGCGCAGCTGCCCGCCTCGCTGGCGATGATCCGGCACGGCTACCCCGGTCAGGCCGAGCGGACCAGGGCGATCGCCATCTGGGCGGCGGCCGGTGGAGCCGCGGTGGCGGCCGGACCAGTGCTGGGCGGCCTGCTCATCGCCGCGCTGGGCTGGCGGTCGCTGTTCCTGGTGAACCTGGTGATCGGCGCGATCGGGCTGCTGCTGACCACGCGGGCTGCCGCTCCCTCGCCCGGTACGGGTCGCCGGTTGGATCTGCCCGGTCAACTGGCCGCCGTACTGACGCTGTGCGCGCTCACCTTCGGGCTCATCGAAGGCGGCTCACTGGGCTGGTCCTCGCTCCCGGTACAGGCCGCGCTGGCGGCGGCGGTGGTCGGCGGAGCACTGTTCGTGTGGTGGGAGCGCCGGACGGCGGAGCCGATGCTGCCGACGCGGCTGTTCGCCCGTCCGGCGTCCTCCTCGGCCGGCGTGGTCGGGTTCGCGATGAACTTCGCCTACTACGGCATCGTGTTCCTGCTCAGCCTGTTCCTGCAGAACCAGCGGGGCTACTCGGCGCTGGTCACCGGTCTGATGTTCCTGCCGATGACCGCGACCGTGACGGCGGCGAACCTCCTCGGCGGGCGGCTCACCGGACGGCTCGGACCGAAAGTGCCGATGGTGGCAGGGCAGCTGTTGTTCGCGGTGGGCCTGCTCGGGTTGCTGTGGGCTGGTCACACCGCGCCGGACTGGGTGATCTGGCTGGCCATGCTGCCCATCGGGATCGGCGGCGGCATCACGGTGCCGGCGATGACCAGCGCGCTGCTGGAGAGCGTCGAACCGGCCCACGCCGGGGTGGCGTCCGGCGCGCTGAACGGGGTGCGGCAGGTCGGCGGCGCGGTCGGCGTGGCCCTGTTCGGCACGCTGGTCTCCGGCGGCTTCCTGCCAGGGCTGCGGCTGTCACTGGCGATCGCATCAAGCGTGCTGGCCGTCGGCGCCCTGACCGCCGCCCGCTGGGCACCCCGGCACTGTCGCGTCGCTCAACGCAACCCCCAGCCCTAGGCTTGCTCGCGTGAGAATACGCCCCAGGACCCCGGAGGATGAGGACGCCTGTGTCAAGGCGCTCGCGCAGGTCCAGGCCGCCGACCGCTATCCGGTGGAGTGGCCGGACGATCCTTGGGGCTGGCTGACGCCGGTCGACCTGACAGGGGCCTGGATAGCGATCGAGGCAGGCGTCGTGCTCGGCCACGTGGGTCTGACTCACGACGCGGAGATCACCCGCCTGTTCGTGACCCCGGCAGCACGTGGGCGCGGCCTCGCCGGCCGTCTCCTCGACACGGTCCGCGCCGCAGCGCGACACCCGCTCAAGCTGGAGGTCTCCTCGGAGGGCGAGGCGGCCATCGCGTTCTACGAACGGTCCGGCTGGCGCAGAGTCGGGAGCAGCCGCGCCGACTGGACCAACGCAGCCGGCGAGCCGGCTCTCCTCCACCACTACATCAGCCCATAAGGTACCCAACCCGTACCGCCATGGGCGGCGGCCGATGGAGCCGTGGTGGCGGACGGACCAATACTGAACGGGCTGCTCACGCCGGGCTGGGCCGACGGTCGCGGTTCCTGGTGAACCTTGTAAGGGTTCAGCGGGGGAGGCGGCGCCAGAGGGGGCGGGGGAGGATGCGCATCAGGGTGAAGACGGGGCGGAGCTTCGGGGGGCTCCAGACGGTTTCGGCGCCGGAGCGCAGGCCCTTGACGACGTCTTCGGCGACGGCGTCCGGGGTGGTGGACATGGGGGCGGGGGGCATGCCCATGGTCATGTGGCCGATGACGAAACCGGGGCGCACCACCATGACGCGGGCGCCGGAGCCGTGCAGGGCGTCGCCGAGGCCCTGGGCGAAGCCGTCCAGGCCCGCCTTGGCCGCGCCGTAGACGAAGTTGGCCCGCCGCGCCCGCACCCCGGCCACCGACGACAACACCACCAGCGTGCCATGGCTCTGCTCGCGCAGGCGGCGGGCCGCGAACAGTCCGGCGGACACGTGCCCGCCGAAGTTGACCGCGACGGACGCCGCCGCCGACACCGGATCGGCCTCGTAGGCGGTCTGGTCGCCCAGCACGCCGAAGGCCGCCACGATCACGTCCAGGTCGCCGGCCAGCTTTACGGCCGAGTCGATGACCTGGCCGTGCGTCTCCGGCCGCGTCGCGTCGAAGTCGATGAGGGTCGCCTCGGCGCCCAGTTCCCGCAGCCGCGCCGCCGCCTCCTGCGCCGGGTCGTGCGGGCCGACCGCGTTCTCGGCGCCGCCGTCCGCACCCGGCACGGCCGCCGGCGTTCGTACGGCGAGGACAACGCGGCGGGCGCCGTCGCGGACGAGGCGGTCGACGATGGCCAGGCCGATCTCACTGCGGCCACCGAGCAGCAGCACCGAGTCGACCGAGCCGAGGGCGTTCTTCACAGCGAGAGTCTCCTTGCCAGGTCGGAGCGGAAGACGCCGGTGGGGTCGACGCTGTCTCGTATCTTGCGCCATTCGTCGAGGCGCGGGTACATGGCGGGCAGCAGGTCGGCGCGCATGCGGGAGTCCTTGGCCAGGTACAGGCGACCGCCCGCCGCGGCCACCCAGCCGTCGAACTCCCGCAGCATGCCTGCCAGGCCGTCCTGGCCTGCGGGGATGTCGAGCGCGAGCGTCCAGCCGGGCATCGGAAAGGACAGCATCCCCGGCGAGCCCGCCCCGAAGCGCTTGAGCACGGTCAGGAAGGACACCACTCCCCGGCCGGACAGGCGCGACACGATGCGGCGCAGCGTCGCCTCCTCACCGGACGGGACGACGAACTGGTACTGGACGAACCCCCGCGAACCGTAGACACGGTTCCAGCCGGCCACGGAGTCCAGCGGGTGGAAGAACGGGGCGAGGTGCTGGACGACGCGGCGCTCGCGGGACTTGGCGTACCAGGCCTCGTTGAAGGCGCGCACGGTCAGCCGGTTGAGCAGGCCGTTGGGCGCCCACGGCGGGGCCGCCAGCCGCGAGGCGGGGGCGAAGGCCAGCGGATCGGCCCCGGCGGGGAGCTCGTCCCTGCGGGCGTGGTCTCCTCGGGTCAGCACACTGCGGCCCATGCGGGGGCCGCGCGCGAGCAGGTCGATCCAGGCGACCGTGTAGCGGTACCGGTCGTCGGTGGCGGCCATGACCTCCAGCGTGTGGTCCAGGTCGCGGGTGCGTTCGACGTCGACGCGGACGCGGGAGGTCTCGATCAGCACGCAGGCGAAGCTCGCCTCGGCGACGAGGCCGGTCAGGCCCATGCCGCCGACCGTGGCCCAGAACAGGTCGTCGTCCGGGGTGAGCACCCGGACGGTCCCGTCGGCGGTGACCAGGGTCAGCGAACGGAGGTGGGCGCCGAGCGAGGAGTCCAGGTGGTGGTTCTTGCCGTGCACGTCGGCCGCGACGGCCCCGCCCACCGTGACGTACCGGGTCCCGGGGGTGACCGGGACGAACCAGCCGAGAGGCACCAGGGCGCGCATTAGAGCGTCCAGGCTCATCCCGGCCGAGGCGGTGACCACGCCGGTGCCGGGGTCGAGCGACCAGCGGTCCGGCATCGCGGTGACGTCCACGACCGTGCCGCCCGCGTTCTGCGCGGCGTCGCCATAGGCCCGGCCGAGCCCGCGTCCGATCACCCCACGCGTCGGCGCCTCCGCCACCAGGGCGGCGAGGTCCTCGACCGTACGAGGCCGGACGAGCGTCGCGGGGGTGGGCGCGGTGCGCGCCCAGCCGGTGAGGAAGGTCATCGGACGACCGTCTCCCTCGTGGAGGTGGAGGCGGTGCGCGCCCGGCCGGTGAGGAAGGTCATTTCACGTAGATCCCGACGACGAGCAGGATGATCAGTAGAGCGGTGTAGAGCTGGAGTGGACGGTCGTGCAGGGCCAGTTCCTCGGGTTCCTCGCCGACGCCGCGGTCCACGAGCAGGTTGTGCCGCAGGATGATCAGCACGAAGGGGACGATGCTCACCCCGTACAGGGTGTCCGCGTGGATCTGCAGCGCCCACAGGCAGTAGGTGACGATCATCGCGCCGGAGGCCATCGACCGGACGTGGGCGAGGTAGCTCGGCGTGTAGGTCACCAGGGTGGCGCGCGTGCCGGCCGTTCCCTGGTTGCGCATCTCGGCCTCGCGCTTGCCCACCACCACCTGGAGCGACCCGAGCGAGACGACGACCAGGAACCAGCTCGTCACGGGCACGTCCACGGCGAGGGCGCCGGCGAAGGCCCTGATCAGGAAGCATCCCGCGACGGCGACCAGGTCGACGACCGCTTCGTGCTTGAGCCAGTAGGTGTAGGCGAGCGTGAGCACGACGTACCCCGCCACGGCGGCGGGCAGCCGCCATCCCCCGGCCAGGGCGGCCAGGGCGGGGGCGACGGCGATGAGCAGGACGCCCGCGACGCGCGCCAGGCCCACCGGCACGATGCCGGCGGCGATGGGGCGCAGCCGCTTGCGCGGGTGGCGCCGGTCGGCCTCGGCGTCGGCCGCGTCGTTCAACAGGTACGTGCCGCTCGCGGCCAGGCAGAAGGCCACGAACGCGATGAGGGTGTCGCGCAGGCCGGCCGGGGTGGTCAGCACGCCGGCGGCGGCCGGGGCGGCGAAGACCAGGACGTTCTTCAGCCACTGGCGGGGACGGCAGGCGCGGGCGAACCCCTTGAGTCGCGCGCCGGCGCCCAGGGGCTCGGCGGCGGGTTCCGAGGAGCGCACCCCGGCGTGTCCGGTGGTCACGCCATGACTCCTCCTGGAAACGCCGCTGAGCGGGGGGCGATGACCCGGCGGCTGGGTGGGTGCACGTCCGCGGCCGTCCTGAGCTGGGCGGGGATTCGCGGGCGGTATGTTCTGAAACATAGTTCTATTTCGGGATATGTTAGTTCGGCGAGTGACCCCACGTCACGAGGGATGCGGAAAAGTGACAGAAACAGGTTCCAGATCGCGCGACGGCGAAGACCCGGCCACCGCCGGACCCGCCGCAGCCGCGACCTCTGACCCGACCCCGGTTCCTCTGCCGAAGGCGGCCCTCGCGCACGAGCCCTCCGATCCCTCAACGGAGCCCGCGCACCCGTCCGAGGGTCCCTCGACGGCCGGCGCCCCACCGACCGGCGCGTCCAGCCGGCCCGCCGGTCTCTCAACGACCGCCATGGCCGTCGCCTCTCCCCCGGCCGCCGAGTCCCGGACCTCCGCCGCCGGATCCGAGAGGTCCGCCGCCGGGGGTGGGGTGCCATCTACGGGTGGGCATCTGGATGCGTTGGACGGGATGCGGGCCGTCGCCGCGTTCGCGGTGCTGACCTTTCACGTCGCCATCGAGTCGGCCACGGCGCTGCAGAACGACTTCTTCGGCGCCCTGCTGTCCCGGGGCGACGTCGCCGTGCCGATCTTCTTCGCCCTGTCCGGGCTGCTGCTGTACCGGCCGTACGTCAGGGCCGTGCTCGAAGGGACCGCGCGGCCCTCCACCGGGACGTACCTGGTCAAGCGGGCGCTGCGCATCCTGCCCGCGTACTGGCTGGTGGTGGCGGCGGCCATGCTGCTGTGGTCGCGCGACCACCTCGGCGACGTCAAGACGTGGCTGCAGCTGGTGTTCCTGGCCCAGAACTACGAGGTGCACCCCTGGTGGTTCGGCCTCGGCCCGAAGGGGCTCGCGCAGATGTGGAGCCTGTGCGTGGAGGCGGCGTTCTACCTGGTGCTGCCGCTGCTGGCCGCGCTGCTCGCGTGGTTCGCGCGCCGGGGCGGGACCGACGTCGCGAGCCGGGCACGGCGGCTGCTCATCGGCCTGGCCGCGCTGTCGGCGATCTCCTACCTGTGGACGGTGCTGAGCTACTACCCCGAGTACCGGCCCTACATGAACACCTGGCTCCCGCGCGCCTCGACCTTCTTCGCCCCCGGCATGGCCCTGGCCGTGGTGTCGGTGTGGGCGCGGCGCGAGCAGGACGGCCCGGCCGCCCGCTTCGTCCGGGCCGTCAACGCCTCGCCGGGCACCCTGTGGCTGGTCGCCGCCGTGGCCTACGCGGTCGCCGCCTCGCCGGTGACGGGCCCGCGCTTCTCCGGCGTCGACGGGGTGTGGAGCGGCGCGTTCGAGTTGGCGCTGTACAGCGTGATCGCCGCCTGCCTGGTCGCGCCGTGCGCGCTGCTCGCCCATGGGGACGCGCCGGTCGGACGGCTGCTGGGCAACCCGGTCATGCGCTTCTTCGGGCGCATCTCCTACGGGGTGTTCCTGTGGCAGTTCGTCGCGCTGTACCTCTGGTACGACCTCACCGAGCAGCGGCCGTTCTCGGGGAACTTCCTGGTCAACCTGGTCGTGGTCGGCGCGCTGACGATCGGGCTCGCGACCCTGACCTACCGGTACGTCGAGGAACCGGCGCGCGGCCTCATCCGCTTCCTGCGCCCTTCGGCGACGCCGTCGCGGACGGGCTCACGGCCTTCGTCTCCGGAGACGGCACCGGCCTCCGCGAACCCGGAGACGGCGTCCCTCACGTCTTAGAAGACCTGGACGCCTTCGGTGACGAGTTCCCGGACGGCTTGGACCCCTGGGACGACTGGGACGACTGGGACGACTGGGACGACTGGGACGACTTGGATGGCCTGGGCGTCGCGGTCGGCTTGGACGACCGAGACGGTTTGGCCGTCGCGGACGGCTTCGGTGACGGCGTCCGCGACGGTGCGGGAGCCCGCGTGGCCGCCGGCGCCGTGGGGGTGGCCGGGGCGGAGGTGGGAGCGGGCGGCGGGTTCACCGGAGCCGGGGACGGAGCTGGAGGGGCGGCCGGGGACGGAGGCGCGTTCACCGGTACCGGGGTTCCGAAGGCGAACCCCTTGAGGCAGACTCCCGCCGAAGGGTCGTCCACGCGCAGCAGCAGGCCCTTGCCCGGCGTGCGGACGGGGAAGTGCAGCAGCCCCGCCTGGGTGGCCCGCAGGTTGAGCTGCTCGCTACGCCCGCTGACCTCGACGGACAGCGATGTGGCTCGCTTGGCCGAGTACGCCAGCCCCGCCACCTGGTCGGGGCCGGCGAAGGCGACCGGCTCGGGCCAGTAGACCGCTCCGTCCAAGGTGGGCAGGCATTTCTTTCCTGCCGGGGGGAGCTGCGCGAACGCGGGGACGACGCTCAACGGCACCAGCCTGCCGGCGTCGTCGAACACCATCGCCCGCTCGGTCGGTTCGGGCACGCGCATCTTCGCGCGCACCGCCGGCGAGGCGAGCGGGCCGAGCAGGTGGTGGGTGAGCCGGCGGTTGCCGTTCCAGGACAGCACGATGGACTCCGGCACCGGCCGGGAGAAGATCACCGTGTCGGCCGGGGCCTTGGCGAGCGCGGCCCGCGCGTTGCCGAGGTAGGCGCGGACCCGGTCGCCCGACAGCGTCTGCCGGTAGTTCTCCACCGACACCACGGACATGACCAGGAAGGCCCCGGCGGTCAGCCCGGCGACGACCGGGACGGCGCTGCCCTGCGGCATGGTCCGCCGGTAGGGGTCGGGCTCGCCGCGCAGCGGGAGCAGCGCCGCGCCGAGGCACACCGCGAAGACCACGACCGCGTCGGCGACGTAGCGGGTCTCCGCGCCGACCAGGCCGAGCGCGGTGCCCCGGGCGATCACGGTCGGGACCGCGTCGACGACCACCGCGTACGCCGCGACGATCACCCACGCGCGTGCCGCGTGACGCCGGTGGAACAGCGTGGCCAGCACCAGGGCGGCGATCACGGTCCAGGACACCGCCACAAGGAAGGTCGAGGGATCGGCCATGCCGCCGGTGGAGGGCACCGGCCCCCACGACAGCGGTCCGCCGATCAGCCCCGAGGGCAGCGTCCGGCCGAGCAGGGTGCCGGCCAGGTCGGCGGCCACGTCGGTCTTGGGCAGGGCCGCGCCCTCGCCCGGCGCGGTGTACTGGCGGGACAGGTACAGGGCCGTGTAGCCGACCATCAGCAGCACGTGCGCTATCCACACCTGCCAGTGCTCGCGCAGCTCGCGTCCCATGGAGCCGAGCCAGCCGTCCTGACCTCGCGGGACGTGCTGCTCGTGCCGGCGGGCCCCGGCGCGGCGCGCGACGCCGGCGCCGTCCGCGCTGTCGGGCACCCCGGCGGGCGCGCCGCCGAGGGGGCGGGCGGCGCGCAGGAAGGCGGTGGTGAACGCGAACAGCAGCAGGGGCACGAAGACGCCCTTGGTGCTGAAGGCCATGCCGAACACGACCCACGCCAGGGCCGTCCAGCCGTGCCGGGAGCCCTCGCCGCGCGCGTGGCGGAGCTGGGCCGACAGGGCCAGCACCAGGGCGAGCTGGAGGGGCACCGCGTTGATGGCCGCCGACCACCAGCTGAAGGCGGGGATGGTCAGCGGGCTGAACAGGTAGACCGCGAGCGGCAGCAGGATGCCCGCACGGGGGCCGAACATCTTCCACAGCAGCCGGAACAGCAGCACCGCGACCAGCGCGTGCAGAGCGAACGTCACCGAGGCGACCAGCGTCCAGTCATAGGCGGCGATCCGCGACTCCGCCCACGTGAGCGCGAGCGCGCCGGGCATCAGGTGGCCCTTGTGGATGCGGAACAGGAAGTCGAAGGTCAGCTCGTGCTCGTAGGCGTCGCCGACGAACAGCAGGTCGTCCTCGATGAAGTACGCGCTCCGCAGGACGGGCACGCGCAGGGCGAGCGAGACGGCGACGAGCAGCGAGCCGAGCACCAGCACCGGGTCGGCGAGCCGGGCCATCCAGCGCGGATAGGCGATGCGCAGGGTCGGCTGATCCGGCTGCTCGACCGAGACGGTCCGCGGCAACGGTCCCTCCGATCACGTCCCTGTGGCTACTCCTGAGTAACGGACACCCTATGAGCCTCACAAATCAGGCGCAATGCGGTGTTATGCTCCCGGGCACTCGACCACTCCGGTGAGGGGAAAGCAGACGTGGAGACCCCCAACGCGCCCTTCCGCGCCACACTGGGCCGGTCGGTCCGGCTGCTGTCGGCCTTCCGCAAGGAGCAGACCGACCCCGACTTCTTCTACGGGATGCTCGCCCGGGACACCGCCGCCCAGCTCGCCACCTACGCCGACCTGTCCGGCGCGCTGGTGGCCGACGTGGGCGGCGGCCCGGGGTACTTCACCGAGGTCCTGCGGGCTTACGGCGCGCGGACGCTGTGCGTGGACTGCGACGCCGGGGAGATGATGGCCCGGGACGGGGCCGTCCCCGAGGGGGCGATCCTCGGCAGCGCCCTGGACATCCCGTTGCGCGACGGCTCGGTGGATGTGTGCTTCTCCTCCAACGTGCTGGAGCACGTACCCGACCCCTGGCGCATGGCGGAGGAGATGGTGCGGGTGACCCGGCCGGGCGGGGTGGTGTACCTGTCGTTCACCAACTGGCTGTCCCCGTGGGGCGGGCACGAGACCTCGCCCTGGCACTACCTCGGCGGGCACCGGGCCGCGCGCCGGTACGCCCGCCGCCAGGGGCGGCGGCCGAAGAACCTGTACGGCGAGAGCCTGTACCCGGTCACGGTGTCCGGCGCCCTGCGCTGGGCGCGGACGCGCGCCGACGCCGAGGTCCTCGCCGCCCGGCCCCGCTACCACCCGGAGTGGGCGACGGGCGTGGTGCGCCTACCCGGCGTCCGCGAGATCGTGACCTGGAACCTGCTGCTGGTCCTGCGCCGCCGCTGACGTCCCACCACCCGGCGGCGCCGCGTCATCCCGCCCCGCTGACGTCCCACCGCCCGCCGGCGCCTGGTCTTCCCGCCCCGCTGACGTCGCACCGCCCGGCGGCGTGGCGTCGTCCGGCCCCCGCGCCCGATCCGGGCCGCGCGGGCGGCGGCGGGTACGCAGGGCCACGACGATCGGCACCAGGGCCAGGACGAGGAAGGCGACCGGCATGACGTCCCTGATCACGACGGCCCAGCGGCGGAACCCGGCCGCCTCGGCCGCCTGGGCCTGCACGTCGCCCGCGTCGGTGACCAGGTCGGCCTGGAAGCTCACCACGCGGTCCACCTGGTCGGGCGTGCGGAGCGTGTCGGTGCGCTGCTCGCGCACGCGGACCGGCAGGCCGCTCTCCGGCTCGACCCACAGCGTCCTGGTGATCCGCACGTACCTGGCCACGTTGAGCGGCCGCGACGCGGGCAGCCCGAGCACCTTGCCCGGCACCTGGTCGGGCAGGTCCTCCACCTTGGCCGGACCGACGGTGTAGCCGTAGCGGCGCACCGGCAGGCCCTCGACGGTGTCCTCGCCCTCGTACCGCAGCGCGACCTCGCGCTTGAGGACGGGGTCGAAGATCGGGTAGCCGCGCGGCTCGGCCCCGTACGGCAGCCGGAAGGCCAGCCCCGTCTGGCGGACCGCCGTGTCGTCGTCGATGTACTCGCCGCAGCAGGCCACGGCCATGCCGGTGCGCCGGTCGAACGCGGTGCGGCGCTCGTGGTAGTCGATGCGCTGCCCGTAGGCGGTCTCCAGCGAGGAGAACTCCACCCACACGGCCGTGCGGTCGTCGCCGGCCACCGGGTCGCCGTACAGGGAGACGGTGTCGGTCACCGGCACGCCGGCGCGCAACTGGAACGTCGCGGTGTCGAGGTAGGTGGCCGCCTCCGCGCCGAGGTGGTACACCCTGCGCTGCTCCAGGGGCAGCTTCAGGCCGTTGGGGTAGACGTAGGAGCGGAACAGCACCGCCATGGTCACCATGAAGGCCACCACGACGTAGCAGGTCGTCCTGACGAGCTGGGCGCGCGTCACCCCGCCACCCCCGCCGGACGGGGCTCGCGGCGGCGCGGCACGGGCGGCGCGGGGCCGCGCAGCCGTTCGGGGGCCGGCACGGCGACCAGCAGCCGCGCGACCACCACCAGGCAGCACACCTCCGGCACCAGGCCGGTCAGCGGCTCGACGCCGAGGACGGTCCCCACGGCCGCGCTCAGCCCGGCCAGGGCCAGCGCGGCGGCGGGCAGCCAGGCGGACAGGGCCGCGCGGGCGGCGCGCCGGGCCCGGCCGCCTCCGGCGTGCTGGGCGGCGAGCACCCGCGGCAGCCACAGCCCGACGGCGGTCAGCGCGGTCACCAGCGCCGCGCCGGCCAGGCCGCCGGTCCACAGGCCGGTGAGCGGGGCCGCGGCCCAGATCCAGCGTGCCGTCACCCGGCCGGGACCCACCGGCGGCGGGCGGCGGCGCGTCCTGCCGCGCACCCAGGCCAGCGCGAGGACGGCCGCGGCCAGGACGAGGCCGCCCACCAGGGACCAGCGGTAGGCGGCGTCCGGCTCGTACCGCAGCACGACGGTTCCGGTGCCGGGGGGCAGGATCCACGCCTGCCGCCACCCGTCCAGGCGCACCGGGGTCAGCCGGGTCCCGCCGAGGTAGGCGTGCCAGCCGATGTTGTAGTTCTCGTTGACGGTCAGGTACGAGCGCCGGGCCGCGGAGACCGCCAGCCGGCGCTCCTCGGGCCCCCACGCCTCGATGCGCGCGGGCGCCGCCCGCGTGGCGCCCGCGTCGGCGTCGGCCTCGCCCCCCGTGGCGCCGGCGTGCGTCTCGCCGCGCGTGGTCCCCGCGTCGGCGTGCGTCTCACCGCGCGTGGCCTCGGCGTCGGCGTCCGTCTCGCCCCGCAGGACGACCGACCGGACGCGGAAGGCGTCGCGGGAGGAAGCGGCGACGTAGGTCATGCCGGGGATGAGCCGCACCGGGGAGCAGCCGGCGTAGGTCAGCGGCCGGCCGTTGAGCACGTCGTTGAGCGTGCCACCGACGATGCGGGTCGGCACGGTGGTGCCGTCGACCTCCAGGGTGGGGCCGTAGCCGCACGGCAGCCGCAGCGCGAACCCGCCGAACTGGCCGAGCGGCCTGACGCCGGGGATGGTGAGCTCGGTGACCTCGATGGCGCGGGAGGCGGGGGCGGTGAACTCGACCGAGAGCCGCCGGGTGGTGAGCGACGGGAAGGCCACCCGTCCGTCGCCGCCGACCCACGCCTGGACGGTGCGCTCCCCCGCCCTGACGGTGACCCGCACCGGCGGCTTGCCGAGGTAGGAGTCGGGGAACAGCACCTTGATCTGCGAGAACGTCCGGGGCTTGCCGAGGTCGATCGACAGGGTGGGATGCCGGTCGAACGGCTGGGCGTACCAGACGGTCCGCGGGTCGCCGTCCATCGCGGCCCGGCCGAGCACGGCGGGGTGGTCGGTGACGGTCGAGGAGGCGGTGACGTGCGGATAGACGTTCGGCAGCGTGGTGAGCAGGGCCGCCGACCCCGGGTCGGTGAGCACGGCGGTGCCGCCGACCCTGCGGGTCTGCTCCTTGCCGACGGCGAACAGCCGCTGGAAGCCGTAGCCGTCCTCGCCGAGGATCTCCAGCCGGCGTGAGCAGGTCCAGGCGGACGATCCGCGCATGCAGGCCGGGGCGGTGCCCTGCGAGGTCAGCAGCACCGTGCCCGCGTCGCCGCCGTCCGGCAGCCCCGGCACGGCGATCGCCCTGGCCGGCGTCACCCCGGGGACGGCCACCTCGGTGATCCCGACCCGGCCGCCGAAGGGGTTGGCGGGCTGGTAGGCCAGCTTGGTGACCCGGATGCGCAGCCACGTGGTGCGCCCCGGAGGCGGGCTGAACAGCTGGGGGTCGGTGGTCTGCCGGACGGCGGCCCGCCGCGTCCCGGCGGCCGTGGACAGCTCGACCTCGGCGACCGGCGGCCCGATCGGCCCCTGTTCGAAGGCGATGGTGATGTCCTTGACCGGCACCGGCTCGACGAACCGGGCCTCCAGCCACTCGCCGAGCGCGCCGTTCCAGCCGTCCGAGCGCCACCCGGTGCGCGCGTCGCCGTCGAAGGCCGCGAACGGCAGGCGCCCGGGGTCGCGCTCGCCGGCGGCCGCGGTGATGTCGGCGTCGGAGGAGGAGGCGCGCACGTCGTCGACGCCCAGATAGCGCGCCGAGGAGGTCGCCGAGGTCCAGGCAGGGTCGAGCAGGTCGGTGGTGGCGTCCTGCTTCCCGCTCTCCGGCAGGGTGGGGCCGGCGCTCCTGCGGACGTCCCCGAAGATCATTCGGCGCCGGCGCAGGCTGTCGGTGACCACGGTCCTGCGGGCGGGGACGGACGCGGCGCCGGGCTCGTCGCCGACCAGCACCGGCGCGTCGTCCTTCAGCACGCCCTGCTCGGCCATGGCGAGCACGCCCTCGGGGGCGCCGGCCATCCGCAGCGTCGCGTCCGCGGGGACCACACTCGCGATGGGAGCCGGGTCCGGCACCGCGTACACCTCCAGCGCCGGGTAGGCCTGGTCGAACCAGTTGGAGGCCGTGGTGTTGGAGATCTGGCCCACCAGGGGGCCGAACTGGGCGACGCGCACCAGGCCGGTGGAGTCCTCCAGGGTCTGGTGGACGCGGGCCGGCCACGCCGAGCCGATGGTGTCGCGGGCCAGGTCGTTGCGCACGAGCACGTAGGTGACGCCGATGCGGCGCAGAGTGGTCGTGAGCCCCGCCGAGCCCTCGCCGTCGGAGAAGCGCTCGTCGACGGCCTGGAGCAGGCGCGCGAGCCCGGCCGAGCCCCAGGGGACGTTGGAGTGCGTGGCCCAGCGGACGGTGAGCAGCGACTGCATGGGCTCGTCCAGCGGACGGCCCCACAGGTACTCGCCGCGCTTGGAGCCGGGGACGGCCAGCACCATGCCGTGGCCGGTGGCGCGGTTCAGCCAGGCGGCGGCGTCACGCCAGTAGGAGGGCAGGTCGGCGAACGACCCGGCCGGCGTGATCCCGGCCGTGGCGACGGGCACCACGGCGAGGCCGACCAGCCCCGCCGCGGCCATCGGCACGACGGCGAGCCGTGCCGGCCGGCCGCTCCCTGCGGCCGGCCGCGGCTGCGCCCCGTGCGAGCGCGACCCGTGCGGGCGCGAGACCGGCAGCGCCGCCAGGCCAAGGGCGAGCGGCAGGCGCAGCAGCGCGTCGAACTTGTGCAGGTTGCGGAACGGCGCGAGCGGGCCGTCGAGCAGGTCCCTGACCTGCTCGGACCAAGGGAACGCCAGGGCGTCCGCGTGGCCGGCGGTGACGATCACCAGCCCGGCGAGCACGCACAGCGTCAGGAACGTCCGCTCGGGCGTGGAGCGGCGGACGAGCCCGGCCAGCCCGGCGGCGGCCACGGCGGCGGTGACCGCGATCAGCCACGGCCGCGTCGCCTGGTCGTAGGCGGCCGGCAGCCACGGCCTGCCGTCCACCGGCAGGAAGGAGATCCAGCTTGAGGTGCCGCGCAGCGTGTTGAGCAGGGACGTCACGCCGGTGGTCGCGTTCGCCGTCTCGATGAACGGCAGGAAGGAGAAGATGTAGCGGCCGAGGACGACCAGGGGCACCAGCCACCACATCGACACGGCGGCCACGCAGGGCAGCCACCAGGCCAGCAGCCGCCGCCTGCGCGGGCCGCCCTCCCGCGTGAGCAGGTACAGCAGGGGCACCACCAGCACGGCCAGCTCGGCGGCGGCGTTGATGCCGCCCGCGAACAGGAACGCGACGGCCGACATCGCGGCGGCCCGGCGCGGGCCGATGCTCGCGGCCGCGCCGCGCACCAGCGGGAGCAGGATCCACGGCAGCACCGCGCTGGGCTGGAACTCCGAGGAGTTGACGCCGACCAGGGCCAGGGCGTGCGGCGCGAGCGCGTACGCCAGCCCGGCCAGCAGCCGGGTGTCCGGCGAGCCGACGCGCAGGGCGCCCGCGAGCCGTTCGACGCCGAGGAACGCCGCGCACAGCACCAGGGTGATCCACAGCCGCTGGATGTTCCACGCGGGCATGTCCAGCCAGCGGAACAACGCGTAGAACGGTCCCATCGGGAACAGGTAGCCGTACGCCTGGTTCTGCAGGTGGCCGAAATACGCGTCGTCCCACAGGTGGCTCGCCCGCTCCAGGAACCCGACCGGGTTGACCGCCATGTCCAGCTTGGTCTCGGCGATCACCTCGCCGGGCGAGGTGTTGAACGCGATGGCCCCGAGAAGCAGGCATCCGGCCAGCAACCGGAGCCTGCGCCGCAACCGCGCCCCGGGCGTGCTCACCTCCGCCGCATCGGCCCTGCCGACATCACCAACGGTCCGCGGGTTGTCAGGGCGTATGGCTCTCACCTGCGGCGAGCCGGAAGGCGAGCGGCCGGACATGCCCCTTTTGCTCCAGTTCAGCGGTGATGAGTCCGGTCATCCTAGCGCCCGTCCTCCCCCACGAGAACTCCGCCGCCCAGCTCCGGCACGCCCGCTGGACCTCCGCCCGGCGCACCGGGTCCGCCAGCTCCTTCAGCGCGCGGTCCACCACGTCCGCCAGCGACTCGCCGTCCCTGACGAGCCACCCCGTGACGCCGTCCCGCACCGAGTCGCGCAGGCCCGCGACGTCGTAGGCGACGGTCGGGACGCCCAGCGCCGCCGCCTCGATCACCGTCAGGCCCCACCCCTCGAACTCCGACGCCGTGACGTTCAGGCGGGCCGCGCCGAGCACGGCGTTCTTCTCCTGCTCGGCCAGGAAGCCGTGCAGGTTCACCCGGTCCGTCACGCCCAGCGCGCGGGCGCGGCGCGCCAGCGGCTCGTACTCCGGGCCCCGGCCGACAACGTGGACGCGCAGGCCGGGCCAGGTCTCCCCCAGCTCGGTCACCAGCTCCACCACGCGCTCCACCCGCTTGTGGCCGACCAGGCGTCCGAGATAGGCCACCACCGGGTCGCCGTCGACCTGCTCCCCGCCGACCGTCGTCGCCACCGGACGCACGGCCGGACTGCCGTTCGGGATGACCTCGATGGGCGCGAGCCAGCCCAGCCGGTCGCGCAGCTCGGCCCGCGACGACTCCGACACCGTGACGGTGGTGCGGCGCCGGTACAGCAGCCGGGCGACCGGGCCTTCCACGAAGCAGCCGACGCGGGCCAGCCAGCGCGGAAAGAAGGCGTAGAACTGGCGGTCGTGGACGTGGTGCACCAGGCACACGACCGTGGTGCGCCGCGACACCACCAGGGGCGCGAAGAACGGGATGCCGTTCATGCAGTCGATGACCACGTCGAAGCGGCGGCGGCGCAGCAGCATCCACAGCGGGACCAGCAGGTAGACCAGGTAGCGGTTGCCCATGCGCCGCAGCTCGATGCCCTCGCGCCGCTCGCCGCCCGCCTGCCCCGGCTCGCGGCTGGTCAGGAAGTGCACCGAGGCGCCCTGGGAGAGCAGATGCCGGCCGACCTGCCAGGCGTACTCCTCGGCCCCGCCGGCCACCGACTGCGCGGGCTCCCGGAAGTTGCACACCGCGACCCGCACTCCCGCCAACGGCTTGGGGGCGGGGAGCCCGGCCGCGCTCGGGGACGGCTCGGTGCCACCACGCGCGCCGGCTCTGGCCCTGCTGCCGGCCCTGCTCCCGGTCCCGGTCTCGGCCGCGGTCTCGGCCGCGCCGCGGGGGCGACGTTCAGGGTCGCGCGGGGCCCGGCCCACCTGCTGTGCGACCACGGACACTCCTTCGTGTGTGGGTCGAGCCCCCCCGGCTGTGCGCTCGCTTCCGGTTGTCGTTCATGTGCCGTCGAGGTTCATGTGTCTCGTCCGGCGTCATCGGCCACGCGTCCCCGCCGGTCCCGGACCCCGCACCGTCGCGGGTCCCGCGCCGCGTTCGGACGCTCGGAGGGCCATCGCGGGCAGAGCCGCCCGGTAGGTCTGCGGGCAGAGCCACCAGCAAGTGTCCGCGGGAGATCCAGCAGGGTCTGCGGGCGCCGACTACGGGCTTGCCTTACCGGCTTTGTCTACGGGCTTGGACTACGGGCGACGTCTTTGGGCACGGCGAAGCCGACCCTCCGTGCCTGGTGGAGCGGTAACGGGCCGGGCTCACCGATCGCGGCGCGGGCCCCGCCCGTGACGGATCACCTGTTGCCGTAGTTGTACAGCGGCTTGTTGGGGGGCTGAGGGCTGGGGGCGACAACGTTGACGACGCCGACAGAGGCGCCGATCGCCAGAACCACCCCAACGACGAGAGCAGCGAGTACTCGCACCATTGGGCTTTCTCCCTCCAAAGTGCGGACGCGTGGGGACCTCACCGAGAGTAGAACGTGATACAGGTTACCGGCCAGGTCATTGGTCAAAACGTAATAATAAGACTTACCGTCCAGTATGCCTGTCGTCAAGGCCGCCGCGGACGTCACAAAACGCACCATTACCACCGCTGGCCGCACCGGGTGACGTCACAACCGCAACAGCTCCATCTCGGGTCCCACATAGACGGAGACGGCTCCAGGCACCCGGGATCGAAACGTGTTCTCACTCGGTCCCACAACGAGCACGTACCGTATTCCCACAGCCCTCAACGACTCCGTCAACGGCCCCACCTCCTGCCCATCCGTCAACGGACCCGCCTCCGCCCCTCCCCGCCCATCCGAGAGGGAACCGGCTGCCTCGCTCCCCCGCTCGCCCGTCGGCGAACCGGCTCCTGCGGTGGGCGAACCAGCTCCTGCGGTCCCCTCCCCATCCATCCGTGGACCGGCTCCTGTCGCCCCCTGCCCATCCATCCGTGGACCGGCTCCTGTCGTCCCCTGCCCGACCGCCGGCGGACCGTTCTCCGCGCGCAGCAACGCGCCGACGCGCCGGGCCAGTGGGTCTTCCCCGGCGACGCGCAGTACCCGCCCGTGCCCGAGCCCCACCAGGAGCGCGTCATCCCACACCACCCGTCGCGCGAAGCTCTTGGTCGCCGGATCGAGGATGACCCGGCCCCCGTTCCACGCGAACGCCCGGTGCGCCCCCCACGGCAACGACAGCAACGCCCCCGGATGCGGGTCCCCGTTCACGATCGCCCGCACCCGCCCCCAATCCTGCGGATACTCCACCGCTTCCAGCCGCCCCAGCGCTCCCGACGCCAACCCCGGCAACCCCAACATCGGCACCAGAACCGCCACCACCCCCACAACCCACCCGCCCTTCCACCGCCCCCCGTACGCGGCCGCCTCGATCCCCGGACGCATAGGCCCACCTACGTGCGCGACCCCCTCCATCCCCGGACCCACAGACCCGCCCGCGTATGCGACCGCCTCCATCCCCGGACGCGCAGACCCGCCGGCATGCGCCGCCGCCTCCGGTCCCGGATCCACTGGCTGAGCCACCCCCGGGCGTGTGGAGTCCCCCGCCTCTGCGCTGTCGGAAGATCGGCGCCGCGACGGCGCGAAGTAGGTCGGCGATGCCGGCGCCGCGATACGGCGGGTCAGGATCGCGAACCCGACCGCCTGGAGCAGCGCCAGGGGGGCGATGTAGAGCTGGCCATCGCGCAGAGGACCGAAGCCAGGCCACCATGTGATCAACGTCTTGAGCACACCGGGCAGGTAGGCGCCGGTCAGCGCCACGGCGAGCCCGGCGCAGGCCGCGATCAGCAGGCCGATGCGGTACGGCGCCTCGCGAAGCCGGACGAAGGCGACCACGGCGAACACCGCCACGACCAGGCGTACGGAAGCGAGCCACCACGCGGACTGCCCCGGGACATCGGCGTCGGCGTTCCATATCCCGCCGAGGCTCAACAAGCTGCCGAGTGTGCCGAACGGCCCATCGGCACGGGCCGCGAACGCGTCCACCCCGGCGGGGTCGGTCACCGCCTCGCTGAGCAGCGCGGGAACGGCCCACGGCAAGCTGAGCACGGCCACCACGACGAGAACCCGCAACGTCTCACGGATCCGCCGACCCGCCCACCGCGCTCGCTCAACGGCCTCGAAGCCGTCCTGCCACCGTCTGCCGGGACGGGTGGCCGCTACGGGCACCACCACCAGAGCGGTGACGAGCATGGCCTGGAAACCGCCCACCGCCGCCGGGAGCAGGGCCGGCACGAGCCGACGCCATCCGCCACGCACAGCCGCCAGGAGCGCCCAGGGCAGCCCGGCGTACCCGAGGAGCAACGCCCACTGGCCGAGCAACAGCCGTTGCGCGAGGTAGGCGTTCCACACGTAGAACACCGCCGCCGCCGTCCTGGCCACGAGCAGTCCGGGATCGGCCGCCGCCCGCTCGCTCACGCACGCGACTCCGTCCTCAGGCCTCGGGCGAACCAGCGCGACCACGGCGGCGGCCCCGGTACCCGCCAGGACGAAGATGCCAAGCAAGATCAGCTTTTGAAGGACCGCAGCGGGCACGACCTGTGCCAGGAGCGCGACGACGAGGTCACTCGGCACCGCTCGCGGGAAGCCGCCCCCCGGCCACGTCACCGGAGGATCCGGAACGAACACCATGTCGTAGCGCAACATGAACCCGGACCGGAGTGCAGGCCAGAGAGCGACGACGCCCAGGATCAGCGCGGCCGGCACGGGCGCCGACCGCACGAACCAGTGATCTCGCATGGCCTCGCACTACTCCCGCTCAGCGGCACCCAGACCACGCAAAACTACCCCAACCAGCCACTACACCCTCGGCGAGCACCGGCGATACGGCGCTCGGCCACCCGCCGTAAGAGGGCGCCGATTTCGCCGACCACCTTCCCACCGCTCCGGCGCCGATCAGACACAACTCGTTTGAGCCGGGGAAGGCTCAGCGCAACCGAGCCCGAGCGAAGGCCGGCCCCGACCGAGCCCGGAGGAACGCCCAGCACAACCCAACCGGAGAGACGGCTGAGCGCGATCGATCCGGAGGGAAGGCCCGGCCCTGACGGAGCCCGAAGAAACGACACGTTGGAGCCGCTGAGAAGACACGACGCGACCGAGGCCGGAGACAGGTACGGCACCGGCGCGCAGGAGGGCCCTGCGTGGCGGCGCCGGAGGGAGCGGCGAGGGTCGCCCCGGGAAGACAGTGCCGAAGGCACCATTTCCCAGGACGACCGAGCCCACGTTGTCTGGGTTATTTGCCGGGTTCGGGGTCTCGGGGGAGGGCGAGCATGCGTTCGGCGATGATGTTGAGCTGGACTTCAGTCGTACCGCCGTAGATGGTCATCGCGCGGGTGGCGAGGACCGCCCGGTTCCAGTAGCCGGCGTCGCCGAGCTTCATGTCGGCGGCGACGGTGGCCGACGCGCCGAGCAGGTCGACCGCGCATTCGGACACGTGCTGGGCGTGCGAGGTGGACAGCAGCTTGCGCACCGAGGCGTCGGCGCCCGGCTCGGACCCGGCGAGCTGCTTGAGCGTGACGCGCAGGCTGAGCGCGTTGATGGAGTGCCCCTCGCAGACGACGTGCGCCAGTTCCTGCCGTTCGGCCGCGGTGAGCTCACGGCCGAGGCGGGAGACCAGGCCGAGCAGGTCGGGGACCGAGGACCCGGTGCCGCCGGATCCGGACGACAGGGACACCCGCTCGTTGGACAGGGTGTTGCGCGCGACCCGCCATCCCTCGTTGATCTCGCCGACGACCAGCTCGTCCGGGACGAAGACGTCGTCCAGGAACACCTCGTTGAACAGGTTCTCCCCGGTCATCTCGGTGAGCGGGCGAACGGTGACCCCGGGGGCCTTCATGTCGACGATGAAGTAGGTGATGCCGTCGTGCTTGGGCTTGGTGGTGTCGGTGCGGGCGATGCAGATGCCCCACTCGGCGACGTGCGCGACGGAGGTCCAGATCTTCTGCCCGTTGAGCTTCCAGCCGCCCTCGACCTTCTCGGCCTTCATCTGCAGCGACGCCAGGTCCGAGCCGGCGCCGGGCTCGGAGAACAGCTGGCACCAGATCAGCTCGCCGGCCAGGGTCGGCGGCAGGAACCGCTCCTGCTGCTCGGGGGTGCCGTAGGCGACGATGGACGGCACCACCCAGGCACCGATGATCATTTGGGGCAGCCGGACACGCGCGGTCTTGAGCTCCTGGTAGATGAGCACCTGCTCCAGCGCCGAGGCGCCCCGGCCCCACGGCTTGGGCAGGTGGGGCATGACGAAGCCCTTGGCCGCCAGGGCGCGCTTCTGCTCCTTGCCGTCCTCGATGCGGGCGATCTCGGCGATCTCCTCGCGGATGGCGGAGCGCAGCGCCTCGGTGTCCTCGGGCAGCTCGATCTCCATGTCCCGGGTGACGCCGGACAGGGCGTGCGCGGCGACCGCGTCGGCCCACTCGGCGGAGGCGCCGAGCAGCGCGCGGAGCGTCAGCGCGCGGCGGTAGTACAGGTGGGCGTCGTGCTCGAAGGTGTAGCCGATGCCGCCGAAGATCTGAATGGCGTCCTTGGCGCACTGCACGGCGGCGTCGGGGGCCATGACACCGGCGATCGCGGCGGCGTAGCGCAGCTCGTCACCGCTCGCGCGGGTGGCGTCCCAGACGGTGGCGCGGGCCTGCTCGAGGGCGACGAGCATGCGGGACGCCTTGTGCTTGACGCCCTGGAACTGGCCGATCGGCCGGCCGAACTGCACGCGCACCTTGGCGTAGTCGGCGGCGGCGCGCACGCACCAGGCGGCGACGCCCGCCGCCTCCGCGCCGAGCAGGATCGCGGCCAGGTCGCGGACGCGCGCCCGGTCGAGCCCGTCGAGGACGCGCTCGGCCGGCACGGCGACCGCGTCGACCTCGACCTTGGCCACCGCGCGGGTGAGGTCGAGGCTCCTGACGGGGGTGACGGTGACGTCGGAGGCGGACAGGGCGACCCACTCCTCGCCCTGGCCGGTGCTCACCGGCAGGACGAGCACGTCGGCGAGCGCGGCGCCGAGCACGGACTCGGCGGCGCCGCCGACGGTGAGCACGCCGTCGTCGCCGCGGGTGCCGGTCAGCGTGCCGCCGAGGGCGACGGCGCCGGTCAGCGTGCCGTCGGCCAGGCCGGGGAGCAGTTCGGCGCGGGCCTTGCCGTCGGAGGCCAGGACGGCGGCGGAGGCGAGGACGGTCGGGACGTAGGGGCCGGGCGCGACGCGTTCTCCGAGCGCCTCGACGGCCACGGCGGTCTCCAGCAGGCCGAAGCCGCTGCCGCCGTACTCCTCGGGCAGGTGCAGGCCCAGCAGGCCCTGGTCGGCCAGGCCGCTCCAGAACGCGGGCCGCTGCTCGTCCTGCGCGCCGACGGCCGCGCGCACGACGTCCGCGGGGACGTTGCGCTCCGCCCAGCCGCTGACGGACTCGCGGAGCGCCTCGTGCTCCTCGCTCAACCCGATCGCCATAACACCCTCCGTGCCGCTCGGCCTCCAGACGTCCCAGAATCATATTCTAGAAGATGCTTCCAAGGCCAACGGCTGAACGAGATCTGCGGCTGAACGAGATGAACGGCTGAGCGAGATCGCGGCTCAGGACGCGCGGGCCGTCCAGAACAGCATGTTGAGGTCGTGGTAGAGCGCCTTGCGGGCGTCGGTGACACTGGCGAACAGCATGGCGGGCTTCTTCTTCGCCGGCGAGGAGACGACGAAGACGTATGCCTGCGAGGAGTGCTTCTTGCCCCCCTGCACATAACCGACCTTGTAGCCGAGCACCCACCCGAGGTTGTAACGGGCCCGCTGCGACACCGTCCAGGTGAACGTGGAACCGGCGGGCTGGTAGCGCAGCGTCCACTTGGCGGCTTTGGCCGCCAGCTTGCGGTAGCCGTCGTAGGTGACCGGCGCCTTCGGCACGGCGAACGGAACCGGCCCGGACGCGATCAGCGCCTGCGGCCGCTTGGCCGGCCCGACCTTCTGCGCCGCCGAGAACGGAGCCTTGGCCGTCTTCGCCCACGGCGCACCGTACTGGGCGTAGCTGATGCCCGCGGCCTGGTCCACCACGTACGACAGCACCGGCGTGCCCGTTCCGGGGAAGACGGTCATGGCCTTGGCCGCGGGGACGGCCGGCACGGCGATCGTGGGCGTGGGCTTCACCGGGGCGCCGGAGGCCGCCGGTCCACCGGCCTGTGCCGGGTCCACCCGCACCGGGTCGCCGGGCCGGTCCTCGGCGAACACCATGAAGATCAGGATCACGACGACCACGGTGACGAGCAGCGCGCCGATGCCGTAGACCGCTTTGATCGGAATGTCGCCGGCGCGGAGGACCGCCGCGGAGAGCGCGCCCCGGCGCTCGCGCCCCGCTCCGGACGGTGTCCCGACGGCAGCGGTGACCGGCCCCTTCTGAGACGGGCGACCGGCAGGGGCGGCGACCGGTCCCTTCTGAGACGGGCGACCGGAGGCGGCGGCGACCGGCCCCTTCCGAGAAGGGCGATCGGCAGGGGCGGCGACCGATCCCATGTGGAACGGCCGCCCGGCGGGGGCGGCCGAACCGCCGGTGCGGGGGAACGGTCCACCCGGCCTGCGAACATCGGCGGTGACCTCGCCGTCGGGGCGCCACGTCCCGTCGGTGCTCTCGTCCTGTCCGGCCTCCCGGAGCGGCCTTCTCGCCTGCAGGGGGATCTCCACGGTGTCGGAGGCGGTCGCGCCGTCCGCGCCGGAGACTTCCTCGGACACCTGCTCTGACGCCGTGTCGGACGCCTGCTCGGACGCGGTGTCGGCCGTGGGCGGGGCCTTGGCGGCGGCCTGCGCGGCCTCCACCATCGCGAGTACCTGCTCCGGGCTCACCCGGGGCATCGGCGTGGTCGGAGCGTCATAGGAAGGAACGTACGTCGGAGGCCGCCCGGACCCAGGGCGGCTTGGGGAGTTACCAGCGCCGTCCGCCATGTCGGCAGACTACGTCACAAATCGTGATCCGTGCGGCCCAGCAGCCTCACTTCTCCGCCAACGCCCACATTGCCACAGGTCAGCGGGGCTGCGGCGCCCATTCCGGAATCCCGTCGCCGACCACCCGGCGCCGCACGTCCGACTATTACCAAGATCACGTCATTGGTGGTATATGGCGAGTATCTTCCGTCTGGTCGGGAATGACGTGTTCCATGGCGACTACACCAGGTAACCGAACGACCGGACGTGCGCTGCGGCACGCGCTGTGCGCCGGGATGGCCGGTGGCCTGGTGGTGCTCAGCGGGTGCGGCCTCACCGGCGCACCGGCCTCGACGAGCACCGCCACCACACGCGGCGGCGGCGACAGCCCGTCGGCGAACACCGCGGTGATCACCGAGGAGCAGGCGTACGAGCGGGTCATCGCCCAGGTGCTCCCGTCGATCGTGCAGATCACCACCTCCAAGGGGCTCGGCTCTGGCATCGTGTACGACACCCAGGGCCACATCGTGACCAACGCCCATGTCGTGGGCAAGTCCAAGACCTTCGAGGTCACGCTGGCCACCGGCGGCAAGCCGCGCAAGGCCGACCTGGTCGCCTCCTATCCCCTGGGCGACCTCGCGGTCATCCGCGTCGCCGACCGCAACGGCCTGACCCCCGCGAACTTCGGCGACTCGGGCAGGCTCAAGGTCGGCCAGATCGTCCTGGCCATGGGCAACCCGCTGGGCCTGTCGGGCAGCGTGACCAACGGCATCATCTCCGCGCTGGGCCGCACGGTGACCGAACCGCAGGGCGAGGGCTCGCCGGGAGCGACCATCACCAACGCCATCCAGACATCCGCGTCGATCAACCCCGGCAACAGCGGCGGGGCGCTCACCAACCTCCACGGCGAGGTGATCGGCGTCCCGACGCTGGCCGCCATCAACCCCGACCTCGGCGGAGGCGCCGCACCCGGCATCGGGTTCGCGATCCCGAGCAGCACCGCCAAGGACGTGGCCGAGCAGATCATCCGGTACGGCAAGGTCACCAACACGCGGCGGGCCGCGCTCGGCGTCCGGGTCAACACCGTCGTGGACGCCGACGGCCGGCCGGTCGGCGTCGGCGTCGCCCACGTGGACGCGGGCAGCGGCGCGGCCCGCGCCGGGATCAGGCCCGGGGACATCATCACCAGCGTCAACGGCAAGCCCACGCCGACGGCGGCGTCCCTGTCGGAGGTGCTGGCCGGGCTGCGTCCGGGCACGCAGGCGAAGGTCGGGGTCCTGCACCCGAACGGCAAGACCACGACCGTCACCGTCACGCTCGGCACCCTCTCGGGCACCTGACCCGTGGCCCCGGCCTGTAGCCGGGATGAGGTGAGCGGGCATCCCAAGTCACGCCAATGGATCAAGTAGGGCTAAAGTCCTAACGGTCACAGGCGAGACGACGAGGGACAGCAGCCGATGACGACCACCGAGACCGCCTCCGCCCGCCAGATGATCGAGCGGGCGGCGCGAGGGCACTACCGCACCATCTACACCGCCTCCGCGCTGGACGCGGCCGCACGACTGCTGGCCGAGGTGCACGAGGCCGGCGAGCGTCACGGCCTGGCCACCGCCGACTGGACCGGCGAGCACGGCACCGACCACCGCCTGGCCGAGGCCGTGCTGCACGCCCGGTCCACCGCCTACCGGCGTGCCTCCCTGGCCGGCCTGGACGACCCGCACGGCCTGCTCACCGGGGCCGCCGAGCGCGCCGGTCTGGCGACGCTGGACCACCCGGACACCGCCCCTTGCGACCCGCGCTCCCCCGCACTGGACCAGCACGCGTCATCCTCCGACCCCCGCACCGCTTCCCTCGACCCGCGTTCGGCATCGCTGGATCCGCGCGAGGCCGCGACGGAGGCGCGGCGGGCGGCCGGCGACGGACCGGCGCCGCGTGCCCGCATCCGCCTGGCGCGGCTGCCGCAGACCCCGCCCTGGGGATGGGACGGCTCGGCGCCCCTCGTGGTGAGCCTCGAACGCTTCGACAGCCTGACCAGCCCCGGGTGGAAGTGGGAGCTGTTCCCCGACGTCGGCGAGCCGAGCACGCAGATGGTGCAGGTCGTCGCCCCGCCCCCGTCCCCCGCCACGGCCGACGAGGTCCTCGCCGTGGCCCGTCAGGTCCTCACCGGCGCCATCCGCCTCTACCGCTGACGCGGCACGGGCAGGGTCACCGTCCGAGGAACGCCGTCAGCGCGTCGTTGAACTCCGCGGGGCGGGTGGCGTGCACCTCGTGCCCGGCCTCGATCGTCATCAGCCGGGCGCCGGGGATGCGGCGGGCCAGATCGGCGACCTGGTCCTGCGGCAGGTGGCTGGGCGCGCCGCCCGCGATGACCAGCGTCGGCGCGGTGACCTTGGCCAGGCCGTCCAGCCACGCCGGGTCGGGATGGTTGCGCTGGTGGGCGGTCTGCTCGACCATGGCCCAGTCGAAGGGCAGCTCGCCGTCGGGCCGCCCGGGCAGGGACAGGCGGGCGGGGTGCGGCGCGGGGACGTCCTCCAGCACCATGCGCTCGACCCGGCCCGGATGGTCCTGCGCGACCAGGAAGGCGACCATGCCGCCCATGGAGTGCCCGACGATGGTCACACGGGGCAGTTCGAGGTGGTCGAGCAGGGCGACCACGTCGTCGCGCATGAGCTCCAGCGAGTAGACCCGGGGCCAGTCGCTGGCGCCGTGCCCGCGGGCGTCGGGCGCGTAGACGCGCCAGGACCCCGCCAGGTGCTCGATGACTCCGGCCCAGGTGGTGTGGTCGCTCCCCCGCCCGTGCAGAAGCAGCACCGGCGGCGCGCCGGCGTCCCCCGCCACCTCGTAGACCAGCCGTACCCGGTTCACCACGGCGGACCGAAGATCTGTCATGCGGCAACGCTACAGAGCCGCGACCGCCGCCGGAACAGCGTTCACATCGGGCGGAACCGGCATACCCCACGCACGGCAAAGGGCGGCCGGCGGGCCTGTGGGGCCCGCCGACCGCCCTCGGGCGATCAGCTCCGCAGCGCGGGGGCGCGCGCGGGAGTGTGGAGGTGGCGGGAATCGAACCCGCGTCCTTCAACACCGCGTCAGGGCTTCTCCGGGTGCAGCCTGCTGCGATTTTCTCAGCCCCGGTGATCACGCAGGCGTGTCACCGACGGGCTCAGTCACTGTTAGGTTTCCCTATCGGCCCCGTGACCGGGTCGATCGGTTGAGCCTCCTAGCGATGCCAGATCCGGGCCGGAGGCACTCCCGGGCTGACAAGGGCCTAGACCTCGCTCAGGCGGCGAGGGCCATGTGGCCCTGAGTGCGCGTGTTATTGGCACTTATTGTTTTGCGGTCACAGGATTAACGAGGTTATGTCCGCAGTCCTCGACCCGCTTCCCCTGGCACGACATGCCGAAGTCGAAACCAGTCACCCCCTGTGGAGTTGTCAACACGACCTCCGGAGAGGCCGATCGACATGAACATACTCCACTCAACACCGGCGGTGCCAACTTGATTCCCCGCGGCGGCCCTCCGCCGGCGACCGCGGACGCCGAAACCCCCGGGGACGTGGCACGTGGCACACGCCCCCGGGGGCCGACCGGCAGGGTCGAGCCGGTCCGGACGGCAGGGCTTCCCCCGAGATGAAGCCCTGGTCTCATCACGGCGACCAGGCCCGCAACCCCCAAGCGGTGCCCGGTCACCCAGAAAGACGCCGGGAGACGCCCCGATGGTTGCTCGGCCCGGCGAGATTTTTCCGAAAGGCCGTTCAACCGTCGTTCAGGGCCGGGCGGCGGCGTTCCGGCAGGCGCGCCGGCCCTCGCGCAGAGGCCCGTTCAGGCCGCGTTCAGGGCACCGTTCAGGGTGGCGTTCACGCGGCCGTGCGGGCGCTGCGGAAGAACTGGCCGGCCACGCGGGCCGAGGCCGCCGGATCGGCGCTCTCGGTGAGCACGGCGACGGCCAGGTCGCCCTGCCAGCCCACGAACCACGACAGGTGCCGCTCGCGCTTCTTCTCGGTGTAGGTCACGGCCGAGGCCAGCCCGTAGACCTTGTCCCCCGGCGCCGAGGCGGCGGCGGCCGTGCCCGAGACGACGCCCGCGCGCATCAGCGCGCGAAGCTCGGTCAGGGTCGCCGGGTCGAGGGTGACCGGACGCGGCGGCGTGGCGGGCGCGGGGTCGGAGGAGGCGTCGGCGGCGGCGTCCGGTGATGACGGCGAGGTGACCAGCGTGGGCGGGCGCCAGGTGCCCGAGCCCAGGGCCGCGGCGACCAGGGCCATCGACAACGGGCTGACCCGCACCGTCTGCCCGGCGATGATCTTCGCCTTGGCGGCGTCGGTCGCCGCCGCCGGCATGCTCCCGGTGAACGAGCGCAGCGGCAGCCGCCAGTCGCCGCCGATGCCGAAGCGGGCGGCCGCCCGGTTGAGGGCCCCGGCGTCGATGCGGCGCGACAGGGACGCCAGCGCGGTGACGCACCCCTGGGCGAAGTCGGCGGTGACGCTCGGCGTCGTACCGGCCGGCGGCGCGGTGGAGATCGCGGTCGGCGTCGGGGTCGGGGTGGGCGTCGGCTGCTGAGGCTGGGGCCGCGCCTCCGTCTGCTGGAAGCGGGCGCCTCCGACCGTGCGGTCGGCCGGGCACGGCAGCTTCTGGTCGGGGTCCAGCCCCGCGCCGAGCAGGCCGTCCGCGGCCACGATCGAGAACGTCGTCCCGGGCGGGAAGCGCCCGGCGAGCCCGTCGGTCTGCTGGTCGAACTCTTTGGACGCCACGGCGCGGATCTGCCCGGACGGCGCGTCCACCGCGACCAGCAGCGCGGCCGGCCCGCCGCCGACGGACAGGTCGGCGGACTGCTGCACGCCCTTGTCGATGGTGGTGCGCACCGAGGTGGTGTTCGTCCTGCCGGGCCAGCGCGCCAGCTCGGCGACCTGCTCGCCGGTCTTGAGGTCGTAGGTCATGACCTCGGTGCCGGTGGAACCGGTGAGCTGGTCCTGGTAGGCCTTCTGCAGTCCGCCCTGGCCGATGGTGTCGCCGCCGGCGCGCTGCGGGCCGCCGAGCTGCTGCATGGTCTCGGCGGTGATCGCGCCGACCTTGCCGATGATGTCGACCGGCTGGGCGGGCGCGACCGGCTGCGACTGCTTCTCGATCTTCAGGTCGGGGCCGATCTCCTCCAGCCGGTCCAGCAGCTGGGCGTACTTCTTGGCGCCGAAGGTCACCAGCGGCACGAAGTCCTGCGGCGGCGCCGAGCGGATGCGGGCGAGCAGGCGATCTTGGGCGAAGCCGGTGAGCTGGAACAGCCGCTCGCACACCCCCACCGGGTCCTTCACCCGGTCGGGGTAGACGCCGGCGAGGTACAGCGTGGTGTCCTGCTGGAGCGGGTCGCCGTTGCGGTCCTCGATGGGCTGGCGGATCGGCTGGTCGCCCTCGGGGGCGACCTTGACCGCGAAGCGCTGGCCCTCGCGCAGCTGCGGGTGGATGACGCTGGGCGACCAGCGGACCTTCCACCTGCCGTCGACCACGTGCAGCGGCAGGTCGTTGTCGTACTGCCAGATCGGATTGTTGTCGCCGAGGTCGATCTGGACGTGGAACCTGGCGTCCGCGCTGTCGCCGTTGGTGGTCAGGCTCCTGAGCGCGAAGCGGATGGAGGCGGCGTCGAGCTGCACCCCGGCGTCCTCCAGCGCCTTGCGCACGGCCTTCGGGTCGCCGTCGACGCGCTCGGCCGCGGCGGCGTAGTCGCCGGACTGCCAGCCCACCAGGAACTGGCTGACCGCCTCGTGCGGCGACGGCTCGGAGAAGCAGGCCGACAGCATGGGCACGGCGACGGCCAGCGACAGCCCAGCCGACAGGGCTCTTCTCAGACGTACGGCTAGCACCACTGCTGCTCGGACCTCATCGGTTGCGGTGACGGAGGGCGCGGGCCATCTCCCTGTTCGCCTGCTTCTCGGCGAGGTCGTGCCGCTTGTCCCAGGTCTTCTTACCGCGGGCGACGCCGATCTCGACCTTGGCCCTGCCGTCACTGAAGTACAGCGAGAGCGGGACCAGCGTCAGGCCCGTCTCCTTGGTCTTGCTGATGATCTTCCCGATCTCCTTGCGGTGGAGCAGGAGCTTGCGGGGGCGCCGCGCGGCGTGGTTGGTCCAGGTGCCCATGTGGTACTCGGGGATGTGGATGTTCATCAGCCACACCTCGTCGTCCTTGACCTGGGCGTACCCGTCCGAGAGGCTCGCCCGGCCGGCACGGAGGGATTTCACCTCCGTGCCCATCAGGACGAGCCCGGCCTCGTAGGTGTCCTCGATCTGGTAATCGTGCCGGGCACGCTTGTTCTGGGCGATCAGCTTGCGCCCGGTCTCACGTGGCATACAGCGAGCCTACCGGGGAGCGTCACACCCGCAGGTACCGGCGGAGCGTCACGAACGAGGCGAGGATACAGATGAGCACGCCGACCACGGTCGTGAGCGTGATCACCTGTGCGACGTCGCTCCAGGTGAGCTGTGTCGCCAGCGCGAAGAACTTCTGCATGCTGTCGAAGATCACGATCTTGGCGAACATCAGCAGCACCGCCGAGATCACCCCGCCGACCAGGCCGGCGATGGTGCCCTCCATGACGAAGGGCAGCTGGATGTACAGGTTGGAGGCCCCGACCAGGCGCATGATGCCGGTCTCGCGCCTGCGGTTGTACGCCGACAGCCGCACGGTGTTGCCGATCAGCAGGATGGCGGCGAACACCTGGATCAGCGCCACGACGAGCGCCGCGCTGCGCAGCCGGTTCATCAGGCCGAAGAACCGGTCGAGGAGTTGCTGGTCGTTGACCACGTTCGCCACGCCGGGCGCGCCGCTGAGCGCGTCGAAGACGGACTTGTAGTCGTCGGGGTTCTTCAGCTTGACCCGGAACGACTCGGGCATGTCCTCGACCTTGACCGCGTTCAGGAAGACGCTGTTGCTGCTGTAGGAGGCCTTGAAGTTCTCGTAGGCCTTCTCCTGGGTCTCGAAGGTGACCCGGTCGACCTGCGGCAGGCTCTCGATCTGCTTCTGCAGCGCGACCTTCTCCTGCGCGCTGACCGTGCCGCGGCCCTTGCAGGCGTCGAACGGGCTGTTCTTCATGCACAGGAAGGCCGAGAGCTGGACCTTGTCGGACCAGTAGCTGCTCATGCTGCCGACCTGCGCGTTGATCATGAGCCCAATGCCGAGCAGGGCCATGCCGATGGCCACGGTCACGATGACCGCGATGGTCATCGTGAGGTTGCGGCGAAGGCCGATCCAGACCTCAGAGAAGATGAAGTTTGCCCGCATGCTTTGGGTGTCCCCTGTCGCTATCTCGCTTGGTGATCAGTACGCCTGGCCGTAGACGCCGCGCGACTGATCACGGACGATCTTGCCGTCCTCCAGCTCGACCACGCGTTTGCGCATGGAGTCGACGATGGCGGCGTCATGGGTGGCCATGACGACGGTGGTGCCGGTCCGGTTGATCCGGTCGAGCACCTTCATGATCCCGATGCTGGTGGCGGGGTCGATGTTGCCCGTGGGCTCGTCCGCGAGCAGGATCATCGGCCGGTTGACGAACGCGCGGGCCATCGCGACCCGCTGCTGCTCACCGCCGGACAGCTCGTCGGGCATGCGGTGAGCCTTGCCCTCCAGGCCGACGAGCTCGACGACCTCGGGCACGACCTTGCGGATGAACCGCCGGGGCTTGCCGATGACCTCCAGCGCGAACGCCACGTTCTCGTAGACGTTCTTGTTGGGCAGCAGCCGGAAGTCCTGGAACACACAGCCGATGCGGCGGCGCAGGTGCGGCACCTTGAAGTTCGACAGGCGCGCCAGATCCTTTCCGGCGACGTGGATGGCGCCCGAGTTCGGGCGCTCTTCCTTCAGGACCAGCCGGAGAAAGGTCGACTTCCCCGACCCCGAAGGACCGACCAGGAACACGAACTCCCCCTTGTCGACGTCCACGCTGACGTGGTCGAGGGCGGGGCGGTTCTGGTTAACGTAGACCTTGGTGACATTATCGAAATGGATCACAGGCGCATCACGGCATGCCAGTCTAGGGGTTAGGACGGTCGCGGAGGTGGCCGCGTCGGCCACATCGCATTGCTCGCCGGCCGGGGGGCGCCGTTCTTTACCGACGATCGACGTTCCGGTTGGCCGAGGCTCAGTCTAGGGGTAACACTGGCATGGAACGTCCATAACGGAAACAAAACGATTCCACACTCGCTAACAGGGTGGTAAAGCGATCACCGTGGAGAGGGAGATATCCCGTGAGCTGCGAACATCTCATCTGCGCCAACTGCGCCGGCCCGGTGGTCGAGGGGCGGTGCCCGGCCTGCCGGGCCAGCAGGGCAAGGGTTCACCACCATGGGCTGGGCGGTCTTTCGCCCATGCTCATCGCGATCGTGCTGCTCATCGTGCTGGCGTGCACGCTCGCGCTGAACCACCTCTACGGCGCCTGAGCGGCGCCACAGGGGTGGTGCGGGAAGGTCTGGGGCGGCCCAGGGGCCGGCGCGGCGGTCAGCCGCTCGCGGCGCCCGACTCCTGGCGGCGCATCCAGCGGATCTCGCCCTCGATGAACTCGTCGAGGTCGCCGTCGAGCACCGCGGTGGGGTTGCCCGCCTCGACCGACGTGCGCAGGTCCTTCACGATCTGGTACGGGTGCAGCACGTAGTTGCGGATCTGCGTGCCCCACGAGGTGGTGGACTCGCCGCGCAGCTCCGACATCTTCGCGGCCTCCTCCTGCCGCTTGCGCTCGAGCAGCTTGGCCTGCAGCACCGTCATCGCCGAGGCGCGGTTCTGCAGCTGTGAGCGCTCGTTCTGGCAGGAGACCACGATGCCGGTGGGCAGGTGGGTGATGCGCACCGCCGAGTCGGTGGTGTTGACGCCCTGGCCGCCGGGGCCGGAGGAGCGGTAGACGTCGATGCGCAGGTCGTCCTCGTTGATGTCGATGTGGTCGGTCTGCTCGACGACCGGCACGATGTCGACGCCCGCGAAGGAGGTCTGGCGGCGCCCCTGGTTGTCGAAGGGGCTGATGCGGACCAGCCGGTGGGTGCCGTGCTCGCCCCTCAGCGTGCCGTAGGCGTAGGGCGCCTTGACGACGAAGGTCGCCGACTTGATGCCGGCCTCTTCGGCGTAGGAGGTGTCGTAGATCTCGGTGGAGTAGCCCTTGCGCTCGGCCCACCGGATGTACATGCGCAGGAGCATCTGGGCCCAGTCGGCCGCGTCCACGCCGCCGGCCTGGGAGTTGATCGTGACGAGCGCCTCGCGGGCGTCGTAGGGACCCGCCAGGAGCGTGCGCACCTCGAGGGCGTTGACGTCGGTGCGCAGGGAGCCCAGCTCGCGGTCGGCCTCCTCGCGGGTGTCGGCGTCGTCCTCGGCCTCGGCCAGCTCGTACAGGACGGAGATGTCGTCCAGCCGCCGGATCAGGGTCTCGACGCGGTTGAGCTCGCCCTGCATGTGGGAGAGCTTGCTGGTGACCTTCTGCGCCTGCTCAGGGTCGTTCCACAGGTCGGGCGCGGCAGCCTGCTCCTCCAACTCGGCGATCTGCTTGCGCATGACGTCGAGATCCAGCACATCCTGAATGCCCTTCAGTGTGCCGGTAAGCTCGCTGATCTCTTCTGCGGGATCGATGGCTGCCACATCTGCCAAGGGTACGCGAAGCCGGAGCCACCTCGCGCGTGGCTAGCATGGGCGTTCTGCGGGGACTCATCGGGAGGCGAGCGTGACCAGGACCATGCGTGCCGCCCTCGCGCCGTCCCTACTGGCCGCGGCCATGGTCACGTTGGCCGCCTGCTCCACGCCTCCCGCCCAGACCAGTCGCGGCGCGGTGCCCGCCTCCGCCTCCCCGAGCGCCCCGGCCGGGACGGCCTCCCCCACGTCCACCGCCGCGGAGGCTCCGGCGGTCACGCTGCAGGAGGCCGGCAGGGTGACGCGCGAGATCCTCGCCGCCGACGACGCCGCCCGCGCCGCCGGCGCCGAGTTCTACGCCGTCGACCAGAGCCGGGACGCCCAGGCGCCGATCACCGTGGCGGCGTTCGAGTCCACCGGGCTGCGCTCCGCCCGCTACACCTGGGGCGGGCCGGCGCTGCTGGTGCCGCGCCTGCGGCCGGGCCGTTATCCCTACTGGTTCGCGGCGATCGTCGAACGCAGAGACGCCAAGGGGCAGGGCCGCACGGCCGTGCTGGCCTTCATGAAGCAGTACGAGGCCGCCGACTGGCGGCTCAGCTTCGCCTCGCTGCTCTACCCCGGCGCCGAGCCGCCCGCCGTCGCGCTGGACGAGGACGGCTACGCGACCCCGCTGGCCACCCGCGACGACTCGATCGCGATCAGCCCGCACCTGATGGCGCCGCTGCACGCGACCATCGCCGAGGAGGGGCCCAAGGGGTACGCGGCGAGCCTGATCGGGCCCGGGCCGCAGACCACCGGCTACTTCGACGAGGTCGAGAAGACCCAGCCCGAGTACAAGCTGCGCGGGTTCCTGTACGACTCGCTGTTCGCCGCGACCGCCTATCCGATCTACGCGCTGCGCACGACCGACGGCGGGGCGGCCATCCTGTACTCGCTGACCCGCACCACGCTCCGGCAGGCCAAGACGGCCTCCGCCGCGGGCCTGGTTCCGGTGCCCAAGGACGTCCGCTGGTCGGTGGGCAGCGTCGTCGTGCCGTCCATGGTGCGCATGGTGGAGACCCAGCAGTACGTCAGCCAGGTGGCCCGCAGGGGCTCCACTGAGCGGGCGCGGATCATCGGCTTCGACGGGGCCGCCACGAGCGTCACCAGCCGCTGACGCCGCAGGCCGCCCGGCAGGTGCCCGGACGGCTCGACGGACGGCTCGACGGACGGCTCGACGGGGGTTCGGAGGGCCGAAGGGCGCCCGGCGGGGGTCCGCAAGGTTGAAGGGCGCCCGGCGGCGGTCGCGCCGCCGGGCGGCGAGCTCAGCGCTCGGCGTGCGGCAGGTTGCTGGTGGCCACCAGGGTGCGCACGGCTCTCAGCGCCACCGAGAGGGTGGCCAGGTCGAAGTGGTCGCTCTCCCAGATCTCCGACAGCGTCTGGCGCGCCCGCGCGACGGCGGCCGAGTTGACCTCCGACCAGCGTGCCAGGCGCTCCTCCGGGGACGGCCCCGGCTCGCTGTGCACCAGCACGTCCCTGGTCAGCGTCGCGTGCGCGGCGTACAGGTCGTCGCGCAACGCGGCCCTGGCCATGGAGTTCCACCGGTTGTCGCGGGGCAGGGCGATGACCCGCTCGCGCAGCCGGGCGAGCTGGAGCCGGTCGGCCAGGTCGAAGTAGACCTCCGCGACGTCGTTCACGGGGCGGCCGGTGCGCGCGGAGATCTCCACCAGGTCGAACGTCGAGTACGCCGGCACCATCACCGCCGCGCGCTCGGCCAGGTCGGCCGGGACGCCCCGCGACAGGTACCCGTCGCGGCGCTCCTCGAAGGCCGCGAGGTCGGGGCCGGTCAGCAGTTTGGGCAGGTGGGGCAGCAGCCCCTCGGCGCCCTCCACGAAGAACCTCACCGCTCCCGCCAGGTCGAGCGGCGGCCTGCGGTTGCCGAGCAGCCACCGCGCGCCGCGCTCGGCGAGCTTGCGGCCCTCCAGGAGCATGGCGAGCTGGGTGGCGGTGTCGACCTTGTTGTCCAGCGCCTCCACGGCCCGCCAGAAGCCCGGCAGCTCGAACACCTCGCGCGACACCAGGTAAGCCCGGGCGATGTCGGGGGTGGAGGCGCCGGTCTCCTCGCCGAAGCGGAACATGAACGTCGTGCCGCTGGCGTTCACCAGGTCGTTGACCACGCAGGTGGTGATGATCTCGCGGCGCAGCGGGTGGGTGTCCATGGCGGCGCGGAACCGCTCGCGCAGCGCCGAGGGGAAGTACGACACCAGCCACGACGTCAGGTACGGGTCGTCGGGCAGGTCGGAGGCGAGCAGCTCGTGGTCGGCCACGAGCTTGGTGTAGGCGAGCAGCACCGAGAACTCCGGCGCGGTGAGCCCGAGGTGGGCCTGGCGCCGCTCGGCGAGCGTCTTGTCGGACGGGAGCGCCTCCAGCTCACGGTTGATCAGGCCGTCGCGTTCCAGCCTGCGCAGGTAGCGGGCGTGGATGTGCAGCATCTCCTGCGCCTGCGCGCGCGCGGCGGCCAGGACGATGTTCTGCGCCTTGTTGTCGCGCAGGACCAGCCCGGAGACCTCGTCGGTCATGTCCAGGAAGAGCTGGTCGCGGTCGTTCTCGCTCAGCTCGCCGTCCCGCACCAGCCGGTCCAGGAGGATCTTGATGTTCACCTCGTGGTCGGAGGTGTCCACACCGGCCGAGTTGTCGATGAAGTCGGTGTTGACGTACCCGCCGTTGAGCGCGAACTCGATGCGGGCGAGCTGGGTGAGCCCGAGGTTGCCGCCCTCGCCGATCACCTTGCAGCGCAGGTCGGCGGCGTTGACGCGCAGGGCGTCGTTGGCCTTGTCGCCGGCGTCGGCGTGGCTCTCGGCGGAGGACTTGACGTAGGTGCCGATGCCGCCGTTCCACAGCAGGTCGACCGGGGCCCGCAGGATGGCGCTGATCAGGTCGCTCGGCGTCATCGCCGACACGCCCTCGCGGATGCCGAGGGCGGCGCGCATCTGCGGCGACACCGGCACCGACTTGGCCGTGCGCGGCCACACGCCGCCGCCGGCCGAGATGGCGCCGGAGTCGTAGTCGGCCCAGGAGCTGCGCGGCAGCGCGAACAGGCGGGACCGCTCCTCGAAGCCCCGGGCCGAGTCGGGCGAAGGGTCGACGAAGATGTGCCGGTGGTCGAAGGCCGCGACCAGTTTGATGTGCCGGGACAGCAGCATGCCGTTGCCGAACACGTCGCCGGACATGTCGCCGACGCCCACCACCGTGAAGTCGGTGCTCTGGACGTCGACGCCCATGGAGCGGAAGTGGTAGGCGACCGACTCCCAGGCGCCGCGCGCGGTGATGCCCATGGCCTTGTGGTCGTACCCGACCGAGCCGCCGGAGGCGAAGGCGTCGCCGAGCCAGAAGCCGTACTCCTTGGCGACGCTGTTGGCGATGTCGGAGAAGGTGGCGGTGCCCTTGTCGGCCGCGACGACCAGGTAGGTGTCGTCGCCGTCGTGCCGGACGACGCCGTGCGGGGGGACCACCTGGTTGTCGACGAGGTTGTCGGTGATGTCGAGCAGTCCGGAGATGAACTGCCGGTAGCAGGCCACGCCCTCGGCCATCACCTCGTCCCGCCCGCCGCCGACCGGCGGCCGCTTGACGACGAAGCCGCCCTTGGAGCCGGTGGGCACGATGACGGTGTTCTTCACCATCTGGGCCTTGACCAGGCCGAGCACCTCGGTGCGGAAGTCCTCCATGCGGTCGGACCAGCGCAGGCCGCCGCGGGCGACCTTGCCGAAGCGCAGGTGGACGCCCTCGACGCGCGGCGAGTACACGAAGATCTCGTACTTCGGGCGGGGCAGCGGCAGCACGCTGATCGCCGAGGAGTCGAACTTGAGCGAAATGTACGGCTTGCGCCTGCCCTCCGCCCGCTGGAAGGCGTTGGTGCGCAGCGTCGCCGAGATCATCTCCAGGTAGGCCCGCAGGATGCGGTCCTCGTCCAGCGAGGCCACCTCGTCCAGGGCGGCCAGGATCTCTTCGCGGAGCGCGTCGGCCATGTCGTCGCGCAGGTCGTCCGCGCGGCGCGGGTCGAGCCGGGCCTCGAACAGCCGCACCAGCAGCTTGGCCAGCCGGATGTTGCCGAGCAGCACCTTCTCGATGTAGCGCTGGCTGAAGGCGGTGCCGGCCTGACGCAGGTACTTGGCGTACACGCGCAGGTACAGCGCCTGCTCCCAGGTGAGGCCGGCGGCGATGACCAGGCCGTTGAAGCCGTCGCTCTCGATCTCGGCGCGCCACAGCGCCCCGGCGACGTCCTCGAACAGCCGCTTGAACCGCTCGTCCCCGGCCTCCGCCGAGGAGGGGCAGCGCAGGCCGAAGTCGTAGATCCAGGCGGCCGGCCCGCCGGGCCTGCCGATCTGGTACGGCCGCTCGTCCACGACCTCGACGCCCATGCGCGACAGCAGCGGCAGCACGTCCGACAGCGAGACCGGGGCGCCGATGCGGAAGAGCTTGAACCGCCACTCGCACTGGGCGCGGTCCTGCGGCCGGTAGAGGTCCATGGCGACCTCGCCGGGGGTGGCGGCGAGCCGCTCCAGGCGGCACAGGTCCTCGACGGCCGCGTGGGGGGAGAAGTCGGCCTTGTAGCCCTCGGGGAACGCCTCGGCGTACCTGCCGGACAGCGCCGCGCTCGTCGGCCCGCCGGGCAGCTTGGCGACCCGGTCCTCGGGAAGCCCCGCGATCGCGTCGGCGAGGTCGTCCTCCCAGGTGCGGGTGGTGGCGGCGATGCGGGCCTCCAGCGCGGGCAGGTCGAACTCCCGCGGCCCGAGGGCCTTGCCGCGCTCGCCGCGCACGACGATGTGCAGGCGGGCCAGCGGCGACTCGCCGAGCATCGTGCTGTAGTCGAGGGTCGCGCCGTCGAGCGCCTCCAGCAGGATGTCCTGCATGCGGACGCGCACATCGGTGTTGTACCGGTCGCGGGGCAGGTAGATCAGGCAGGAGATGTAGCGGTTGTAGTCGTCGCGGCGCAGGAACAGCTTGACCCGCTTGCGCTCGCGCAGCCGCAGCACCTCCAGCGCCATCGGCGCCAGCTCGTCGGCGGGCACCTGGAACAGCTCGGCGCGCGGATAGCTCTCGAGGATCTCGATGAGGTCCTTGCCGTCGTGGCTGTCGGGGCTGAGGCCCGCCTTGTCCAGCACCTCGGAAACCCGGCGGCGCAGCACCGGGATGTGCGAGATCGACTCGCTGTAGGCGACGTGCGAGAACAGGCCGAGGAAGCGGCGCTCGCCGACGACGTCGCCCTCGGGGGAGAAGACCTTGACGCCGATGTAGTCCAGGTAGGCGGGGCGGTGCACGGTGGCCCGGCTGTTGGCCTTGGTCACCACGAACTGCTGTCTCTCGCGCGCCTTCGCGCGCAGCTCGGGGGACATGGCGGCGAAGCTCGCCGACCCGGCCTTGTCGGCCCGCAGGATGCCGAGGCCGGTGCCGGGAAGGGCGCGCAGCCCGTCTCCGTCCGGCGCCTCCTCCAGGCGGTACTCGCGGTAGCCGAGGAAGGTGAAGTGGCCGTCGGCGAGCCAGCGGAGCAGCTCGACGCTGTCGGCGACGTCGCCCGACGGGAGGCCCGGCGGCACGGCCTCCAGCTCGGCGGCGATGCCCTCGGCCAGGGCCCGCATCTTGGGCGAGTCCTCGACGGCGGCGCGGACGTCCTGCAGCACCCGCTGCAGGTCGCCCTCGATCTCCGCGAGCGCCTCGGGGGCGGGCAGGCGGTCGGTCTCGATGTGCATCCACGACTCGACGAGGAACTGCCCGGTGAGGTCGGTCTGGTCGTCGCCGAGCATGCGCCCGGTCATGTCGCGGCGCACCTTGATCTGCGGGTGCACGACGAGCTGGACGCCGATGCCGTGGCGCTCCAGCTCCATGGTGACCGAGTCGACCAGGTAGGGCATGTCGTCGGTGACGACCTCGACGACCGCCCCATGGCCGTGGCCGTCCTCCGGCGGCGGGGGCGCGTAGGCCCGTACCAGCGCCCGCCCCTGGGGGCGGTCGGCGGCGAAGCGCCGCTGGGCCAGGGCGGCGGCGCCGATCTGGGCGGGGTCGCGGTCGATCACGTCCTCGGGCGCGACATGCCGGTAGTAGAGCCGGAGGAAGGCCAGGAAGCCGTCACCGTCGAGGTGGTCGGCCTCCGTGGTGTCGGCACACAGTTCAGCAGCGGACCGGAGCAACCGGTCCTTTGCCTCGTCGAGCGGCATGTCGCTTCTCACTCCTTTGTGAGCGTTCGCCTTGTACGCAGTGATCTTGCCGGGGCGGGGCCATGACAGGGGCATGCCACGCTCCCGGTCGCGCGACACCTCCGCGGCGGGACGGGGTGCTCGATCGCCGTTGACCTAGTCCCCTCCGCCGTACCCGATATCAGCCCATCACACCTGAAACGTCAACTTGTCCGGTATCGTGCGCAATTCCCCTGGCAGTGCGAGTCTTCCACGGCCGCCACGTGCACCGTGACCGATCCGTGATAAACCATGGGCCTTCTGGGGACGTCTCTTAGGACGAGCGATACCTTTCGTCGTCGATGACCGTTCCCAGAGATGAGTGATCATGCAACCCGCGCTCGACCGGCGGACCTTCCTGCGGGCCTCCGCCGTCACCGCGGCGGCCGCGGCCACCGCCTGCGCCCCGACCGGCACCCTCGCGAGGGCCACGACGGCCACGACGGGCACGGCGGGCACCGCGAGCGCCTTGGGCGCGACTTCCGCGGCTTCCGCGGCGGGCTCGGCGGGCTCGGCGCCGTCCGCCGCGTCCGCCGGCGGCACCCTGGCGCGCACCGGCGCGCGCGGCGGGCCCTCCCCCTCCGACTGGTCCTCCCTGGGCAGGGGCCTGGCGGGCCGGATGATCCGTCCCGGCGACGCCTCCTACGACGCGGCGCGCCGCCTCTACAACCCCTCCTTCGACGGCATCCGGCCGGGCGGCGTCGCCTACTGCGCCAACCCCTCCGACGTGGCCGAGTGCCTGGCCTTCGCCCGGCGGTTCGGGGTGCCGGTGACCTCGCGTTCGGGCGGCCACAGCTACGCGGGCTGGTCCACCGGCACCGGCCTGGTGATCGACGTCTCGCGCATGAGCTCCGTACGGGCCTCCGGAGGGCGCGCGGTCGTGGGCGCGGGCGCTCAGCTCGTCGACATCTACGACCGGCTGGCGGCGCACGGCGTCGGCATCCCGGGGGGCTCGTGCCCCACCGTGGGCATCGCCGGCCTGACGCTCGGCGGCGGCATCGGCGTCCTGTCGAGAAAGTACGGCCTCACCTGCGACGCTCTGGAGTCGCTGCAGATCGTCACGGCCGACGGGCGGGTGCGCACCTGCGACTCCCGCCACGACCCCGAGCTCTACTGGGCTTCACGCGGCGGCGGTGGGGGCAACTTCGGCGTCGCGGTGTCGTTCACCTTCCGCACCCACCGTACGCAGGACCTCACGCTGTTCTTCCTGCACTGGCCCTGGTCGCGGGCGCGCAAGGCGGTCGCGGCCTGGCAGTCGTGGGCGCCGTCGGTCCCCGACGCGCTGTGGAGCAACCTCCACCTGTCCCAGGACCCCGGCCTGGACGTGCAGATCGGCGGGGTCTACGTGGGTCCGCGCGACCAGTGCGAGCGGCTGCTCGACCCGCTGATCGCCAAGGTCGGGTCCCAGCCGTCCAGCCGCTTCATCACCCGCACGTCCTACCAGCACGCCATGATGATCGAGGCCGGCTGCTCCTCGCGCACCGTGTCCCAGTGCCACCGGCAGGGCGACCTGCCCGGGCGGACGGCCGACGGCCGCTTCCCGCGCGACGCCTTCAGCGCCAAGTCCCACATGGCCTACCGCCCGCTGTCGGCCTCCGGCATCGCCACCCTGGTCGACCGGATCTCCCGCCCCGGCCGGCACGCCGTGCTCCTGGACGCCCTCGGCGGGGCCGTCGGGCGCGTCGGACCCGGCGCAACGGCCTTCCCGCACCGCGCGGCTCTGTTCAGCGTCCAGTACTACGCGCACATGGCGGGCGCGGCGACCTGGCTGCGCGGCGCGCACGACGCGATGACCCCCCACTTCGGCGACCACGCCTACGTCAACTACATCGACCCGGCGCTGAGCGGCTGGCGCCAGGCCTACTACGGCCCCAACGCCGCCCGCCTCGCCAAGACCAAGGCCACCTACGACCCCGCCCGCCTGTTCCGCTTCCCCCAAGCCATCTGACCCCCCTCCCCGGGCGAGACCACGAGACCAGGACGCCACACACCCCACCCGACACACGCTGCACATGACCGGCGCCGCGTCGGCGAGTCGCGGTACGGCGGAACCGGCGCCGACAACGGCGGCCGGCCCGCTCCGTGTGCCGGGCTAGAGATGCTCGGCGTAGCGCCTGCGCGCGGCGGCGAGTTCGGCCTCGTGGGTGACCGCCCAGCGTCCGAGAGCGTCCAGGTGCTCCCGCAGCGAACGGCCGAGGTCGGTCAGGGCGTACTCGCTGCGCGGCGGCACGCCCGCGTGCACGGTACGGCTCACCAGGCCGTCGCGTTCCAGCGATCGCAGCGTGCGGATCAGCATGCGGCGGCTGAGCCCCTCGACCGACCGGTCGAGCTCGTTGAACCCGCGACCGCCCCGCGCCAGCAGCGACAGCAGCACCGGGCTCCACTTGTCGCCGACGCGGCGCAGCACCGCCGTCGCCGGACAGCCGTGATGGTCGTCGACCGTGACCGGCGCCGTGAGGCCGGCCATCGCTCCTTCCGCGACCAGCACTTCCGGGGCCGGCGCCTGCGCGATCGGCGCCTCCGAAGCCGGCGCCTCAGGGAGTGCTTCCTCCGCGACCGGCGCTTCCGGACCGGGTGGGGGGGACATCAATGTGCCTTCTACCGAGGGCGACGCGTCATCCACGAGCATCAGGCTACGCAAAAGGAACGGAAAGGAACCATCATGATCGTGGTGAGCGGGGCGTCGGGGAACCTGGGCCGCAGGACCGTCCAGCACCTCCTTACGCGCACGGACGCCTCTCGCGTCCTGGCCCTGTCGCGGACCCCGGACACGGTCGCCGATCTCGGCGTCCAGACCCGTCACGCCGACTTCGACGAGCCGGACGCGCTGACCCGAGCGCTGGACGGCGCGGAACGGCTGCTGATCATCAGCATCGCCACCGCCGACCGGCTGCCGAAGCACGCCCGCGCCATCGACGCCGCCGCGAAGGCGGGAGTCGGCCACGTCATCTTCACCTCCCTCACCCGTGCGGGTGACCCCGGCCATCCGAACCCCCTGGTCCCGGACTACGGGGCCACCGAGCGGATGCTGGCCGGGTCCGGGTTGCCGTTCACGGTGCTGCGCTTCAACATCTGGACCGAGATGCTGACCCTGGTCGGAATCGCCTCCCGGGCCGTGGCCACCGGGGTGCTTCCCAGCAACGCCGGAAGCGGACGGACCGGCCACCTGACCCGCGACGACAGCGCGGCCGTGGCCGCCGCCGTCCTCGCCGAGGGCGGCGGCCAGGGAGAGTTCCTCGATGTCACCGGACCGGAGGCGGTGACCGACGCCGACATCGCCGCCGCGCTGACGCAGGCCACCGGCCGCCCTGTGCGCCATCAGGAGGTCGGCGACGACGAACAGCCCCGGCGGCTCGTCGAGCAGGGCGTCCCCGAGCACTTCGCCCACGCCTGGAGCGCGTCGGGGGTAGCCAAGCGCGACGGCTGGTACGACGTCACCACCCACGCCGTCGAACGACTCACGGGCCGGCCCGCCACCTCGATCGCCGACCACTTCGCGGCGCACCGCGCGGAGCTGATCACGGCCCCCTAGCGCGCCGTCCACGACGGACCGCCGGGTCAGGCGCCGTACGACGGCGCCGACATCGCCGTACCACGACCCGCCGACCCGGCGCCGATTTACATCCAGCACCCGCCGGGTGGAGGACCGCACCCGATGAGGGCATGCGGTCACCGCACGTTTTCCTGGCCGCATCGATCAGAGATGTCCGGTGACCGCGGGAGATGGGGGACGCGGCTGGATCCGTCGGCACCTCCCCCGCGCGTGCCGAGTGCGGGATCTGACGGAAGATGGTCCTGCCCGATCCGCCGGGGCCGTCCGGCGGAGCACGCCGGACTTCAGGAGAGACCCGCATGGCTTCGCCCGTTCCTTCCATCCCCCGCTTCCACCTGGCCGTCCCCGTCGACGACCTCGCGGCCGCCCGGGCCTTCTACGGCGAGGTGCTCGGGTGCGAGCAGGGCCGCAGCTCCGACCGCTGGATCGACTGGAACCTGCACGGGCACCAGTTCGTCACGCACCTGGCCGCGCGTCCGCCGGCGGCGGCGCACAACCCGGTGGACGGTCACGACGTGCCCGTGCCGCACTTCGGGTTGATCCTGGACATCCCGGAGTTCCACCGGCTGGCTGAGCGCATGCGCGAGGCGGGCACCCGCTTCGTGATCGAGCCGTACCTGCGCTTCGCGGGGCAGCCGGGAGAGCAGTGGACGATGTTCCTGCTCGATCCCGCCGGCAACGCCCTGGAGTTCAAGGCCTTCGCCGACGACGCCCAGGTGTTCGCCATCTGAACCGGACGTGTTCCCGCGTTGACCGAAATGTTTAAAAGTCTATTACCGCTCAGTAGCGCCGCTACGCTCATACGCCGTGATCAATCAGCAGATCCCGGTAGAACATACCTCTAACGGGACAAATACCAGCGTCGCCGTCCCGGCCGCCGAGGCGGACGACGAGAAGCCAAGCGCCCTGGCGCTGCTCGAACGGATCGCCTCGGTGGTCCTGCCGATCGGCGTCGGGCTCTACGCGGTGCTCTACCTCGGTGTCGAGGCGATATACAACCTCTTCGGCATCACCCCACAGCAGGCGGGCATCGACCAGTCCGTCCTGTTCGGCCGGCTCTCCGGCACCTTGATCCTGATACTGCTCTGCGCCCTGCCCGCGCTCGGGCTGCTGGTCGCGTTGTACTGGGTGCTCGACAAGGTGACCTTCGGTGGCCTGTCGCGGCTGGTGCGATTCTTTCGGGAGCACCCCTGGGTGGCCGCGACGATCGCGGCACTGTGGAGCGGCGCCACCTACTGGGGCGTATTCAGCGTCCTGGGCGAGGTCACGGCCGCGACCATGGTGCCCATCGCGGTGGGCCTCGGCGTGCTGACGTTCCTGGTGCCGTTCCGTCTCATGCGTCGCAAGCCGGTAGGCCGCTCCGGTATGCGACTGATCGTCGGCGCCCTCACCGGCATCGGCCTGGGCTGGCTGCTCATCTGGCAGATGGTCCTCGCGGCCGCGGACGTGTATCAGTACGGCAAGGCCCAGCCCCTGCCGGGTATGGCAGGCAACTCCCTGCTGGATTTCGTGGGCTTCCAGGACCAGTGGGCCGTGCTCAAGGACGGCGACGACAAGCCGCTCTACGAGGGCCGCTCGATGCTGCTCCTCGGAGAGTCCGACGGCGTCTACGCCTTCTACGACTGCGAGAAGCAGATCACCCTCCGGCGGGCCGCAGAGGGCACCAACCTCGGCGAGATCATCATGGCCCCGGAACTGCCCAAGGGCTACGCCTGCGGTGCGAAGGCCGACGACCAGTCCGGCGACACGACGCAGTAAGCCGCCCCGCCCCCGTCGGGGCCGCCGTCCGCCGGGCGGCCCCGAGATCCCACCTCTCCGGCCGCCGTCCCCCCGGCGGCCCTTCTCCTGCCGGCCGCCGTCCCCCCAGCGGCCCCTCTCACTCCTGCCGGCCACCGTCCTTCTCAGCGGCCCCTTCCATTCCTCCTGGCCGCCGTCCTCAGGCGGGTCAATCCCCGGCCGCCATCCCAGGGCGGGCCCGTCCCGCTCCCCCGGCCGCGGCCTACGGGACGAAGTGCTTCAGGACCTCCGGGTTGGCCATGGCGCCGGTGTTGGCGGCCTTGTCCACCGGCGTGCCCAGCAGGATCTTGCGCACCGGGACCTCCAGCTTCTTGCCGCTCAGCGTGCGCGGGATGCCGGGCACCTCGATGACCTCGTTCGGCACGTGGCGCGGCGACAGCTCGGTCCTCAGTGCGTCCTTCAGCTCCGCGACCAGCGCCGGCGAGAGCTCCTCGCCCTCGGCCATCGTCACGTACAGCAGCAGCCGGCCCTCCTGTCCGAGCTGACCGGTGTCGATGACCAGGCTGTCCTCGATGGCGGGGAACCGCTCGACGACGCGGTAGAACTCGCTGGTTCCCATGCGCACCCCGCCGCGGTTCAGCGTCGAGTCGGACCGGCCGTAGATCACGCACCCGCCGTCCGGCAGGATCTTGATCCAGTCGCCGTGCCGCCAGACCCCCGGGTACTCGGCGAAGTAGCTCTCCTCGTACCGGGCGCCGTCCGGGTCGTTCCAGAACATGACCGGCATGGAGGGCATGGGCCTGGTGACCACCAGCTCGCCGACCTCCCCGATCAGCGGCTTGCCGTCGGGATCGTAGGACTCCACCAGGGCCCCCAGGCACCGGCAGGAGATCACCCCGGCCCGGACGGGCAGCAGCGGCACCGCGCCCACGAAGCCGGTGCACACGTCCGTGCCGCCGGAGAAGGACCCGAGCTGCACCCGCGGCAGCACGTCCGACAGCCACGCGAAGCCCTCGGGCGGCAGCGGCGAGCCGGTCGAGCCGACCCCGCGCAGCCGCTCCAGGCCGTCAGGGCGCAGCTCCGCCCGCATGGAGGCGATGATGTACGGCGCGCCCGTGCCGAAGTAGGTCACCCCCTCCTCCGCCGCGAGCCGCCAGAGCGCGTCGGCGCCGGGGTGGGTGGCGCTGCCGTCGTACAGCACGACAGTCGCGCCGACCAGCAGGCCGCCGACCAGGAAGTTCCACATCATCCAGCCGGTGGTGGTGTACCAGAAGAACACGTCCTGCTCGCCGAGGTCCTGGTGGAAGCTCAGCGCCTTCAGGTGCTCCAGCACGATGCCGCCGTGCCCGTGGACGATCGGCTTGGGCAGGCCGGTGGTGCCGGAGGAGTAGACGACCCACAGCGGGTGGGCGAAGGGCACCGGCTCGAACTCCAGCGGCCCCGCCTCCGACCGCAGTTCCTCCCACGACTCCGCGCCGACGACCACGGTGGCGGCCAGGCCGGGCAGCCGGGCGGCGATGTCGGCGACGACGTCCGAACGGTCGAACGCGCGGCCGTTGTACCGGTAGCCGTCCACCGCGATCAGCACCTTCGGGGTGATCTGCGTGAAGCGGTCGACGACGCTGGAGGCGCCGAAGTCGGGCGAGCAGGACGACCAGATGGCGCCGAGGCTGGCGGTGGCGAGGAAGGCGATCAGCGCCTCGGGGGTGTTGGGCAGGTAGGCCGCCACCCGGTCGCCGCGGGTGACACCGTGGCGCACCAGCCCGGCCCTGACCCGCGCGACCTCCTCGGCCAGCTCACCGTAGGTCAGGGTGCGCCGGCCGCCGGCCTCGTCACGGGCGATGACCGCCACCCGCCCGGGGTCGCCGCGCAGCGCGTTCGCCGCGTAGTTCACGGTTGCTCCCGCGAACCATTCGGCGCCCGGCATCGTTCCACTTACGACGGGCCCGTCACCACGCTCCCCCACGACCGCGAAATAGTCCCAGACCGCAGGCCAGAACTCCTCCGGGAAGTCGACCGACCATCGCCACAGAGCGTCGTAAGAATGCTCGGAACGTCCCAGCCATGCGGCGAACCGGGTGATCTTCGCATCGCGGACCACCTCGGGGGACGGCTCCCAGAGCAGCGCACCTTCCTCAACCATGGCCCCATCCTGCCCCGGCCCCGTCCCCCGCGCCATCCAGGCCGCCCACACACCCACGGCCCCCGGCCTGGTCCGCTCTACCGCCCGCCGACTCGTCGCGCCGTCCCAGAACACGGGCGCGATCATCACGCCGTCTCTGAGCCCGCGATCGACACACCGCCCTGGAGCCCGCCCGCGATCGACACGCCGCCCTGGTGCGGTGACCACCTACGTTCACCGGGTGCGGCTCTCCGCCCTCCACGCGCCGTAGTGATCGGCGCCGGGTCGGCGGGTCGTGGTACGGCGATACCGGCGCCTGCTACGGCGCCCGAGCCGGCGCACGTCCGCGGACAGCGCACTAGAGTCTGCGGGCGATCGTCACGCCGTCCCGCACCGAAAGCATCACCGACTCCACCCGGTCGTCGGCCACGATGGCGTCGTTCAGGGCCCGCACCGCCACGTGGTGCTCCTCCTCGTACGCCGGGTCGACGACCCGCCCGCCGAGGAACACGTTGTCCAGGACCACCAGCCCGCCGGGGCGCAGCCGCCGCACGATCTCCTCGTAGTACACCGGGTAGCTCACCTTGTCGGCGTCGATGAACGCGAAGTCGATGGACCGCTCTTCGGGCAGCGCGCGGAGCGTCTCGGCCGCGGGGGCGATCTTCAGGTCGATGCGGTCGGCGACGCCGGCGCGCTCCCAGTACGAGCGGGCGACCGAGGTCCACTCCTCGCTGACGTCACAGGCCAGCAGCCGCCCGCCCTCGGCCAAGCCCCGGGCGATGCAGATGGAGGAGTACCCGGTGAACACGCCGACCTCGACCGCCTGCCGCGCTCCGACCATGCGGGCGAGCATCGTGAGGAACGCGCCCTCGTCGTGCGAGACCTGCATGGTCCACGAGCCGCCGGTCGTCTCGCGCGTCTTCGCGGTCAGCTCCTGGAGCACCTCGTCGGGCGGGGTGCACTGAGTGGTCACGTAGTCGCCGATCAGCGGGTCGACGATGACCATCTCCTCGGCCCCCATGGGCGCCGACCACTCCACGGCCAGCTCCTCCTGGGTGGCGAAGCGCAGCAGGTGGCGGGTCACCACCTCCTGCACCTGCTCCAGCGACTCGGCGTCCCCGGCGGTGGCGATCATCTCGATCGCGACCCCGGTCGGCGTCAGCACGCAACGGCCGCGTTTCAACGTGATCACGCCACGACCGTCACCGGAGATCTCCGTGGTCGTCTTGTGCCCCATATGAGACACCAGTTGCTTGATGTACCGCCCGGGCCGGGCCGTCGCGACGTGCGCCGTCGAGTAAGGCATCGAGATCCTTCGTGGTGAGGAGGGCCACGGCCCACTCAGGATGGGCCGTGGTGCCGGCGCCCGGTCGCCCCGGCGGCCGACGGTGACTCATAGCCAACAAGGTAGGCGGTAGACGACATCCTCACCTCCTACACCGTGCTGACCCCCACCCCGTCGTCCCTCCAAGGCCACCCGGAACTCGGCTCCTCACGCCAGACGCTCGCCACCCGCGGCCTCACCTTGCGTCCAAGCGATCAGGCCCCGGCTGACCGCCAATAGCTCGACCGTTCACTCACCGAGAAAGTCGAACTCACCACTGCGGACTCCGGCTACGAAGGCGTTCCACTCGGCACGCGTGTAGACGATCACAGAGCCATCGGGATCATGGCTGTGCCGGACGGCGACGCGCCCACTGCCGTCAAGAACAGGGCCCGCCTCGACACAATCCCCTCCCCCACCATCGGCGCTGAAAGTGCTGATGTGCCATGCGACAGGAAGCATCTCTTGAGTGGACATTGGCGCCTCCATCCAGGACGTCAGCCGAGTTCCTCGGCGACCGCCACAATGAGATCCAACGACTCTTCGCTGCCAAGCGAATCTCGACAGATCGCATCGAACTTGAGCATAAGCCTTTGCGCCTCTTCCGCCTCGACGTAGATCACACCCGCAGGACTGGAGACGTAGGCGATCGCCGGATACGGCTCGGGCAGTTCGTAGATCTTGAATGCCCCGTCTGGACTGGCATGGGCTCCGCTGGCCTGCGGGAGCACCCTGATCTCTACGTGCGACTGCTTGGCGGTTTCGGTCAGCCGGCCGAGCTGGGCACGCATCACCTCGCGGCCACCCACCGTCCGGCGCAGCACGGCTTCATCCAGTACGACCACGAGCCCCGGCACACTTGCGGCCAAAACCTGCTGCCGGATAAGGCGGAACTCGATCCAGCGTGCGATCTGCTCCTCGGAGGACCGTGAGCGTTAAGGTGGTGGTCCCACCCGTTGCCCATGCCGCCGGGTGCCATTGCCGCGCCCACCCGAAAACCCCCGGCGCTGACCAGGGTGCCGACACAGACCGGTCGCGGCGCTGGTCCCAGCACGGGCAGATCGGCCACGACTCCCCAGCGGTACGACTAGCCAGTCCCCACGCCTAGGCTGGGCTTGCCGCTGAAGCTTCTGACCCAGGAACTGTGTCAGACCTACATCGATGTGTGCTGCGCGCCTACTTGCGGATGCCCTAGCTAGTTCCCGTCACCAGAGATGCTCAGGGGAATGGGGTTTCCCGAAACGATCAGCGCCCCGGCAGCACTCTCAAGTGATGCGGTAGAGGCCGTCGTCGGTCCGGATCGACCGGAGGCCCAATCGACGACTGGAGCAAGCGCTGGCGCACTCAGAAGGTCAGCGTCGTACGCGAGGGAGGCGGCGCTCTGCACTCCGGCTCCGACCTGCTGATGCCAGTATCTCGACAGCGCATCGGGTCCCCCCTACGCCGATCCGGGCGAAAAACGCCGATGAGTTCGTGTTGGCGGTGAAGCAACTTGTGTTGTGGGACGGCGCGCCTGGGCTACGCGCATTGCAGACGCGATCGGGCGGGCCGCTTCCGCGCTCCAAGCTCAACCCCGCTCGACTTCCCCGCACCGACTTCTTCGAAGCGTTCCTGGCGACCCTCGGCATCCGGGACAAGCAGCTGCTCTACCAGTGGGCCCCCGCGCTGGCGTCTCAGGATCGAGGAGTTACATCAGGCAGCAACCTGCCTCTCCGCCACGCCTTCGGCAGGTCACGCAAGACTCGGCGTGACCAACGGGTGCGGACTGCCGTCGGATCTCCACATCGACAGCCCGCACTACGTGGCTACGTCGACCATGGGCGGGGCCGAAGGTGAGCGATCATCATGGCGTTTCACGGATGCATGATCATGCGGATGCGCATGGATGATCGGACATCGAGGGATGAAATGACTACCTTCACGAGGGCGCGGACAGCGTTTCCATGTTCCCGCAGGTCACAGGCTCAGACTTACCGGTCAGAGCGAACATTCTGAACGGTTACGAGCTAGTGGTCCCGTTTGCGCTGTCTATCGTCTCGATCGACTTCGGGTGCGGGGGTCGGTAACGGCTTTGCGATAGGTCTGCGCTTTTTGTAGCGGGTCGGCCACTGTTGACAGGGTGGAAAGGTCTTCTTCGCCAGAGCGGGTATCCGGCTGCGGGCACGTGCTGGTCTGGGTGGCGGTAGGGGTGTCGCTTGTGCTGGTCGCAGCCGGTCTGGTGGGGTTCTTCGCCGACCCGATGCACCTGCCGGACAAGGTTCTGGGTGTGCTGGACCAGCGGGCCAGCATAATCAGCATGTTCACCGGGATCATTGGGTTGCTGGTGGCCGGGGCGGCACTATGGGCACAACTGCGCGCCCCCACCCCCCCGCCTGTGGCGGTGCCGGGCAGGACGGGTTCGCTCGTGATCAGCCATTCGTCCGATGGCCAGGTGATCGGGCAGTTGACCGGACCGGCACGAGTGAGCGGGCCAGGCAGTGTGCACGCCGATCAGCGTTCGGTTACCGGGCAGATCGATGCCCCGGTGATGACCGGCGACGGCGTCATGATCACCGGCGGTACTGTCGTGGGTCAGGTGGGCGGTGTTCATTTGCCGCCGCGGCCGCCGGTACCGGCCCGCCCGGTCCGGCTGGTACCCCGCCCACCCCAACTCGCCGGCCGGGACCAGGCGCTCGATGAGGTACACCAGCGGCTGAACGCCGACCCGACGCGGCCGAGTTTGCTGGTGATCCACGGACTGGGCGGGGTGGGCAAGACGAGCTTGGCGGTGGAGTACGCCCACCGCCACCAGCACGCCTACCATCTGGTGTGGCAGTTGCCCGCTGAGGACGCGACGGTGCTGTCGGCGGCGTTCACCGAGTTGGCGGCGCTGCTGGGCATGCGTCAGCCTGGGGAGACGGCCGCCCCGGTGCACCAGGTGCACGCCGCCCTGGCCGCCCGCTCTGACCCCTGGCTGCTCATCTTCGACAACGCCCTCGACGCTGAGGCGGTGCACACGTTTCTGCCGCCCGCTGGTGACGGGCATGTCCTGATCACCAGCCGCTCCGGGCACTGGCCGGCCCGGCACAGCATGGAACTGCCCGTGCTGGAGGACGGTCCCGCCGCCGCGTTGCTGATGGAGCGCACCAGCGAAGATGACGAGGATGCTGCTGCCGCGGTCGCGGCTGAGTTAGGTGGCCTAGCGCTGGCCTTGGAACAGGCCGGCGCTTATATCGACGCCACCGGCACCACCCTTGCCAGCTATCTGGACCTGCTACGCCGCCGCCGGGCCGCGGTGCTGGCGCAGGGCCAACCGTGGGGGTATGACCAGCAAATCGCCTCCACCTGGCGCTTAGCCTTTGAGCAACTGGCCGTCACCACCCGGCAGGCGATCGCCCTGCTGCGGTTGCTGGCCTGCTACGCCCCAGACGCCATCCCCTACCGGCTCCTGCTCATCCCCCTCGACCACCACGACGCCGCCGACCTGCTCGATGACGGCGACGGTCTAGCCGAACTGTTCGCCCTGCCGCACAGTGAACTGGATGTCAACACCGCGATTAGCGCGCTGCGCCGCCACGGTCTGGTTAGCCGGCCTACCGGCGGCATAGTCTCAGTGCATCGCCTGGTCCAAGCCGTCACCCTCGACCAACTCCCTCCACCTGCCCGCAGCGCCTGGAATAACGCAGCGGCCGCCCTACTGAAGGCCGCCCTGCCCGACACCCCACATCAGCCTGGTACATGGCCGCATTACACCCAGCTTCTGCCACACGCCCGCGCCGTCCTCCCCCTCACCTCTCCGGCGCTGCACAAGGTCGCCCGTTTTCTCGGCCACAGCGGGGACTACCGCGACGCCATGGCCCTTACCCAAGAGATTAACCAGGCACTCACCGCCGAATCCGGCGCCGACCACCCCGACACCCTTACCACCCGGAGCAACCTCGCCGCTTGGACCGGGGCGGCAGGAGACGCAGTCGCCGCCCGCATTCAGTTCGCCACCCTGCTTCCCGACGTCGAGCGGGTACTGGGAGCTAACCATCCCGACACCCTGACCACCCGGTACTACCTCGCCGCATGGACCGGGGAGGCGGGAGACGCGGCCGCCGCCCGCGACCAGCTCACCGCCCTGCTCCACGTCCGAGAGCAGGTGTTGGGTGCCGACCATCCCCACACCCTGACCACCCGGAACAACCTCGCCTACTGGACGGGGCAGGCAGGAGACGCGGCCGCCGCCCGCGACCAGCTCACCGCCCTGCTCCCCGACATCGAGCGGGTCCAGGGCACCGACCACCCTGCCACCCTGATCACCCGGCACACCCTCGCCCTTTGGACGGGAAAAGCGGGAGACGCGGCCGCCGCCCGCGACCGGTACGCCGCCCTGCTCCCCGACATCGAGCAGGTACTGGGCACCGACCACCCCCAGACTCTGACCATCCGGAACAACCTCGCCTACTGGACCGGAGCGGCGGGAGATGCGTCCACCGCCCGGGACCAGCTCATCGCCCTGCTCCCCATACGCGAACGAGTACTGGGCGCCGACCACCCCGACACGCTGACCACCCGGAAAAACCTTGCCCACTGGACGCAAAAGCCCAAAAGCCAGAAGGGACTGTAAACCAACGGCTCTGTCCCGTATTCGGTGGTAGCCGTAGGTGATCACCTGCCAGCCTGAGGTGCGCCGAAGATCAATGATCTTGATCGACACGAGCCCGCTGGCGCACGTGAAGGTGCAGGTGCTTCCAATGTCGGCCGGACCGCATGCGGGCCTGAAAGACCAGTTCGTCATCCTGGACTTCCCTGATCCGAACGACCGGAGCGTGGTCTACCTTGGGACGGCCACGGACGGGCTCTATCTTGAGGAGACTCACCATATTGACCGCTATTCGCTCGTGTTTCAGCATTTGTGTGCGGCTGCGCTGAGTGTCGATGCGTCGATCGACCACCTGTCCATCATGCTGACCAATCGTGAGGCGACGATGGATCTGTCCCAGGCCGAGTGGCGCAAGAGCGCGCGCAGCAGCGGAGACGGCAACGACTGCGTCGAGGTCGCGACCAACATGCCCGGCATCGTCGCCGTTCGTGATTCCAAGGACCCCGCTGGACCGAATTTGCTGGTCACCGCCCTGGCCTGGCGCTTCTTCATCGGCGGGGTGAAGGCAAAGGAATCGGCGCTTGACGTGGTGCCCCGCGAAGACCACGAAGGCGGGACCATCCGGCCCGCGCGGTAGGCCCGAACGCCCTCATCTGCCTGCGCCAAGCGCTCGCCGACCAGGGCCTCGCCTTCGCCGGGAACAACTGACCGCGGCCGGCACTCGTGTGCCGCGGGTCAGCCTGCCTTGCGGTCCGCGGGGGTGGTGAGGCGGGCGACGGCGGCGACCAGGGCGGGGGCGTCGGTCAGGTCGGGGAGCACGATGTCGGCGCCGGCCTCGCGCAGTTCGGTCGCCGTCGAACGGCCGGAGGCGACGGCGATCATGGACGCCCCGGCGATGCGCGCCGCCTGGACGTCCCTGGCCGAGTCGCCGATCAGCACGGTGTTCGCGCCGTCGCACCGGAAGCCGTACAACGCCTTGACCCTGCCCTGGGCCACCTGCAGCAGGGTGGCCTTGGGGTAGACCTCCTCGCCGTAGCCGCCGACCTCGACGTCGACGTACTTGTCCAGGCCGAAGGCGTTCAGCTTGAGCGCGGCGTTGCTCTTGATGGTGCCGGTGAGCACCGACTGGACGACGCCGTCGAGGCGGGCCACCGCCTTGAGCGCCTCCTTGGCGCCGGGCATGACCTGCCCGTCCTTGTTCAGCCGCTTGCGCCGCGCGGCGAACGACCGGGCCAGGGCGTCGATGAACCGGGGAAGGTGATCGTCGCCGGTCACGATGCCGTTGATGGCGAGCGTCTCGAAGATGATCTCAGAGTCGGGACGGCCCATCGCGGGCGCGAGCTTGACCAGCGGGCGCCCCGTGACCTGCCGGAAGGCGTCGGCGTACGCGTCGCGGGTGACGATCGTCACGTCGACCAGGGTGAGGTCGATGTTCCAGAGCACGAGACGGTTAATGGGGGGCCTCCGAACGCACGCGAACCAGGTGCGCTCAGGGTACGACGACCGCGCACCCACCACGGCGAGAGATGCCCAACTCGTCACCCTCACCCGGCATATGTCCGCTTCTCCGTCCACCGGCGGCGGCGACGGAACGGCGGATCAGCGGGCGTGGGCGAAAGCCGCCGACAGGGAGTCGACCACCGGGAAGCCGGAGGCGGCCAGGTCGGCTCGGCTGGTCATGCCGCCCGCGTAGAGCACGGCCGAGGCGCCCACGTGCTCGGCCGCGTGCGCGTCGTCCAGGCTGTCGCCGATCACCAGGATGCGCGACGGCTTGACCTCCAGCGACTCGATGTGGGCCACCATGTGCTCGGCCTTGCCGCCGCCCGGCGCGCCGGCGCTCAGGCCGTCGATGCGGGAGAAGTAGCGGTCGATGCCGAGCTCGGCGGCCTTGCGCACCAGCCGGTCATGCGCCCACATCGACAACAGCGACTGGGTGCGCCCGGACGCCGACCAGGTGTTCAGGCAGTCGATCGCGTCGGCGGCCAGCTCGGAGGCGTGCATCAGCTCGTGGTAGTTGTCGTGGAACGCCTGGTCGAGCCGCTCCCACTCGCCCTCGTGCAGCGGCCGGCCGAGCATGCGCTCGTAGGCCACCCAGATGGGCCGGGTGTAGGCCGCGCGGAACGCCTCGGCGTCCATGGGCGCCAGCCCGTAGGGCGCGAACACCTTGTTCGTGGCGCCGACCACCGCGTCGATGTCGTGGAACAGCGTGCCGTTCCAGTCCCAGATGATGTGCTCCATGGTGACCACAGCCTAATAGGCGCCCCCGACGGCCTCCATCGGGTTTCCCGGGCCGCCGGCCTCAACGGGCTCACCTGGCCCGCCGGCCTCCGAACGGATTCACCCGACGCGCGCCGACCTCCGAACGGGTTCACCGGAGTCCGGAGCCGGCCTTCATCGAGTTCACCGGGCCTGCCCGGACCCCGGGAAGACGTCAGGTCAGCAGGTCGGGGATCTCCTGGGTCGCGAACCACATCAGCTCGTGGTCCTCCACGCCGTCCACCACGAACCGCGCGTCGTCGTCTCCCGCGTCGGCGGCGAACACGGCGGCGATGGCCGCCTCGACGTCGGGCACCGCCCGCGGGTCGTCGACGTGGACCGCGGCGATCTGGTTCATCCGCACCACGACCGGGACGCGCACCCGGGATCGCTCCTCGAGGTCGGGACCGGAGGCGACGACGTCGTCGGGCACCTCGGCCGCGACGACCACCCGCCGCGCGGCGACCTCCACGCCGTCCGCGCGGTCGGCCGCGAGCATCCGCAGGGACGCCCTGGCCGCGTCCGTCAGGGCGACGTACTCCAGTTCCTCGGTGTCACCCGAGACGTACCACTCGACCAGCGCGGGCGTCACCGCGTAGCCGGTCAGCGGAGCGGGCCCGACCTCGCCGGCGCCGGCCACCCGGGCCAGGGAAGGGAGGGTGCACGGCAGGTACACGCGCATGCGTTCGTTCCTCGAATCACGATGGTGCCGGACACCGGCGCCACAGCGGCGCCGGTCACCCGAACGAGTGTGCCACCCCCCGCGGCACGGACCGTACACCACCGCACCGCGCCCCGGCCGGCGGCCTCGTCCTTCATTCCTGCAGAGGCAGGGAATTGGACGGGGAAGGGTCCCGCCGCCACCGGTACGTCGAGCCTTTCGCCGGTTCCACCTCGTAGCCGGGCAGTACTTTGACGCCCACGGTGCGGAAGGGCCGGCCGCCGGCGTCGATCACCGCAGTGCCCTTTTTGTCCTGGCTGCTCCAGTCGAGCAGGATCCGCCAGCGGCAGTCGCAGGTGCGGGTGACGCCGTAGACGTGGAAGACCTCGGGGTCGCCGTCCGAGACGCGAAAGGGGAACCGGACGGCGGACTGTTCGTCGCCGTTGTCGTCCACACCGGCGAACGGGCGCGAGTGAGACACCCGCTCATCGAGGTCCACGACGAAGTTGCGGGGGGTGATGCCGCCACACTGGCGGTGTTTGGGCACCACGACCCCGGCGGGCGCGCCGCGCTGGACCACCTCGACCCGCAGGGCGTGGAGCACGACGGCGACACCGCTCTTGCCCTGGACGGTGACGACGGCGTCGGTGTAGCCGCCGTCCAGGGCGTCGCGCTCCTGCGACTCCGAGATGCCCCCCTCCTCAGCCGGGCGTCGGGGCAGGATGGGAAGCACGTACCGGCTGGTCGCGTTTTCGCACGGGTCACGATTCACCGTCGTGGTCCAGGTCAGGGGCGGTGCGGCGTCGGCTCCGGTGACCGTGGAGAGCGTCTTGTCGAAGGCCGTGGTCAGGTAGCCGGTCACCGCCGCGGTGGCGGCGGCGGCCACGACGCCCGCCACCCATAGACGCGAACGCCTCAGCCTGCTGTGCCACCCCGGCTGCGCGGGCTTGTGCGAGCGGACGGGCCCGTGGCGCCTGTTCATGGTCACCGGCCGTCGACCGCCGCGGACGGCGTGCCCGGGCGGGCCGGTACGCGGTACCTTCCGGGCCGTCCCCGGAGGTGTTCGGAGGATGACACCAACGCACCAGCGGACACCGATGAACTCCTCGCCGAATTCGCACGGTCACCGTAAGCCTAGGGCCGCCCGGCGCGGCGCCGGGGGACATGGCGCCCATTGACCGCGTCCACCGAGAAACGGTGAAGAGCCCTGAAAACGCGCCGGACAAGTGCGCTCGTGGGATGGCTCGGTGGCGCTCGGTGCATCCGAGGAGGTCGCAGGTCAGACGGGTGCGCTCGTGGTGGGAGGCGGGGACGGGCGGAGGGTCAGCTCGCAGAGGGTTTCCAGGGTGGTGATGGTGGTGTCGGCGTCGCGGTGGTGCAGGCCGACGAGGCCGAGGGCCCGGGCGGCGTGGATGTTGGCCTCGATGTCGTCGATGAACACGCACTCCTGCGGGCGCAGCCCCACCAGGCCGAGGGCGTGGTGGAAGATGCGCGGCTCGGGCTTGCGCATGCCGACCTCGCCGGAGATGACGACCTGGTCGAAGTAGTGCTCCCAGCCGTCCCGCGTGTAATGGTTGCCCCAGGAGTTGGAGACCAGGCAGGTGGCCAGGCCGGCCTCCCGGGCGGCGCGCAGCATGTCGTACATCGGCTGCACCGGCCGGAACCCGGCGAACATGCGGGTGAGCAGGCCCTCGGCGACCGGCGGCACGCCGTGCAGCGTCACCAGGCGGGCCGCCAGGTCGCGCTCGAACGTCGCGATGTCGACCTCTCCCCGCTCCAGCGCGTGGATCGGGTTCTCGCCGATGGCGGCGCCCTGCTCGTAGGCGTGCCGGATGAGCTCTTTCATGAGTTCCCGGTAGTGCTCGGCGTCGATGCCGTCCGCGTCGAGCCACTCGGCGATCGCCTCGTGGAGGCCGGTGGTCAGCACACCACCCCAGTCGATGAGTACGCCTTTCACCATGTTCACTCCCTCATGTCCCTGCCGGGCCTTTCAGGGTAAGCCGAGCAACGCCCGAAACCACTGCCGGGGCCCTCCATCCCAGCCCCGCCCGTACCCGCCGCGTCTGAGAGGGCTACGGGACTCGCAGGGCGACCGGGAGGGTGCCCTTGGGGGTGAGGGCGCCGGTGAGCGCCTTGGCGGCGGCTCTGAGCGAGGCGTCGCCGTCGGAATAGACGGCGAGGGCCGCGTCGTACCCGCGCAGCCGTGCCAGCTCGTACGGGGCGCCCATCGACACCACGACGACCTTCTTGCCGGTGCCGCCCATCGCCGAGACCAGGCTCGCCTGCGCCGGCCCGGCGTCGCGCGTGGTGACCACGACCGTGTCGGCCCGCGCGGCGGCCGACCGGGCGCTCGCGATCTGCGACGACGTCGGGGTGTCGCCGGTGGGCGCGGCCGACGCGCCGTCGAGCATGCCCGCCAGGCGGCGCCCGGCGGGACCGGTGACCAGGACGTGACCCTTGACCGGGAGGCTTTTGGCGCCCTTGACCGGCGTCACGGAACGATCGGCGATGCGCTGGGCTGTGGTGCGGTGCGCCTTGGACCGCACGGCCTGGTCGTCGCCACCGGGGTCGGTCTGCGAGCCGTCGAGGATGCCCCGGGCGGCCTTGAGCGTCAGCAGCCGGGTGACCGATCGGTCGAGCCGCTCGCGGGAGATGCGGCCCGACTTCACGGCCCCGAGCACCGCGTCGTAGGCCTTACGGAAGTTCGGCGGCATGAGCAGCAGGTCGACGCCGGCCAGGACGGCGCGGACGGCCACCTCGGCGTCGCCGTACTTCTCACGCACGCCCTGCATGTCGAGGGCGTCGGTGCTGACCACGCCGTCGAACCCGAGCTCGTCGCGGAGCAGGCCGGTCAGGATTGGTTTGGACAGGGTGGCGGGGTCGCCGGAGGGGTCGAGCTTGGGCATCACGACATGGGCGGACATCACGATGTCGACGCCGCGGCGGACGGCCTCCTTGAACGGAGGCGCGTCCAGCCGCTGCCACTGGGAGCGGGTGTGCTGGATGACCGGCAGGCCGCTGTGGCTGTCGACCCGGGTGTCGCCGTGCCCGGGGAAGTGCTTGGCGGCGCTGCCCACGCCGGCGTCGTGGAACCCCTCGACGGCGGCGCCGACCATGGCAGAGACCCGCTTGGGGTCGGAGCCGAACGAGCGGGCGCCGATGACCGGGTTGGCCGGGTTGACGTTGACGTCGGCGACCGGCGCGAAGTCGAGGTTGATGCCGAGGGCGCGCAGCTCCTCACCGGTCACCCGGGCGGCCGACCGGGCGGCGGCCGGGTCGCGCGTGGCGCCGATGGCCATGCTGCCCGGCACGTCGGTCACGATCGAGCCCAGCCGCGAGACGACGCCGTTCTCCTGGTCGACGCCGATGAGCAGGGGGACCTTGGCGGCCTTCTGCAGGCCGCGGGTGAGCGCGGCGAGCTGGCGGGCGTCGCCGACGTTGCCCGCCCAGGGGAACAGGATGACGCCGCCCGGGTGGTACTTCCTGACGGCCGCGGCGGGACTGCCGACGCCGAACCTCGCCTGGTTCTCGCCGTGCGCGCCCTCGGCCCGCGGACCGTAGAGGACGGGCATGAACAGCTGGCCGACCTTCTCCTCAAGGCTCATCTTCGCCAGCCGCGAGGCCGCCTCGGGGCCGGGGGACGCGCCGCTCGGGGACGCCGCCGGCGAGGCGCCGGCGGAGGCCGGGGCGCTGGTGGTGGCGACGCCGGACGGGGCGGCGTTCGTGCGTGAAGGCGTCTCGCCGCTCGTGGCGGAGGTGGCGGCGCAACCGGCCGTCATCGTCGCGACCAGCACGAGCACCGCTGCGGGGGAAGGTACAGCCATGTCCCCCACCGTATCCGCGCCGCCGCCCGCCCGGACTCAGCCTGTGGACAACCCGCCGCCGCCCACCCTCGACACCACATTGTGGGCTGCCTGCGAACGTTGACCGGGCCGGGCGCCGTAGCGGGCGCCGGCATCGCCGTACCACGACCCGCCGACGCGGCGCCGATCACTCCAGCACATGGCCGGAGTGGAGAGCCGCGCCCGGTGAACCGATGTGGTCACCGCACAGGAGCGACCCACCGTCGCCGCCCCGGACTCGGTGTGGACGACTCGCCGCAGGCCCGGTCCTGGCGACGAGGCGCCGCCAAGGGGCGGTGCGCACGGCGGCAGGGCTGGCGGGGTGCTCAGAGGCCGAGGGTCAGGGAGGGCGGGCAGATGGGCGCGGGCGGCCACCCTGGCGGCGTCCGGGGCGCTCCAGGCGCGCACGGCGGCAGGGCTGGCGGGGTGCTCAGAGGCCGAGGTCGGGGAGGGCGGGCAGATGGGCGCGGGCGGCCACCCTGGCGGCGTCCGGGATGCTCCAGGCGCGCACGGCGGCAGGGCTGGCGGGGTGCTCAGAGGCCGAGGTCGGGGAGGGCGGGCAGGTGGGCGCGGGCGGCGGCTCTGGCGGCGTCCGGGGTGGTCTCGGCGCGCGCGGCGACGGCGGCGGCGCGGCACTGGTCGAAGGTGTGGCGCGACAGCGCGGCGCGCACCCAGGGAAGGGCGGGCGCGGCCATGGACAGCGAGCCGACGCCGAGGCCGACCAGCACGCACGCGAGCGCGGGATCGGCGCCCGCCTCGCCGCAGACCCCGCAGGGAACGCCCGCCGAGGCGGTCATCGCCACCAGGTCGAGCAGGACCGGCTGCCAGGGGTCCTGGAAGCCGGCCAGGGCGCTCACCTCGCGGTCGGCCCCGAAGGCGTACTGCGCGAGGTCGTTGGTGCCGATGGAGAAGAAGTCGACGCCGGGAGCGAGGTCGGCCGCGCGGAGCGCGGCGGCCGGGACCTCGACCATGACCCCGGAGGAGCGCAGCCCCGCCGCGCGGCACGCCGCCACGAACCAGGCGGCCTCCTCGGGCGTCGCCACCATCGGCGCCATGACCTGGACGTGGGCGGACTCCCCCTCGGCGGCGCGGGCGAGGGCCCGCAGCTGCCCGGCCAGGATGTCGGGAAATATGCGCATGATGCGGATGCCGCGCGCGCCCAGAGCGGGATTGGGCTCCTTCTCGGTGGGCGGCAGGAACCCCAGCGGCTTGTCCGCCCCCGCGTCCAGCACGCGCACCACCACCGGCTTGCCGGGGAAGGCGGAGATGACCTCGCGGTAGGCCGCCTCCTGCTCCTCCTCCGAGGGCGCGGTGTCGCGGTCCAGGAACAGGAACTCGGTGCGGTACAGCCCGACGCCCTCGGCGCCGTGCTCCAGGGCCGTCTCGATGTCGCGCGGCCCGCCGATGTTGGCCAGCAGGGCCACCGGGCGGCCGTCGGCGGTCGCGCCAGGACCGGTGACCGCCGCCACCGCCGAGTCGCGGGTGCGCGCGGCCTCGACCGCCGCGGCGACCTCCTCCTCGGAGGGCACCAGGCCGACCGTGCCGGTCGCGCCGTCGACCAGGACGAGCGTCTGGTTGACGATGGCGGTCGCCCCGGCGCAGGCCACGACGGCGGGCACGCCCATGGCGCGCGCGAGGATGGCCGTGTGGCTGGTGGGGCCGCCCTGCTCGGTGACGAAGGCGGCGACGACGTCCTTGGTCAGCAGCGCGGTGTCGGCGGGCGCGAGATCGCGGGCGACCAGCACGTACGGTGTGTCGCCCTTCTCTGGCAGGCCGCCCGTCCGCAGGCCGGCCAGTTCGGCGATCACCCGGTCGCGGATGTCGGCCAGATCGGCCGCCCGCTCGCCGAGGTAGCCGCCGATCTCGGCGAGCATGTCGTGGTAGCGCATGAACGCCTCGTACACGGCCCGCTCGGCGGCCGTGCCGGCGTTGATGAGGTCGGCGACCTCGCTGGACAGCACGGGGTCTCGCGCGATCATGGCCTGCGCGGCGAGCACGTCCCGCGCCTCGCCGCCCGCGGCCTCGCCGCGCGCCGACAGGTCGGCGGCCACGCGCTCCACGGCGGCCTCCGCCCGCGCCACCTCGGCCACCACGTCGCCGCCGTGCCGTGACCCGGCCGGCGGCTCGGGGACGGCGGCGCCCATGAGATAGGCCGGGCCGTGGCCCACCCCGGGGCTGACCCCGGTTCCCGTCAACCTCTCCATCGTCAGGCTCCGCAGCCGGCCGTCAAGGCACCGACACGATCGCGACGAGCTCGTCGAGCACCTTCTCGGCGCCGTCCCCGTCGGCCTGGATGACGATGACCTCGCCGTTCCTGACGTCCAGCGCCAGGATCGAAAGGATGCTCTTGGCGCTGACGGGCGTACGGCCCGGCTTCCCCACGGTGATGTCGATGGGGGCCTTGGCCGCGGTCTGCACGAACGTCGCCGCCGGGCGGGCGTGCAGACCCACCGCTGACTCCACGATGACCTTACGCTCGGCCACGGTTCCTCCTCTTTCCGTCCGGGGCGGTCCAGACCACCCGGTGACAAGCAGTGCGGCTAGCACGTTATTCCGAGATAGGGGCTATCTCCGAGAACGGCCAGCTAACACCGGGCAGATCTGGTGTGAGCGGTTCGGCAACGGACGTCGACGGCGTCGCCGTCTCACCAGTCTCCTACCCGCCCCCCGGCCGGTGGCAGGCGGCATGAGCGTACCTGGTCACCTGAGGCGAGGGGACTAGCGCCATCGGAACAGCTCCTCACCCGCGAGCACCGCGCCGTCGGTCCGGAGCGGGACGACCACGCCGGGAGGGGCGTCCAGCGCCACGACCGGGCAGACCGGGGACATTCCCCCGGCCGCGACCGCCGCCGGGTCCCAGGCGACGACCGGCCGGCCGGCGCGCACCCGCTCGCCCTCCCCGGCGAGGAGCCGGAACCCCTCGCCCTTGAGCAGCACCGTGTCGATGCCCAGGTGGACGAGCACCGCCCGGCCGTCCTCGCCGGCTATCACGTAGGCGTGCGGATGGAGCTTGAGGATGAGCCCTCCGATGGGGGCGAGCGCCTCCCCCGCCCGCCTGGCCGGGTCGATCGCCGTGCCCGGCCCCACGAGCCCTTCGGAGAACACCGGATCGGGCACGGCGGCCAGTCCCACGACATGCCCCGCCACCGGGGCGAGAACGGTCGTCATGGCACTCCCGCCGGCCGCGCGGCTCACTCGATGAGATCGTCGATGTCGGAGGCGATCGTGTCGGCGTCGGGGCCCACCACGACCTGGACGACGTTGCCCGCCGCCATGACCCCGTGGACGCCGGCCGCCCGCAGGGCCGCGTGGTCGACCTTGGAGGCGTCGCGCACCTCGGTGCGTAGACGGGTGATGCACGGCTCTATCTCGATGATGTTGCCGACGCCGCCGAGCCCGGCGATGATCGCGTTGGCGTCTGCCGCCATGTCCGTCCTCCTCGTTCAACCTCAGGCAACGCTAGCGGCGCTATTCCGTCTGCGTCACCTTGTTGAGGCCGCGAGGAGAGTCGGGGTCGATGCCCCGGCGGCGGGCGAGGGCCTCGGTCAGGATCTGCCCGGGGACGATGAGGCCCATCGGGGCCACCCACTCGGGCAGCGCGGGGCCGTTGAGGGCCGCCGTGGACGCCTTGGCCAGCTCGGCTCCGCCGCCCACGCCGTACGCGGACGCGCCTGCGCCGGTGACCCGGCGGGCCAGGGCGACGGTGCCGGGCAGCGTGGGGCCCTCGTCGGCGGCGACCAGCAGCGCGGGGGTCTTCTCGTCCACCACCGCGATCGGGCCGTGCAGCAGGTCTGCGTAGGACAGGCCCATGGCGTGCAGGTAGCAGGCCTCCTTGAGCTTCAGCGCGGTCTCAAGGGCGGTCGAGAACGCCATGCCGCGGCCCGACACCACGACGCCGGACACCTCGGCAAGCCCCTCGACCACGGTGTCGACGTCGCCGGGGTCGGCGATCAGCCGCTCGACGGCGTCGGGGACGCGCTGGAGGTCGTCGGCGTCGACCTCGGCCCCGAGGCCGAGGGCGAGCACGGCCAGCGCCGCGAGCTGGGTGGTGTAGGTCTTGGTGGCCGGGACGGCCTTCTCCTCGCCGGCCTGGGTGCACAGCGCCAGGTGGGCGGTCTGGGCGAGCGGCGAGTGCTCGCCGCCGTTGGTGATCGCGACGGTGCCGGCGCCGCAGTCCTTGGCCCAGGCGAGGGTCTCGACGATCTCCTCGGTCTTGCCCGACTGGGACAGCGCGACGGCGAGCACGCCGGTGAGGTCGAGCTTGCGCTTGTAGGTCGTGGCGATGGACGGGGCGGCGAGGGAGGACATCCGGCCGGCGCGCGCCTCGATGAGGTAGCGGCCGTAGACGGCGGCGTTGTCGGAGGTGCCCCTGGCGATGAAGACGAGCTGGCGGGTCTGCCCGGCCAGGGCCTTCACCTCGCCGATCCTCGGCAGCAGGGCGTCGAGCGTGGCTCGCAGCGCGGCCGGCTGCTCGGCTATCTCGCGGCGCATCATCGTGGTCATCGGTGCCCGTCCTTCGGCTCTGGAGGGCGAGATCGGGCCGTTATCGATCCGTCGCCGGTCCGTACGTTGACACTCTTTTCTGGCATGTGGTCTAGTCCGGACTAGACCAGCACAAACCTTAACTCAAACCCATGCGGAGATCGAGAGGAGGGAAAAGCGGTGGCCCAGATCGACCCCGACAGCCCGGTGCCGAAGTACTTCCAGCTTCGCGAGATCCTCCTCGACCTCATCGAGGGCAACGAGCTCACCATCGGCGCGGCGATCCCCTCCGAAAGGGAGCTCTGCCAGCGTTTCGGCCTGTCACGCATGACTGTACGCCAGGCGGTCGACCACCTGGTGTCCGAGGGGCGGCTGCACCGCGTCGCGGGAAAGGGCACCTTCGTGGCCCGTCCCAAGATCGAGATGGCGCTGCGGCTCACCTCGTTCAGCGACGACATGCGAGCGCGCGGCATGGAACCCGGCTCGCGCGACCTGGACCGGCGGGTGGTCCGGGCCAGCGCCCACCTGGCACGCGAACTCGGCATCCAGCCGGGCGAGGCCGTGCACTTCATCGAGCGGCTGCGCACGGCGGACGGGGAACCGCTGTGCATCGAACGGGCGCACATCCCGGTGTCCTTCGCGCCCGACCTGGAGTCGTTCGACCTGTCGGGCCGCTCGCTCTACGCGCTGCTGGAGACGCGCCACGGGGTGGTGCTGGACGCGGGCGAGCTGACCATCGACGGCGGCATCGCCGACCCCGGCGACGCCGACCTGCTCAAGCTGCCACGAGGCGGGGCCGTGCTGCTGCTCCAGCGGCGCTCCTTCTCCGGCGGCGTCTGCGTCGAGTTCGGGGTCTCGACCTACCGTGCCGACCGGTACCAGCTCCGCACGGTGCTGGAGATACCGACGCGGCGAGGCTGAGCCTCCCTTCTCGAGTCCTGGAGGAGAGCCGATGGGCCCCACTTCGGCCGACGCCACCCCGCCCGTCCCGGACACCTCCCGCGCGCCCGTCCCGGACACCTCCCGCGCGCCGGCCCCCGACGCCTCCCGCGCGCCCTCACGGCGGTCGGCCGTCATGGCGGTCCTGTCGCGCATCGGCCGCTCCCTCATGCTGCCCATCGCCGCGCTGCCCGCCGCGGGCCTGCTGCTGCGGCTCGGGCAGGACGACCTGCTCGGACGCACCGACAACGCCGTCCTGGACAAGATCGCCGAGGTGGTGGGCGGCGCGGGCGACGTGCTGTTCGACAACCTCCCCCTGTTGTTCGCCATCGGTGTGGCCGTCGGGTTCGCCCGCCGCTCCGACGGTTCCACGGCGCTGGCCGCGCTCGTCGGCTACCTGGTCTTCGACCGGGTCTCCCGCCTGCTGTTCTTCGACGCCTCCGGCTTCGCCGTGCACGACAGGGTCACCCAGACCGTCGTCCAGGCCGACGGGCGGGCCGTGGAGACGATCGACCTGGCGGCGGGCAACCCGACCGGCGTGCTCGGCGGCATCGTCATCGGGATCACCGCGGCGCTGCTCTACCAGCGCTACCACCGCATCAAACTGCCCACCTGGCTGGCGTTCTTCGGCGGCCGGCGGTTCGTCCCGATCGTCACCGCCTTCGCCGCGCTGCTGCTCGGCGTGGTGTTCGGGCTGGTCTGGCAGCCGGTCGGCCAGGGCATGACCGCCTTCGGCCAGTGGCTCGTGGACCACTCGACGGCGGGCGCGGGCATCTACGGGGTGGCCAACCGGCTGCTCATCCCGCTCGGGCTGCACCACTTCCTGAACTCGATCGTGTGGTTCCAGGTGCCCGACTGCACCGTGGCGGGCAAGCAGTTCGCCGGCGACCTCACCTGCTACCTGCAGGGCAACCCGGGGTCGGGCGAGTTCATGGCCGGGTTCTTCCCGGTCATCATGTTCGGCCTGCCCGCCGCCGCGATCGCCATCTGGCGGGCCGCACCGCCGCACCGCCGCCGCTCCGTCGGCGGCATCATGATCTCGGCGGCGCTGGTCGCGTTCGTCACCGGGATCACCGAGCCGATCGAGTTCGCCTTCATCTTCGTCGCCCCGCTGCTGTTCGTGATCCACGCCCTGCTCACGGGGCTGTCGATGGCGCTGGTCGCCGCGATGGACGGGCATCTCGGCTTCACCTTCTCGGCCGGCGCCATCGACGCCGCGCTCAACGCCACCAAGTCCAACACCGACGGGTTCTGGAAGATCATGCTGCTCGGCGTGGTCTACGCGGTCGTGTACTACACCGTCTTCGCCTTCCTGATCAGACGGCTGAACATCATGACCCCGGGGCGGGAACCCGAGCCGGACCTCGACGCCGGGGAGGTCACGGGACCGCCGGGCGGGCGCGCCCCCGCTTCCGTCGCTCCGGCCCCCGTCGTTCCCCCCTCCTCCGGCCACGTCTCCTCCGCTGCTCCGGCCTCGTCCTCCCCCGTCTCCAGCCCTGTTCCGGACGGCCCCGTCTCAGGCCGTGTTCCGGACGGCGGCGTTTCGGACGATGGACGGGCGAGCGGCGGGACGGCCGAATAGCGCGTCGGCGCGCCCGGGAACCGTGCCGCCATACCGTCATCGCGGGGCAAGCGGCGCGAACCCCAGCGCCGAAGCGGCAAGTTGGCAGCCCAACCGGCGGCCCCGGTATCAGCGCGACCGGCCGAAAACTCCTTAGAGCGTCACTTCCCGACCTCACCGGAGTCCCGATGCCCCGCTCTCCCGAGCCCTCCCGCCCCGTCGCGCCCTCGCGCGGCGGAACGCGGCCCGCCGGCCCCTCCCGCGCGGTCCCGCTGCCCCGGTTGCGACCCGTGCCGCCGGCCGACCCGCCCTACGACGACGAACGCGAGACCGGCCACGTGCCGCCGCCTCCCACACAGGGAGCCCTCGCCCTCGCCTACGACCGGCCCTGGGAGGCCCCGGCCCGCGCCGAGCCGTCCCCCCGTCCCGCCGACACTCCCGCCCAGCCCGCCCAGCCGGTCCAGCCGGCCGACACGCTCACCCGCTCCGCCGACACGCCCGTCCAGCCCGCCGACACGCTCACCCGCTCCGCCGACTCACCCGCCGGGCCCGCCGGCACGCCCGCCCGCCCCGGCGGCCGGCTGCCGCGCCTGCCGGTCGCTCCGCCCCCCGACCTCCGGGAGCTGCGCGGCATCGGGCAGGCGATGGCCGAGATCCTGGCCGGACGGCGCCCGCCCGCGACCGTCGCCGACCGCCTGACCGGCAGGGCCTACGCCGACCTGGTGCGCGCGGGGACGATGATCCGCACCAGACGGCCGCCGCTGGTCGCGTTGCCGCACGTCAAGCGGCCGCAGGACGGGGCCGTCGAGGCGTGCCTGCTGGTGCACTGCGGGGAACGCAGCCACGTGCTCGCGCTGCGTCTGGAGCGGTGCGGCGGAAAGTGGCTGGTCACCGACTTCGAGACCGCCTGAGACGCCACCGAGTCTGAGACGCCGCCGGATCGCCTGAGACGCCGTTCCGAACCGCCTGAGACGCCGTTCGAGACCCCCTGATGACGCCGACGGCCCCGCGACCGGGCAGGTCGCGGGGCCGTCGAGCGCTGTTGCGTGCGCGGGCGAGCCTCAGGCGGTGGCGTTCTTCGGGTCGCCGTGGCAGCGCTTGTACTTCTTGCCCGAGCCGCAGGGGCAGGGCGCGTTGCGCTCGACGTTGCCGTAGGCGGCGCGCTCCTCGGCGGTGGTGCGCACGCGGGTCTGCTCCGCGTCGCCGCTCTCGCCCGGCGCGCTGTAGATCATCTCGGTGGGACGCTGAGGGCGGCGCAGCGCCTTGGAGATGATCGCCTGCGCCTCCGAGACGTTGGCGTCCTGCGGGGCGGCCTCCTCGACGATCGGGTTGTCCTGCACCTCGATCTCGAGGTTGAACAGGAAGCCGACCGACTCCTCCTTGATGCCGTCCAGCATGGCCGCGAACATGTCGAAGCCCTCGCGCTGGTATTCGATCACCGGGTCGCGCTGGGCGTAGGCGCGCAGCGCGATGCCGTCGCGCAGGTAGTCCATCTCGTAGAGGTGCTCGCGCCACTTGCGGTCGAGGACCGACAGGATGACCCGCCGCTCAACCTCGCGCATGGTCTCGGCGCCGAGCTCCTCCTCGCGCCGGTCGTACGCCGCGAGGGCGTCGGCCTTGATCCGCTCGCGGATGAGGTCGGCCGTCAGGCCCTCGCGCTCGCCGCCGGCCTCCTCGATGAGCTCTTCGACCGTGACCGAGATCGGGTAGAGCTGCTGGAACGCCTTCCAGAGCTTGTCCAGGTCCCACTCTTCGGCGAAGCCCTCGGCGGTGGCCGCCTGGACGTACCCGTCGACGACCTCGGTGATGAACTCGCGGACCTGCTCGTGCAGGTCGGCGCCCTCAAGCACCCGGTGGCGCTCGGCGTAGATCACCTTGCGCTGGCGGTTCATGACCTCGTCGTACTTCAGAACGTCCTTGCGGATCTCGAAGTTCTGCTGCTCGACCTGGTGCTGGGCGGAGGCGATGGCCTTGGAGACGATGCCCGACTCGATCGGGACGTCCTCGGGAATGTTCAGCCGCGTCATGATCATCTCGACACGGGCGGAGTTGAACAGCCGCATGAGGTCGTCCTCGAGGGACAGGTAGAACCGCGACTCGCCGGGGTCGCCCTGACGGCCGGAACGGCCGCGCAGCTGGTTGTCGATGCGGCGCGACTCGTGGCGCTCGGTGCCGAGGACGTACAGGCCACCGAGCTCGGTGACCTCCTCGTGCTCGGTCTTGACGGCCTCCTTGGCCTTCTCGAGCGCCTCGGGCCAGACCTTCTCGTACTCCTCCGGGGTCTCGGAGGGGGACAGGCCGCGCTGCTGCAGCTCGATGTCGGCGCGGAACTCGGGGTTGCCGCCCAGCATGATGTCGGTGCCGCGGCCGGCCATGTTGGTGGCGACGGTCACGGCGTGCTTGCGGCCCGCCTCGGCGATGATCGTGGCCTCACGGGCGTGGTTCTTGGCGTTGAGCACCTCGTGGGCGACGCCGGCCCGCTTGAGCGCCTTGGAGAGCTTCTCGGACTTCTCGACCGAGGTGGTGCCGACCAGGACCGGCTGGCCCTTCTCGTAGCGCTCCTTGATGTCCTGCACACAGGCGTTGAACTTGGCGTCCTCGGTCTTGTAGACCACGTCGGCCTGGTCTCTGCGGACCATGGGCCGGTTGGTCGGGATCGGGATGACGCCCAGTTTGTAGGTCTGGTGGAACTCGTTGGCCTCGGTCGCCGCCGTGCCGGTCATGCCGGCGAGCTTGCCGTACAGGCGGAAGTAGTTCTGCAGGGTGACGGTGGCGAGGGTCTGGTTCTCGTCCTTGACCTTCACGGCCTCCTTGGCCTCGATGGCCTGGTGCATGCCCTCGTTGTAGCGGCGGCCGTGCAGGACGCGACCGGTGAACTCGTCCACGATCAGGACCTCGCCGTCGACGACGATGTAGTCCTTGTCCTTCTTGTAGAGCTCTTTGGCCTTGATGGCGTTGTTGAGGAAGCCGACGAGGTGGGTGTGCTCGGGCTTGTAGAGGTTGTCGATGCCAAGCCAGTCTTCGACCCTTTCGACACCGGCCTCAAGGACGCCGACCGTGCGCTTCTTCTCGTCGACGATGTAGTCGCCGGTGCTCTCTTCGCCCTCTTTGCCCTCGACGCCGCGGCGGAGGCGGGGGACGATCTTGGCGAACTCGGCGTACCACTTGCCGGACTGCTCGCCGGGACCGGAGATGATCAGCGGCGTGCGGGCCTCGTCGATGAGGATGGAGTCGACCTCGTCGACGATGGCGTAGTTGTGGCCGCGCTGGACGCACTCTTCGAGCGACCAGGCCATGTTGTCGCGCAGGTAGTCGAAGCCGAACTCGTTGTTGGTGCCGTAGGTGATGTCGGCGTTGTACTGCCGGCGGCGCTCGTCGGGCGCCATGTTGGCGAGGATGACGCCGACCTCCAGGCCGAGGAAGCGGTGGACGCGCCCCATGTTGTCGGCGTCGCGCTTGGCCAGGTAGTCGTTGACGGTGACGACGTGCACGCCCTTGCCGCTGATGGCGTTGAGGTAGGACGGCAGCGTACAGGTGAGGGTCTTGCCCTCACCGGTGCGCATCTCGGCGATGTTGCCGAGGTGCAGCGCGGCGCCGCCCATGATCTGCACGTCGAAGTGGCGCTGGCCGAGGACCCTGCGGGCCGCCTCGCGCACGGCGGCGAACGCCTCGGGAAGCAGATCGTCGAGGGACTCGCCGTCGGCGTGGCGCTGCTTGAACTCGTCGGTCAGCGCGCGCAGCTCGGCGTCGCTCAGGCCGGTGAAGTCGGACTCGATGGAGTTGACCTGCTCGGAGATCCGCTTCAGCTTACGCAGGACCTTGCCCTCGCCGGCGCGAAGGATCTTGTCGAGAAAGGCTGGCACTTTGAGTAAAGCTCCTCGCAGGTCTGTACCGCGGCCCGACGGCTGCGGACATGAGGACGAGACATGGTTCCCCACAGCCATGGTAGGCGGTTTCACCACCGGACACAGCCATCGTCAATGACGCTGTCGGGGAACAGGAAGTTCCAGACCGTCTCATACCGGCGGCTGACGGGGTACGGCCTGCGGCACGGCCGGTGAGGTTGGATATCGTTCGATGGTACGGGCAGGGAATCTTTGCCACGGGGCGGCCCCCCGGCGGCAACGCACATCGACGAGAACAACAAGGAGTCGGGATGGCCGAGAGCGCACCGGCGAAACCACACAGCGGCCAGTCGCACGCCGGGCGTGCGTCGTCATGGCTCGCGGTGACCGTGATCCTGCTGGGCTTCACCATCGGCGGCATCGCCCTCGTGATGGGCCCCAACTGGCTGCTGTTCTGGGTCGGCGGCGGAGCGGTCATCGTGATCGGCGGCATCCTCGCCCTCATCTTCGACATCTTCTCCGACGTCATCGAGGACGCCCCGCGCGAGATCGCGGTGCAGGAGCACCACTCCCCGTTCGAGCACCACGGAGAGCGCGCCTGATCCCTCGTCGTCCCGGGACGACACCGGCATAGCCGTTTCGTCGGTGGCTCGCCCTACCATCGACACATGCCGAACGGTATCCCCGCCCCCGTGCTCGACCTGTCCGCCGACGAGGCCCGCCGCGCCATCCTGCGCGCCCAGGGGTTCCTCGGGGCCGACTCCCGCCGGGGCGGGGTCACGGCCATGTTGCGCCGCCTCGCCGCCGTGCAGCTCGACACCATCTCGGTCCTGGCCCGCTCCCACGAGCTGGTGGCGTACGCGCGGCTGGGCGCCGTCGGCCGGGCCGCGGTCGAGCGGGCATACTGGCACGAGCCCGCCACCGCCTTCGAATACTGGTGCCACGCCGCGTGCGTCGTGCCCATCGACGACTGGCCGCTGTACGCCTTCCGCCGCCGCGCCTACCGCGAGCGGCGCTATCGCTGGCACGAGGTGCCGCCGACCATCGACAAGGTGCTCGAGCAGGTCAGAAACGAGGGGCCGGTGACCACCACCGACCTCGGCGGCGCCAAGAACGGCGGCCCCTGGTGGGACTGGTCCGACGTCAAGATCGCCGTGGAGTTCCTGCTCGACATCGGCGAGGTCGTGTGCACCCGCCGGGTCGGCTGGCGCCGCGTCTACGACGTCGCCGAGCGCGTCGTTCCTCCGGCGCTCCTCGGCCGCGAGCTCAGCGACGCCGAGTGCGTCCAGGGGCTGGCCGGTCACGCCGGGCGCGCCCTCGGGGTGGCCACCCGCGCCGACCTCGCCGACTTCATCCGCGTCCGCGGGGCACAGGGGGCCCTGCTGGACGAGGCGCTCCTCGGCGGCGGCGCCGGCCTGGTCCCGGTTTACGTCGACGGCTGGGGAACTCCCCGCGGCGCCGTCCGCGGGGCGGCCGGGGCCGCGCGTCCGGCGGCCAACGCCTGGGCCGACCCGGCCGCGCTCGCCACCGCGCCGCGCGGCCGCCACCGCACCACGCCGCTCTCGCCGTTCGACTCCCTGGTCTGGGACCGCGCCCGCACCGAGCGGGTCTTCGGCTTCACCCACCGGCTGGAGGCCTACGTCCCCAAGGACAAGCGGGTGCACGGCTACTTCACGATGCCGGTGCTGGCCGGCGGCCGGCTCATCGGCCGGGTGGACCCCGCGCGCGACGGCTCGACCTTCGTGGCACGTCAGGTGGGGTTCGAGGCCGGGCCGGCCCGCGGCGGCGCGGCCCGCGCCGCCGCCGTCGAGGCGATGAGCCAGGCCCTGTGGGAGGCCGCCGCCTGGGTCGGGTGCGACGACGTCCGCGTCGAGCGCGTCGGCAGCCCCGACCTCGCCGCTCCCCTGGAGGCCGCCCTGCGCCGCCCGCCTGTGGGCGACGGTTCCTGACGTCCGCCCATGGGCGGACGTGCGTGACGCCCGCTTGTGGGCGACGGTTCCTGACGCGCGCCTGTGGGCGACGGTGCGTTACGCCCGCGCCGCCCGCGTGGGTCAGGTGATCTCGAGGAGGCGTTCCCTGACGGCGTAGACGACGGCTTCCATGCGGGAGTGGAGCTGGAGTTTCTCCAGGATGTTGCGGACGTGGTTCTTGACGGTGTTCTCGGAGATGAACAGCTGCTTGGCGATCTCGCGGTTGTTCATGCCCTTGGCGACCAGCCGCAGCACTTCCATCTCACGATCGGTCAGCCGGGGCACCGGCAGCTGCGGAGGGCGCTCGGCCTCCTTGCGGCTCATGTTGGCGAACTCGCTGATCAGCTTGGCCGCCATCGCCGGGTTGATGAGCGACTGGCCCTCGTGGACGCCGCGCACGGCGTCGGGCACCTCGTCGATCTGCACGTCCTTGAGCAGGTAGCCGGTGGCCCCCGCCTTGATCGCCTCGAAGAGGTCCTCCTCTTCGTCGCTGACGGTGAGCATCACGATGCGGGCGCTCGGCACCGACGCCTTGATCGCCCGTGTCGCCTCGATGCCGCTCTTCCGGGGCATCCGGACGTCCATGAGAACGACGTCCGGCAGGAGGCGGTCGGCGATCTCGACCGCCTCCTGACCGTCGCCGGCCTCGCCGACCACCTCGATGTCCGGCTCCGCGGCCAATGCCAGCTCAAGGCTCCGCCGGATCAGCGCGTGATCGTCAACGATCAGCACGCGGATCGGCTCCTGACGCCCGGAACGGTCGGCCGTTTCGTCGGTCTGCGTCACGCCTCCTCCTCGTGGGGAGCCGGTCGCGCCGGTAGGTCGACCCCTACCGCGCGACGCTCCCGCGCCCTCGGGACCGCCATCATTACACGGCTTCCCGGCGCGCGGGGGTGGTCGAGAGGATCATCGAACGCGTTGGTTACTGTTCGACGAGCCGCAACACGCCGTAGTCGTATCCGACACGCCGGTACACGACGCTCGGAAGCCCGCACTCCTTGTCTCTGAACAGGTAGAAGTCGTGGCCGACCAGCTCCATCTCCAGCAGTGCCTGGTCGATGGTCATGGCGTCGGCCTGGTGGAACTTCTCGCGGACGACGAGGGGCCCGTCGCCTTCCATCTCGATCGGAACGATGGGCTCGCGATACCCGTCCTCGTCACGGGCCGGCTCGGCGGCGTACGGCTCGGCGTGCTCGACGGGCTCGGGTGGAAGCGGTTGCGGCAGGGACTCGTAGGCGTCGGCCAGGACGGAGGTCAGTTCGGCCACCGATGGGGGGCAGTGGTTGCCGTGGTGGACCTTGCGGCGGTCGGCGATGCGCCGGAGCCGTCCCTCGAGCTTGCCGAGGGCGATGTCGAGGGCCGCGAACCGGTCGTCGGCGGAGGCTTCCGCCCTGATCGCCGGTCCCTTGGAATGGATGGTCAGCTCCACCCGCTCGCGGTGCTCGGTCGCCCGCACGTTCGCTTCCTTGGACACCTCCACATCGACGCGTATGAGCTTGTTGTCCAGTCGTTCGATCCTGGCCAGTTTCGTCGTCACATGATCGCGGAACCGGTCACTCACACTGGTGTGCCGTCCCTTGACGATGATGTCCACTCAAAGGCCCCCCTTCGTCTCGACTGCAAGGAGTGGCACCCGCCCGGCCGACCTGGTCTTCGTCCCCACATCCGCCTGCTGAGGGGTTCGCGGCCTGTGCCACTACTGCCCTTCTCTTCTGGCGGAGGACATCTGGACCTCCGGGAAGGCAGGACTTACCTCTAAGCCGCACCGTGATCGGTCGACGAAGAGTCGCCTTACGTGGGCCGTTTCGCCTGCGGCTGGCATCGGCTAGCCAGTCCGGTCCCCCGAAGGGGGTCGGTCCGGCGCAACCACGGACCCGAACGGGTGCCATGCTCGAACGCTAGTCCCTGCCGGGCCGAATGTCAGCCGCGGGCTCGGCCAAAGGATCACTGTGAGTGATCCGCTGGGCGGCCGCGGACCTTGGGCCGACCCGGCGTTGACCATGCTCGGACCCGTTCCGTGAGGGCTTCTCGCGTCGATTGAGCAGGGAGGGACGGGGACCGGGACAGCAACATGTGACCGCCGCGCCATGCCGATGATTTACCTCTGCCATTACCGCGCGTATTCTTCTGAGTTCTCTCGAATCCGGGCGTGTCGCGTTCGACGCGGCGTGGCGGCCACCGTGACGGCGAGCGCCACCTCCACCCCGGCCGCCCGCAGCGCCCGCGCCGCCTCGGCCAGCGTGGCCCCGGTGGTGACGACGTCGTCCAGCAGGACCACCACGCCGTCCGGTGGGCCCTGAGAGCGGCGCTGAGCGAGGTTCCGCCCGGGCAGGACACGAAGAGCCCCGCCGAGATTGGCGGCCCTTTCGGGCGCGCTCAGGCCCGCCTGGTCGCGCACCCGCCGCGCCTGCGCGAGGGCGGGCACCGCCGCGGCCGGCCGCCCCCGCGCCCGCAGCGCCCGCGCCGCCAGCACGGCCAGCCGCCGCACCGGGTCGTGCCCGCGCCGCCGCACGGACCGGCGCGCGCTCGGGACCGGGACCAGGACGAGCGGCGCGCGCGGCGGGAGGCCGCGGGCCACGAGCGCGGCGAGCAGGGTGGAGACCAGGCAGCTCGCCAGGAGCGGCGCCGTCGCCGTGCGCCCGCGTTCTTTGTAGGCGAGCAGGACACGGCGAACCGGGCCCTCGTAGCAGGCGGCCGACCAGCAGTCGGGCAGGCCGGGCGGCGGCGGGCCGGGCGGCCGCGGCACGGGGTCGCCGCGCAGATCGGCCGCGCACGGGCCGCAGACGGCGGCGCCGGACCGGTCGCACCCGGCGCAGCGGTGGAGCGAGATCAGATCGAGGAGGGCGGTCAGCATGCCCCCACCGTGCGCCCCGTCACCGACGGTCCGGGCCCGTGCCTCCCGTCCGTCCACAGGCGAGCGGGACGAACCGGGGCGACCCGCCCGTCGTCCACAGGCTCCCCCTGAGGCCGGTGCGTGCGGGTCACAGGCGACCGGGGTGTGACACGGCCATCGCCCACCGGTGCGCTCGCCGTGGACGACGCCACGCGGGTCACAGGCGACCGGGGTGACACCACCGTCCTCCAGGTGGACGGTGCACGGGTCAGCCCAGGGGGTAGGCGGGGGGATCGGCTCCGTCCTTGACCACCGTGGTCCACTGGGTCTTCTGCGGGTTCCACACCTGGATCTCGCCGCCGGCCGTCCCGGCGATGATGAGGGCCGGGTCGGGGGCCGCCGCGATGCTCTCGATGCCGGCGGCCGACTTCGGCGACTCCAGCCGCACCCCCTGAGTCACCGACCACGTGCTGAGCACGCGGTCGGCCTTGGCGGCCGTCAGGACCAGAAGCGTGTCGGCGTCCCGCCAGGCGATGTCGATGATCTGCTGGCCCTCGCTCGCGGGCACCAGAGGACGCAGGTTCTGGATCTTCCACTCGCTCCGGTTGACGGAGCCCACCAGGACCTGCTCGCCGTGCCCGTCGTCGGCGATGACCGCCACTCTGGCGCCGTCGCGCGCCACGCGGAAGGCGGTCACGTCGCTGGTCTCGAGGCCCGGCGCGCTCACCGGGATCTGCCGCGTGGCGTCGCGCGCCCTGAGCACCTGCGCCTTGCGCGGGGCCTGCTGGACGACCGACCACAGATCGCCGTACCGGTCCCACGACGGCGGGGTCAGGTGAGCGCCCTCGATCCAGCGCTCCCACTGGCTGCCGGGGTTGATGCCGCTGACGTAGGCCCCGCCGGCGCGTTCGAGCGCGGCCACCTTGACCGCCTGGTCGTTGGACACCGCCAGATGGGTGAACTGCCGCGTGCCGACCTGCCCCACGCCGACCACAGTGGGGTTGTCGTCGTCCTTGTCCAGCCGGTGGAGCCTGCCCTGCTGCAGGTAGTACGGCTGCGGCTGGGCGATCACGTCGGGGTCGAAGCGGTCGTAGTCGCGCGGGTCGATGATGAACGGCCCGTTGGGGAACTGCTCGCCGTTGACCCGCACCTCGATGCGCCGCGACTCGGTGAGCGGTTTGAGCGTCCAAGCCAGCTGCGCCGACAGCGCCTCGCGGTTGATCTCCGAGAGCGTGGAGTCGACGATGCCGTAGGTGAAGTCGACCACGACGGTGTCGTTCTCGACGAACACGTCGTTGACGTCGACGTTCTTCCTGAACGCGGAGTTCACGGCACCGCTGAGCGGCGCCGTGGGGCCGATGAGCAGCTTGCGCACCAGGGACTTGGCCAGCCCCTCGCTGGGGTTGATCGGCACGCGCACCTGGTCGGCCACCAGGCCGGCCGACTGGTAGGCCGGGAAGTACAGGTCGAAGGAGCGGAAGGCCCGTTTGAAGTCGTCCTGGGTGAGCCACAGCCCCGGAGGCGCCGAGGAGATGCGCCACTCACCCTGCACCTTGACCAGGGTGAACTCGCGGGCGGTCTCACCGCTCGCCGCGGCGTCGCTCGGGACGTAGTGCCCGTCGCCGTCGAGGCTGCCGAGGACGGTGCCCTTCAGCGTCACCCGGGCCTGCTGGATGTCCACTCTGGGGTCGTCCATGGCCAGGGACCCCTCGTAGATGGTGATCGGGTGGAAGGGGACCCAGCCGCGCAGGGCCTCTCCGGTGAGGTACTGCCGGGCCACCGAGCGCAGCGGGTCGTCGAAGCTCGCCGCCGCGGCCAGGAAGCCGCCGACGATCTCCAGAGGGGACCCCTTGAGCTTCGGGGGCGCGGCGAGGACGCGGACGTAGGGCTGGCTGAGCGCGTCGCCCCCGCGCCCGCCGCGGACCGCGAAGGGATTGCCCCCGGTCGGCACCGTGGAGCAGGCGGCCGACAGCACGGCGACCACGGCCAGGGCGAGGCCCCGTAGCAAGGCTCTAGTCGGCATCGAAGGCCCCCTCGATGGCCGGGGAGAGCACCGGCGTGGCCTGGCCCCGCCAGGTGCGTCGCATCTCGACCTCGGGCGGCACCAGAGGAAGGGGCGACCCGCGCAGCTCGGACCCGGCCTGCCGGGGCAGCGACAGCCGGAACTGCGACCCCTCGCCCGGGATGCCCCACGCCTGCAGCCAGCCGCCGTGCAGGATGGCGTCCTCGCGGGAGATCGCCAGGCCGAGGCCGGTGCCGCCGATGGTGCGCGCCCGGGAGGGGTCGGCGCGCCAGAACCGGTCGAAGACCATGTTCTCCTCGCCGGGCTTCAGCCCCACGCCGTGGTCGCGCACGGCCACGGCCACGGCGTCGCGGTCGGCGCCGAGGGTGACCACGATGTCGCGGCCCTCGCCGTGCTCGATGGCGTTGAACAGCAGGTTGCGCAGGATGCGCTCGACCCTGCGGCTGTCGCATTCGGCCATGCACGGCTCGTTCGGCAGCCGCAGGTCCAGCCGGGTCGCCTTGCGCTCGGCGAGCGGCTGGGAGTCGCCGACCGCCCTCAGCACGACGTCGCGCATGTCCACCGAGTCGACGTCGAGCGTGGCCGCGCCCGCGTCGTACCGGCTGATCTCCAGCAGGTCGGCCAGCATCGACTCGAACCGTTCGAGCTGGTTCTGCATGAGCTCGGCCGAGCGCGCGGCGGCCGGGTCGAAGTCCTCGCGGCTCTCGTACAGCAGGTCGGCCGCCATGCGGACGGTGGTCAGCGGCGTGCGCAGCTCGTGCGAGACGTCGGAGACGAACTGCCGCTGCACCTGCGACAGCTCCTCGAGCTGGTGGATCTTCAACGCGAGCGTGGAGGCCATCTCGTTGAAGGAGGCGGCCAGGCGGGCCAGGTCGTCCTCCCCGCGCACCTTCAGCCGCTCCTCCAGCCGGCCGGCGGCCAGGCGCTCGGCGGCCTGGCGGGTGAGCCGGACGGGGGTGACGACCTGCCGGGTGACCAGCGAGGCGACCGCGGCCAGCAGCAGCACCAGCGCCACGCTCGCCAGGATCACCCACCGCTGGACCTGGGACAGCGTGCTGACGTCGTCGCTCAGCGGGAAGAAGTGGTAGACCTCGTACTCCCCGTAGACGTTCGGCACCATCGCCCCGATCGCCAGCGCGGGGGTGGGCGTCGGGTCGCCCTGGTAGTACATCGAGGTGTACTGCCCCTGGGGCTCGCCGCGGGCCTTGCGCACGGCGTCGCGCAGCGTGCGGGGGACGCTTCTCAGGGCGATGTTGTTGGTGCCGCGGTCCTCCCCCACGTGGTAGCCGCTGAGGATGACGACGCTGTAGCGGGCGCCGGCCCGGCGGGCGAGCGCCTCGGCCGCCTGGTCGACCGGGGTCTTGAACGGTCCGTCGATGTCGTCGCTCTGGGCCGCGGCCGACTGCTTGGCCGTGGTGTCGGAGGGCTGGCCCAGGTAGCCGGCCACGGTGGTCACGTTGGCCTGGGCCTCGGCGATCGCCGTCTGCTTGCGGCCGTCGAGCACGGCCGTCTGGATCATCTGCAGCAGGAAGAAGGCGACCACCACGACGACGGTCATGGAGATGAGCAGCGTGCTGGTGACGACCCTGAGCTGCAGCGAGCGGCGCCACATCCGGCGCGTCCGTCCCGCGGCGCGCCGGGCCCTCCGGCGGACGCCGCGCACTATCTGGCGCGGCGTTCGCCGGATCTTCTTCTTCGGCCTGGGCCGGCCCTGCGCGGGGCGGGCGGCGCCGGAGGATGCGGTGGGGAGGGCCATGCGGATGTCCCAGGGGTCACGGCGCGGGGTGGCGGCGGGCGCCGCCTACGCCGGGCCGGCCTTGTAGCCGACGCCGCGGACGGTGACGACGATCTCGGGGTGCTCCGGGTCCTTCTCGATCTTGGCCCGGAGTCGCTGCACGTGCACGTTGACCAGGCGGGTGTCGGCCGCGTGGCGGTAGCCCCAGACCTGCTCGAGCAGCACCTCGCGGGTGAAGACCTGGCGCGGCTTGCGCGCCAGGGCGACCAGCAGGTCGAACTCGAGCGGAGTGAGGTTGACGGTCTCGTCTTCGCGCTTGACCGAGTGGCCGGCGACGTCGATCGTTATGTCGCCGATCTGCAGCACCTCGGGCGTCGGCTCGTCGGTGCGGCGCAGCCGGGCCCGCACCCGGGCCACGAGCTCCTTCGGCTTGAACGGCTTGACGATGTAGTCGTCGGCGCCGGACTCCAGCCCGAGGACGACGTCGATGGTGTCGCTCTTGGCGGTGAGCATGACGATCGGCACGCCGGACTCGGCGCGGATGCGGCGGCACACGTCGATGCCGTCGGCGCCGGGCAGCATCAGGTCGAGCAGCACCAGGTCAGGCCTGGTGTCGCGGAACGCGTCCAGCGCTTTGTCGCCGTCGGAGACGAACGACGGCTCGAAGCCCTCCCCCCGAAGGACAATGCCGAGCATCTCGGCGAGAGCGGCGTCGTCATCGACGACCAGCACGCGTCCTTTCATGGCCCCTCATTCGTTCTGCGCAGTATGGAGGTGGAGGCGAAAGCCGTACGACCGACCGAAGGCTACCTGTGACGCACCGCCGGGTGATAAACGACCGAACAATAGCTCCACCGAAAGCCGAATTTTAGGCTCACGTTACTGAACCCGCCAATGATCTGGCTCGATGGGCTCGTGGCGTGGCGTGGCGCGTACCGGACATGCCTTGGCACAAGTTTGCGCCAAGCCGGTCGTATTCCACCATCCGGGCGCATGATCGATCGCCCGGGCACCCCGAGCGGGCGTGCGACATGCCAGGATTGGGATATGTCAGACGGTCACGGCTCCGCGCCAGGCACGCCCCCGGGTTGGGCGCAGAACCAGCCTCCGCCGTACGTCCCTCCCGGGCAGGCGCCGTGGACCTCTCCTGGCGCGGCGAACCCGCCGTCCGACGAGCCCGCGGCAGCCACCGCACAGCCGGGCGCGCCCGCTGGAGGCACCCCGCAGTCGCCGCCGGAGCAGACGGCTCCTGGGCGGGCCGGCGGGGGGACGCCGCAGGACGCGCCGCCGCAGGGCCCCGGATACGGGCAGCAGTCCCCTCCGCCGCCGCCCCCGGGCCAGGCCTACCCGCCGCCCCAGGGCCAGGCCTACCCGCCGCCTCCGGGGCAGCCGTACGCGCCGCCCTCCCCAGGGCAGCCCTACCCGCCCGGCCCGTACGGCGGATACGGCGGATACGGTCCCCACGGGCAGGGCCCCGGCTACGGCGGCCAGTACGGCTTCCGCCCGCCGCCGCAGGCGCCGCGCCCGGGCATCATCCCGCTGCGCCCGCTCGCGCTCGGCGACATCCTGGACGGCACGATCAAGCTGATCCGGTCCAACCCGAAGGCCACGCTCGGCCTGTCGGCGATCGCCGCGGCCATCGGCGTACTGCCGCTGTCGATCGGCCAGGCCGTCTACTACGGCTCCGTCGGCGAGATCATCGCCGATCCCGACACGCTCGCGGCCGGGCGAGAGCTGCCCATGGGGGGCGTCATCGCCCAGTTCGGCGGCGCACTGATGACCCTGGTCATCCAGTTCTTCCTGGTCACCATACTGACGGGCATGCTCACCCGGGTGCTCGGGCGCGCGGTGTTCGGCGGGCGCATCACCATCGGGGAGGCGTGGCGGCTCACCCGCGGACGCCTGCCCGCCCTGTTCGGGCTGGCCCTGCTCACCGGCCTCATCGCGCTGGCGCCGCTGGTCGTCGTCGGCGGGCTGCTGTTCCTGCTCATCGCCGGCGACGGCCCCGGCGCCCTCATCGCGCTCGTGGTGATCCTTTCCGTCATGGGTTACATCGCCTACCTCGTGACGGTCAGCACGCGCTTCTCGCTGGCGGCGGCGGCCGTCGTGCTCGAACGGCGCGGGGTCGTCGAGGCGATGCGGCGGTCGTGGCGGCTGGTCGGCACCGGTTTCTGGCGCGTACTCGGCATCCTGATACTGACGCAACTCCTGGTCGCCATGCTCGGCTACATCCTGTCGCTGCCGGTCACCATCGTCAGCCTGGTGGTGTCCTTCGGCGGGCAGGGCACCGTCGCCGCGACGGTGGTCACCACGGTCCTGCTCACGGTCGGCGGCATCCTCAGCTCGATGATCACCTATCCCGTGCAGGCGGGCGTGAACGGGCTGCTCTACACCGACCTGCGCATGCGCGCCGAGGCGTTCGACCTGGTCCTGCAGACGGCCGCGCTCGACCAGCAGCGCCTGGGCTGGGTGCCCGCGACCGCCGACGAGCTGTGGCACCCCTCCCACGCCGCGGGCGGCGCCGGCCCGCACGTCCCCGGCTCCCCCGCGGCGCCGTGACCGCGACCGCCCTCGCCCTCGCTCTCGTCCGCGGCCTGGCCCTGGACGACATCGGGCGCGACGCGGCCCGCCGCAGGGCCGTCGAAGAGCTCGTCAAGCCCGAATACCAGCAGGAGTCGCTGATCGAGCGGGCGTTCCGGCTGTTCCAGGAGTTCATCGACGGCCTGTTCGACAGCGCGCCCGGAGGGGTGCCCGGCGGCGTGCTCGCGCTGCTCGCCGTGCTGCTCGTCGTCGTCGCGCTCGCCGCCCTGCTCCTCTGGCAGGCGCGCAGGGCCACCGGGGCCCGCCGCGCCGCCGCCGAGGGCCTGTTCGGGCCGAAGGCGCGCACCGCCGAGGAGCACCGCGCCGAGGCCGAACGCCTCGCCGGCGAGTCCCGCTGGGCCGAGGCCGTCCAAGAACGGCTGCGGGCGATCGCGCGCGACCTGGAAGACCGGGCCATCGTGGCGCCGCAGGCCGGGCGCACGGCCGACGAGCTGGCCGCCGAGGCCGGGCGGGAACTCACCGCGCTCGCGCCCGCGCTGACGGCCGCGGCGCGGCTGTTCGACGACGTCACCTACGGCCAGGCGCCGGGCACCCCCGAGGGCTACCGGTCGGTCGCCGAGCTCGACGCCGGCGTCGCGGCCGCCCGCCCCGCCGCCCTGGCCGCGACGGCGAGGCCCTCATGACCCTCACCGCGCCCGGCCGCACACCCGACCACGCGGCCGGCCCCGGCACGGCCACCTCGGCCTCCACCTCGCCCACCGCGCGCGGCCTGTGGCGCGGCGCCCGTGGCATGGTCGCCGTCGGCGTCCTGGTGGTGCTGGTCGCCGTCATCGCCGCGCTGTTCACCGGCACCTCCACCGAGGGGCGCCCGCTCGACCCCGCCGACGCCTCGCTGACCGGCGGCAAGGCGCTCGCGCAGCTTCTGCGGGCGCGCGGCGTCCGCGTCGAGCGGGTCTCCACCGTGGACGACGTCGTGCGCCTGGACGGGCCCGCGAGCCGGGTCCTGGTGACCGACACCTCCTTCCTGAGCGCCGACGAGGTGTCCCGGCTGTCGCGCACGCGGGCGCAACGGCTGATCGCCGGGCCGGTGTCCGACCTCGACCGGCTGGCCCCCGGCATCGGCTCCACGGGCGAGACCGGCTCGCGTTCCCGCGAACCCCGGTGCGCGCTGCCCGCCGCCGTCCGCGCGGGCAGCGCCTTCATGGGCGGCGCGCTGTTCACCGTGCCCCGCGGCTCGACCGGCTGCTATCCCGGCGCCGACGGCGCGAGCCTGGTGCACACGCCCGGCGACCCGTCGGTGACCGTGGTCGGCGACGGCGCCTTCATGACCGACCGGCGGCTCGCCGAGGACGGCAACGCCGCGCTGGCGATGAACCTCGCGGGCGACCGGCCGGTGCTGATCTGGCTGGTCGCGCCGGACGAGCCCCAGGCCGTCCCCGGCTCGGGGAAGGCGAGCGCCGCCGACCTCATCCCGCCCGGAGTCCCGTGGGCGGTGGTGCAGCTCGGCGTCGCCCTCGTGGTGGTGGCGTTCTGGCGGGGCCGCCGCCTCGGGCCCGTCGTGGTCGAGCGGCTGCCGGTGGTCGTCCGCGCCGCCGAGACCGTCGAAGGCCGCGGCCGCCTCTACCGCGCCCGCCGGGCCCGCGACCGCGCCTCGGCCACGCTGCGCGCCGCCTGCGTCTCGCGCCTGGTGCCGCGGCTGGGCCTGTCCGGGGAGGCGGCGCCGGACGAGATCGTCGCCGCGACCGCGCTGCGCACCGGGCATGATGCGATCTGGGTGCGTTCGGTGATGTACGGTCCGACACCGGCCGACGATGCCGGGCTCATCGCCCTGGCGGGCCACCTGGACACCCTGGAAAGGCAGGTACGAGAGCCGTGAGCACACCTCCGCCCGGAGCGCCCATGAGCGGACCCCCCGGTCATCCCTGGCCCGCGACGCCGCCCGCCGCCCCGGCCTCCGCTCCGGCTCCGGCCGGACCGCCCGCGCTCGGGCCGCCCGCGCCCGTCCCGGCGGGCGGCGGTGACGGCGAGCCCACCCGGCCCGGCGAGCTCACCCGGCCCGCCGGCGCCCACGCGCGCGCCGCCGGCGACCAGGCGAGGGACGCGCTCGGCGCGCTGCGCGCCGAGGTCGCCAAGGCGGTCGTGGGACAGGACGCCGTGGTCACCGGGCTGGTCATCGCCCTGCTCTGCAAGGGCCATGTGCTGCTGGAAGGCGTCCCCGGCGTCGCCAAGACGCTCCTGGTGCGCACGCTGTCGGCCACGCTGGCGCTGGACTTCAAGCGGGTGCAGTTCACCCCCGACCTGATGCCGGGCGACGTCACCGGCTCGCTGGTCTACGACGCCAAGACGGCGGAGTTCGCCTTCCGCGAGGGGCCGATCTTCACCAACCTGCTGCTCGCCGACGAGATCAACCGCACGCCGCCCAAGACCCAGGCCGCGCTGCTGGAGGCGATGGAGGAGCGGCAGGTCAGCGTCGACGGCTCGCCCATGCGGCTGCCCGACCCGTTCGTGGTGGTCGCCACGCAGAACCCCGTCGAGTACGAGGGCACCTACCAACTGCCCGAGGCGCAGCTCGACCGGTTCCTGCTCAAGCTCACCGTGCCGCTGCCGCCCCGCGACCAGGAGATCGCGGTGCTCGAACGGCACGCGCTCGGCTTCGACCCCAGGGACCTCACGCACGTCAAGCAGGTCGCCTCGGCGGCCGACCTGGCCGCCGGACGGGCCGAGGTCGCCAAGGTGCACGTCGCGCCCGAGGTGCTCGGCTACGTCGTGGACCTGGCCCGCGCGACACGGATGTCCCCGTCGCTCCAGCTCGGCGTGTCGCCGCGCGGCGCCACGGCCCTGCTGGCCGCCTCCCGCGCGTGGGCCTGGCTGTCCGGGCGTTCGTACGTCACCCCGGACGACGTCAAGGCGCTGGCCAAGCCGGCGCTGCGCCACCGCGTGCAACTCCGCCCGGAGGCCGAGCTGGAGGGGGCGACGCCCGACGGCCTGCTCGACGGCGTCCTGGCCTCGGTCCCGGTCCCCCGCTGATGGCGCTCACCGGCCGCGCGGGGCTGATCGCCGCGCTCGGCGCGGTCGTGGTGCTGTTCGCGCCGCGCCCAGGGTACGCCGTGCTCGGCCTGCTGCTGGTGCTCGGCGCCGTGGTCGCCGTGGACCTGCTGCTGGCCGGGAGCGTCCGCCCGCTGAGTTTCCACCGCGGTGGCGAGCGGCTGGTGCGGCTCGGCGAGTCGGTGACCGTCGAACTGGTCGTGGCCAACCCCGGCCGCCGCCGCGTGCGGGGCGCCCTGCGGGACGCCTGGCCGCCGTCGGCGGGGGCCGCGCCCCGTCACCTGCGCCTGGATGTCCCGGCCGGCGAGCGGCGGCGCCTGGTCACGACGCTGACGCCCGCGCGGCGCGGCGACCGCGAGGCCGTGACGGTCACCGTGCGCTCGCTCGGCCCCCTCGGCGTCGCCGCGCGGCAGGGGTCGCACCAGGTGCCGTGGTCGGTGCGCGTGCTGCCCCCCTTCCTCAGCCGCAAGCACCTGCCGGCGAAGCTGTCCAAGCTGCGCGCGCTGGAAGGGCAGCATCCCGCGCTGGTGCGCGGCCAGGGCACCGAGTTCGACTCGCTGCGCGAGTACGTCGTGGGCGACGACGTGCGCTCGATCGACTGGCGGGCCACGGCGCGCCGCTCGGACGTCGTCGTGCGCACCTGGCGTCCCGAACGCGACCGGCGGGTGCTGATCGTCCTGGACACCGGCCGCACCTCCGCCGGCCGCGTCGGCACCTCCCCTTTCCCCCAGCCGCCTCCCGGCGGCGCCCCGGCGTCACCGCCGAACAGGAACGGCGCCTCTCCGTTCCTGCGGCCGGACCGTGAGGGCTCCTCCGCGTACCCGCAGAGCGAGAGCGGCGCCCTGGTGACGCGGGGCGAGGCGGGATGGCCGCGCCTCGACTGGTCGATGGACGCGGCGCTGCTGCTGGCCGCGCTCGCCACCCGCGCCGGGGACCGCGTCGACTTCCTCGCCCACGACCGCGCCGTACGGGCGTGGATGTCCGGCGCGTCGCGCACCGACTCGCTGGCGGCCCTGGTCAACGTGATGGCCCCCATCGAGCCTGAGCTGGTGGAGGCCGACTCGGCGAGCATGGTGGCGGCCGTGCTGTCGCGCGCCAAGCGGCGCTGCCTGGTGGTCCTGCTCACCGACCTCAACCCCGCGGCCATGGACGAGGGCCTGCTGCCGGTGCTTCCGCAGCTCGCCTCGCGCCACCTGGTGCTGGTCGCGGCGGTCTCCGACCCGCGCGTCGCCGAGATGGCGTCCGGGCGCGGCACGGCCGAGCTGGTCTACGACGCGGCGGCGGCCGAGCACCTGCGTGGGCAGCGCGCCCGGCTCACCGCGCTGCTGCGCCGCCAGGGCTGCGAGGTGGTCGACGCCGTCCCCGACGACCTCGCCCCGGCCCTGGCCGACGCCTACCTCTCCCTCAAGGCCGCCGGCCGCCTCTGACAGCGGTCGCGGGGTGGAGCCGCGCGGGGGTGCCGGCCGGGGGACCAGAGGCTCCGGGACCGCCGGGGTGGCGAACCGCGCCCGGGGATCGCGCCGGGGTATCTCGTCGCCCGGGCACGGGCTCAGCCGCACACGTCGGTATAGGCGACCTCGCCGACCTGTCGCCGCCATTCCTGCGGCGCGGGTCCGCCCCCGGCCCGGGCGCAGACCTGCGACGCGATCCGGTCGCCCTCGAGGGGATACCTCCTGACCACCCCGTCGGGCGTGGCGCTGACGAGCGTGCGGCCGTCCTCGCCGAAGGCAAGCGACGCCTGCCCCTGGAAGCCCTCTCCGGTCAGACCGTCGAAGACGAGTCCCAGCGGCAGGCGGCTGGACACCTCCCACAACCTCACCCTGTCACCGGACCCGTACGTGGCGATCGTGCGGCCGTCGGGCGACCACACGGCGGTCGCGATCCCGCCTTCGCCCGCCTCCGGGAACGCCTGGCCCGTGGGTGCGCGGAAGTCCGCGTCCCAGACCGACAGCCGGGTCGTCTCCGCGCCGATGGCGACGCGACGGCCATCCGGGCTGAACGCATACGGCCCGGCCGCCAGGCTGCCCGTCCCGCCGGGCCGCGGGAGCCGGGTCCGCCTGGCCGGATCGACGAGTGAGAGCTCGGTGTCGACCCCGGCCACCAGCAGCCTTCCGTCCGGGCGGTAGGCCATGCGCGCGGATCCCGCCACCTGCGGCACGATAACGGCCCGCCCGCGGCCGAGGTCCCAGAGTTCGAGCGGCCCGGCGGGGCCGAGGTGGTCCGGCGCGACCGCGAGCGTGGCGCCGTCCGGGCTGAACGCCAGACCGGCGACGCCCTGGGCCTCGCGGTCCGCCACCGGGAAGGAGCTGGTCACCGACCCGTCGGAGGTGTCCACGATCACCACCCCGGCCCGCGCCGCCGCCGGGAGCGCGCCGCCCGGCCGGCGCTCTTCTCGGCCCCCCGTGCCGACGGGACCACGGGGAGCGACAGAACCTGTGGGAGGTGTGGGCGCGCTGGAGACCTCGGCCGTCTCGGGTGCGCCGGGCGCACCGAGGCGGACGAGCCCTCCGATGGCCAGCCTGCCGCCGTCCCGGCTGAAGGCGAGGGCGGGAAGCGTGTACGACGGGTTCTCCAGCGCGACGGGCCGGCCGATCGTCCGGCCGGCCCGGACGTCCCACAGCCGTACGGCCTCGCCGTCGTACAGGGCCAGCACCCGGCCTCCCGGCCCGAGCAGAGCCTTCCCACCCTCAGAGGACCCCGGCAGGACCGGCCGGTCGAGCAGGGGCGCCAGGTCCAGCGTGGTCACCGCGCCATAGGACGACAGCACCCGCAGAGCGTGGCCGGTCTCGTCGAACCACAGGTCCGCGATCTCCACGCCCAGCTCCCGCTGCACGACGATCTGGCCGTCCGCGAGCCTCAGGACGACCAGCTCGCGAGGCCCCCACAACGCCACGAAGCGGTCGCCGTACCCGAAGGCGATGTCGTCGCCCACCGGCCCGGCGCCGTCGGCCTTCAGCGGGGCGCCCGTGCGCGCCCGGCGCAGCAGGAGCTTCACGCCCCGCACCTCGGGGAGCGACTCGGTGACGGCCAGCGTCCGGCCGTCCTGGCCGAACTCGACGTCACGGACGTTCTTCTTCTCGGGCAGCCAGCCCGCCGGAACGCGGCGCCCTGTCTTCAGGTCCCACAATTCGGCCCGCCCCCGCCCGGTCGAATGGACGACCCCGAGGGTGCCGTCGGCGTTCACGGCGTCCACTCCCGCGCCGGAACCGGCGCGGACCTTCTCGTGCCGGGCGAGGTCCCACCACACCGCCGCCCCCGAACCGCCGCGGCCCTCCGGTACGGCGAGCAGTCGCCCGGTGGGATCGAAGCGCAGTTCGCCGAGGTCCCCCCGGGCGGCCCCACCGGCGAAACGGTTTCCGATCGCCGTGCCGGCGGCCAAGTCCCACAGGCGCACGCCGCCGTCGTCCTGGAGCGCCAGGACCTTCCCGTCGGGGCGCAGCGCCGCCTTCACCACCGACGTTCCGACGCCGGAGAACCGGCGGGCCGCCCGGCGGGCGCGCACGTCCCAGACCGTCACCTGACCGGCGCGGACGGCCACCAGCGTGCGCCCGCCGGGACCGCACGCGTACACCGTCCCGGCGGTGACGTCGGGGTCGGTGAAGGCGTCGGTCACGGGTTGGGACCGCGAGTCGTGCAGCGCGCCGAGCGACTGGGGAAGCGCCGGAGCGAGCCTGTAGGCCGCCACGCTCATGAGCATCGCCAGCCGCGGATCGCGTTGCCGCAGGTCGGCGGCGCGCACCGTGAGCGATCGGGCACTCGCCTCGTCCCGCTCGCGGTTGGCGACGCGGCGCAGGTACTCCGCGAGGCCGCCGCCCGCGAGCGCGAGGACGAGCAGAACGGCGAGCGCCGCCGCGAGCATGCCGCGGCGCCGGGAGGTGCGCCTGGCCAGGGTGGCGGCGGCCTCCAGGTACTCGCGTTCCAGCGGGATCAGCGTGACGTGCCGGCGTCCGGCCGCCGCCCAGCGGAGCGCCCGGTCCAGCCCCGACCCGTGCAGCAGGTCGCCGGGTTTGCGGCCGAGACGGTCCCACGCCCGGGCGGCCTCGGTGAGCCGCCGGTGGACGGGCAGGCCGTCGCGGTCCTCGGCCACCCACTCACGCAACCTCGGCCACGCCTGGATCAGCGCAGGGTGGGCCAGCGTGAACGCGGCGCCGGTCTCGACGACGAGCCCGGCGGCGCCGTACACGCCGAGCAGCGACGCGGCGGGGCCGTCGCCGGAGACGCCGGGCAGTTCCTCGCGCGGTACGTGCCTGATCGTCTCCTCGCCGTCCTCCGAGGCGCCCACCATCCGCAGGAACACCTCCGGCGCGACGGCGCGCTCTCCCTCGGAGAGCTCCTGGTAGAGCTCTTCGGCGAGCGTTCCGAGGTCCGGCTCGCCGGCGCGTGCGGCGTCCGGTGGCCGCACCCCGGCCGCGACCACCCCACCGTCCGCGAGCAGTGGGTCCCCGTCCGAGCCGTCCACCGCCCAGCCCCGGCCAGAGGCGGGCCGGCCGCCGTCCGCGCCACCCGCGTCCCCAGAGCCGGGGAGAACGCCGGTACCGGCGGTTCCGCCCTTGCCACCCGTACCTTCCGTGCCGCCCATGCCACCCGTGCCGGTCATGCCGCCCAGCAGGGTCAGCAGGAGAGCACGCGCCGAGGGCCGCGCCTCCGCCTCGCGCGCCAGCGCGCCCGCCACCACGCTCCTGAGCGGGTCCGTCAGGACGCCGACGTCGGGCCGCAGGTTTAGCACCTTGGTGACGACGGCGAACGGATCGCGCTCGGGGACGGCGTCGTGGCCGGTCGCGGCGAACAGGACGGTCAGCCCGAAGGCCCAGATGTCGGCGGCGGCCGAGGCCTCGCGTCCGGCGAAGAGCTCGGGGGCCATGTAGTTCGGCGTGCCCATGATCGGACCGGTGGTCGTCCCCGGGGCTCCTAGCTGCCGGGCCACCCCGAAGTCGATCACTCGGGGCCCATCGGGGCCGAGGATGATGTTGTCCGGTTTGAGGTCGCGGTGGACGATCCCGACCTGGTGGATGGCCGTGAGGGCGGTGGCGACGCCGATGGCCAGCCGCAGCAGCAGATCCCCCTCGTACGGCCCGGTGCGGCCGATCACCTGGCGCAGGTTCGGCCCGGCGACGTACTCGCTGACGATGAAGGGCTCCGGGACGTCGGTCCTGGCCTCGAGCACCCTGGCCGTGCAGAACGACGCCACCCGCTGTGCCGCCACCGCCTCCTTGGCCAGCCGGGCGCGCGAGGCGGGGTCGTCCAGCCGGGGCACCTTGACCGCGACGCGCTCCCCCTGCTCGCCGTAGGCCTCGTAGACGACCCCCTGGCCGCCCGCGCCGAGCCGTCCCGCCAGCCAGTAGCCGCCCAGCCGCTGCGGATCGGAGGGGGTGAGCGGCGACAGGGCCATCGGGTCCTCCCGTGGTATATGAAGGCTTGCGGTTACCGGACGTCTGACGCACCTCACCGGAGATTGTCATGGAATTTCGGATCATGGGGTCGTTACAGGTACAGGACGGCGCGCGGGACCGTACCCCGACGGCCCCCAAGCACCGGGACCTCCTGGCGGTCTTCGTCCTGAACGCGCGGCGCCCCATGACGCTCGCCCGGCTGCGGGGCCTGCTGTGGCCGCGGGAGGACGGCGACCGGTCCGACTCCCTGCTCCGGGGCTACATCGGCCGGCTCCGGCAGTCGCTCGGCAAGGATGTGATCACGACGACGTCCGGCACGTACACGCTGGCGATCGAGGAGGACCGCCTCGACGTCCACCGTTTCCGGCGGCTCGTGGAGCGAGGGCTGCGCGCCGCGCGGGAGGGCCAGGACGACCAGGCCCGATCCCACCTGCGCGAGGCGCTCGACCTGTGGCGGGGTCCCGTCCTGGAGGACGTCGACCCCGACGGGCACCGATGGGTGGAGACCACCGCCCTCCGCGAGGAGCTGGAAGAGCTCCGCCTGCTCGCCGTCGAGCGGAGCGTCGACCTCGACCTCAAGGCCGGGCACCACCGCGAACTCGTCCCCGACCTGCGGCAGCTCACCAGATGGCATCCGATGTGGCAGCGCTTCCACGGCCAGTACATGCTCGCGCTCTACCGCAGCGGCCGCCGGGTGGAGGCGCTGGAGGCCTACACCCGGCTGCGTGAGGCGCTCGACGAGGGGCACGCCCTCGAACCCGACCCCGCGCTGCAGCTCCTGTACCACCGGATGCTCCACGACGACGTCTCGCTGCACGTCTCCGCCGGGCCGCCCGTGCTGCTGCCCTACGACGCCGCCCACTTCACCGGCAGGCAGGACCTGCTGGAACGGCTCGACCGGCTGACCGCCGAGCCGGCCGCGCCGGCCACGGTCGTCGTCCACGGCCAGGCGGGCGCGGGCAAGTCGGCGCTCGCCGTGCACGCCGCCTGGCGCGGGCGCGACCGCTTCGCCGACGGCGTCTTCTACGCCGACCTTCGCGGCGACCACGGCCGGCCGGTCGACCCCGGCGCGGTCCTTTCGGACTTCCTGCGCTGGCTCGGCTGCCCGGCGCAGGCCGTGCCCGCCACGCTGGAGCACCGCGCGCGGCTGTTCCGCGCCTACACCGCCGACCGGCGACTCCTGCTGCTGCTCGACAACGCCGCCGACGAGGGCCAGGTACGGCCGCTGCTGACCTCCTGCCCGGCGTTCGTCACCAGCCGGTCCGCGCTCGGCGGCCTCACCGACGCCGTGCGGCTCCCGGTGGACGTCCTCGGCGACGACGACGCGCTGGAGGTGCTGGAGGTGCTGATCGGCCCCGAGCGCGCGTCCGCCGAACGCCCCGCCATGGTGAGGCTCGGCCGCATCTGCGGCGGCCTGCCCATCGCCCTGCGCATCGCCGGAGCCCGGCTCGCCGCGCGGCCGGCGTGGACGGTGGAGCACCTCGTCGGGCTCCTCGACGACGAGCACCTACGGCTCGACCTGCTGCACTCGGGTGACCAGACCGTTCGGAGCGTGTACTCGATCGGCTACGAAGGGCTGCCCGACAAGGCCCGGCGCATGCTGCGGATGCTCGGGGCGATCTCCGCGCCCGACTTCGCCGACTGGGTCGCCGCGCACTTCGGTGACGAGGCCGAGACCCTGGTCGACGCGGGCCTGCTGGAGACCCACACGATCGACGTGGCCGGGCAGGTCCGCTACCGGATGCACGACCTGACCCGGCTGTACGCGCGCGAGCAGTTGGTCGCCCAGAGCGGCGAGAACGCCGTCCGCGACACGCTCATCGGGCTGCTCAGCGTCGTCATGACCAGAGTCCAGGCATCCCGGTTCCCCCTCCTGTCCACCGGCCCGGCCGACCACCCCCTCCCGGCCACACCCCTCGAGGGCCTGTCAGGCGCCCCTCTCCCCGGCCGGGCGGGCCATCCCCTCCCGGCCCGCCCGGGTTCGCGCTCGCAGACCTTCGTCACCACCGACATCCGCACGTCGGTGACCTGGCTGCTCGCCGAGCGCGACTTCCTCACCGGCCTCGTGGAGGACCTTCACAAGGCCGGGCTGTGGGACGGCACCCGGCGGCTCGCCCACCTGCTCGTGCCGTTCCTCGAACGCCACCGGTTCCTCGACGCCTGGCGCCACATCGGCGAGCTCGCCCTGGACGCGGCACGCCAGGCCGGCGACCCCCGCGCCGAGGCGCTGGCGCTGCGGGACCTCGGCGACCTGCACCGGGCCGAGCACCGATGGGACCTCGCCCACGAGCGGCTCCGGCTCGCGCTCAGCATGTTCCTGCGCGCGGGCGCCGCCAAGGACATCGCGCACACCAGGCGCCGGCTCGGCCAGGTCCTGCTGGAGCTGGGCAGGCCCGCGGACGCGGAGCGCAACCTCACCGCCTGCCTCGCCACCTTCGACGGCCACCCCTCCGACGGCGACAACGGCAGAGGGGCGGCGGAGGCGCACCGCGCGCTGGGCATCGTGCTGCACCGCACCGGCCGGTTGGACGAGGCGGCGGCACACCTCTCCAGGGCGGTGTCCCTGCTGTCCGGCCCGCGCGACCGGCACGGCCAGGCCGACGCACTGCTCGACCTGGCCTCGGTGCGGATGTCGCAGGAGCTGGTCCCCGACGCCAGGTCTCTGGGCGAACAGGCACGGGGCATCGCCGTCCGGCTCGGCGACCGGCTCCTCGACGCCGCCGCGCTGACCACCCTCGCCGAGGTCAATCTGGCCGAGGGCGCCGTGGACCGGGCCGGAGAACTGGCCGGCGAGGCGCTGGAGATCTTCCAGAGCGTCGCGGACGACCGCGGCCGATCCAGAGCCCTGGACATCCTCCGCCGAACGGGTGACCCTCACCACTGACCCATCCACGCCTTCATCAACGGCGGCGCTCACCCAACCTTCGCCGGGTGCCGGGCACGTAGGCGGGCGCGGCGGCCAGGGGCGTCAGCGGGCACGGCGGCCGCTGGAGTGAGCGAGAGCAGCGGCGTCAGCCGGCCCGGCGGCCATGGTGCGGTGAGCGGGCACGGCTGCCGTGCTGGGGTGAGCGAGTGCCGGGCACGTAGGCGGGCGGCGGCCATGGTGGCGTCAGCGGGCCCGGCGGCCATGGTGGGGTGAGCGGAAGCTCAACATTTCCTCAACACGGGCCGACCTACCTTCCTCTCACACCGGCACGAGAGAGGAACCCGACATGATCACCATCCCCACCCGTCTGCGCACCGGTATCGCCGCCCTCGCCCTCCTGTGCGCCGGCTCGGCGATGACGCTGGCCGTCGCCCCGGCCGCCGACGCGGCCGCCGGCCCCGGGACCACCACGATCACGCTCGCCGCCGCGCCCGCGCTCACCGGCATTGCCAACAACACCAGCACGGCCGTGGCGTCGGAGGCCGGCCCGGCCGCGGCGACGAGCAGGGCCACCGCGGCCGCGCCCGCGAGCGTTCTGAAGAGCGTCCGGCGCAACTGCGGCTGGGTCACCTGCTCCTGGTACATGTCCAAGAAGGTCACAAGGAACCTCAAGGACATGATGGGAGCGGGCACCACGTTCACGACCGGAGCCGCCTACATGATCTGCAGCAAGATCTCCCACCCCATGGGGATCGCGGTCTGCGCGGCGGCCATCCTCACCAAGGGCGCCTCGGCCGCGTACCACATCACTGCCGCCGCCAACCGGGGCGGATGCGTCGTCACCCGCGTCAACGCGGCGTACCTGGTCTCCGGCATCCCCCCGCTCACCTTCGCCAAGGGCGTCACCTTCGACGACGTGCCGCTGAGCAACAAGTACTGCGACGCCCGCTGACGTCGAGCCGCCGGCGGGGGCCGGCAGCGGGTACTCAGAAGGTAGGGCGGGTGGCCACGGCCACCCGCCCTACCGCCGTTCCGGCACCGACCATCAACAGCCGTGCACGTTCAGAAGGCGAAGCCGACGCCGTCCCCGACAACCTCACCCTGGCTGCCCCTCCCCCAAAGCCGCCGGCCACCGCTGACGCCTTCCTCAGAGGAAGGACCCGGTCAGAAGGCGAAGCCGCCGGGGCGGTCGTTGCGGTCGGCGAGCAGGCCGGCCAGCGTGGAGATCGCGATCTCCGGCGGCGTCTTCGAGCCGATGTTGAGGCCGATGGGCCGGTGCACGCGGGCGATCTCCCCGGGCGGTACGCCGAGCGCGGCCAGCGCCGCCACGTGCGGCGCGGTGTGGCGGGGGCTGCCCATCACGCCGATCCACCGGCAGGGGAAGGCGAGCAGTTCGTGCAGCACCGCGCCCAGCTCGGGACGGTCGTGGTCGGTGAGCACCACGTCGGCGGTCCCGTCGAGCCAGGCGGGCACCTTGGTCACCACCTCGGCGCCGGGAATGCCGTCGGCCGCGACGCGCTCGGCGCGCTCGGGGTCGGGCTCCAGCAGGACGCCCCTGAACCCGATGTCGGCCCCGTACCGGAGCAGGTGCCCGGCGACCGGCGAGGCGAACACGGCGACCAGGACTCGCTCGCCCGCCCGCGACGCCTCCCACGGCGCGGGAGCGGACCCGTGCGCCATGGCGCACGCCGCGTCCTCACCGTGACCGTGGCCATGGACGTGGTCATGGATGTGGTCATGAACGTGGTCACCATGGTCGGGATGCCGACCGTGAGCCGTATGGTCGTGACCGTTGCCGGTTTGATCGTCGTCGTGATCGTGGGAGTCGGCCATGACCGCAGTCTCGCACGGTGACTTCGACACCGGTCTTCCAGGAGACGACGGCCGGGCCCTCATCGATGAAGCGCCGTCCGGATCATGACCCCGGCAGGCCGGCCACCCACGGCCGTTGGAACGACCAGCCCCTTTTCCGGACCTGCCCAGTCGCGACCGGCACGGCGAGGTCAAAACCGGCATGCGGCGTCGCACCTGCGGTGTGCGCAGGTGCGACACGGGTGGGAACGCCTCAGTGCGCCTCAGTGGAGCGGTCTTCCTGGACCGTCCGAGCGTTCTGGTCCGGCACCTGAGCATCACGCTCGTGAAGGTGGGCCGCCGGAGTGCGGTCGATCCGCAGGCTGAGCAGTTCCGGGCGGCTGTAGTGACCGCGCGCGTCCATCAGACGCTTACGCTGATCGATCAGTGCGAAGTCCAGGTCGGCGATGACCTCCCCCTCGCCTGATGTGAGGGGCTCTCCGATGATGCGTCCCTCGGGATCGACGATCGCGGTGAAGAAGCCCCCGGAAAGCGCGGGACCGCCGGTGGCCTCGGCGATTCGTCCCACCTGGTCCTTGTCGAGCCAGGCGGTTGCACATACCACGAAACAGCCCGCTTCCAGGGCATGCTGGCGGATGTTCACCTCGATCTGTTCCGCGAACAGCGGGCCACCGAAGGAACCGGGATACATCGCGGCGTGGATCTGCTCGCCGTCGGCGATCAGAGCGTAACGCGCGAGCGGCTGGTAGTGCTCCCAGCAGGCGAGCTGGCCGACCCGTCCGACGGCTGCGTCCACCGCGCGCAGGCCGGAAGCATCACCCTGACCCCAGACCAGCCGTTCATGGTAGGTCGGCGTGATCTTCCGGCGGCGCTGGATCAGCGTGCCATCCGCGTCGAACAGCAGTTGCGTGTTGTAGATGGTCCCGCCGTCGCGCTCGTTGACGCCGATCGAGACGACCATGTGGTTCTCCCTCGCCGCCCGGGCGATCGCGTCGGTCTCGGCGGACGGCACGGTCACCGACTCCTCGAGCAGGCGCAGGGACTCCTTGGCCATGGCGTAGGGCGATTGCACAAAGGAGAAGTAGGGATAGTAGGGAATGACGGTCTCAGGGAAGACCGCGTACTGGACACCCTTCTCTCCCAGTTCGCGGATCTTCTGGACGACCTTCTCAACGGTGCCCGCCCGGCTGTAGAGCACGGGGCTGATCTGGACTGCGGCGGCTTTGACGATGGTCATTGAGATTCCTTGCGATATGCGGGACGTGTCGCAACGGACGTGCCCGCGCCTGTCCATGCGGACAGGGCCCGGCATGGTGCCGGGGGTCGGTCGATGGTGTTGGGGTGGCGCCGCCGGCGGAGGCGACCGCGACCGACGCCTCTTCCGCGGCGACGAACAGATTCGTTCCCTGCTCATCCGGTCTTTACGTGGCCCCCTTGACGGCGAGGACAGGCTGAGATGGGTCCCACGTCCGGGCCTGACGGCGATCATGACCCGAACGGTTGGATTTCGAGACCGCGGCGCGACCCTACTCGTGGACGGTTTGGATAGCAAACCGTGGCTTGATACTCTTAAGCATGGTTGAGTCCCCGGTGATCCCTGGAAGACCGTGTTCGATAGCGGCCACGCTTCACGTGGCCGGCGACCGTTGGTCGTTGCTGGCCATGCGTGAGATCCTTTTCGGCAATCGGCGGTTCAGTCAGATCGCCCGCAACACCGGGGCACCACGCGATCGACTGGCCGTCCGGCTCAAGTCCTTGGTCGCCGAGGGCATCCTTGAGAAGCGCGAATATCAGGCCACCCGGTTCGAGTATCACTTCACCGATGCGGGCAAAGACCTTCTCACTGTGCTCATCAGCCTCATGACCTGGGGCGACCGCTGGGTGGCCGATGATCCGCCCATGATCCTGGAGCACCACGGACACCGGATTCAGCCGGCCATGGTGTGCCGCACCTGTGGGCAGGGGGTCGGCGGAAACGACCTGCACCTGGTGTCCCACGCACCCGGCTGGACGATGAGCGGCCCCGACACTCACAAGGACACCCTCCAGCCGTCCTGACACGCCCCTTCGGCGGGTGTGCGAGTCGGAGGAGAAGGAGCGGTGTGAAGAGGCTGGTCGTGCGGGCCTGGCGGGCGCTTCGGCCTGTCCAGTGGCGGGTGATGTGGTTCACCCACGCGAAGTTCATGGTCGGCGTCACCGGGGTCGTGCGCGACGCCGAGGGCAGGGTGCTCCTGGTGCGGCACCGGTTCTGGCCGGAGGGCCGCCAGTGGGGCCTGCCGGGCGGCTATGCCAGGAAGTCCGAGACCTTCGAGGACACCCTGGTCCGCGAGGTCCGCGAGGAGACCGGACTGGACATCCGGGTGCGGCGCCTCATGCTGCTCAAGAGCGGCTACCGGCTGCGGGCGGAGGTCGCTTTCGAGGCCGACCTCACGGGCGGCTCGATCAGCCTCGACTCCTTCGAGATCATCGAAGCCGGCTGGTTCACCCCCGGCGACCTGCCCCCCGGCCTCCAGGAACCCCACCGCCTCCTCATCAACGGCACTCCACCCCCGAACGTCTGACCTCTCCGACCGTCGTCAGCACCCCATCTGAGGCGTGTCCCCGCACACCGGCCCCGAACACCGCGCCGCCGCCCTACGGCGTCGAACACAACGCCTGACGGTGTGCCCCACGGCACCGGAATCGCTCCCACCTCTCGACCACCCGAACACCCCTCAAGAACGACCAGAACCGGCCGACCCGCTCCCCGATGGGCCACGCCACCACCGCCGCCGAACGACAACGGTGTGCTCGTTCGGCGCCGGGTCGGCGGGATGGTGGTCGGCGAACACGGCGCCGCCGTACGGCGCGCGAGCGGTTTCCCGTCCAGCGCTAGAGGGCCTTGAGGAACTTGGCGGCGATGGGGGCGGCCGTGGCGCCGCCGCTGCCGCCGTTCTGGACGAACACCGCGAAGGCCAGCGAATCGCGATAGCCGATGAACCACGCGTGCGGGGACGCGCCCTGGACCTCGGCGGTGCCGGTCTTGCCGAAGGTCCCGGCGGGCAGCCCAGCCCGCGCGGCGGTGCCCTGCGTGACGACGGCGCTCATCATGGTGCGGAGCCCAGCGGCGATGCTCGGGTCCAGCGGCACCGGGGCCGGTGACCCGGCGGGCGGGGAGTCGGTCATGACGGCGGGCTTCCACGTGCCGCTCGCGACGGCGGCGGCGACCTCGGCCATGCAGAGGGGGCTGCCCTGCACCGAGTTCTGCCCGATGGCGTCGGCGCCCAGGTCGTCCAACGCCGTGTACGGCCGGATGCGGCAGGTGCTCAGCCCCGGCTTCTCGCGGAAGCCGAACCGGTCGGCGGCCTCGGCCCGCAGGCGGTCGTCGCGCAGCCGCTCGTACGCCTGCCGGACGAACGTCGTGTTGCACGAGAACGCGAACGCCATGGTCAGCGTCACGGTGCCGCGGTCGGCGCCGCCGTCGTTGTGGAAGCTGCGGGCGTTCGGGATGGTGTAGGTGCCCGGGCACGCCACCTGCGCGTCCGGCGCGAGTCCCGAACGGAGCAGCGCCGCGGCGGTCACCACCTTGAACGACGACCCCGGCGGGTACAGGCCGTTGAACGCCCGTTTCCCACCGAGTGTGTCGGCCACGGCCCGCACCTGCCCGCTCCGCGCGTCCAGCGCGACGATCGCCGCCGGCCGGCCGACGCCGTCCAGGGCCCGCGCCGCGGCCTTCTGCGCCGGCTCGGAGATGGTCGTCCGCGTCGCCTGCGACGCCGCGTCCGGGGTGGCCAGCAGCACCTTCCCGGACGGGACCTCCTCGATGGCCAGGCGGACCGTGGTGGCACTCAGCCCGGGGAAGTAGTCCCCCGCCCTGCTGTCCGCGGGGAACGGCTTGCCCTCACGGGTGAGCGCGGCCGGCCGGGCCACCTTGGTCTCCTTCAGCCGCAGCGCGCCGCCGTCCTTGAGCGAGGGGTGCAGCGTCTCGGGACCCCAGACCACCTTCCACGCCCCGTCGCGCCGCGCCAGGCGAAGCACCGAGGCGAAGTCCCACCGGCCGAGGCCGGTCACCTGGCGGGTCCCCTGGAACGGCACCTCCGCGGCGTCGGCGCCCTGGAGGCGCGGCGTGCCCGGGGTCAGGGCGAGCGAGGCGATGTGGAGCTCGGCGCTGAACCGCCGGTGCCGGTCGGCGAAGTCCGCCGGAGGATCGGCCACCAGCCCGGCCATGGCGGCGAAGTCCCCGGCCTGCCAGACGGCGAGATACCGGGCCGCCACCACGTCCGGGCCCTCCTGCGAGACGGGGGGCGCCGGGGCGGACGAAGCAGGGACGACCGGCGGGTCGGACGGCGCGGCCGACACCAGAGGGTCGGGCACCTCAGGGACCGACGTGGCGGAATTCTCAGGCGCGGGCTCAGATGTGGAGGGCGTCAGCCCGGCGCTGTGCGTGGGCAGCGGGGACCGTCGCCCGCTGTTCCGCGACGCCTCCAGCGAGTCGGGGGTGGTGAGCATCGCGACCACGCCGAAGACGACGATCAGCACCACCGCCCCGACCATGACCAGCGGCCACCGAGTACGCATGCCCCTCCACCACCGGCATCCTAGGGCCTGAGAACGGGAAAACGATCACAAAAACCATATCTCGCCCAACCGACAATTCCGCCCCCATCACCCCAGGTCAGGCCCCTAACCCCCATTACCTCCCGACCATCCCACTCGAGCCCCGCGCAGTGGGGGCCGGCGACTCGGTCGCGACCACCTGCGGCGGGGTGGTCCCGATGCGCGAGTGCCGCGACGCGTCCCAACTCGCCGCCTTCATCGAGGACTCGCCCAGACCAGCGCGCCCGCCACGCACTCCGGCGGGCGAGTACGGCTCCATGTACGGCTGCGGCCTGACGTACGGGCCGCGGCCTGAAAGGAATGGTCGCGGGCGCCGCGACCATGACTTCCAGAATCGCCAGGTCAGACGGAGAGGGCCGCCGCCGCTTCCCGGTAGATGACATCCGGGTCCTGCGACAGCCACGCCTTCACCTGGCGGCTCCAGTCGTCGGCGAGCACCTCGGGCCGGTCCCCTTCGATGCCGTCCAGGGCCGCCGCGACGATCACCTCGGGGGCGCTCTTGTCGCCCTCGTACCAAGCCATCATGTCGGTGTCCGCGGCGCCCAGGTGCAGGGCCGTCACCAGGGTGCGCTGGCCTGCCAGCTCCAGACGGACGTTGTTGGTGAGCGCCCACTCGGCCGCCTTGGCCGCGTGGTAGGCGCCCGCACCGTCGACGGCGAGCCACGAGATCGCGGACAGCACGTTGAGGATCGCGCCGTCGGCCAACTGGGGCGCGAAGGCGCGGATCACGTTGAGGGCGCCGTAGAAGTGCGTGTCCATCTCGCGGCGGATCAGGTCCAGGTCCCCGGTCACCAGGTTCGCCCCGGTCGAGATTCCCGCGTTGTTGATGACGATCTTGACATCAGGTGCCGCCGCCGCCGCGGCGGCGATCGACGCCGGATCGGTGACGTCGAGGCGCAGCGGGACGACCCCTGGCACGTCGATGAGCTCCGGGCGGCGGGCGGTCGCGTACACCTTGCCGGCGCCGCGGTCGAGAAGGGAAAGGGCGAACTGCCGGCCCAGGCCGCGGTTGGCGCCGGTGACCAGCACGTGTGCTCCGTTCATCTGCATGTCGGATAATGTAAAACCTGACGTTGACGTCAGAGGCAAGTCTTGTGACGGAGGTCACGGTGCGTATCGGAGATTTGGCGGCGCAGTCAGGCGTCAGCGTGCGGGCCCTGCGCTACTACGAGGAGCAGGGGCTGCTGGAGGCGAACCGGAGCGGCTCCGGGCAGCGCCACTACCCCGAGTCCGCGGCCGACCGGGTCCAGCTGATCCAGACGCTCTACGCGGCCGGCCTGTCCAGCCGGACCATCGCCGAACTGCTGCCCTGCGTCGAGGCCAAGGTCAACACTCCTGAGTCGCGGGCCCGGCTGGCCGCCGAGCGTGATCGCATCGACGCCCAGATCGCCGCGTTGACCCGTACCCGTGACCACCTCGACGCGGTCATCCTGCTCTGCGGAAGCCCGGCCAGCGGCTGTGCGTGGATCCCCGACCAGGACATCGCCGCGCAGGCGAACCACTCCGCGACGCCGTGATCGCGACGGCACGCACCACCGGATCGCACCCGCCACGACGGGAACCGAGGTCTGCCGATGAACCCGGTTGCGACCCCTACCTGGGTGACCCATGCTGGCGGCCATGCTGATCCGAGAGGCGATGCCGGACGACTGGCCCAAGATGTGGGCCTTCATGGAGGGCATCGTGCGTGCGGGTGAGACCTTCTCCTGGGATCGGGGCACCACCGAATCCGAGGCCCGTCAAATGTGGTTCCCGAAGCCGCCGGGCCGCACCTTCGTCGCCGTGGACGCGGATGGAACCGTCCTGGGCACAGCCAACAGCGTCCGCAACCACCGTGGCGGCGCCGCGCACATCGCCAGCGCGAGCTTCATGGTCGACCCGGATCACTCTGGCCGGGGCGTCGGCCGGGCACTCGGCCAGCACGTCCTGGAGCAGGCACGCAAGGACGGCTTTCGAGCGATGCAGTTCAACGCCGTTGTGGAGACCAACACCCGGGCGGTGGCGCTGTGGAGGTCACTCGGCTTCGAAGTGATGACCACCCTCCCCGACGGCTTCCACCATCCGACTCACGGCTACGTAGGACTGCACATCATGTACCGGCAGCTTTGAGTCTCACCGTCACACCATGAGTCGCCGGAGTTCAGCGGGTGAAACGACCGTTCTTGACGCCGTTCAGAAACGCCGACCATTCGCCCGGACTGAAGACCAACACCGGCCCGTCCGCGTTCTTGCTGTCCCGCACGCCGATGATCCTAGGCAGACCAGTGGCGACCTCGACGCAGTTGCCGCCATTCTCACCACTGCGGGAGCTCTTTCTCCATGTGGCCTTGGTCAGGTCGACCGCGATCAGGTCTGCCGCTTCCATTGGTCTCGCGCCTCCTTGATCATTTCGAGGGATTGACCAATACCCGATCACATCCGGCAGCGAAGTCCGGTTTTGGGGTTCTGTCACCTTTTTCGATATGCGCCACAAGCGACGCCGAGCAATCGAGATTCTTACCCAGTCGGGCCTGGGTGAGGCCTGCTTGCCTGCGCACCCGAGCCAGCTCCCTGCCGAAGCGCTGAACCGGCGTCAAACGTGGATCAAGGTCGTTGTCCACGCGCTCCCCTCACTCGTGCTCCTTGCAGCGTGACAGCTACTTGACAGATCTTGACCACTTCCTCCTCTACGTGGGCAAATTCGGGTCTCGACTGTCCTCTATTCTCTCCACAATTCATGCCGCCACACAGGCAATCTGAAAGCGGCGGCGATTTTCGTCGATGCGAATATGACGGCAATCGGACGAACCGACCATCCATGGCCAAGGCAGCGTGACAGACGCACGTCTTGGATGTGCGGGATCTCTTCAGAGACGGTGGTGAATGTGGGCGCCAAAAAGGTGCGGCACTCGAATGACGCGGCCGAGCGGATCTGGGAGGTCGTGCAGTGAGGACCATGGGTGGGCTGCTCGGCAGGGTCGAGGTCCTGGGGCTGAGCAGTTCGGTGAAGATCGCGCGGGAGTATGTGCGTTCGGTGCTGCACGTGGCCGGGCGGCGGGAGCTGGACGAGGTGGAGGTTCTGGTCAGTGAGGTGGTCACTCGGCGCGGTGACCTCCCCGGCCGAATCGCCGCTCCATTCAAGTGCGCGCCGCCGCGCTTCGCGGATGAATGTCGCCGCCGCGATTCCTTTTCCGGTGGCGGGAGGTCTACCTGTTGTGGGCCGAGGATCATCCGCGACCGCGGGGAGCGAGGCCTGGTTCGCCGAGGACTGTGAGAGAGGATCGAAACGATGGGAAGCAAGCAGGAGCCCGTGGCCACCCGGCAGCTGAGCCGGGCCTTCGCCAGCACCCGGGCCGTGCTGGCCAAGGTCGGACCCGGCCGGTTGGACGGCCCGACGCCGTGCGTGTCGTGGGACGTGCGCGCGCTGATCAACCATTTCGTCGGCTCGGCCCGGTGGGGCGCTTCCGCCGTCCTGGGCGCCGGTTATGAGGCCACCGACGAGAACTACGCGGCCGGCGACTTCCTCGCCCACTATGACGATGGCATCGACCTCGCGCTGGCCGCTTTCGGAACCGACGGCGTTCTGGAGAAGAGGATCGAGCTGGCGTTCGGCGAGTTCTCCGGCGCGGACCTGATGAGTATGGTGGTCAGGGACCAGTTCGTCCATGGATGGGACCTCGCGCGCGCCATCGGGCACCACACCGACCTTGATCCCGAGCTCGCAGGCGAGCTGCTCGTCCAGGCCCGGGTCGAGATCCTCGACGCCTACCGTGGGCCTGAGGGAGAGGCCATCTTCGGGCCCATCGTCGAGGCTCCTGCCGACGCGTGCGCGGCCGACCGGCTGGCCGCCTTCCTCGGCCGCTCCCTATGACCGGAGAGTGATCGTGACCTGTGGCGGAATCTGACCAGGAGACCGTCGTGCCCGACGTGCCCGACGGTGAGGCGTTCGTCAGGGACGCCGAGCCGTTCCGGCGGGAACTGCTGGCGCACTGCTACCGCATGCTCGGCTCGGTGGACGATGCCACCGATGTGGTCCAGGAGACCTATCTGCGTGCCTGGCGTTCCTACAGCGCGTTCGAGGGTCGGTCATCGGTGCGCACCTGGCTCTACCAGATCGCCACCAACGCCTGCCTGACCGCGCTGGGGCATCACAGCAGGCGAGTGCTTCCTTCCGGCCTCGGCGGTCCGGAACCGGACCCCGAGGCCGCCCCGGAACCGGCCGGACCCGATGTCGGCTGGCTTCAACCGGTCCCCGACGCACTCGTCGGCCCTGAGACGGCCGACCCCGCGTCCATCGTCCTCGCGCGGGAGGACCTGCGACTGGCGCTGGTCGCCGGCCTGCAGTACCTGTCCGGGACGCAACGGGCCGTGCTCATTCTGCGGGATGTGCTGTCCTTTCCCGCCGCCGAGGTCGCCGTCATGCTGGGCACCACCACAGCGGCGGTCAAGAGCGCGCTGCAACGCGCCCGCGCCCGGCTCCGGGACCTGGCCCCCGCGGCCGGCGAGATCATCCCGCCCACCGAACCGGGTGCCCGTGCGCTGCTCGACCAGTACGTCGCGGCCTTCCAGAACGCCGACGCGCCGGCCCTGGAACGGCTGCTGCGCCGGGACGCCACCCTGGAGGCGACGCCCTTCAAGACCTGGTTCGCCGGCCGCGCGACCTGCGTGCCCTACCTCCGTACCCGGATTCTCGGATCGCCCGGTGACTGGCTCATGCTCCCGACCGGCGCCAACGGGCAGCCCGCCGCGGTGGCCTACACCCGTGACGGACACGGCGCCTACCAGGCGTACGGCATCGTGGTGCTCACCGTCACCGGCGCGGGCATCAGCCAGATCATCTCGTTCCACCAACCGGGCCTGGTCGCCACCTTCGGCTTCCCGCCGACCGTCGTCCGCTGAGTCAGGTGGAGGGGGCCACGTCGGGGGTGCGTTCGAGGTCGCCGGATTCGCCGGCGTGGAGGGCACGGCGGCCGAAGTACACCACGTACGCCAGGAAGGCGGCCTCGGCGAGCACCCCGATGCCGATGCGCGCCCAGGTGGGCAGCGGCGACGGGGTCACCAGGGCCTCGATCAGCCCGGACACCAGCAACACCACGACCAGGCCGAGGGCGACGCTGACGACGGCGCGTCCTTGCTCGGCGAGCGCCTCCGCGCGCTTCCGCGGACCGGGGTCGATGGCCGTCCATCCGAGCCGCATGCCGACGGCGGCGGCGAGGAAGACGGCGGTGAGCTCCAGCAACCCGTGCGGGGTGATCAGGCCGAAGAAGATGTCCAGCCGGTCGCGTGAGGCCATGAGGCCGGCGGAGATGCCGACGTTGGCGGCGTTCTGCCACAGGATGTACGGGATGGGGATGCCGAGGAGGACCGACATCGCGATGACCTGCATCGACACCCATGCGTTGTTGATCCACACCTGCCCGGCGAACGCCCCGGCCGGGTGCTCGGAGTAGTAGTCGGCGAAGTCGTGCTCGACGAGCTGCTTGATCTGTTCGGGTCCGGCGATGGCGGCCTGGACGTCGGCGTTGCGCGCGACCCAGAAGCCGAGCACGACCGAGACCGCCAGGAAGACGGCGGCCGAGCCGGCCCACCACCAGCGGGCACGGTAGGCGACCACGGGGAAGGAGACGGTGAAGAACCGGATGAACTCCCGCCAGGCGGGGGTGTGGGCGCCGGTGACGGCCGAGCGCGCCCGTGCGACCAGCGCCGACAGCCGGCCCACGAGGAGCCGGTCGGAACCGGACCTGACGATGGACAGGTGGGTCGCCACGCGCTGGTAGAGGTCGACCAGTTCGTCGACCTCGGGGCCGGTCAGCGAGCCGCGGTGCCGCACCAGGGTCTCGAGCCGGTCCCACGTCGGCTTGTGCACGGAGACGAACGCGTCGATGTCCACGCACGAAAGCCTATTGGCCCGGTGGATAGGGTGGGGGCGTGGCAGATGTGGTGACCGGTGAGGCCGTCGTCGTCGAGGTGCGGGTGGCCCAGCTGCCGAGCCGCGCGGTGGCCCTGTTGATCGACATGCTGCTGCAGTTCGCGGCCATCGTCGGGCTGTCCCTGCTGCTCGGCATGCTGTCGGTGGTCACCGAGGAGGCCTTCGCGATCGCGCTGACGATCCTGCTGACCGCCCTGGTCATGGTCGGCTACCCGGTCATCTTCGAGACGCTGAGCCGCGGGCGCAGCCTGGGCAAGCTGGCGCTCGGGCTCCGGGTGGTGAGCGACGACGGCGGCCCCGAGCGGTTCCGGCAGGCGATGTTCCGCGGTCTGGCCGGGCTGCTGGAGTTCTGGCTGCTGTTCGGGGCGCCCGCGCTGATCGGCTCGCTGGTCAGCGAGCGCGGCAAGCGGCTCGGCGACGTCTTCGCGGGCACCATCGTGATCTCCGAACGGGCCCCGCGCCAGGCGCCGCCGCCCGAGATGCCGCCCCAGCTCGCCGCCTGGGCCACGACGCTGGAGCTGTCGCGGCTGCCGGAGGCGCTCGCCGCCACGGCCCGGCAGTACCTGTCGCGCTGGCACCAGCTGTCCCCCGCCGTCCGCCACGAGATGGGGGTGCGCATCGCCGGGCAGTTCTCCTCGTTCGTCTCGCCGCCGCCCCCGCCCGCCGCGCCGCCCTACGCCTACCTCGCCGCTGTTCTGGCCGAGCGCCGCCGCCGCACGCAGGCGCGGCTCGCCCTCCAGGCGCGGCAGGCGCGGGCGTCGTCGTCCGCTTCTCCCTTCGCAGGCGTGCCGGGAGCGGCGCCCGTTTCCGGGGCGTATCCGGCGCCGTTTTTCCCGCCCCCACCTGCGGCGACACCGCCGACGGCCAGTGGTTTCATCCCTCCCGCCTAGATTTCGCGTCTTCTGCCGCATACATGCCCGAACAGGGGGCACAGGGACGTCCAGCGGGCCACTGGGGCATTGGTCCGCTACGTGGGAAACGGGTGTGGCCGGCGCGCATGGGAGAGGACGCGCCGGCCACGCCCATGTCATCCCCCGGTTCACCTGGGAGCCCCGACAGGCGTACGCCCGTTCGCGGAAGTCCCGGCCGCACGCCCCTTTCTCGCCGGGAGTTCCCGCCCGCATGCCCCTTTCTCGCCGGGAGTTCCCGCCCGCACACCCCTTTCCACTGACCGCCCCCGAGGGTCAGGCGAGCCGGACGCGGGCGTCCAGGAGGGCGTAGGCGACGTCGACCAGGAGGTTGGCGACGACCACGGCCGCCGCCGTGATGAGCACCACCCCCATGATCACCGGCAGGTCGCTGCTCACGAACGCCTGCACGACCGCCTGGCCGACGCCGCCGAGCCCGAAGACCGACTCGGTGACGACCACTCCGCCGATGAGCGTGCCGACGTCCACGCCGAGCTGTGACACCACCGGCGTCAGCGCCGAGCGCAGGCCGTGCCGGACGACGACCCGCCGCTCGGGGACGCCCTTGGCGCGCGCCGTCCTGATGTAGTCCTCTCCGAGCACGTCGAGCATCGAGCCCCGCGTGAGCCGCAGGTAGGTCGCGGCCTGCACGGTGGCGAGCGTGACCCAGGGCAGGATCAGGTGCCGCGCCCACTCGGCCGGGTTCTGGGAGAAGTCCACGTAGGAGTCCGGCGGGAAGATCGGCAGGCCGGCCTTGGTGAGCTGGAAGAACAGCAGGTAGAGCAGCAGCAGCCCGATGACGAACGTCGGCATCGAGACGCCGGCGAGCGCCAGGAACGTCATGGCCCGGTCGAGAGGCGAGCGGGCCCGGGTGGCGCTGAGCACGCCCGCGCTGACGCCCACCAGGAACCACAGCACCGCGCCGCCGAGCACCAGGGAGAGGGTCGGCGGGAGGTCGGCGGCGACGAGCGTGCCGACCGACTCGCCGTTGAAGTAGGACTTGCCGAGATCGCCGTGCAGGAGGCGGCCCATGTACTGGCCGTACTGCACCAGGACGGGCTGATCGAGGCCGAGGTCGCGCCGGATGAGCTCGACCTGTTCCGGGGTGGCCTGCCGGCCGGCCAGCGTGCGTGCCGGGTCGCCGGGGGCCACGAAGAACATGAAGAACGTCCCGAGCGTGACCAGCCACAGGACGATCGCGCCGAGGATCACCCGGCGGATGAGGAAGCGGCGGAACATCGGTCAGCCCCCCGTGGTCTTCTTGCGGGCGCGCCTGCGGGCGATGCCCCTGCGGCGGCTGAACAGGCGCTCGGTGCGCGGGTCGATGGCGTCGCGGACGCCGTCGCCGAGCAGGTTGAACGCCAGCGTGGCGACCAGCAGCGTGCCCGCGGGGAAGGTGAGGTACCACCAGGCCACCCGGTAGAACCCCTGCGCCTCGCTGAGCAGGTTGCCCCAGGACGGCGTGGGCGGGACGATGCCGAGCCCGAGGTAGGACAGCGTCGACTCGAACACGATGGCGGCGGGCACCAGCAGCGTGACCAGCACGATCACCGGGGCGAGCAGGTTCGGCAGGATGTCGACGACCATGACGCGCGCGTCGCTCGCGCCGAGCGACCTGGCCGCCTCGACGTACTCCCGTTCCTTGATCGAAAGTGTCTGCCCGCGCACGATCCGGGCGATCGCCGCCCAGGAGTAGAACGCGATCACCCCGACCGTGGCGGTCAGGGACGGACCGGCGATGGACACCACCGCGATGGCGAAGATCAGGTACGGGAAGGAGAGCACGACGTCCATGAGGCGCGACAGCAGCGTGTCCACGACGCCGCCGTAGAAGCCGGCGAGCAGCCCGACGGCGACGCCGAGCACGGCCGCGAGCCCGGTGGACAGCACGCCGACGACCAGCGACACCCGCGCCCCGTACAGCACGCGGATGAACAGGTCGCGGCCGAGCCGGTCGGTGCCGAACCAGAACGTGCCGTTCGGCGCCACCGGAAGTCCCTGGTCGGTGATGCCGATGTCGCGGAACTGGTCGTCGGGCCCGTGGCCGCTCCACTGGGCGATCAGCGGCGCCGCCGCGGCGAGCAGGAGCAGGAGCACCACCACGACCGCCGAGGCCAGGGCGACCTTGTCGGTGCGGATGCGGGCCCAGGCCAGGGCCCACGGGCTGCGCCCGGCGATGGTCCTGCCGGGCACCACCCCGGGCCGTATCTCGGTGAGCGTCACCTCGTCCCCCTTTCTCCCGCCGGCGCTTCTCCGCCGATCGGGTAGTGGCAGGCCGTCAGGTGGGCGCCGCCCTCCAGCGGGGGCTGTCGTTCCGCGCAGAGGTCCCCGGCGCGCGGGCAGCGGGGATGGAAGCGGCAGCCGGACGGCGGGTCGATCGGCGAGGGCACGTCGCCGGTGAGGATGACCCGGCCGCGCCGGTCGGCGGCGTCGGGGTCGGCGACGGCCGTGGCCGACAGCAGCGCGTCGGCGTAGGGGTGGCGAGGATGCTCGTACAGCTCGTCGGCCTCGGCCAGCTCCACGACCCGGCCGAGGTACATCACGGCGATGCGGTCGCTGACGTGCCGCACCACCGACAGGTCGTGGGCGATGAACAGGTACGTCAGGCCGAACTCGTCCTGCAGGTCCTTGAGCAGGTTGAGAATCTGCGCCTGGATCGACACGTCGAGCGCCGACACCGGCTCGTCGCAGATGATCAGCCGGGGGCGCAGGGCCAGGGCGCGGGCGACGCCGATGCGCTGGCGCTGCCCGCCGGAGAACTCGGCCGGGAAGCGGTTGTAGTGCTCGGGGTTGAGCCCGACCCGTTCCATCAGCTCGCCGACCGCGCGCCGTCGTTCCTTGGCGGTGCCGATGCCGTGGATGACCAGCGGGTCGGCGATGATCGAGCCGACGCGCCTGCGCGGGTTGAGCGAGCCGTAGGGGTCCTGGAACATGACCTGGATGTCGCGGCGGAACGGCCGCATCGCGCCGCGCGGCAGATTGGTGATGTCCTGGCCGTCGAAGACGACCTTGCCGGAGGTGACCGGGTACAGCCCGGCGATGCAGCGGGCCAGCGTGGACTTGCCGCAGCCGGTCTCGCCGACCAGGCCCAGCGTCTCGCCGGGCGCGAGGGTGAGGCTCACCCCGTCGACCGCGTGCACCTGCCCGACCCTGCGGCGCAGCACGGCGCCCTCGTGGATGGGGAAGTGCTTGACCAGGTCGTCGACTTCGAGGAGGTTCACGCCGCTCCCCCGTTCTCCGCGCGGGCGGCGCGCAGCCGCACGGCCTCCGCCTGTTCGCCGAGCCCGACGGCCTCGTGCGGCAGCCAGCAGGCCGAGGCGTGGTCGCCGTCGCCGGTCACGCGGGCCAGCGGCGGCGGCTCGGCGGAGCAGACCGGCATGGCGTAGCGGCAGCGCGGGTGGAACGCGCACCCGGGCGGCACGGCGATCATGCTCGGCGGCTGCCCGGGGATCGGCCGCAGCCGGCCCTTGCGCACCCCCGTGCTGCCGGGGATGGACTCCAGCAGGCCCTTGGTGTACGGGTGGTGCGGCCGGTAGTAGATCGTCCGCCGGTCGGCCCGCTCCACGGGAAGCCCGGCGTACATGACCATGACCTCGTCGGCGACGCCCGCCACCACGCCGAGGTCGTGGGTGATCAGCACCAGCGCGATGTCGAACTCCCGCTGCAGGCGCGTGATCAGGTCGAGGATCTGCGCCTGGACGGTGGCGTCCAGCGCGGTGGTGGGCTCGTCCGCTACCACCAGGCGCGGGTTGAGCGCGAGCGCCATCGCGATCATCGCGCGTTGCCGCATGCCGCCGGAGAACTGGTGCGGGTAGTCGTCCACCCGGCGGTCCGGGCGCGGGATGCCGACCAGCCCCAGCAGTTCGACCGCGCGCCGCCGGGCCTCGGCGCGGCCCACGCCGGCGTCGTGGACGCGGATCAGCTCGGCGATCTGCCAGCCGACCTTGTACAGCGGGTGCAGGCTGGTCAGCGGGTCCTGGAACACGACGCTGATCGCCGACCCGCGGATCCGGCGCAGCCGCTCCTCCCCCAGCGTGAGCAGGTCGACGCCCTCGAACAGGGCGCTGCCGGTGATGTCGGCCTCGGGCAGCAGGCCGAGGATGGCCTGCGTGCTCACCGTCTTGCCGCTCCCGGACTCCCCGACGATCGCCAGCGTCCGCCCCGGCTCGACGCTGAACGACAGCCCGCGGACGGCCCGCACGAGGCCGTCCGCGGTCGGGAAGCCGACCGTGAGGTCCTTGACTTCCAGAAGGCTCATCTACCGGTCCTTCGTCCGATTCCTGCGATCACGACGTCGCGCCCGCATCACGGGCTCGGCGGGTCGAGCCAGAGGTTGGTGACGTCGTAGAGCTGGAAGGAGGGCAGGTAGAGGGCGTTCTTGACCCGCTTGGCGTGGTAGATCGGCGTGTTCTGGTTCTGGAAGGGCACGATCACCGCGTCCGCCATGACCTGCTGGTCCACCTGGTGCCACAGACCCGCCGACTTCGCCGCGTCGGGCTCGGCGAGCGCCTGCTTGATCAGGTCGTCCACCCGGGGGTTGCTGTAACAGCCGTAGTTGGAGGTGCCGGGGGTGCAGTTGGTCTGGAACAGCGGCTGGGCGACCGCCCGCCCGTTGTTGCCGTACCAGTCGGGCACCCAGCCGGGGGCTGAGATGTCCCACTTGCTGCCCTTGGCGAGGGACACGTTCTGCAGGAAGGCGCCGTAGTAGTCGCCCTGCCGCACCGGCAGGCCCTTGACCGTGATACCGCATTTCTGCAGGTCGGCGGAGTAGGACTGGAAGACGGCCGGGTGGTTGCCCGCGTTGCGGTAGGCCCCGGTCAGGGTGAGCCCGTTCGGGTAGCCGGCCTCGGCGAGCATCTGCTTGCACTTGGCCGGGTCGCCCGCGTCGCCCGGCGTCGGATAGGGGTTGTACTCCTGGTAGCCGATGTTGCCCGGCGGGATGGCGGTGTGCAGCGGCGTGTTGAGCTCCTTGCCGCCGTAGATCTTGCCGATGGCCACCTTGCTGATCGCGTACTCGATGGCCTGGCGCACCTTGAGCTTGCCCATGGCGCCGCCGGCGTTCTTGCTCTGCTGGTTGAACACCAGGTAGGGGTTGGTGATGGCCCCGGGGAAGACCTTGTAGTTCGCGTCGCCGGAGGAGGCCAGGCGGGGCAGTTGCGCCGTCGGCACCGGCAGGTCCCACGACAGGTCGGCGGTGCCGGCCTCCAGTTGCTGCTGCACGCTGTCGGGCTCGGTGACGCCCTCCTTGACCTCGATCGCGTCGACGTACTGGTGGCGGATCGGGTCGGCCTCCTGCTTCCAGGCCGGGTTGCGCTCCAGCCTGATCTCCTTCGTCGCCACGTACTTGACGATCTTGTAGGGCCCGTCGGAGACGACGTGCTGGCGGAAGTCCGCGTCGTCGGGCAGGTACTGGTCGTACTCCTGCGGCGCCGCCGAGGCGAAGTTGAGCGACAGGATGTTCAGGAAGTCGCTGGCCGGCTGGACGAGCGTGAACACCAGCGTCTTGTCGTCCTTGGCCTGGACCCCGGGGATGTCGTGGGAGTTCTGGAAGTCGGCCAGCGCCTTCGGCGTGGGCTTGTCCTTCTCGAACGCCTTGGCATAGGCGGAGCAGTACTCCGCCATGCCCTTGATCGTGCTGGTGTAGTACCCGGGCGCTCCCGAGCCGGCCACCGGGTTGCACAGCCGCTTGAAGCCGCGCAGGTAGTCCTGGGCGGTGACGGCGCGCGGCGGCGTGGTGTCCCACTGGACGCCGTCGCGCAGCTTGACGGTGTAGGTGAGCAGGTCCTTGCTGAGCCCGCCGTTCGCCGTGGTGGGGATCTCGGCGGCGACGTCGGGCACGACCTCCAGAGCCTTCTTCAGGTCGGCCTGGGCGGCCAGCGAGAACAGCTGGCGGGCGTAGGCGCGCAGGAGCCCGTTGGTCACGGTGTAGTAGGTGCTGGTCGGGTCGAGGTGGTCGACGTCGCCGCCGCCGACCAGCCGCAGCGTCCCGCCCTGGACGGGCTTGCCGGCCGGCTGCTGGGCGCCGGCGGACTTTCCGGCGCCGGTGCCGCCGGTGCCGCTGTCGGTCGCGCAGGCGGAGGCGAGCAGCGTCGCCGCCGCCGCGACCGCGATGGTGAGATGGCGCGATCTGGCCATCTGCCCTCCTGGGTGCCGAGATGGGGATCCTGGTGGCCGGTCGCAGGGCGGGCGCGCGGTAGGCTGGCGCCCTGCCTTGCGGCTGGGACGGGTGCTCGGGGATGAGGCGCTTGGTGCAGATCGAGGGCCGCTCTGATTGAAGGAACCCACTTTCCGGGCCGGCTGTCGAGGCCGGTTACGCAACCGATGGCGATGCGCGATCCATAAGTGATGCCGGTTCGGTCGTGAAATATCAGCGAATTGCGACACAATCGCCGAACAACCCGCTCATAGCCCTCTGAGCTGCGCGAACGTCGCGGTAGCGGCCGCATGCAAAGGTGCTCCCAGGGATGGGAAGCAGGAGGTAAACCCGGTTTCCGGACTATTGGTACGGGCATCGGTACATTTGAACGTCTGCTTCCTCCGGGGATGCACCCGAATGAGGTGGAGCAGTGAAACCGACGCCGTCCACGACCTCGCGCCGGAACATCCCGCCCCCCTTGCTGACCATGGGCATGGAGGAGGAGTTCCTGCTGATCGACCCGCGCAGCGGGCGCCTGCGGCCCGCCGCGGGACAGGTGCTGCGCCGCCTCGGCGGGCTGGCCGCCTGCCGGGTCGTGCCGGAGCTGACCAGGTGCCAGGTCGAGACCAACAGCGCCGTCCATACCGATCTGCGGGCGCTCGCCGCCGACCTGCTGCGGCTGCGCGCCCTCGTCTCCGCCGCCGCGTCGGACGCGGGAGCCGCGCTGTCGGCGTGCGGGACGTGCCTGGTCGGCTGCGGCGGCATGCCCCCGCTCAGCGCCGCACCGCGCTACCGGCGCATGTACGAGCAGTTCCGCGCCCTGCTGTACGGCCAGGGGGTGTGCGGGTGCCACGTCCACATCGGCGTCGCCGACCGCGAGGAGGCCGTGGGGGTCAGCAACCACGTGCGGCCCTGGCTGCCGCTCCTGCAGGCGCTGACCGCCAACTCCCCCATCACCGACGGCGAGGACACCGGCTACGCGAGCTGGCGGGCGATGTTGTGGGCGCGCTGGCCGAGCGCCGGTCCTCCGCCGTACTTCCTGTCGGCCGGCCACTATGACGGCCTGCTGCGGGGCCTGCGTGCCAGCGGGGCGATCCTCGACCGGGGCATGGTGTACTGGCTGATCAGGCTCTCCCACCACCTGCCGACCCTGGAGTTCCGGTCGGCCGACACCTGCGCCACGGTGGAGGAGGCCGTCCTGCTGGCCGCGCTGGTCCGGGCCCTGGCCGCGACCGCGCTCGTCGAGGTGCGCCGGGGCGTCCCGGGCCCGCCGGTCGACCACACGCTGTTGTGCGCCGCGTACTGGCGCTCGGCCCGCGACGGCATGGAGGGCGCGGTCTACGACCCGATCACCGGCCGGGTCGTCCCGGCGTGGACGCTCGCCGAACGGCTGGTGGAGACCGTGCGCCCGGCCCTGGCGGCGGCCGGCGACCTCGCGCCGGTCACGGCCGCGCTGCGCCGCATGCGGCGCGGCGGCTCGGGCGCGGAACGCCAGCGGGCCGCCCACCGCCGCCGCGGCCAGGTCGGCGACGTCGCCGAGCTGCTCGTCCGGCAGACCACGCAGGTGCCGGAGCTGTTCGGCGGGCCGCCCTCACCGGCCCGGGCGGTGACCGGGACGCGCGCCGGCGTCGGCGGCTCGCTCGTCCCTCTTCAGGAACCGACCCGCCAGGAGCTGAGGTAGTCGGCCTGGACGGCGGTGAGCGCGTCGATCTCGATGCCGGCCGCGCCGAGCTTGAGCCGCGCCACCTCGGTGTCGATCTCCGCCGGCACGTCGTACACCCCCGGGGCGAGCCGGGAGCGCTCTCCGGCCAGCCAGGCGACGGCGAGCGCCTGGGCGGAGAACGACATGTCCATGACAGCGGCGGGATGCCCCTCGGCGGCCGTCAGGTTGACCAGACGGCCCTCGGCGAGCAGCAGCAGGCGCCTGCCGTCGGAAAGGACGTACTCGTCGGTGTAGGGCCGTACGCCGAAGTTCACGTCCTGCGCCATGCCCTCCAGGGCCCGCACGTCGATCTCGACGTCGAAGTGGCCGGCGTTGGCCAGGATGGCGCCGTCCCGCATCTCGGCCAGGTGCTCGCCCCGGACGACGTCGCGGTTGCCGGTGACGGTGATGAACAGGTCGCCCGCCCTGGCCGCGTCGGCCATCGGCAGCACCTCATACCCCTGCAGGGCGGCGTCCAGGGCCTTGACCGGGTCGATCTCGGTGACGATGACCCGCGCTCCCTGGCCCCTGGCCCGCTCGGCGACGCCGCGCCCGCAGTAGCCGAACCCGGCGACGACGACCGTGCGCCCCGCGAGCAGGACGTTGGTGGCCCGCATGATGCCGTCGAGCGTGGACTGGCCGGTGCCGTAGCGGTTGTCGAACATCCGCTTGGTGCGGGTGTCGTTGACGGCGACCATCGGGAAGCGCAGCGCCTGCTCGGCCGCCATCTGCCGCAGCCGGATGATGCCGGTCGTGGTCTCCTCGCAGCCGCCCGAGACGCCTTCCAGCAGCTCGACGCGCTCGGTGTGCAGGATGTTGACCAGGTCGCAGCCGTCGTCCAGCACCAGGTCGGGGGCGATGTCCAGCGCCTCGTGGATGTGCCGGTAGTAGGTCTCGCGGTCCACCCCGGCCCGGGCGTGCACCTCCACCCCGTAGGAGGCGAGCGCCGCCGCGACGTCGTTCTGCGTGGACAGCGGGTTGGAGGCCGCCAGCGCGATCTCGGCCCCGCCCGCCTTGAGCGCGCCGACGAGCACCGCCGTCTCGGCGGTCACGTGCAGGCACGCGGCGACCTTCAGCCCCTCCAGGGGGCGGGTCTGGCTGAAGCGCGCCCCGATGGCGCGCAGCACGGGCATGGAGCGCAGCGCCCAGTCGATGCGTCGCTCCCCCGCCTCGGCGAGCGGCGCGTCCGCGACGTCCACGGTCCCCCCTGTGCTCATGTGGCGAAGGGTCCCCGCGCGGACCGCGCGGGGACCCTGCCATGATCGTCGATCAGTAGCGGTAGTGGTCCGGCTTGTACGGGCCCTCGATGTCCACGCCGATGTACTCGGCCTGGGCCTTGCTCAGCGTGGTGAGCTTGACGCCGAGCGCGTCGAGGTGGAGCCGCGCGACCTTCTCGTCCAGGTGCTTGGGCAGGACGTAGACGCCGATCGGGTACTGCTCGGTCTTGGTGAACAGCTCGATCTGCGCGATCACCTGGTTGGTGAAGGAGTTGGACATCACGAAGCTCGGGTGGCCGGTGGCGCAGCCGAGGTTCATCAGGCGGCCCTCGGCCAGCACGATGATCTGGTGCCCGTCGGGGAAGGTCCAGGTGTGGACCTGCGGCTTGACCTCGGTCTTCACGATGCCGGGGGTCTTCGCCAGGCCGGCCATGTCGATCTCGTTGTCGAAGTGGCCGATGTTGGAGACGATCGCGTTGTGCTTCATCCGGCCCATGTGGTCGGCCGTGATGATGTCGAAGTTGCCGGTGGTGGTCACGAAGATGTCGGCGATGCCGACGACGTCCTCCAGCGTGGTGACCTGGAAGCCGTCCATCGCGGCCTGGAGGGCGCAGATGGGGTCGATCTCGGTGACGATCACCCGGGCGCCCTGGCCGCGCAGCGCGTCGGCGCAGCCCTTGCCCACGTCGCCGTAGCCGCAGACCACGGCGACCTTGCCGCCGATGAGGACGTCGGTGGCGCGGTTGAGGCCGTCGATGACGCTGTGGCGGCAGCCGTACTTGTTGTCGAACTTGCTCTTGGTGACCGAGTCGTTGACGTTGATCGCCGGGAAGAGCAGCGTGCCGGCCTTGAACATTTCGTACAGGCGGTGGACGCCGGTGGTGGTCTCCTCGGTGACGCCCTTGATGCCCGCGGCGACCGTGGTCCACCGGCCCTCGTCGGTCACCGTGCGGCGCAGGAGGTCGAGGATGATCTTCCACTCCTCGGGGTCCTCCTCGGCGGGCGAGGGGACGGCGCCGGCCTTCTCGTACTCGGCGCCCTTGTGCACCAGCAGGGTGGCGTCGCCGCCGTCGTCCAGGATCATGTTCGGGCCGGTGCCGTCGGGCCAGCGCAGCGCCTGGTCGGTGCACCACCAGTACTCCTCCAGCGTCTCGCCCTTCCAGGCGAACACCGGCACGCCCTTGGGGGCGTCGGTGGTGCCCTCGGGGCCGACGACGACCGCGGCGGCGGCGTGGTCCTGGGTGGAGAAGATGTTGCAGCTCACCCAGCGCACGTCGGCGCCGAGCGCGACCAGCGTCTCGATCAGCACGGCGGTCTGGATGGTCATGTGGAGGGAGCCCATGATCTTGGCTCCGGCCAGCGGGCGAGTCTCGGCGTACTCGCGGCGGACCGCCATCAGGCCCGGCATCTCATGCTCGGCGAGCTGGATCTCTCTGCGGCCGAAATCGGCCAGCGCAAGGTCGGCGACCTTGAAGTCCATGGTGTCTTCCCCTCAACCCGGTCATTGTGCGTCCCTGCGAGTTTAAGAGCCCCGCGGACCCCAACGCATCCCCAGATCTGCGAACCTGACACAATTATGTAAGAATTGGCCCCATGCGCATCACCGAGGCGGCGAAACGACTGGGAATGTCCCCGCGGATGCTCCGTTACCGCGAGGCGCTCGGCCTGCTGCCGCCGACCCGCGAGAAGGGCTCCCACCGCCGCTTCGGCCCCGAGGAGCTGGCGGCCGTCACCCAGGCGATGGACCTGGAGCGGCGCTTCGACGTCTCCCCCGCCGAACTGGCCTTCGGCCTGCGCGTGCTCAGCGAGCCCGCCGTCGCCCAGGCCGTCCGCGACCTCGGCCTGCGCGTCGGCCGCATCCAGGCCCCCCGCAGGGCCCTCGACTTCGAAAAGGAGAAGGCCCTCCGCCTGCTACGCCACGGCCGCTGACCAGCTGGAGACCTCACACTCACCCGGCATCTGCCCACGGTCGGACACGCGCGTCCGTCTGAGGTCGCACACCCGCTCGTGCCCGCCCGTCAAGATGCGACCCGAGCCGGACGCGCGCCCACTGCCTCGCCCAGCACCATGCTGCTGTGCCCCGACATACCGGTCCGGGCGTACCGACACGGACAAGACGGGCAGCAATATATGAGCATTGATCTTCGCGGGCGCATCACGCGGTGGCGGCAGACCGGCGCGGACCGGCGGGCCGCCAACGCCGCCGCCAATCTGGACCGCCAACCCCCGTTCCCCGGCCGGTGGGTGAGTGCCATCTCGCTGATCGCCGGTCCCATCCTGATCATGACCGGGACTCTGTTGCGGTCCCAGTTCTACTACTTCGTCCCTTATCAGCTCGTCGCCTACACGCAGCATCCCGCCCTCATCACCGCTGCCTACGCCTGTTTCGCCGGCGGGTTCGTTCTGCTGTGGCCGGCGGTCATGACGCTGGCACAGCGGATCGCCGTCACCGCCCCGCTGTGGGGACTGTGGGGCGGTTGCCTGGTGATCGTCGGCCTGTTCACCAGGACCTTCCAGTTCGGCACCGATCACCTGGCCTTCCACCTGACCGACAGCCTCGGCCTGCAGACCATGCTCAAGGGCATCGACGGCTACTACGTGGCGTGGCGGGACACCGTCTGGCATCCGTTCAGGTCCATGTCCGGGCCGGCCTTCTTCGGCTGGGTCGTGCTGGCCATCGGCGCCTACCGCTCCGGCGCCCTGGGGCTGGGCCGTTCGATCGCACTCGGCCTGATGTCAGCGCTCGCGCTCGGGACGCTCAAAGGCACCGAACCGCAGTCCTTCATCGCCGTGGGCGGCCTCTGCGTCGCCTTCATCCCCCTGGGCATCTCGCTGCTGCGCGGCGGCCCCCCACCGACCAGGCGCGCCATGATCTGGGTCGTCGCCCTCATCGCCGTGCACGTCCTCATGTCGGCCTTCGGTCCGAGAGGATGACGATCCGGACCAGTGCTACGCCGGTGAGCCGGGAACCCACCTCACGGCCACCGGCATCCGCACCTGATGAACGTGCGGAGGCGTGCCCTCGTTCGGAGAAGGGCGGACCGTCACCAGCGGCCGTCCGGGTTGGTGATGAGGCCGCCTTCGTAGGCGGCGATGACGAGTTGGGCACGGTCCCTGGCCCCCAGTTTGGCCAGGAGGCGGCCGACATGGGTCTTGACCGTGCCGATGGTGAGGCACAGATGCTCGGCGATCTCGGCGTTGGACATGCCCCTGCCGATGAGAAGGAGCACCTCGCGCTCGCGCCGGGTGACCTCGTCGAGGCCCCGCACGACCTGTGCGGGATGAGAGCCCTGCAGGAACTCGGTGATGAGCCGGCGGGTGACGGTGGGCGCGAGCAGCGCCTCACCGGAGGCGACGACCCGGATGGCGGCCAGCAGTTCGGCCGCCGTGGCGCTCTTGAGCATGAAGCCGCTCGCACCCGCCCGCAGCGACGCGTACACGTATTCGTCCAGGTCGAACGTGGTGAGGATCAGTACGAGCACGCCGGAGCAGGCGGGGTCGGCGCAGATACGCCGGGTCGCCTCGATGCCGTCCATGTCCGGCATGCGCACGTCCATCAGGACGACGTCGGGCCGGTGCCGGCGGGCCAGGCGCACGGCTTCGGCGCCCGTGCCCGCCTCGCCTACGGCGGCCAGCCCCGGTGCGGCGTCGATGAGGACCTTGAGGCTGTCGCGGATCAGGATCTGGTCCTCGACCAGCAAAACCCGGACGGGCGGGGATGAGTCGTGCGGAGCGGCGCCGATGCTCGCGTCGTCGATGCCCGTGTCGTCGATGCTCATGCCGCGGCGCCGTCCGGGGCGTAGGGCAGTCGAGCCGACACGCGAAAGCCTCCTTCGGGCCGGGGCCCCGAATCGAACGTGCCTCCGTACATCTTCGTCCGTTCCCGCATGCCGATCAGGCCGTGGCCGCCATGTCCGCCGTGGCCTGCCCGCGGCGGCCGGCCGTGGCGGGGACCGTCGTCGACGACCTCGATCACGGCCTCCCGCCCGTCGACGTCCACGGTGACCGCGCAGCGGGACGGCCCCGCGTGGCTGACGACGTTGGTCAGAGCCTGCTGCACGATCCGGTACACCGACACCGCGACCGCGGCGGGCAAGGCGGCCTCCTCACGGACGGTCAGCTCCACCTCGACTCCGGCCGAGCGGGCGTGGGCGGCCAGCCCGGGTAGGTCCGCCATGCCGGGCGCGGGCACAGGGTCCTGCTGAGGATCGCCGTCGGACCGCAGCAGGCCGAGCACCCGGTGGATCTCGGTGAGCGTGGTGCGGCTGGTCTCCTCGATGACGGCCAGCGCGGCGCGGACCTCCTGCGGGCGGGCGTCGGCGACGTGGTTGGCGACCGTGGCCTTGACGGCGATCAGGCTCATGCTGTGGCCGATGATGTCGTGCAGTTCCCTGGCGATGCGCCTGCGCTCGTCGGTCACCGCGGCGTCGGCGAGGTGACGGACGAGGCGGGCGGTCGTGTCCCGCTTCCAGCGCACGACCGTTCCGAGGGCCCACGCGACGGTCAAGAGCACACCGATCGTACCGATCTCGATCGGCCAGGCCGCAGGCATCTCGCTGGGCGTCGCCGCGAGCGCGAGACCGGGGAACACCTGCACGTAGTAGACCAGGATCGCGGTCACCGCGGCGGACACGCAGACCGCCAGGCCCGCCGCCGACCAGACGATCGAGGCGGTCGCTGCCACCAGGTACAGCACGAGCGCGGTCGGCACGAAGGTCAGCCAGATCGCGCCCGCCGCGACGGCGCCGGCAATGGTCACCCCCGTGCCCGCCGCGCACGCGACGGCGAGCATGGCCCGCGGCCGGCGCCGCCGGAGGGCGATCGGAAAGCTCAGGACCGCCGCCACCGGCCAGGCCGACCACCCGGACCACGGTGACGACGGCCCCGGCGGATCGACGATGGCGTATCGGATGAGCAGCGCGACAACGACCGCCACCACCGCGTCGGTGAGGTCGCTTCCACCGCGCCGCCATCCAGCCCATTCCATGATGGGACGGTATCGCCTCATCTGATCATGTGGCATCCGCCCACGGCTGGAAATCCGCATCCGTTCGACGGGGGCCGAGCGAGTCCTCGGGAGAACGCCGGCCGGGTGGGGTCGCATCCAGCGCGCGAAGGAGAGGACCTCTACGCCAGGGCCGCTGACAGTGGGTCCGGCTGGGCAGGGTCACATGGCCATGGCGTCGGTCAGGGTGGCGGCGAACTCGGCGGGATAGGACCAGTAGCCGAGGTGGTCCCCGGGGAAATCGATCACCTGCTGGTTCCATCGGGCCGCGAGCACGACGGCCGGCTGATAGGGGAAGTGGGCACGGGAGTCGCGGCCCCCCGCGAGGACGATGCGAGCGTGCTGCGCGTCAAGCGCGGCGAGGTCCGGGCGGTGGCTGGGAGCGTTGGGGACTTCTTGGGTCAGAACGGTGTGCGCGATTCCGGCCATGCGGCCGAGCAGCTCAGGGTCGAGATCGGCCGGCCGGAGAGCCTCGCCCATCCCGATCCCGGTCATGAACTGTCGCATCGCCGCGTCCGCGCCCTGGCTCTGATGGGTGGCGACGACATCCTCGAAGAAGGCTCGCCACCGCGGGGCGTCCGGCAGCACCTCCAGAAGGGGCGGTTCGTGCGCCACGAGCCTACCGACCCGCTCGGGATACCGGCCGATGAGAGCGAGTCCGATGACGGCTCCCGCGCTGGTGCCGAAGACGCGAGCCGGTTCTTCGGCGACGGCGTCGATCAGACGGCGCGCGTCTTCGACGTGCGTCTCGATCCACTCGGCCGACTCCTCGCCGGCAGGGCTGCGGGAGAAGCCCCTGCGGTCGTAACTGACGACCAGGTAGCGGTCGGCGAGCCGATCGGCCATGGCATCGAAGAAGCCGGCGTCGCCGTTACTTCCGGGGATCAGCAAGAGCGCGGGCCCCGAGCCGCGGACCTCATAGTGGATGCGGGCGCCGGCTACATCCAGGACGCCGTTCTCGTGCGTGGCCATCATGCCTCCGGTTCGGGTGCGCCAGATAAGATGCGGACTGCATCTAACGTACGCCGTTTCCGGTAAGATGCGCAACGCATCTAAAAGGAGCTTGAGATGAGCCGACGACGAGGAGAACGGCTGGAGCGGGCCATCCTCGATGCCACCTGGGAGCTGCTGACTCAGATGGGATACGCCAAACTGACGATGGAGGCCGTGGCCGCCAGAGCGGGCACCAGCCGGCCGGTGATCCACCGCCGTTGGCCCACCCGGGCGCAACTCGCGCTCGCGGCCCTCGACCACGCCGCACCCGTGGACACCGAGCCACCGGACACCGGCGGGCTGCGGACCGACCTGCTCGCCATGATGGAGCATGTCGCCCGGCTACTCGGCTCTGTGCACGGCGAGGTCCTGGCCGGCATGGCCGTCGAGACCGCCCGTGACCCGGAGGCCGCCCGCGCCCTCCGCGCCCGGCTGGCCTCCAGGGCTCAAGGAGGGCAGGTCGCGACCATCGTCCGGCGTGCGATCGAGCGGAACGAGATCCCCGCCGTCCGTCTGCCTTCGCGCGTGGTCAAACTTCCGTTCGACCTCATTCGCAACGAGGTCGTGCTGTACGGTCTGCCACCGGGCGAGGACGCGATCACGGAAATCGTCGACTCCATCGTCATCCCCGCGATACTTCACGCCCCGGCGTCCGAGCGGGTCCAAGCCGGTTAGCCGGCTTCACGTTCGCGCCAAGGCGTGCGAAAGCGCGCGGTGGGACGGCGGGACAGGTCGCCGGTCAGGCGTGGTCCGCCTTGGCCGGGGCGGCCGGCTCGGAGGCGGAGGGGTCCAGGGGGGAGCGGGGGGCCTCGTCCTTGCGGTAGAGGTCGGGCTCCAGGTAGATCATCTTGGCGATCGGCACGGCCTCCCGGACGCGCCGCTCGGCCTCATCGATGCCCTTGGCCACCTCGGCCGCCGTGTCGTCGTGCTCCACGGCGATCTTGGCGGCGACCAGCAGCTCCTCGGGACCCATGTGCAGGGTGCGCAGGTGGATGACCCGGCTGACCTCGGGGGCGCTCTCGAGCGCGTCGCAGATGCGATCTTCGATCTCGGGGGCCGCGCTCTCGCCGATGAGCAGCGACTTGGTCTCGACGGCCAGGATGACCGCGATGACCGCGAGCAGCAGGCCGATCATGAGCGTGCCCACGCCGTCCCACACGCCGTTGCCGGTGACCACGGCCATGGTCACGCCGAACAGCGCGAACAGCAGGCCGAGCAGCGCGCCGAGGTCCTCCAGGAGCACGACGGGAAGCTCGGGGGCCTTGGCGCGGCGGATGAAGGTGAACCACGACTGCTCGCCCTTGAGCGGCAGCGACTCCTTGATCGCGGTGCGGAAGGAGAACCCCTCGGCCGCGATCGCGAAGATCAGCACGCCGAACGCCCAGATCGGCGACTCGACGCCATGCGGGTGGGCGATCTTCTCGAAGCCCTCGTACAGCGAGAACACCGCGCCGATCGTGAACAGCACGACCGCGACCACGAAGGCGTAGAAGTAGCGCTCGCGGCCGTAACCGAACGGGTGCTTGCGGTTCTCGCGCTTCTGGGACCGCCGGTTGCCGAGCAGCAGCAGCGCCTGGTTGCCGGAGTCTGCGACCGAGTGCACCGACTCGGCGAGCATCGACGACGACCCCGTGAACAGGAACGCCACGAATTTCGATACAGCGATCGCCAGGTTCGCCCCCAGCGCCGCGATGATCGCCTTGGTACCGCCGCCCGCGCTCACCCGCAGTCTCCACCCATCCCGTCGAAACCGTGCACCTACCCGCCCGGTGAAGCGGTCATCGCAGATCTTATGGGGTAACTCGGGCTTTAAGTTCCGCGACGGTCGCCACCTGGGCCGGATCGACACCGTACCCCAGGGCCAGGTAAACAGTCCCGTAGTCGACCAGCCCCACCAGCGAGGCCAGCCTTTCCAGGGGATGGACGCCCTCGGCGGTGATCTCGGTGACCGGAACGCCCCTCTGCTCGGCCATGCGCACCGCCAGGACGCGCTTCTTGCTCACCTGCGGATGCTCCTCCAGATCGCGCAGCACGACCAGCCGCAGAGCCAGGGAGGCGCCGTCGCCGAAGATGTCACGCTCGGCGAGCGGGCCCTCGACCACCGCCACCTGGTCGTGGACCGCGCCGGGAATCTCACCGTAGATCGCGGGATATTTCGCGTTCTTGGCGAGCTGCGACACCAGCCGGTGCGCGACCGCGCCGGTCACCGGCGAGGTGCCCCACACCATGGGGATGGTGCCGGCGAGCTCCATCGCCAGGGTCTTGCCCGGGTTGATGAACGACTCGCTGGACGGGCGGCAGCGGTGGGCGATGTCCTCAAGGCGCGCGGCGGCGGCCTCCACCACCTCCGGACCGGCCTCGACCAGCCCGAGCTCCGCCGCGACGGCGACCAGCGGCATGGTCAGCGCCCACAGGCTCGCCCTGTCGGGCGGGAAAGTGCCGGCCACCGGGGCGATCGGCACGTGCAGCCCGGACGCCTGCTCGGCGATCGCCGCCAGCGGCGAGCGCGGGCGGCTCACCGTCAGCAGGCGGCAGCCGCGGCGGACGGCCTCCAGGGCGAGCGTGCGGGTCTCCTCGGTGGCGCCGGAGGACGACACCGCGATGACCAGGTCGGCGGCGCCCACCCAGCCCGGCAGCCGATAGGAGCCGACGGTCACGATGGGGATCGGCACCCCGCCCCCGCACACGGCGGCGAGCATGTCGCCCGCCAGGGCGGAGGAGCCCATGCCCGCCACGACGACCGCCCGGGGCCGGTCGCCGCGCGACAGCCGCGAGACGCCGGCCTCCAGCGCCGTGCGGTGCGAGGTGCGCACCTGCGCGCCGGAGGAGGCGATCGCCGGGAGCATGCCCGACGGGTCGCCCTCGGTCAGGAACGTCGCGTCGTCCAGCCGCTCGGGCTCGAAGGAGCTCACGCCTTGCGCGCCTCGTCCACCAGGAGCACGGGGATGTCGTCGCGGACGGGATAGACCAGCCCGCAGGTCTCGGAGCTGCACGCCAGCTCGTCGCTCTCGGGGACGGCGTTCAGCGGCGATTTGCACGCGGGGCAGGCCAGGATGTCCAGCAGCCAGTCATCGATCTTCACGGTGCACTCCTCACGACGGCGAGGACCTCGTCCCGGACCGCCGCCATCAGCTTCTCGTCGGCCGCCTCGGCGTTCAACCGGAGAAGCGGCTCTGTGTTGGACGGACGAAGATTGAACCACCAGTCGGGCCCCGACACGGTCAGCCCGTCGAGCTCGTCCACCGACGCGCCGTCGCGGCCGGCGAACGCCGCGCGCACCCGGGCCGTCGCGGCGGCCTGGTCGGGGACGGTGCTGTTGATCTCGCCGGAGGCGGCGTAGCGGGCGTAGCGCTCGAGGAGCTCCGACAGCGGGCGCCGCTGCTCGCCGAGCGCGGCCAGCACGTGCAGCGCGGCCAGCATGCCGGAGTCGGCGAACCAGAAGTCGCGGAAGTAGTAGTGCGCGGAGTGCTCGCCGCCGAAGACCGCGCCGGTGCGGGCCATCTCGGCCTTGATGTAGGAGTGGCCGACGCGGGTGCGCACCGGGACGCCGCCGTGCTCGGCGATGATCTCGGGCACGGCCCTGGAGGTGATCAGGTTGTGGATCACCGTGGCGCCCGGGTGCCTGGCGAGCTCGCGGACCGCGACCAGGGCGGTGATCGCCGAGGGCGGCACCGACTCGCCGCGCTCGTCGACGACCCAGCACCGGTCGGCGTCGCCGTCGAAGGCCAGGCCGAGGTCCGCGCCCTTGTCCAGGACGGCCTTCTGCAGGTCGCGCAGGTTGTCGGGCTCGATCGGGTTGGCCTCGTGGTTGGGGAAGGTGCCGTCGAGCTCGAAGTACAGCGGGGTCAGCTCGACCGGCAGGCCGTCGAGCACCGCCGGGACGGTGTGCCCGCCCATGCCGTTGCCGGCGTCCACGACGACCTTCAGCGGCCGGACGCCCGACAGGTCGACCAGCCCGCGCAGGTGGGCGGCGTACCCGGCCAGCAGGTCGCGCGAGGTGAGCTTCCCGGCGGCCGGGACGGAGGCGGCTCCGGCGCCGCGCCCGGCGGCGAGGATCTCGGCGGCGCGGTCGCGCACGGCGGTCAGGCCGGTGTCGGCGCCCACCGGGACGGCGCCCGCCCGGCAGAGCTTCATGCCGTTGTAGCGGGCCGGATTGTGGCTGGCGGTGAACATCGCGCCGGGCAGGCCGAGGCTGCCGCTGGCGTAGTACAGCAGATCGGTGGAGCCGAGGCCGGCGTCGACCACGTCGGCGCCCCGGCCGGTGACCCCGCGGGCGAAGGCGGCCGACAGCGGGAGGGAGGAGGGGCGCATGTCGCGGGCGACGACCACGGCGGCGGCGCCGACGACCTCGGCGAAGGCCGCGCCCACGGCCTCGGCGGCCGCCTCGTTGAGCTCATCCGGCACGACGCCGCGGATGTCGTACGCCTTGAAGATCTTGGCGAGGTCGCCCACTGCCGCTCCGCACCTAGTCATGTCTTTTCGGTCGAGCCTACTGCGTCCCATGGTGGTCTTCGACGAATCTGAGAGCCCCGGAGCGACCCCGCCGGACCCGGGTGACCCGTGAGTGACGGGCGCAACACCGGTCGCGGTCCTGGCGTCCTCGTGGCGGCGCGGGAGGCCGCGAGGGGAGCCTCAGCGCTCGAGGTTCTGCTGCTGCGCCGAGCGCAGCACCCTCAGGTGGCCGCGGCGGCCCACCTCGACCCCCTGCCCGACCGGCTCGCCCGAGGACGGCGTGGGGCGCGCGGCCTCGCGCACGGCGTTGGCCAGGGCCTCCAGGTCGTCGGTGGTCGGCTGACCGGCCTCCGACGGCAGCCGGACGACCTCCCACCCGCGGGGGGCGGTCAGCCGCTCCGCGTGGTCCGCGCACAGGTCGTAGCAGTGTGGTTCGACGTACGTCGCCAGCGGGCCGAGAACGGCGGTCGAGTCGGCGTAGACGTACGTGAGTGTGAAGACGGCAGGCTGCCTGCAGGCGGTACGGGAACAGCTGCGGACGGGGCTCACGGAGGGACCGTATCCGGTCCGCGTTCACATTGCCACCACCCGGCAGCTCTTAACGAGCGTGTCGCCACATTTCGGACACTTACCCGCCGTTTACGGGCGTCATATCGCCACCTGGCATGTCCTTGAGAAACGGCACGCTCCGGTGCCCGTCCGGGGATGCGCCACCCGGACACACAGGGAGTCGGCACGGGATCCGGGAGGCACGATCTAGGCTTGGCTATGTGAGTCCGGACCCTGGCGGCACGCCCCGCCCCAACGGCCCGCGGCGGCGCGATCGGCACGGCCGCGGCATGCGAGGTCCGCTCGCCCCGTCGCACGTGCCCATCGCGCGCTCCCGGAGCGAGCGCTTCGACGATTTCGTGCTGGACGCCGTCGACCGGCTCAAGCCGAAATGGGGCGGCCAGCTCTCGGCGGTCGAGTTCGCGGTGGAGGACGTGCCCCCCGCCGACGAGCTCGTCGACGGGCCGGGCCGGCTGTCCTCCGACCCCATCCCCTTCGGCCGGGCCGAGCCCGCCGTCGCCGGCTCCCCGGCGGTCGTGGTGGTCTACCGCCGCCCGCTGGAGGCCCGCGCCCGCGACCGCGACACGCTGGGCGCGCTCGTGCACGACGTGGTCGTCGAGCAGGTGGCCAGCCTCCTCGGCCTGTCCCCCGAGACCGTCGACCCCGGCTACGACGACCGCCACTGAGCATCGCCCCGGGCGACCGAGGGCCACGACAGAGCCCTGCGACCGGGCCCCGCGACCGAGCACCGTCCCTGACGGGTGCCGTCCCTGACGGGTGCCATCCCTGACGGGTGCCATCCCTGACGGGCGCCGGCCCGGACGGGCATCACCGGGGGGCGCCACGAGGCGGTCAGTCGCCGCCGGTGGAAGGCGGAGCCGGGCGGTCGGGCAGGACCACGTCGGAGGACTCCTGGACCGGCGGGGCGATCACCCAGGTGCGCGCCAGGGCGAGAGGCTGGGCGGTGAGCAGCAACCCGTCGGGGGTGCGCTCGTCCAGCACCCTGCCCCCGTACACCGGCCCCGACTTCGGCTGCGGCGTCACCACGACGCTGAAGTCGCCGCCGCCCGGCGGGGCGAGCTTGATCTCCTTGGTGCGCGCGGCGGGGATCTCGACGTCCACCGGAGGGGGCGCGGCGCCGCGCTTGGGCAGCACCTGGACGCGCACCTCGGCCCGCGCGCCGGGCGCCGAGAGGATCAGGCGGGACGAGACGTCCTTGCCGCCCCGGTTGTCGGCCACCACGCTGCCGAACGCGATGGCCGGGGCCCCCGCCGTGAACGCGACGTCCGGTTTGCTCCCCGTGCCGGTGGCCATGACCCCGGCCACGATCGGGACGTCCGCGGTGAGCACCATCGCCGCCGGCTGGCCGCCGATGCCCGTGGAAAGGTCGAGCGAGGCGGTGGACCCGGCGGGCACGTCCAGCGACTCGCGGTTCTTCATGGCGAAGAAGGCGTCGGCGGTCAGGGCTTTGACGTGCACGACGGTGTCGGTCTCCCCGGGGGCCGTGACGTACAGCTCGCGCCGGCCGCCGCCGCCCGGGATGCCCGGGACCACGACCGTCCTGGCCGGCGCGGCCGCGGCGGGAAGCCAGTCGGCGCCCTTGCCCTTGCCGAGCACCGCCCGCGCCGAGGCGGCCACCCGGCCGCTGATGGTGCGCACCTCGATGGCCATGACCAGCGGCGAGGGCGCGAGGTCGCGCAGGTGCACGGTGCGGTGCTCGCCCGGCTTGAGCACCAGGCTGTTGCCGCGGTCGCTCACGACCGGGCCCTCGCCGGCGTAGACCAGGACCTCGGCGATGGCGTCGGCGGCGTCGGCGTTGGCCAGGTAGAGCACCACGTCGGCGGCGGCGGGGCCGGGGCCGACGAACCACGCCCCCGCGCCGGGCTCGGCGCACCGCACCCCGGCCAGGCCGCGCGCCGTGCCCTTGAGCCGCCGGGTGGTCTGCGCGGCCTCCAGGCCGGCGGCCATCGCGCCGCTGCCGGAGACCTCCAGCGGGCCGGACTTGGCCGGGGTTTCACGCTGCCACAGCACGCCGGGCCCTTCGAGCCGCGCGACGGAGGGGGCCTTGCCACCGGGCTCGGTGACCTCCGCGACCGTGGCCACCCCGTCGCCCTTGCCGCCCGGCGGGGTGATCGCGCTGACGCGCGCGCCGGCCGGGTCGGGGCAGACGGTGGAGATCGACTCCACGGCGACCCTGCCAGGCGGAGGGACCGGGACGGGCGCGACGCCCTGGCGGGTGACGAACGCCACGCCGAACAGGGCCCCGAGGGCTATCAGCACCAGCGCGAGGAACCCGAACCGGTTCTCGATCAGCGCCCTCACCGGACCAGCACCTCCTGGGGTTCGCGCTCGACCGCGGGCTCGGCGTACTCCTCGACGGTCTCGGCGCCGCGGGCGCCGGGCGAGGCCAGGATGAGGACCAGGACGACCAGGACGAGCTGCGCCCACAGCCACGCGTCGTGCCAGAAGGCTCCGTAGGCCACGGTGACGCGTCCACCGGCGGCGGGGGCCTCGAAGCCCTGCGCCCACCCGTCGACGGTGCGCGCCGCGAGCGAGGCGCCGCCGGCGGCGGCCGTCCACCCTCCGGCGGGCTCGGCCAGCACCAGGACGCGCTGGGCGGGCCCGGGCGGGACGGCGACCGTCAACCCGCCGCCGGGCGTGCCGGTGTACTCGACCGGGGTGCGCCGGCCGTCGGGCGCCAGCAGGTAGGCCCGCCCGAGGGGCTGGACCATCCGCCACAGCCCGCCGTCCGGCGAGAGGTTCATCCGCGCGAGCGCCGGGTCGGCGTCCAGAGAGCGGCGGACCCCGGCGTCCACGGGACCGGGGACGACGACGAAGCGGACCCCATAGGCGGCCAGCGCGACGGCGTCGTCCCCGCCGCGGCCGGAGATGACGCCCGCCAGGACGTCCGACAGCCGGCGGCGCGTGGTGGCGGGGACCGGGAGCTCGGTCTCGCCGATCAGCGGGGTGCGCCCGCGAAGGATGGTGAAGCTCAGCAGGCCGTCCGCGCCCGAGCGGAGCACGACCGTGCTCTCGCCCCGCGTCGAGGCCGCCGCGACGAAGTCGGTGATCACGCTGGGCACGCCGCGCCGCAGCGGCCCGCTCACGCCGTCCTTGACCCACAGGCCCGCCACCAGGACGGGTGAGACACAGGCCACCATGACCATGAGAACGGCGACCACGCGGCGCAGGCCGCCCGCCCGGTGCAGCTCGATGACGCGGTGGCCGGTGAGCGCGGCGGCGACGATGAGACCGGTGGCGGCGAAGGCCAGCGGCACGCCCGGCCAGGCGGGGGCGCCGTCGACCGGGACGCGGGCCGCCACGGTGGCCACCAGGACGCCGAAGACGGTGACGCCCCAGCCGACGACCACCACCATCTGGTGGCGGCGGAACAGCAGGGCGGCCAGCGCGGCGGCGATCAGACCGCCGGTCACCCAGATCGGCGGCACTCCGGGGCCGCCCGGGCTGAGCAGCAGCAGGGCCGCCGGCGGCAGCCGGGGGTCGACCAGGCCGGGCCGGTGCAGGCCCGCTTCGAGCAGGACGCGCCCGGGGTCGGCGGCGAGCTGCAGCAGCCACGGGAACAGCAGCACGATCGGCACGGCCATCGCGATGCCGAGCGAGAGGCCCACCCCGCGCCTCACCCCGCCGAACGAGACCGCGGCCAGGCCGCCGAGCACCGCGACCAGCACGTACACCAGCGGGGCGAACGCCGTGCCCACCGCGAGCAGCAGGCCGAGCGCCCACGCGGCCCGGCGCGCACTGCGGCGCTCGCCCGTGATGACCCTGGCGGCGAAGGCGGCGTAGGCGGGGAGCAGGACGAAGACCATCGCCGTGCCGAGCCGCCCGGCCGCGACGGCGCCGGTCGCCACCGGCAGCAGCGCGTAGGAGGCGGCCAGCCAGACCCGGGCCAGCGGATGGGAGATCATCGACCGGGTCGCGACGTACGCCGACAGGCCGGCGAGCGGAACGCAGCCGAGCAGCAGCACCGAGACCGCCAGCCACGTCTTGCCGAAGAAGAGCGTCGACAGGGCGGCCAGGACGGCCACGTACGGCGGGGCCCAGCCGTCGGAGCCAAGGCCCGCGGCGTGGTAGCCGGAGGTGTAGAACGCCCACAGGTCGGAGGCGCCGCCCGCGACCGGCACGAGCGCGCCCCCGCCGAGCAGGCCGCCGTAAAGCAGCGACCGCTCGGCGGCCACCGTGACGGCCACCAGGGCCAGGCACAGCAGCACGCCGGGGTTGCCGAAGACGCGCTGCATCAGCCCGGCGTCGGTCAGCAGCTCTTCGCCGTCGTCCTCGCGGGACGGCTCGGAGATCACCGCGTGGTGGCGGCCCGCGGAGTCGATCGGCCCCGACCCCGACAGGTAACCCTGCACCATGTCGGTCAGCCGGCGAAACGCCATGCCCGACGGCGTGAACAGCCGTTTGACCTTGGGGTAGCCCTGTTTCCTGCCCTGCCTCCTGGCTTTGCGCGCCCTGAGCAGGCGGCGCGGGCCGCCGATGACGGAGGCGAACGCCGCCACCTCGTCCAGGGCGTTGGCCGGCTGCTTGGCCAGCAGCAGCAACAGGGTGCGGAACAGCGAGACGACGAGGTTGCGCGCCATCGACCACAGCATCGACCGGAACGGCAGGTTCGCCATGATCACGAACATGGCGTTGCGCCGGTCGAGCCTGCGCGGGTGGACGTCGCTCACCGCCATGCGCCGCCTGCGCCGCGTCGCCGCCTCGGCGTGCCAGGCGACCGCGTCGGTGACGCACAGCACGCGGTGGCCGGCGGCGGTGGCGCGCCAGCACAGGTCGAGGTCGTCGCGGAACATGGGCAGCGCGGTGTCGAGCCCGCCGAGCTGGTCCCACACGTCGCGGCGGATGAGCATGCCGGCCGTGGACACCGCCAGCACCTCGTGCACGCCGTCGTGCTGGCCCTGGTCGTACTCGCGCGGCTCCAGCCCGGTGTCGCGGCGGCCGGAACGGTCGACGGTCACGCCTATCTCGAGCAGGATGCGGCGGTCGAGCCAGTCGCGCAGCTTGGGGCCGAGGATGGTGGCCTTCTTGTCGGCCGCGGCGGCCCAGAGCAGGGCCTCCAGTGCCCGCCTGTCGGGCACGCAGTCGTCGTGCAGCAGCCAGATCCACTCTTCGCCGCCGGTGCGCGGCAGGCGTTCGAGTACCGCCGCGACCGCCTCGCCGAACCCGGTGGAGCGGGGCATGGTGAGGACGGCGTTCGGGCCGAACACCTCGGTGAGCATCTTCGCGCCGCCGTCGCGGCTGCCGTTGTCCACGCCGACGACCCGGTCGAGGGGGCGCGTCTGGTGCAGAACCCCCTGCAGCGTCTCTTTCAACCAGCGCGCGCCGTCATGGGAGACGACGATCGCTGTGACCGATGGACGCGGCGGTTGCACGGAGAGGGTGTCCTTGGGGGCTCGTGTGGCTTTGCGCCGATCACGATACGGCACCTCGGGTACGCGGAGTCCGCCAGTCCGTCAATCCGGTCGGCGCCCGTCGCTTTCAGGCATACCAGCGCCGGCGCCACGGCGTCCGCCCCGCCGACCACGTCCCCTCGCCCGGTCGGCGGCTGTGGGCTCCCCTGCCCACGGCCGGCGGCCGTGACCGTGATCTCGCGGCGTCGCTCGTGACGTCGTCACCACCGGCGGCGCCGAAGGATCGGCGCCCGCCGGGCCGGCTCAGCCGGCCTCTCGCTTGATCCTGCGCCGTTCCCGCTCGGACAATCCCCCCCAGATGCCGAACCTCTCGTCATGCTGCAAGGCGTACTCAAGGCACTCGGCCCGCACTTCGCAGGACCGGCACACCTTCTTCGCCTCGCGCGTGGAACCGCCCTTCTCTGGAAAAAACGCCTCCGGATCCGTCTGCGCGCACAGGGCGCGCTCTTGCCATCCCAGCTCTTCCGCGCCGAGCATCTGTGCCATGACCAGATCGGTCACTGCACACCTCCTGCTGATAGCCCGCCCGCCCCGCAACGGAGCCCCCCTTTTGAACACCTTCCTCAATACCCAGCATGTGAAAGGCGTAACTACACAGTTGTAATTACACGCGTGTGCCGCGTGTGGCGTCAAGCGGCATGCCAGTATCCGGGGAAAGACCAGCTCACCCCGGTATGCGAGCATCGGTGGCATCCGCGAGCCGCGTCCGTGACGCCGATCCGGCGTGTGCGGCGGCCTTCCGCGATTCCCGATCTTCTATGCCCTCAGCGGTCGGGACCGTACCAGCGCGACCCCTGATCGGACCCTTGACCTGTCTGATCTCTACCCTCGCTTTCCTCCGGCCTTGCCTGGGAGGACCTGTCGGGGGCGTAGATGGCGGTCGGGTCTATCGGCTCGTCGCGCCGGGCCGCCGAGGGGGACGGCGGCATCGGCGCGTTCAGCGGGTCGTTCTGGAAGGCCTTCGGGTCGAAGCGCACAGTCTTCTCCGCGGGCTCCTCCCAGGCGGCCTGGCTCGGCCGGCCGCCCTGGTAGGACGCCTGCTCGTGCTGCGGCCGGTCCTGGCCGGGCGAGTAGGGCTGGTCCTGGACCGGCCGGTACCCCTGCGCGTCGGCCGGCGGCTGCGTACCGTAACCCCCGGAGTCCGCCGGAGACGGCGCGCCATAGCCTCCGGAGTCCGCAGGGGACTGCGAACCATAGCCTCCCGGGTCCGCCGGAGACTGCGGGTGACCGAAAGGACCGCCGTAGGTGGGGGTGTAGTCGGGTGAGCGCACCGGCTGCGTGCCGGTGTACTCCGAACCGCTTCCCTGGCCGCCGCCGAGGTCGGACGACGTCCCTCCGGCGCCGCCCTGCGTCTGCTGGTAGCTCTGGGCCTGCTGGTAGGCCTGGGCGATCTGCTGCTGGCGCGGGTCGCCCGCCGCCTCGGCGTACAGCGGGGACGGCTCGGCCGCACGCCCGAAGTCGCCGGAGGAGTAGCCGCCGTAGGACTCCCCGCCCGCCCCCGCCTGCCCGTAGGAGTTCGGCTGCGTCGTCGCCTGCCCGTAGGAAGAGGAGGACGACGAGGACGAGGACGACGCGTCGAGCGGAGCGGCCTGCGAGCCGGTCTGGCCGTACGACGGCGACTGGTCGAGCGGGCTCGACTGCGGACCCGTCTGACCGTACGACGGCTGGTCCAGCGGGCTCGGCTGCGCACCGGTCTGACCGTAGGAGGACGACGACGGCTGGTCCAGCGGACTGGACTGCGGACCCGTCTGGCCATAGGACGACGGCTGGTCCAGCGGGCTCGGCTGGCCGTACGAGGGCGACTGGTCGAGCGGGCTCGACTGCGGACCCGTCTGACCGTACGACGACGGCTGGTCCAGCGGGTTCGGCTGCGGGCTGGTCTGCCCGTACGACGGCTGGTCCAGCGGGCTCGGCTGCGCACCGGCCTGGCCGTAGGAGGACGACGACGGCTGGTCCAGCGGGCTCGGCTGGCCGTACGAGGGCGACTGGTCGAGCGGGCTGGACTGCGGACCCGTCTGACCGTACGACGACGGCTGGTCCAGCGGGTTCGGCTGCGGGCTGGTCTGCCCGTACGACGGCTGGTCCAGCGGGCTGGACTGCGGACCCGTCTGACCGTACGACGACGGCTGGTCCGGCGAGCCGTTCTGGCCGTAGCCGCCCCCCGCACTCTGCGACTGCTGGCCGTAGGTCGGAGACAGGTCGAAGGGGGGCGGGGTGTCGTTGGCGGGGAGGGCCTGGCGGGCGCCGGTGGTGAAGGCCTCCGGGTTGGTGAAGCTCCCGCCCGCCGCCGGCGGGGCGTAGGGAGAAGGCGTCTGCGCGTAGGGGTCGGCGGCCGGCGGGTTCTGTACGGACGGCTGCTGCGGGTACGGGGAGGAGGGCGGCTGCCCGAAGGCCCCGCCGCCCGGCTGCTCGTACGACCCCGGCGACTGCGGCTCGTAGGCTCCAGCGCCCGGCTTGTCGTAGGACCCGGAGGACTGCGGCTCGTACCCGCCGCCGGAGGTCCGCGGCTGCTCGTACGACCCGGACGGCTGCGGCTCGTAGGCGCCCGGCGTCTGCGCGCGCTGCGCGCCCGGCTGCCCGTAGGGGTCGGCGGACGCCTGCGCCGGCGCGTACGGGTCGACCGGCTGGGAGGGCTGCACGGAGTACAGGCCGGGCGGAGGGGGCAGCGCCGGCTGGTAGGCGGCCTGGCCGTTGTACGGGCCGCCCTGCTGTCCGGCCTGCTCGGGATGACCCGGCTGGGAGCCCTGCTGCTGAGGGCCGGCCTGCTGAGGCGCGGGCTGCTGCTGGGGATGGCCGGGCTGCTCGGCGCCCTGCCCCTGGGGCGGGCCCGCCTGCTCGCGGAACCCGTGCCCCGGCTGTCCCGGGTACCCGTGCTCGGGCTGCCCCTGGAACGCGGGCTGCGGCTGCTCGTGGAACCCGTGCCGGACCTGCTCCGGGAACCCGTGCTGCGGCTGTCCCTGGAACCCGTGCTGAGGCTGCTCCTGGAAGCCGTGCTGGGGGCCCGGCTGCCCGGGGTGTCCCTGGGGCGCGAAGCCGGGGGCGCCGAACGCCTCCTGACGGGGCCTGGACGCCGCGGGGGCGGCCGATGGGAGCACCGACATCGCGTACACCAGCCCGACCACGGTCAGAGCGAGGGCGGGCAGGCCGGTCAGAAGGTATTCGATCACTCCGAGACCGCCGCCCGCGCCGCCGATGAGCACGCCGATCAGAGCGATCGCCCCGAACACGGCGGACACCGCGAGCGCGATGACGGCGACGAGGTTGACCAGACGGGCGCGGGGGGTGGGCGGCCCGAAGCGGGTGACCAGGACGACCGCGCCGAGCGCGAGGGCCACGTTGACCGGCGAGTCCAGTCTGAGCAGCGAGGAGGCCGCCCTGACGCCGAAGGGCAGGCCGGAGCCGAGGAACAGGCTCTCCACCCCGACCAGGACCTGTGCGCAGACCGTCACAACCATGATCCAGGCCGCAGGCTCGCGGAGCCGCCCGGGCTCTACTTTGACCACAACTACCCCCCAATTGGGTCCATACGGCAACCGCAGTTTTGCACATCTCCGCACTTTGGGGGCACGAGACCCAAGAACCTCATTGATCACATAAGACCATCTTGTCCGGTTTTTTCGGCTCGCATCCGCTATGGAGCAGGGGTTTCGCGGCCCTCCCCCACCGCCGTCCGGCCCGGGCCGGACCAAGGAGACGGCAATGGAACACTTGACACATGCGCATCCTCTCCCTGGCCGGCGGCATCGGGGGCGCCCGCTTCCTCCGCGGGCTCCAGGCCGCCGCCCCCGAGGCGGAGATCACCGTCATCGGCAACACCGGTGACGACATCACGCTGTTCGGGCTCCGCGTCTGTCCCGACCTCGACACCGTCATGTACACCCTCGGCGGCGGCATCGACGAGGAGCAGGGCTGGGGCCGAGCCGACGAGCACCACGTCGTCAAGGCCGAGCTGGCCGCCTACGGCATGGAACCTCAGTGGTTCGGCCTGGGCGACCGCGACATCGCCACCCACATCGTCCGCACCCAGATGCTGAACGCCGGCTACCCGCTGTCGGCGGTCACCGAGGCGCTGTGCGACCGCTGGAAGCCCGGCGTGCGGCTGATCCCGATGACCGACGACCGCGCCGAGACCCACGTGATCGTCGAGGACGAGCAGGGCCGCCGCGCGATCCACTTCCAGGAGTGGTGGGTGCGCCTGCGGGCCTCGGTGCCCGCACGGCAGATCGTCCTGGTCGGCGCGGAGGACGCCAAGCCCGCGCCCGGCGTGCTGGAGGCGATCGAGCGGGCCGACGTGGTGATCCTGCCGCCGTCCAACCCGGTGGTGAGCATCGGGACGATTCTGCAGATCCCCGGCATCCGCGAGGCCCTTTCGGCCAAGACCGTGGTCGGCGTCTCCCCCATCATCGGCGGCGCCCCGGTGCGCGGCATGGCCGACGCGTGCCTGACCGCCATCGGCGTGGAGACCAGCGCCCAGGCCGTGCTGGAGCTCTACGGCTCGCGCCTGGTCTCCGGCTGGCTGGTGGCCGAGCAGGACGCCGGCGTCGCGCTGGAGGGGGTGCGCGTGGTCGCCAGGCCACTGCTCATGACCGGCGTCGAGGCCACCGCCGGCATCGCCCGCGCCGCGCTGGAGCTGGCCGGATGATCAGCGTCCACGGGGTGCCGGGCCTACCCGAGGTGCGGCCCGGCGACGACCTCGCCGAGCTGATCGCGCGCGCGGTGCCCGATCTCGCCGACGGCGACATCCTCGTCGTCACCTCCAAGATCGTGAGCAAGGCCGAGGGCCGCGTCCGCGAGGCGGACGGCCGCGCCGAGGCGATCGCGCAGGAGACCGAGCGGGTGGTCGCCCGGCGCGGCGACACCGTCATCGCCCAGACCCGCCACGGCTTCGTCATGGCGGCGGCCGGGGTGGACGCCTCCAACACCGAGCCGGGCACCGTGCTGCTCCTGCCGCTGGACCCGGACGCCTCGGCCCGCCGCATCCGCTCCGGCCTGCCGGTGCGGGCCGGGGTGATCCTGTCGGACACCTTCGGCCGCCCCTGGCGCAACGGGCTCACCGACGTGGCGATCGGCGCGGCCGGCGTCCGTCCGCTCGACGACCTGCGCGGCCGCTCCGACGCCTACGGCAACCCGCTGTCGGCGACGGTGACGGCGCTGGTCGACGAGATCGCGGCGGCGGCAGAGCTGGTCAAGGGCAAGCTGGACGGGGTGCCGGTGGCCGTCGTGCGGGGGCTGTCCCATCTGGTGACCGACGAGGACGGCCCGGGGGTGCGCCCGCTGGTCCGGCCCGCCGACGAGGACATGTTCCGGTACGGCTCGGCCGACGTGCTGTTCGCGCGGCGCACGATCAGGGAGTTCTCCGCCGAGCCGGTCGACCCGGCCGCCGTCAGGCGGGCCGTGGCCGCCGCGGTGAGCGCGCCCGCCCCGCACCACACGACGCCCTGGCGGTTCGTGCTGCTGGAGTCGGCCGGCGCGCGCGAGAAGCTGCTGGACGCCATGCTCGCGGCCTGGGTGCGCGACCTGCGCGCCACCGGGTTCACCGAGGAGTCGATCGCCCGCCGCGTGCGGCGCGGGGACGTCCTGCGCCGGGCCCCGTACCTGGTGGTCCCCTGCCTGGTGATGGAGGGGTCCCACACCTATCCCGACGAGCGCCGCAACGCCGCCGAGCGCGAGATGTTCGTCGTCGCCACCGGCGCGGGCGTGCAGAACCTCCTGGTGCACCTCGCCGTCGAGGGCCTGGGGTCGGCGTGGGTCTCCTCGACGATGTTCTGCCGCGAGGTCGTGCGCGAGGTGCTGGACCTGCCCGGCGCCTGGGACCCGATGGGCGCCGTCGCGGTCGGCCACGCCGCCGCGCCGCCCCGCGACCGTCCCCCGCGCGACCCGGCCGACTTCATCGTCACCCGCTAGAGGCCCGGCCGCCGCCCCGCCGCCCACCTCACCGCCGCGTGCGCTGCGGCCGGACATCGGGCCGGTGGTCGCACCTGACCGCGAGGCCCTGAGCGTTGAGCACCCTTACGTTTCCACGCAAAGGTCTTGTTCCCGCATCCGGCGCTCATCGATGCTGCGGCCATCGAGCGCTTCCGGTGGCGCGAATCCGGCCGCCGCCCGACAGCGGCCGGGCACGGGGGACGAAGAGGAGAGCGCATGCGGTTACATCGGCGTGCCGTCGCCGCCATTGTGGCGGTGGGAGCGACCGCGCTGGCGGTGGTCTTCCACGCGCTGGACGAACCGGCTCCCAGCCGGTCCGCGGCCGCGGCCACGTCCGCCGCTCCCACGCGGTCCCTCACCGAGCAGGAGAAGGACCTGCTGCACGACGCCGAGGACAAGCTGATGCGTTCGTGTATGGGAGCCCGCGGCTTCGACATGTGGGCCGTGCCCCGGCGGCCGCTGCCGGAAGACCGCGACTTTCCCTACGTCATCGACGATGTGCCGTGGGCCTCCCGGCATGGCTACGGCAGTGACATTCAGGCGCAACGCGACAAGTTGCGCAGATCCGATCCCAACCGCCGGTACTTCACCGGTCTGCCGCCGACAGAACGGCAGCGCGCGTTGGACGCTCTGCACGGCGAACGATCCGCGAGGCGACTGGAGGTCACGACCCCGAACGGCATGACCGTCGGCCGGGCCGACGACGGTTGCATCGCGCAGGCCCAAGAGAAGCTCTACGGGGACCTCGAAGTCTGGTTCCGCGTCACGACGATGACCGATGCGCTCACCGAGATGCGCGGAAGACAGGTGCTCGCCGATACCGGGTTCACCGAGTCGGTCAAGAAATGGTCCACCTGCATGAGTGCGAAGGGGTTCCGCTACACAGATCCCTATGAAGCCCGCGCCGCGTTCACGAACCCGGACAAAGCCGCGGCGCGGGCGAAAGAAGTGCGCACAGCGGTCGCTGAGGCCGGATGCGCGAGCAGCAGCGGCCTGTCCGACACCATCCGTCGCCTGGACCGGCAGTACGGCGAGCGCCTGCGGCGTGCGTACTCCGACGAGGTGAACACCCGGCTGCGAATGGAGCTCGCCGCGCTGGGACGCGCCGGCTCCCTCGTCCAGACCAGATGAGACCCGGCATGTCACGGAATTGTCTCGTCAGCCGGAACCACCGCAGGTCGGGTGGCACAGGCGGCGGGCCAGGGCGCCCAGGAAGACGTCGATGATCTCGCCGGGACGGGACGCCACGTGCAGCGACCCGTTCGTGATCGAGGTGATCTCGCCGAGCGCGGCGCGGTCCACGTCCCGGCCGAAGGCGATGACGATGATCTGGACGGGCCGGTCGGGGTCCCATGCCTCCCGCAGCCCGCGCACGAGCTCTTGGCGGGAAATCCCGGCCCCATCGTCCTCGCCTGCCGTGATGACCAACAGCGAGTTGTTCATCGCGGGGTCGTAGGAGGCGGTGACCTCCCGGAATCCGGCCAAGACCGCGTCGTACAGCGAGCTGTCGCGGGCCGGGAAGGCACGGAGAGTACGGGTGAGGGTCTCCAGGCGCGAGCGGCGGGTCAGCCGGTCGTCGTCGCGGTCGGGCCGGACGATCGGCCCGAGGCCGACGAGCCGCCGGTACCCCTTGCCTCCGCCCAGCCCGTCGGCGAACTCCCACAGGCCCATGCTCGTCGACGCGGGGAACAGCTGAAGTCCCAGCCGGGCGGCCTCGAGCGCGACGGAGTGGCGGGTGGCGCCCTTCTTCCCGGCGATCGGCTCGGCCATGTGCCGCCCGGCGTCGGCCAGGACCAGGATGTCGCTCGGCGGGGCCAGCCGGCTCCAGGCGTCGAGCGCCTGGTCGATCACCGTGGGCGTGATGGACGGGCGCGGGCGTGGGTGATCGACGGCAATTCCCGGACCGGCGCCGATCGGCGGCTGGGCGCCGTCCGGGAGCCGGAACCCGCCGCGCCGCACGGCGTCCCCCACCTCGGGCGACCGCAGCCACTCGCCGAACAGCCGCGCCCCGGCGGCGTCGGCGGCGTCGGCGGCCGTCACGACGTAGGGGTAGTCGAGCATGATCGTGCCCTCTTTGGGATGCAGCGCGACGAGCGGATCGTCCGCGGGCGCCTGGTCGTGCAGCCACACCGACTGCTCGGGCACGACGACGACGGGCCGCTGCCAGAAGGACCGGTCGTCCACGGCGGCGAGCATCGAGCGGTAGTCCGGAGCCGACCCGGCCTGCGCCATGCGCACGAAGGCGGTCAGCTCCCGCGCCCCCTTGCCCCCGGTGCCGGCGATGTCGGTGGCCGCCGCCACGGTGGCGATGCCGGCGCCGGAGACCGACGGATCAGGGATCCGGACGACGTCCGGCTCCCGGGAGGTGGGCTGGAGCCGCCCGCGCGCCGTCGCCGGGAAGATCATCTCCCAGCTCATCTCGGTCCCGCCCTCGGCGAACCGCCGGGCCAGCGAGCGGCGGGTGGCGAAGACCAGCGGCGAGGTGGCGACGACCGTCTCGGTCGGCGCGACGTCCGGCGCCCCCTGCTTGCGGGCCAAGCGCACCCAGGCGGAGGAGTCGGGGATCCACGCGTCCGGGCGCCCGGCGAGCACCCCGGCCCGGTCTCCGGTCAGCGTCCGCATGACGGGCGCAGGCGGCTGCTCGGTGACCTGCACCAGCACGCACCGCCCCTCCACCGCGGTTCTGCGGGCGTTGAACCGCTCGGCCGCGGCCATGGCGACCGGGGATATGTCCACGGCGGCGTCCACGCCGACCAGGACGGGGTCCCGGCCGGAACAGCCGCCGGCGCCGCGGACGACCTTCACCGTGACCGCGACCGCCGCCAGGGCCAGGACGGCGGCGAGCACCACGGGCAGGACCCGGCGCCTGCCGCGCCGGGGCGCGGGCTCGGCGATCGGATCCGCCCGGTGCCGACCAACTCGACCAGACGCCACAATTCGCCTTTCCCTGAGGACGAGTCGGACGATTGTCCCAAGGGATCCCACAAGCCGCGCAAGTCCTCGCACGGTGTGAGTGAGGAACTTGTTATAACTCCCGTCTGATAGCGCGCCGTACGCGAACCCGGGAGCCGCCCGCCCGTGCCGCGCGGACGCACGACCTCGGCGGCCGCCCGTCAAGATCGCCGGCAGGGCAGCGGTGGGCCACGGGCGGTGGACGCCGGGCGGTCGCCGCACCGACCGCCGAGGCCCGGCCTCGGGCACCCTTGCGTTTCCCCGCAAAGGTCTTGTTGCCGCATCCGGCTCTCAACAATGCTGCGGCCATGAAACACCCGTGATTCACGTTCTGCGCCGGCCCCGCTTCAGGCGATTCGCCAAGCGCCGCCGTCGGAGCATGCGGTTGGCCGCGAATCAGGCCACCCAGATCCTCATGAAACGCGCGCCTCGTTCACGAATCCGGCTGAAGCCGCGGCGCGCCAATGAGCCGATGAAAGAAAAGAGAGAGCAATGCACAGGAGAAACACCGCCCTCGCCGCGCTGGGACTCGCCGCCCTGGCGCTGTTCGCCACCCCCGGTGCCGCGCAGGCGGACAACCCGTCCTCATCCGATTCCGCCGTGACCACACCGACCTCGAAGGCCGTGCCGATCGCGTCGGCCCCGTCGGCGGTGTCGGCGGCGTCGGCAGCGGATGGCTACTTCCTGGCATGGTATGAGACCAACAGAGGAGGCCCTTACTGCGAGTGGCTCAATGATGACGGCAACTGGGACACCTGTTCCGGAATGTTCAGCGAGATGAGCATGCGCAATCAGGCGAGCTCCTTGGAGAATCGCGGCTGGCCCGGCTCGTACGACGACGTCAACCTGTACTACAGCCCGAATTACCTGGGCTCCAGAAACTGCCTGCCCAACGGCTACTATCTGAACAACCTGGCGGGCATCTATTTCCTGTGGGACGGAAAATCGGGCCAGGGCAAGTCGATGAACAACAACATCGCCAGCCACCGCTGGACGAACTCCTGTTGAGCCCAGCGGCACAGCGACGCCGGCGTCTTCGCGCCTGAGAGAGCGCCGCGGCGTCCGGCGAAGGGCTCCTCGCTCCCGACGAAGGAGACCGGGAGACGAAGGAGACCGGGAACGCAGAACCCCTGCCGGATGCCGCGGCCCGAAGATCACCACAGGCGGAACAGACTCGCGACGCGTCGCGGTCCCTCGGGAAGGGGCGGGTCAGGCGGGCGGGACCGCGACGCGTCGCGGTCCCTCGGCAAGGGGCAGGTCAGGCGGGCGGCGGACGCTGCGGCAGACGCCGTCGCTGGCCTTCGCGGCGGCCAGGCGTTCCGCGGAGGGGGTGCCGTAGCCGGTGGTGCGCTGGCGCAGCGGGCGGCCGGTCGGCTCCACCATCGCGGCGATGTCACTGATCGTCTTGTAGGAGCCGTTCTCCGACCCGGCCATCCTGCTGATCGTCTCCTCCATGAGCGTCCCGCCCAGGTCGTTCACGCCGCCCGACAGCACGGCCCGGCACAGGTCGTCCTGGAGCTTGACCCACGAGCACTGGATGTTGGCGATCGCGCCGTGCAGCATGACGCGCGCCAGCGCGTGGACGGCGCGGTTCTCCCGGGCCGTCGGTCCCGGGCGCGCGATGCCCGCCAGGTAGATCGGGGCGCTGTGGTGCACGAACGGCAGCAGCACGAACTCCGAGAAGCCGCCGGTCTCCTCCTGGATGCGGCGGATCAGCCGGATGTGGGCCACCCAGTGGGCCGGGGTGTCCACGTGGCCGTACATCATCGTCGAGGTCGTCGGGATGCCCACACGGTGCGCGGTGGTGATCACCTCGACCCACTCGCGGGTCGGGAGCTTGCCCTTGGTGAGCACCCAGCGCACGTCGTCGTCCAGGATCTCCGCCGCCGTGCCCGGCAGCGAGTCGACCCCGGCCTCCCTGGCGGCCACCAGCCAGTCGTGGATCGACAGATTGGTCCGGCTCGCGCCGTTGATGACCTCCATCGGGGAGAAGGCGTGGACGTGCAGGTCCGGGCACCGCTTCTTCACCGCCCTGGCGATGTCGAAGTAGGCCGTTCCGGGCAGGTCGGGGTGGATGCCGCCCTGCATGCACACCTCGGTCGCCCCCGCCTCCCACGCCTCGGCGGCCCGGTCGGCGACCTGGTCCAGGGACAGGGTGAAGGCGTCGGCGTCGGTGCGCCGCTGCGCGAACGCGCAGAAGCGGCAGCCGGTGTAGCAGACGTTGGTGAAGTTGATGTTGCGGTTGACGACGTAGGTCACCTCGTCGCCGGCGGCCTCCCGCCGCAGGCCGTCGGCCACCCGGCACAGCTCCGCAAGGTCGGCGCCGTCCGCGCCCAGCAGCGTGAGGGCCTCGGCGTCGGTGAGTCCCGCCGGGTCGGCCTCCGCGCGGCGCAGGGCCGCGCGCATCTCCCCGTCGACGGCCCCAGCGCGCGCGGGGGCCACCCCGGCCTGGGCTGCCCCGGCCTTGGCCGTCGCGGCCTGGGCCGCTTCGTCCGCGACCGGTCCTGTCGCGGCCACCCCGGCCGAGGCGGCAGGCATGCCGCCAGGCGCGACGCCGGCCGGGAGCCGGTCGCGCAGGGCGTCCCAGTCGCCGTAGACGCGAGCGAAGTCGTCGCGCCGGTCCTGCGCCCGCCCTGAGGCGTCGACCTCCACGTGCAGGTCGGTGCGGCCGACGGCGGCGAACCCGCCGTCGGGCTCCTGCCACGGCCTGCCCTCGGGGTTCACCGGCCGGGCCAGGCCGGTCTCGGGGTCGGCCAGGGCGGCGACGTGGCCGCGCAGGCGCGGGTCCAGCCAGGGCTCGCCGGCCAGCACGTACTCGGGGTAGATCGTCAGGCGCTCCTTGAGCGTGAACCCGGCGGCGGCGGTGCGGGCCGCGAGCTCCTCGATGTGCGGCCAGGGCCGCTCGGGGTTCACATGATCGGGGGTCAGCGGCGAGACCCCGCCCCAGTCGTCGATGCCGGCCCTGATCATCAGGTCGTACTCGTCGCCGATGAGGTTGGGCGGCGCCTGGACGCGCGTCCGCCCGCCGAGCACGAGCCGGGTGACCGCGATGGTCGCGGCCAGCTCGCTGAGATCGGCGTCCGGCATGCCGCGCATCGCGGTGTCGGGCTTGGCGCGGAAGTTCTGGACGATGACCTCCTGGACGCCGCCGTACTCCCGGGCGACCCGCCGAATCGCGAAGATCGACTCCGCGCGGTCGGCGACGGTCTCGCCGATGCCGATCAGGATGCCGGTCGTGAACGGCACGTTGGAGCGGCCGGCGTCCTCCAGCACGCGCAGGCGGACCGCGGGGTCCTTGTCCGGGGAGCCGTAGTGGGCCTGGCCCTTCTCCTCGAACAGCCGGCGGGAGGTCGTCTCCAGCATCATGCCCATGGACGGGGCGACCGGCTTGAGCCGTTGCAGGTCGCGCCAGGTCAGGACGCCGGGGTTGAGGTGCGGCAGCAGCCCGGTCTCCTCCAGGACGCCGATCGCCATGGCGCGCACGTAGGACAGGGTGTCGTCGTAGCCGTGGGCGTCCAGCCACTCGCGGGCCTGGTGCCAGCGGTCCTCGGGCCGGTCGCCGAGGGTGAACAGCGCCTCCTTGCACCCCATGGCGGCGCCCTGCCGGGCGATCTCCAGCACCTCGTCCGGGGTGAGGAACGGGGCGGGCAGCTTGCCGGGGGCGGTGGCGAACGTGCAGTAGCCGCAGCGGTCCCTGCACAGCCGCGTGAGCGGGATGAACACCTTGCGGCTGTAGGTGACGACCTGCTCCCTGCCCACGGAGGCCAGCCCGGCGTCCCGGACGCGGCCGGCGTGGTCGAGGAGGCGGTCGAGGTCGGCGCCCCTCGCGTGCAGGAGGACCGTCGCCTCCGCCGGGTCGAGCGCCTTGCCGTCCCTGGCCCGGGCCAGCGCCCGCCGCATGGCTGCGTCTGTGGGATTCGCGTTCATGCATCGCACAGTACGAAACCCTCGCGTCCCGGCCCTTGGGCGGGGGTGCGCCGCGCCCTGTGACCGATCAACCTCCGGAGTCGGCGCGCACGCTCATCGGTTAAGAGCCTCTTAACGGTACTACCCAGAGAATCTCGATGGACGTGAAACTATGCACGCGCACATAATAGAAGGGCACCCAAGGGAACCTTCTCAAGGAGTCACGATGTCCTGGCTGATCCTCGTCCTCATCGTCGCCGCCGCCGTGCTCGCGCCGCTGTTCGGCACCGACACCCGTGACGGGCGCGACTGGGCCTCCAGCTCCCCGACCATGGCCGGCGACCGTTCCTCGTTACTCGCCCGCTGACCGGCCCGCCCCGGCCCGCTGACCGACCCTCTCCCGCTGACCCGCCCGCTCGGCCCGCTGACCGGCGCGCCCGACGGCCGACCGACCTGTACGGCCCGCTGACCCGCCCGCTCGCCCCGCTGACCCGCCCGCTCGCCCCGCTTGACCGGCGCGCTCGGAGGTCAGAAGGAGCGGTAGTCGCGGGCGGCCATCCGCGGCCCGCGCGCCGGCGGCCGCCGGCCGCCGAGCTCCAGCAGCCGCACGATGCGGTGGCGGTGCCCCCGGTAGGGCGACAGCAGCTCCAGCATTCCCGCGTCGTCGGTCTTGCGGCCGGTCAGCGACCAGCCGACCAGCGACGGAAGGTGGTAGTCGCCGACCGAGACGGCGTCGGGGTCCCCGTACGCCCGCTGACGGACCTCCGCCGAGGTCCACACCCCGACGCCCGGCAGCGCCCGCAGCAGCCGGTCGGCCTCGGCCTCCCCCGCCGCCTCCAGCTTGGCGGCGTGCAGGGCGGCGTTGACGATCGTCCTGGCCCGCACGGCCTCCGCCCCCGCCCGGTGCCAGTCCCAGGACGGGATCGCCCGCCACACCTCGGGCTCGGGGAACACCCGCATCGTCGCCGGCGCCGGGCCCGGCGCGGGATCGCCGTAGCGGGACAGCAGCCACCGCCACGCCCGCCACGCCTCCCGGCCGACGACCTTCTGCTCCAGCACGGCGGGCACGAGCGCCTCGAACACGCGCAGCGTGCGGCCCACCCGCAGGCCCGCGTGCCGGGAGGCCAGCTCGCGCACCAGCGCGTGCCCTTCGGGGCCGAGCGCCCCCATCAGGCGCGCGAAGTCGCCGACCCGGTCGTGCGCGCCGAGCAGATCCGGCAGGGTCTCCAGCATCCAGCCGGCGCCGGGCCCCCAGGCGTGGGCGACCACCGTCCGCTCACGCGGCTCCACGGTGACGCGCAGCGTGCCGGCCCCCTCGGGGGTGCGGGAGGTGCGCCAGATGGCCCGGTCGGCGGTGAGCTGCCAGGCGGGGTCGCCGCCACCGCGCCGGTGCGGCGCCATGGCCGACTCGACGTCCGCCGGAGCGTCCGGCCGCCACCTGCGTTCTCGCACAACGCCAGACTAGTTCTCGCCCGACGCCGGACTATTGGCGCGGCCGGAGCCCGGCCGCGCCCTCCCCTGGAGCAGATCTCCCCCACGCCAGACCTCGCAGGCGTCGGACCCCGCAGACGTCAGACCGCGCAGACGTCGAACCCCGGGACGTCGAACCTCGTCGGCGTCGAACCTCGCAGACGTCGAACCGCGCAGACGCCAGACGTCGCAGGGGTCAGACGTCGCAGGGGGTCAGACGTCGCTGGAGAAGCGGACGGCGCCCGGCGGCAGCCGCACGTCCGGCCAGACGCGGGCCCCGGCCAGCAACTCGTTGCCCGGCCCGACGACCGCGCCCTCGCCGATGACCGCGTTGCGCAGCACCGCCCCCGACGCCACCCGGGCCCGCGCGCCGACCACCGAGTCGACGACGACGGCCCCGGACTCGATCACCGAGTCGGCGTCCAGCACACTGCCGTGCACCGACGCGTCGGACTCCACGACGGCCCGCGGCCCGACGACCGTGCCGCCCTCGATCTTGGCGCTGGGCGAGACCTGGGCGCCGGGCAGCGCCATGAACTCCCCGCAGGGCGCGGGCAGCGCCGGAGAGGGCAGGCGGCCCAGCACCAGGTCGCAGGAGCCCTGGACGAACGCGGCGGGAGTGCCCACGTCCAGCCAGTAGGAGCGGTCGGCGTACCCGAGCACCAGCTCGCCGGCCGAGATCATGCCGGGGAACGTCTCCCGTTCGACGGAGACCACCTGCCCCGCCGGGATCCGGTCGATGGCCGAGCGCTGGAAGACGTAGCACCCGGCGTTGATGCGGTTGGTCACCGGGTTCGGGGTCTTCTCCAGGAAGGCGGTCACCCGGCCCTGGTCGTCGGTCGGCACGCACCCGAACCGCGAGGGGTCGTCCACCTCGGTGAGGTGCAGCGTCACCGCCGCCCCGCGCGAGACGTGCATCCCGACCTGCTCGGCGATGTCGTGCCCGGACAGGATGTCGCCGTTGAGTACGAGCACCGGCGCGTCCGGGCCGCAGGTGAGCGCCTCGGCGGCGTTGCGGATCGCCCCGCCGGTGCCGAGCGGGGTCTGTTCCGTCATGTACGAAAGCGACAGGCCGAAGGAGGAGCCGTCTCCGAACGCCTCGGCGAACATCGAGGCGCGGTAGGAGGTGGCGAACACGATGCGCCGGACGCCGAAGGACCGGGCACGCGCGAGTTGGTGGGCGAGGAACGGCACGCCCGCGGTGGGAAGAAGCGGCTTGGGGGTGCTCAAGGTGAGAGGGCGAAGACGGGTGCCCTGCCCGCCTACGAGGAGAATGGCCTCCAGGTGCGCCGACTCCGGCGAGTAGCTGCTCGTCACACCGGTGAGGCTAGCTCACTGATCGACCGCTCGTTGAAAGCTCATCATATGCGCCTCGGCGGAGGCCTCCCACGTGAACTCTCGCGACCTGGCAAGACCCGCCTCGGCGAGCGCGCGCCGGCATTCCCCGGACGAAAGGAGCGCCCGCAGCGCGTCGCTGATGCTCCCGGCGTCGGGCTCGGTGTAGGCGACGGCGTCCCCGCCGACCTCGGGCAGCGAGGTGCGGTGGGTGGTCAGCACCGGCGCCCCGCAGGCCATGGCCTCCAGCACCGGCAGCCCGAAGCCCTCTCCGCGGGAGGGGAAGGCCACCACGACCGCGCCGCCGAGGAAGCCCGGCAGGTCGGCGAAGGAGAGGTAGCCCGGGCGAACGACCCGCACCGCCACCGGGAGCGCGCTGATGGCCTCGTCCACCTCGTCGCTCCACCCCGCCCCGCTCGCCAGGACCAGCGCGGGAGAGCCCGGCAGGTCGCGGACGGCCTGCCCGAAGCCCTTCACCAGGTTCGGGACGTTCTTGCGCGGCTCGAAGGCGCCGAGGAAGGCGACGTACGGGCGGCCGCGCAGACCGAGCCGCCCCGACACCCGCTTGACCTCCTCCTCCGACGGCTGGTGGAACAGCGCCCGGTCGACCCCGTGGTAGGCGACGTCGATGCGCGTCGGATCGGCCGCGAGCACGCGCACCAGCTCGTCGCGGGTGGCCTTGGAGGGCACGATGACCCGCTCGGCGCTGCGGACGGCCGTGCGCGTCGCCGCGCGGAAGAAGGACGCCCTGACGTTGTCGTGCCGTCCGGGCTCGGTGAACCAGGTGACGTCGTGCACGGTCGCGACGGTGGGCAGCCCGGAGTGCAGCGGGATGGAGTAGTACGGGGCGTGGATGACCTGCGCGCCGACCTGGCGGGCCAGCACGGGGATGCCCGTCTGCTCCCACACCAGCCGCGCGGCGCGGTTGGTGATCGCCGGAGGCCCGGCGAGGATGCGGGCGGAGGGGGCGATCTTGCCGTAACGCTCGGCGTCGGCCCGCTGGCAGACCACCGACAGGTCGGCGCCGGCCCGGTCGAGCGCGGCGACCAGCCCGTCGACGTAGCGGATCAGGGCGCCACGGTCGGCCGGAACCGCCGCGGCGTCGACGAGCACTCGGGGCGTCAAGAGCGATCGCTCCCTTCCGATCTCGGTGCCGGTCATCGGCGGAGATCGCGTGCGGGCGAAGGTCACCAGATCGGTGCGAACCGGCAGGGCCACCCGTGTGTCCCGCCGGTCACCGCCGGCCCCTCGCCCCCGATCCCCATCGGCATCACTCTATTGCGAGGGTCCCCGAATCCGTGAGAGATATGACAGGCATTTAGGGCGTCCGGTGGGCAACGAATGCGGAAAATCAGTCGTGTTCGGCGGTGACGGGAACGGATTCCGCGCGCCGGGCGGCCAAGCCCGCGAGGCCCGCCCACATCAGGTCGCCGAGCGAGACCAGCAGCCGCGAGCACAGGGCGGCGGCCAGCGCCGTACCGCCGGGGAGGACGGGGGCGAGCGCCGCCACCATCGCCACCTCGCGCACCCCGGCCCCGGCGGGCGCGATGACCACGATGAACCCCAGGCACCAGGCCAGCGAGAACGCCCCCAGGGACAGCGCGAGGGCGCGCGGCCCGGCGGCGCCGAGCCCGGTCACGACCAGCCAGAGGTGGACGCCGTAGGCCGCCCAGCCCGCGAACGCCCAGCCCGCCGAGGCCAGCACGCCGCGGCGGCTGAGCGGGCGCTCCAGCGGCGGCCGGCGCAGCAGCCGCAGGCCGAGGCCGAGCACGCCGTTGACGACGCGCGGGTGCAGCCCGGCGACCAGCACGGGCAGCAGCAGGAGCAGCCAGGCGTAGCGGGCGACCGAGTCTCCGGCGAAGGCAGGGAGGGTGAGCACCGCCACGCCCAGACCGCTGGCCAGGTAGATGGGGTAGGTCAGGAAGAAGGCGGTGGCGCTGCGCGAGCGCGGGACGCCGAGGTCCTTGCCCATCTCCATCTGCGCGAGCACCGGCCACAGCGAGCCGGGGATGTACTTGCCGAGCTGGCCGACGAAGAAGACCTTGGCGGCGTCGGTGAGCGCGAGAGGCGACCCGAGGTCGGCCAGCAGGGCACGCCACATGAGCATCCCCGCCGACAGGGCCGCGAGGACGGCCACCAGCGATGCGGCGAGCAGCGGCCACGACAGCCGGGAGAAGCCGTCGGCCACCTGTGACCAGCGCCCGGCGACGGCCCACGCCCCGAAGCCGAGGGCCACCAGCAGGAACAGCAGCCGGACCAGCTTCTTGCGCGCCGAGCGGGCGGGCGGAGCGGTCACGGAGTCCGGACCGGGCACGGAGTCCGGACCGGACATGGGGTCCGGAGGGGTCATGGGGTGCGGACCGGCTCGGGGGGCTGCGGGAGGGCGGGGCCCAGCGGCCGGCGGGGCGTCTTGGTGGCCACCCACAGATAGGTGGGCACGACCGGCAGCAGCGCCCGCAGCGCCGGGCGCGGCGTGCGCGCCAGCGTGCCCTGGGCGGCCCGTCCCACGGCGCCGGGGAACAGCTCGGCCCCGGCGAAGCGCTCGGGCGAGGCCAGCACCGGGAAGGAGTAGTCCCAGACGTGGAATCCGGCGAGCATGCGCCGCAGCCCCGCCCGGGTGCGGAAGCGCTCGTAGTAGTGGTCGGCGCGGCCGAAGGCGCGCACGTACCGGTCGGCCAGCGACGGCGGCAGGTAGGACAGGAACGGCAGCTTGTAGTGCGGCTCCATCACCCCGAGCCGGTTGCCCAGCCCGAGGTAGAGCACGCCGTCGTCGGCCAGCACGCGGTGCAGCTCGCGCACCACGGCGTCGGGGTCGACCACGTGCTCGTAGATGTGGTTCAGCACCAGCACGTCCATGGACCCGTCGGGGAACGGCAGCGCGGTGCCGTCGGCGCAGACGAACTCGACCCGCTCGCCGAACCGCCCGGCCGCCTTGCGCAGGCCCGGCACGTCGATGTCGATGCCGAAGGCGTGCCGCGCGCCCGCCGAGGCCAGCTCGTCGGCGATGAACCCGGCCGAGCAGCCGATGTCGGCCACCGTCAGCCCGTCGAGCACGCCGGGGGCGCCGGGAGCGCCGTCGCCGGGGCCGGGGTCGCGGCCCAGGAAGTGCGCCAGGACGGCGATGATCTTGGCGGCCTTGCGGCGCCGCTTCGCCTCGTCCAGCATCGCCGCCTGGATCTGCGAGTACTCAAGCTGCGCCACGCGTTCACTGCCCACGGCCATCCACCCTAGTGGCTGGCGACGGCGTGACTCGTATGGTCACGGGCCGGCCATGATCGGGCAACGCGGCGGAGCAGACGGCTACCGGCCGGTAACCAGCCGTCGTACGCTGGGCGGATGGTGAACCGGCTGCGATCAAGTCCTCTGCTCCGGGTGGGGCTCGCGCTCGTCGCCCTCGCATTCCTGGCCTACGGCCTGTCCCGCAACTGGAACGACACGGTGGCCGCGATGGCCCGGCTGTCGTGGTGGACGGTCGCGGGGTCCTTCGCCGCGGTCCTGGTGGGTCTGGGGTTCATGCTCGTCGCCTGGCAGGTCGTGCTCGCCGGGTTCGGCTCGCCCCTGCCGATGCGCGTCGCCGCCAAGGTGCTGTTCGTCGGGCAGCTCGGCAAGTACGTCCCCGGCTCGGTGTGGGCGTTCGCCGCGATGATGGAACTGGCCCGCGACCACGGCTCGCCGCCGCGCCGCACCTTCGGCGCGACCGTGATCGGGCTGGTCGTCTCGCTCGGGTGCGCGCTCGGCCTCGCCGCGGTCACCCTGCCGTTGACCTCGCAGGACGTGGCCAGGCAGACGTGGTACCTGCTGCTGCTCATCCCGTTCATCGTGGCGGGGCTGCACCCTCGCGTGCTGACGTTCGCGCTGAACCTCGCGCTGCGCGTCGCCCGCAGGGAGCCCCTGGAGCAGGTGCTCCCCGGCCGGGCGATGCTCGTGGCGGCCGCCTGGACGATGGGCGGATGGCTGTTCTACGGCCTGCACATCTGGCTGCTGCTGCGCGACATGGCCCCCGGCGGCCCGTCGCTGCTGGCCGTCGCCGCCGGGGCCTACGCGCTGGCCTGGGTGACCGGGCTGCTCACCGTGATCATCCCGGCGGGCATCGGCGTCCGCGAGGGGGCCATGGTGCTGGTGCTCGCGCCCGTGCTCGACGCCCCGCACGCGCTGGTCATCGCCGTGGTGTCCCGGCTGGCCTTCACCTTCGCCGACGTCGCCTGGGCGGGCATCGGGTTCGTGGCGGCGCGCGGTCAGGCGCCCGCCGACAGCAAGGCGGCGGTGTACGCGGCCCAGTGAGGCTCGGGGTCGACGGCCTTGACGCCCTGGCGCAGCCGCTCGGGCTCGCCGTCCTGGTAGAAACGGCCGATCGCCTCGGTCAGCGCGTCCACCGAGCCCGGCTCGGCCAGCAGGCCGTCCACCCCGTCGGTGACGTGGTCGGCGAGCGCGCCCACCCGGGTGGCGATGACCGGCAGCCCGTGCTCGTGGCCGAGCCAGGCGTTCTGGCTGGCCGTTGCCGACCGGTAGGGCAGCACGAGGGCGTCGGCGCCGGCGAACAACCCCGGCACGTCATCGGCCGCGACGTACCCCGGCCGCAGCTCGACCCGATCGTCCAGGCCCAGCTCGGCGACCAGGGCGCGCGTCTCTTCCAGGCCGCCCCAGAACTCCCCCGCCACCGTCAGCGACACGCCCGGGACCCGGGCGAGGGCGCGCAGCAGCAGGTCCAGGCCCTTGTACGGGCGCACCATGCCGAAGAACAGCAGCCTACGGCGCACTCCGCCGGACGCCGCCGCGAGGCTCTCACCCTCGGACGCCGCGAGCCCCTGGCCCTTGGACGGCAGGTGCGGCGGCAGGCCGGCCACGCGCACCGGCGCGGGCGCCAGCCCGCGAGCGAGCCCCGCCTGCTCCTCGGAGTGCGCGAGCACGCGGTCGACCCGGCGCAGCAGCGCCTTGACCAGCGGCGCGTCGTACGGCTTGCGCTCGTGCGGCAGCACGTTGTGGCACAGCGCGACCACCTCGGTCGCGCGGCGCAGCCCTGCCAGGATGCCCAGATAAGGGGGCACCTGCACGGGGCTGAGCAGGGTCAGAACGGCCAGGTCGGCGCCGCGCAGCCGGCGCCCGCAGCGCAGCCACCCGTCGGGACGGCGCCAGTCGAGCTCGCGGCGGACGCCGGGGAACGGCTCCCCCTCCGGCGCGGAGATCGTCTGCTGCCCCGGGTACAGGAAGGAGGGGTACTGGGCGCGCCAGGACTCGATCACGACGTCGTGCCCCAGCGCCGTCAGCCGGTGGGCGAGCTCGGTCGTGTGCTGCGCTCCGCCGCCCTTGTACGGGTAGGTGGGCCCGACGATCGCGACGCGCACGTCATTCGCCCCGAGATCGCACGATCAGGTCGGCGAGCAGCGCCAGCGACCCGATGATCAACCCCGAGAGGAACGTCATCACCGTGCTCGCCGGGAAGTAGAACGGGTGGCGGACCATGTCGACGACGCCCTTGCCCAGCGCGATGACCACCAGCCAGATCGCCGGCGGCATGAGCACCTTGAGCGGGTTGAAGTACATCACCATCCGCAGCACCTGCAGGATGTAGCGGTAGGCGTCGGAGATGAAGCTGAACTTCGACGTGCCCGCCCGCTTGCTGTACTCGATCGGCATGTAGTGCACGTCGTGCTGGTTGGACAGGAACGCCAGCGTGATCGTCGTCACGCAGGAGAACCCGGGGGGCAACAGCCGCAGGTACGGCAGCGAGACCGACCGGCGGAAGGCCCGCAGGCCGGAGTTCAGGTCGGGGATCTCCTGCCCGGCCAGCCGCTCGGCGACCTTGCGGATGAACCACTTGGCCGGCACGCGCAGGATCTTGTGCGACCCCTGCTCGCTGGTGCGCGCCCCGACGACCTGGTCGATCGTCGGATCCTTCTCCAGGATCTGCACCAGCTCGGGGATGCGCTCGTTCGGGTAGGTCATGTCGGCGTCGGTCCACACGACGATCTCGCCGCGCGCGTCCTGGGTGCCGATGCGCCGCACGGTGCCCGAGCCGCCGTTGCGGTGGAAGGCGACGATGTTCATGTGCGGGAACCGGGGCGCGGCCTCGCGCAGCCGGTCGAGCGTCCCGTCGGTGGAGTGGTCGTCCACCGCGACCAGCTCATAGGTGTAACCGCTGGCGTCCATGGCGCCGGTGATGCGCTCGACCTCGGCGATGACGTGGTCCTGCTCGTTGTAACAGGGCAGAACGATCGTCACATACGGCTTGGCGTCCACGGCGGATCCAGTCTCAGGCGTCTCGGTCACACTCACGTCGGGCGAGGATACAGGGCCCGGCCGGCATCCGAGTGTCCCTCGACCCCATCTAGGACTCTTCCGTCCCCTTTTGTCGTTCTGCCCGCCGGGTCGGCTCGTACTCCCCGTCCCTCCCGTGACCGCAGGCCGCACGCGAGACCCCAGCACCGCCCGCACGCCCGGCATGTCCTTCGGCGGCCTCGCGCACGCTGTGACTCAGAGGACGGACTGGACGCCGGGCACGTTCTTCAGCGCCTGCCGTATGAGCTCGGCCGCGTCCGGCCGGGCGAGCTTCACGTGATAGGACTCCGGCATGTTCACCAGGAGTTGGGGAGGACCGGCCCTGTCCTCGGGGTCGTAGTGCTTCTGCAGCTTCAGCGCGTGCTCGCGATCCTCGAAGTAGATCTTCTCCACCCCGTCCACCTCCCGGATCCTGTCCAGGATGACCTCTCTCTGCCGTTCGGTGGGCGACTGGTACCTGGAGGACGCGCACGCCTTGGGCGCACCGGTGCCGCACAGGGTCACGGTCACGTTCGCCTTGCCCGTCCAGAAGTCCGTCGGCGCGCGATAGATCTTCCACACGCCCGCGATCCGGCCGCCCCGTTCCGCCACCTGGCCGAAGACACCGGGGCTGGTGAGAACCCCCTCGAAGGCGTCGCGGAACATGTCACGGGTCATCGTCGTCACCAGGCCGTCGGTCCGGTAGACGACGCCGTGCTTCTTGCCCGCCTCCTGGAACTCGGCCTCGCCGCTGACGAACCGCACCGAGGCCACCCCCGGGACGGCTCGCAGCTCCGTCTCGATACGGCGGAGGTCTCTGGTGGCCGCCGCGCCGCCGGCCTGGCACTCCGGGATCTCGGGCTCGCAGAGGAAGACCGAGAACCTGTCCTGCACGGGCAGGGCGACATCGGGCGGCGGCAGCGGCTCGCGGGACTTCAGGTACAGGTATCGGCCGCCGCCCCCGACCAGCCCGAGCAGGACGACGACGGCCGCCACCACCGCCAGCGGTCTCCGGTGAGCCGACGCCCACCGCCTGCCCGCCGCCTCCCACACGCGTAATCGGGACTCGCGTTCGGAGTCTCCGTCCCCGAACGCCAACTCCTCGCCGGTCTCGGACGGCTCGGCTCGCCACTCCATGTCGTCAACTCTTCCGATCGTGACGACCCGCCGTCAACCGCGGGCCGCGCGGGATCACCGCACGTCTTCGACGCCGGGCACGTTCTTCAGCGCCTGCCGCAGGCGCTGGGACGCGTCAGGCCCGGCGATCTTCACGCGGAGGGACTCCTGCATGTTCACCAGCAGCAAAGGAGGGTCGAAGGACCGGTCCTCGGGGTAGTAGTGCTTCTGCAGCCGCAGCGCGTGTCGCCTGTCCTCGAAGTAGACCTTCTCCACCCCGTCCACCTCGCGGATCCTGTCCACGATGGCCTGCCTCTGCCGCTCCGTCGGCGACTCGTAGTCGAGCGGCGCGCACTCCTTGGCCGCGCCGGTGCCGCACAGGATCACCGTCACGTTCGCCTTGCCCGTCCAGTATTCCGTCGGCGTCCGCCAGACGTCCGCCACGCCCGCCACCAGACGGCTCCGCGCCGCCACCTGGGCGAAGAGCTCGGGGCTGCGGAGCACGCCCTCGAAACCGTCGGCGAACATGTCACGAGTGATCGGCATCATCGAACCGTCCGGCTGCTGGTAACCGCCCTTCTTCTTGACCCGCTCGAACTCGGCCTCGCCGCTACGGAACCGCACCGAGGACACCCCTGGCACGGCCCGCAGATCGGCCTCGATACGGCCGACGTCCTTGGCGGCCTCCGCGCCGCCGTCCTGGCACTGGGTGATTCCGGCCCCGCACAGGACGACGACGAACCTGTCCTGCACGGGCAGGGCGACGTCCGGCGGCGGGAGCGGCTTGCGGGACTCCTGGTACAGGTGCCAGCCGCCGGCGCCCAGCGCCCCGAGCAGGACGACGAACGCCGCAACGGCGGCCAGCAGCTTGCGATGCGCCGAGACCCACGTCCGGCCCGCCGACTCCCATGCCGATAATCGCGACTCGCGCCCGGGGTCGTCCCCGAACGACAGCTCCTCGCCGGCCTCGGGGGGTTCCACTCGCCAGTTCATGGCGTCCACTTTTCCGATCACGCCTCCCGGGCGTCAAACGACGAGCCGGAAACGGTCAGACCGCGCCGGGGATGACCATCCACACGTCGATCGAGAGGGACCAGGTGCCGTTCGGGGCGTCGATGAGGGAGCGCTCGTCCTGGCGCGTACGGAGCCGCACCACCTGCACGGGCGTCCCGTACCGGATCAGCTGCACCTTCTCGGCGGCCAGCAGCACCGGGACGCGCCCGGCGGCGCGCACGCGCCGGACCAGCCGGGTCACGTCGGAGGCCGCCGCCACGTCGCGCGTCGTGTCCGCCCCGCCGTCGTCCGGGGGGGTCGCCGCCGGGGCCCCGGGAACCGGAGGCGTGGCGCCCCCGCCCTCCGTCCGGACCTGCGCGGCCGGCCGGTCGCACATGGCCCGGACGACCTGGGTGAACCGGTCGCCGGTGACCCGCTCGATCATCAGGACCGACGCGTCGGGCGGCAGCGCCGCGCACAGCCCTCGCACCGCCGCCGCCTCGCCGCGCTCCACCGGGGTGAAGGCGGTGCCGATCGACGTGACCGTCCCCGGCGCCACCAGCAGCACGGCGCCCGCCGCGGTCAGCCACCGCATGGCCGTCGTCCCGTACCCGGCGCCGCGGATCCTCGCCCACGCCCAGCGCAGGCCCCACACCGCGAGGACGACCAGGCCCGGGATCACCACCGGCACCAGCCGCCGCGACGCGAACGGATGGTCGGGGGTGATGGCGGGCCGCCACAGCGTCGTCACGGTCGTCCAGCCGATGATCGCCAGCGGCAGCAGCCACGGCAGCCCCCTGCTCCGCGCCATCCGCCGCACCAGCACGGCGGCGGCGAGGGTGGCCAGCATGACCACGGGCACGCCGACATACCAGATCACCCAGTACAGCGACTGTTCCGAGTAGAGCCGGGTCGGATCGGGCCGCATCCCGTTCGCCTGCTGGGTCCACTTGATGAAGATGGAGTTCAGCGTGTCCTCGACCGTGGCCGGCACGCGCCGCACGGTCTGCACCCACGGGCGCACGGCGAACCCCGCCATCACCAGGACGACCAGCGCCGCCAGCACCTCGGGCAGGCGGCGCGCCGGGCGCCACGCGCGCACGGCCCTGCCCGCCGCCGGGATGACCCGCGGCCCGGCGACCGCGCCCGCCACGGTCAGCAGCAGCACGGCCCCGCAGATCACCAGCAGCGGCCTGACCGAGTCCGACAGGTAGTTCAGGTACGGCCGCGACAGGAAGAAGGCCGCCACCAGGCCCAGGCCCGCGCCGCCCAGCAGGCCGCCGAGCAGCGGCACGCCCATCCGCGCGTACGCCTCGCCCCGGCCGCGCCGCCCGCGCAGCGCGATCAGCAGCCCCGCGTACACAAGGACGGGGAGCACGTCCCGCAGCCCGTCCACCCGCACCAGGACGGCGAGACCGAAGGACAGGCCGGCCAGCACGGCCGTCCCCCGCGACCGGCCGAGCGCGTCGGCGGCCAGCGCCATGCCACCGAAGATCAGGATCAGGGACGGGATCTCGCTGAACGTGGTGCGCGAGGTGTAGAGGATCGGCAGCGCGACGGCGGACGCCAGCGCCGCCACGGGCGCCCACCGCGCGCCCGCCAGCCGGGCGGCGACCCCGGCCACGGTCAGCACGGCCAGCGCGCCGAGCACCGGCGGCACCATCAGCAGCCCGGACAGCCCGCCCAGCCACGCGCCGATGGAGTCGATCAGCGGCGCCCCCGGCATGAACTGCGGCACCACCGCGCCGCCGTGGTCGTAGAAGCCGATGCTGTCGAACCGCAGCGCCGGGTCCGGACCGCCGAACGCCGCCGTGGGATAGGGCATGGGCAGGAAGCCGTGCCCGGCCAGCCAGGCGGTGTACTGGGCGTAGGTCGCCGGGTCCCTGCGGACGATCAGCTGCTCGGTGTGGAAGATCGCATTGAACACCCCGGAGGCGACCGCCACCCCGACGACCGCCCACACATGCCCCGCCGAGGCGTCCCCCACCTCTCCCCCGCCTCGCGCGTCGCGGGTGTCGTGCGGCCGTCCGGCGAGGCCACCGGGCGGCCTCCCGGACCGGGTGCCGTACACGCACAGGGCCGCGGCGAGGGCGCCGCCGAGCAGCAGCGCGGGCAGGGGACGGAACCAGCCGGCCAGCAGCAGCGGCAGTCCGGCGAGCAGCCAGCCGGTCAGGACGAGCGCGGGCATGGCCGTCACCGCCGCGAGCACCCGGCCCGCCTGCGGCCACCCTGAGCGATCGCGCCAGACTCCGTCCATGATCCCGGCGAGCCTAGCGGCCGCGCTGTCCCCCCGTGTCGCCACGCACCCCTCCCACCGGTACCTTCCCACCCCCGAGAACCAGCGACGCTCTCGGGCCGCGCGGCGGCCGGTGACGGCCGCGAGCCGCCGAGCAGGTCCGCGCGGCCGGACAGCGCACGGGCCGGTCGGCGCGGGGGCCGGAACGGGGCGCGGGCGGGTGGCCGGCCGGTAACGTAGCGGCGCGTACGCGGGTCTCGCGTGCGCGTTCGTGTCTTCCCGGGACGCCGGGACCCGTGGGCTGGGGGTGGAGTGGTCGCTTCGGAGCGGGGCTCCGGCGTGCGGACCGGCGCGGGCGAACCCTCCGGGCCGTCCTCCGGCGGGCGGGTCCGTTCCTGGTGGCCGCCCTCGGGCGGGGGGTTCTCCTCGTGGTGGTCCTCGGAGCGGGCGGGCGCGCGGCTGTGGGGCGGGCTGCGGGCGCACCGGTGGTTCCTCGGGGTGCTCGGGCTCGGCGTGGCGCTGCGCGTGGTGGCCATGCTCGGCTATCGGCCGGTGCTGTGGTTCCCCGACTCCTACACCTACGTGGTGACGGCGCTGCGTCCCCGTCCCGACCTGGTGCGGCCCGCCGGTTACTCGATGTTCCTGCGCCTGCTGGAGCCGTTCCACTCCTTCGGGTTCGTGGCGTTCGTCCAGCACCTGCTCGGGGCGGCCATCGGCGTGCTGGTCTACGCCGCGGTCAGACGGGCCGGCGGGCGGGTCTGGGCGGCGACGCTCGCGGCGGCGCCGGTGCTGCTGGACGCCTACCAGGTCCAGCTCGAACACCTCCTGGTCTCCGACACGCTGTTCGCGTTCCTGCTGGTGGCGGCCATGTACGTGCTGCTGGGCCGGCCCAGGTGGCGCGCCGTGTGCCTGGCGGGGGCGCTGCTGGGCGCGGCGACGCTGACGCGCACGGTGGGACTGCCGCTGCTCGCCGTCGTGGCGGTGTGGCTGCTGGTCCGCCGTCCCAGCCGGGAACCGCTGGTCCGCCGTCCCCGGAAGCAGACCTCCGGCGCCGACGCCGCCGGAGCGGTGTGGCCGCCGGTCGGGCGTCCTGGTGAGCAAGCACCGGCTGCCGGACGCGCCGTCGGTGCCCGCGGGGTCATGACGCGGGCATGGCGGCGGGCGCGGCCGGCGGCGGTGCTGGTGCTCGTCGCGCTGGTGCCGATCGCGGGGTACGCGGCCTGGTTCTGGGCGACCTACCACCGGGTCGGCATCGTGGGCTCCAACGGCGTCTTCCTGTACGGGCGGACGATGTCGTTCGCCGACTGCTCGGTCATGCGCCCGCCCCGGGACCTCGCGGTGCTGTGCGACGACAGGCCGCCCTCGCGCCGCCCGCCGTCGCAGGAGTACGTGTGGGCGCCGGACGCGCCGTTGGTGGCGTTGCCGGGCATCACCTTCACCCAGGAGACCGACCGGCTCGCGGGGCGGTTCGCGCTGCTCGCGTTGCGCAGCCAGCCGCTGGACTACGCCGCCTCGGTGCTCTCGGAGCTGGCCCGCTCGTTCACCCCGAACCGCCCGGTGTACCCCGACCAGGAGATCTACGACTACTACGAGTTTCCGGCGCGGACGCCCCCGCCGCCGGGACGCTACCCGGCGACCTACGGGGCGAGCCTCGCCGTGCGCTATGAGCGGGGTCCGATCGGCACTCGCGTCGTCGAGCCCCTCGCGGGGTGGACCCGCGCCTACCAGGACGTGGTGTGGCTGCCGGGCACGGCCTTGCTGGCCGTCCTGCTCCTGCCTCCGGGCGTGGCCGCGGGACGCGCGTGGCGGTCGCGGGCGCGCCGCCGCGCGGAGGGGCCTGGGACGAGCCGGACGGCGTGGGCGCCGCCGTGGGTGATGGCGGTGTCGTTGCTGGTCATTCCGGCCGCCACGGCGGAGTTCGACTACCGCTATGTGCTGCCCGCCGTGCCGCTGGCGTTCCTGTCCGCGGGGCTCCTGACGGCGAGACAGACGGACCGGTCATGACGGTCGTGACCTGGTGATCCTGTGAACTTCCAGTAAACCCACCGTTTGCGTTATTCCAGGAAATATCCTCGTGTCGGTATGCTTGGCCGCCCGATCGACCCCCTCTGGAGTAACCGTGATCATGCGCCTGTTCCTCCGATCATGTCGCCCAGAGTCGGCCCGGTGACTAACCTCATGACGAAATGAGCGAGCACCGACACGGCGCCACGGTCACCAACCATCGGAACGCGCCTCCCGCCTCCGGTCGCCGGTCCAGCCGCGGCCGAGCGATGGAGCAGCCTCCCGTGGACGTCCCTCCCCGCGAAGGGGGCCGCCGCCGCAGAGGCGTTCCCCCCGACGCCCCAGCCCCGGTACGGCCCGCGGGCCCCCACGGCCCGTACGAGAACCATCCCTCGGGCCCGCAGGACTTCCCCATGGTGGACGAGCAGCGCGGCCGCCGCCAGCGCGGCGGTCCCGTCGAGGGGCCTCCGCCGCCGGACGAGCCCGGCCGCGGCCGGCGGCGCGGCGGCGGCGACGGCGGTCCCGGAGGCGGCGGCCCGCCTCCGCACGGCAGCGGCGGCAACGGGCGCATGCGCGTCCTGGCCTACGTCAGCATCGCGCTCACCAGCGTCATGGTGCTGCTGGCGCTCACCGGCTACACGCTGTACCGCAACGTGCTCGGCGAGGTCCGCACCGAGGACGTCAGCGGCGACCTCAACGCCAACCGCCCCGTGAACGCCACCGGGGCGCTCAACGTCCTGCTGGTCGGCTCCGACTCGCGGGCCGGCGACAACAAGAAGTACGGCCAGCACATGAGCGACCTGGGCGAGCGCACCGACACGATCATCCTCATGCACGTGTCGCCGAACCGCGACAAGGCGACGCTCATCAGCTTCCCGCGCGACTCCATGGTGCAGATCCCCGAGTGCAAGAACGCCCGCACCAAGGTGGCCATGCCGCCGCGTCTCGACATGATCAACTCCGCCTTCAACGAGGGCGGCATGGCCTGCACGATCAACACCATCGAGGCCAACACCAACATCCGCGTCGACCACTACCTCAAGGTCGACTTCACCGGCTTCAAGGCCATCGTCGACGCGCTCCAGGGCATCCAGATCTGCGTGCCGACGGCGGTGGACGACAAGCAGGCCAAGCTCCACCTGCAGGCCGGCAAGCAGATCGTCAAGGGCGAGACCGCGCTCGCCTACGTCCGCGCCCGCCACTCGCTCGGCGACGGCAGCGACATCAGCCGCATCAAGCGGCAGCAGATCTTCCTGTCCCAGGTCGTGAAGAAGGCCACCAGCGGCGACACCCTGACCAACCCCGGCAAGCTGCTGGCCCTGGTCAAGGCGGCCGCCCACTCGGTCGTCATGGACCCGCAGCTCGACGTCGACACGCTCATCCAGATCGCCCAGAGCGCGCGCAGCCTCACCGCCAAGGGTGTCAAGTTCGTCACGGTTCCCTGGCAGCCGTACACGGAGGACAAGAACCGCGTCCAGTGGAAGCAGCCGGACGCCGGCAAGATGTTCGAGTCCCTGCGCACCGACACCGAGGTCACCCCGTCCCCGGCGCCCAGCGCGTCGGCCTCCGGGCCGGCCAAGCCCGCGATCAAGCCGGGCCAGGTGCGCATCCAGGTCGTCAACGGCACCAACACCGCCGGCAAGGCCAAGGAGGTCGCCGAGGCGCTCGCGGCACAGGGCTTCAAGGTCACGCAGGTCGGCGACGCGCGCAACGCCGACGGCACCGACCGGCCGAAGACCATGCTGCTCTACGCCAAGAACGCCGCCGACGGCGCCGACTACGCCGCCCCGGTGGCCGCGAAGCTGGTGCCCAAGGTCACCCCGGCCTCCGGCAAGGTGAAGGCCGGCCTGGTGCAGCCGTTCACCCCGTCGGTGACCCCCACCACCCCGCCGGCCGGCGCGACCGCGACGCCGGCGCCCGGCGCCCCGATCATCCAGCTCGTCATCGGGGCCGACTTCAAGAACGTCAAGGTGCCGGTCACCATCCCCGACAGCGCCCGGGTCGTGGACTCCAAGACCGACGTCTGCAGCACCTGACCCGAAAGGCCGACAAAGGCCGAAAAGTCCTGGACAAGGCCCGGTTCCCCTGAGGGACCGGGCCTTGTCCATGCCGCGCCCGGCTTCTGCGGGAATCCGGTGCGCGGGTGGCGGGGCCCTGATGGCGGTTCAGCGATGCCCATGCTCGCCAGGGCGCTGCTGCGAGACGCGGATCCCCGGGCGTCGAGACGAGACGCCGGCCCGGGCGTGCTTTCTCGCCGGACGCCGGTCAAGGTGCCGGGGCGCCGGGAGAGCTTCGCCGGGCGCCGGAAAGGGCCGGACATGACAGGGCCGGACCGGAGTTGTCAGAGGTCCCAGCAAGGGCAAGTTCGGAGTCCGTCGCGACAATTGAAGATCGGCGCGTTAGGGTGGATCATCTGGCAGGCGTGCTCCCGCGATCGTTCCGCCACACCGGCCGAGGGCACCGGCCACAGTCAGAAGCTTCCTGGTCTCCCGACAGATAGCTGAGCGTTTCCCCCGTGAGTGACACCCGATCCTCCTTCCAGGTTCCGGCCTCGCGCACCGACGGCGTCTCCACCGACGCCGGCGACGGCGCCCCGTCCCCCGAACGAGGGCAGGCGCCGGCAGATCCCGGTCTGAGCACCGGCGCGGGCACCGATGCGGGCACCGGCGAGGAAGAGGCGCCCACCGCGCGCTGGCCCGTCCCCGACTACGCCGAGCCGCCGACGGGCGCCTGGGACCGGCACCGGCCCCCGACGGGCGATCGACGCCGCGAGCCCCGCTGGCCCGTCCCCGACAGCGCCATGACCGCCGGCGACGGCACCGGCCGTGGCCGTCGCGGCGCCCACTCCGGCGGCACGCCCGCCGACGACGATCCCGAGACCTTCACCTTCGACCGCCCCTCCTGGGAGGACAACCCGGGCGCTCACGGCAGCCCCGCGGCCCCGGGGGCGAACGCCGGCTCGATGTTCTCCGGGTCGCACGACGCGGTCACCTCTTCGGGGGCGCACGGCATCGGCATGGCCGCCTCTCCCGGCACAGGAGCGCACAGCGAGGCCACCTCCTCGGGCGGCCACGCCCTCGGCTCGATTCCGGGTGCGTACGGCGCGGACCCCGGCGTCCAGGGCTCGCTTCCCGGCCCGCACGGGGGGCCCGGCGCGCACGGGTCGGTTCCGGGTGCGCGAGACGCGCTCGGCGTGCCGGTGGAGGCGCCGGAGTCGGCACCGTCCCCGGACGGGTTCTCCTACTGGCAGCGTCCCGCGGCCCCGCAGCCGGGCGGCGGCGCCACGCCGCCGGGCCGTCCCGGCCCGGGCTCGGCCATGCCCGCCTGGGAGCGGCGCCCCTCCGGCGAGGGCCCCGGCCAGGCGGTCGACGGCTGGGACGACCCCGAGGCCGAGGAGGCCCCGCCGCCCCGGCCCGCGAAGCGCCCCCGCGAGCCGTACCTGGACAACGTCAAGTTCCTGCTCATCGCGCTGGTGCCGGCCGGGCACGCGCTGGTGCCGACGCTGTCGGCGCACTCCTCCCGGTCGGCCTACCTGTTCATCTACGTGTTCCACATGCCGCTGTTCGTGGTCATCAGCGGCTACCTGAGCCGGAACTTCTGGAACTCCAACGCCAAGACCAACAAGCTCGTCGACACCTTCCTCGTGCCGTACGTGATCGTGGAGGTCGGCTACGCCGTGCTCCGCTTCGCGCTCGGGCACAAGTGGAGTCTGACGATCATCGACCCGGCCTGGCTCAACTGGTACCTGCTGGCCCTGCTGCTGTGGCGGCTGTCCACGCCGGTGTGGAAGCGCATGCGCTACCCGCTGCCGATCGCGGTCGCGGTCTACCTGCTCGCCGGCCTGTCCGACCTGCCGGGCGACTTCAGCATGGACCGCTTCTTCGGGCTGATGCCGTTCTTCGTGCTCGGCCTGTGGTTGCAGCCGCACCACTTCGACATGCTCAACCGCCTCTGGGTGAAGATCGTGTCGGTCGGGGTGCTCGCCGGCGCGGTCGGCGTGGCGATCGTCATCGCGCCGCACGTGCCGCTCGACCCGGTGTACTTCAAGGACAGCTACGCCGAACTGCACCTGTCGTGGTGGATGGGCATGGGCATGCGCGCGGGCCTGCTGGTCGCGGCGCTGGCCGTCTCGTTCGCGATCCTGGCGCTGGTGCCGCGCAAGAACACCTGGTTCTCCGACCTCGGCACCCGCACGCTCTACTGCTACCTGCTCCACGGCATCCCCGTCATGATCGCCAAGGAGATGGGCTGGCTGAGCTTCCCGTGGCTGCACGGCCCGCTCGGCGTCATGGCGATTCTGAGCAGCGCGTTCGCCCTGGCCATCGTCCTGTGCCTGCCCGAGACGCGCACGGTGTTCAAGTGGCTGCTCGAACCGCGCCTCACCTGGCTCTACCGCAGGCCGTCCAACCGGCCCAAGGAAGCCACCACCTAGAGGCGGATGTTCAGCGGCATTTCCATTGTGATTCACGGTGCGCACCCGGACAGGAAGGGAACGGCACTCAGCATCGACACATGAAGGTATGTGTCGGCACGATCGTCCACCACCCGGAGGACGCGCGGATCATGCATCGGCAGATCCGGGCGCTGCTCGACGCCGGGCACGAGGTCACCTACGTCGCGCCGTTCACCCACTGCAACGTCACCCCGCCGCAGGAGATCAGGGCGATCGACGTGCCGCGCGCCGTCGGCCTGCACCGCGGCCACGCGCTGAACATGGCCCGCGGCGCGCTCCGCCGGGGCGTCAAGGACGCCGACCTGCTGCTCGTGCACGACCTGGAACTGCTGTTCGCCCTGCCGCGGCGACGCCCCACCACGGTCTGGGACGTGCACGAGGACATCGTGGGCGCGCTGGACACCAAGACCTACCTTCCCGCGTCCGCGCGCCGGATGCTGCCCGGCCTGCTGCGCCGCGTCGAGACCCGCGCCGAGCGCCGCCTGCACCTCATCCTGGCCGAGGCCGCCTACCGCGACCGGTTCGCCGGGGACCACCCGGTGATCCCGAACACCACCTACGTCCCCGAGACCGCGCCGCCGCCGCCCGGCGCCAACCGGGTCGTGTACATCGGCCAGTTGTCGGAGGCCAGGGGCGCGCTGGAGATGATCGAGCTGGCCCGCAGGCTCCGGCCGCACGGCATCCGGCTCGACCTGATCGGCGCCGCCGACACCGCGGTGCGCCCGTTCCTGCGCGACGCGCAGCGCGAGGGACTGCTCGACTGGTTCGGATACGTGCCGAACAACCACGCGCTCCGCATGGCCCAGGGCGCCCTCGCCGGGCTGTCGCTGCTGCACGACGTGCCGAACTACCGGCAGTCCCTGCCGACCAAGGTCATCGAGTACATGGCCCGCGGCCTGCCGGTGATCACCACGCCGCTGCCGCTGGCCGCCTCGATCGTCGGCCGCGCCGACTGCGGGGTGATCGTCCCCTACGGCGACGTGGACGCGGTCGCCCAGGCCGTCCTGCGGCTGCGCGACGAGCCCGAGCGGCGGATCGTGATGGGCGCCCACGGATACGCCGAGGCCCGAGCCCACTACCACTGGCCCGACCACGCCCGCGAGTTCGTCGCCCGCCTCGAGGAATGGGCCGCCACCCCCCTCCCCACCCGAAACCTCCCCCAAGCCGCCCTCGCCTGACGCTCCCCCACCGGCCATATCGCCTGCGCCGCGCCAGAAGCTCGTCCTCTGACTCCACCCCGGCCACGCGCTGCTGTGATCGGCGCCGGGTCGGCGGGTCGTGGTACGGCGATGCCGGCGCCCGTTACGGCGCCCGAGCCGACGATGTCGCCCCTCGCCTGTCCTCTGGTACGGCTGGCGTCCGGCGAGCCTGATTGATGTACTGGACGCTGTGACTAGCCATCTCATCAAGGGACGCCGGGTCACCCTGCCGGTCGAGGTCCGGGACGCCACCGTCTGCGCCGCCGTCTACCTCGTGCGAGCCGACGCCGCCCGCGCGGTCCTCGCCTACGCCGATCAGGACGTCGTCGAGGTACTCCCCGGCAAGGCGCTGTGCGCGCTCGGCTTCATCCGCTACGCCGACGGCGACCTCGGGTCCTACAACGAGTTCGGCATGGGCTTCCTCGTCCGTCCCCCCGGCGCGGTCCGCCCGCCCGCGCGAGGCAGGATGTCCGGGATCAAGGACCTGCGCCGGAACGGCAGCGGGGCCTTCGTCCACTGGCTGCCGGTCGACCAGAGCTTCACCCTGGAGGCGGGCCGCTCCATCTGGGGTTTCCCCAAGGAGCTGGCCGAGGTGGACCTGCGGCTGTCGTCCCCCTACAAACGGTGCATCCTGCGCAAGGACGGCCGCCTGGTGCTCGACCTGCTGATCAAACCCGGCATGCCCGTCCCCGGCCCGCCCCCGCCAGGCGTCCCCATCCCAGGTTTGCCCCTGCCCGGCGGCGGTTCGGTCGACCTGGACGCCTACACCCGCCTGGACGGGGTGACCCGGCGCATTCCTTGGACGACCCGTCCCCGCGGCCTGCGCACCCGTCCCGGCGGAGCGCTGATCAGGCTCGGCAACCACCCGATCGCCAAGGAACTCAGCGAACTGGGCCTCCCCAAACGCGCCCTCCTGACCGCCACCGCCACCCACGTGAAAATGACCTTCCACCCCGCCCACCACCTCGCCGCCCCCCGACCCCACGAGCACTGACCGGCGCCAGGCGCGACTCATCACCCGAAGAGGCAACGGCTGCTTTCGCCGGGTGGGGCTCTTCACCCGATGATCCCGATAATGCAGACAAGGAAATCCGCGGCACCTGAAGCCCTGAGAAGATGGAGCCGGCAGGCCTTTCGGTCGCATCATCGAGGCGATGTTCACCTCTCGAGACCGGTGCGACGCCCTAGTTCGGCGCCGGCTTGGGCAGGCCGGCGGTGATCATGTTCAGGAGCAGGGCGTAGGTGTCGTCCAGGTCGACGGGGAGGCCGAAGCCGCCGGCGGTCTCCAGGACGGCGAAGCCGTGGGCGGCCGCGCGCAGGCACCGCGTCGCGTGGATGGCGTCGGCCCCCTCCAGCCCGTACGCGCGGAGCGCGCCGACCACGATGCCGACCAGCGCCCCGGCCGCCTTGGCCTGGTCGCCACCCTCAGGGGGCGCGGCCTGGCTCATCGCGGCGTACCGGCCGGGGTTGGCGACGGCGTAGTCCCGGTAGATGTGCATGAAGGCGCGCAGCGCCTGGTCTCCGGACCGGCCGAGCAGCGCCTCGCGCAAGCGGTCCGCCAGTTCGTTCATGACGCGGGCGGACACCAGATCGTTGAGCTCGGCAAGGTTGCGCACGTGCTTGTACAGGGACGGCGTGGCGACGCCCGCTCGCCCGGCCACCGCCGCCAGAGTGACCGCGGCCGGGCCCTCCTCGTCGATGATCCGCAGTGCGATGTCGACGACCGCGTCCGGGGAGAGCCCTGCCCTAGCCACGGGCGTGGTCCTTCAGGAAACGCAGCATGGCATCGGCGACCTCGGCGGGGAACTGCGCGTGCGGGTAGTGGCCGGCGCCGTCGATCATCGTGACGACGCCGCGCCCGGCCGGCATCTCGGCGACGATGCCCTCCGCCTCGGCCTGCGGGTTCACCCAGTCGGGGTCGAGGGTGCCCATGACGACCAGCGTGGGAACGGCGAGCTTGGGCAATTCGGCGCCGGCGTCGGTGGGCGCCGACATGCCCATCTTGCTCACCACGGCCATCCGTCCCGGCCGGCGCAGGGCGGTCGCCAGGTCGGACATGTACGCATCGTAGTCGGCGGGCCGGGTGCCGGGGTAGGCGTGATCGAGGTAGCGGCGCCAGAACTTCACGCTGCGCAGGATTCCGGTGGCCATCAGCAAGGAGATGCCCTTGCGGTGCCGCCCGTCGCGCAGCAGGCCGCCGAAATCGATCTTCTGCGCCCGGGTGAACGGGCCGAGCTCGACGACCGCGCTGACCAGTTCGCGGTGCTGGGCGGCGGCGATGGTGGCCGCGCCGCCGGAGAAGGAGTGCCCGACGAGCACCGCCGGCCCCCCCAGGTGGCGGATCAGCGCGACCAGGTCGGCGGCGACGTCGGTGCGGGTGTAGGAGGGCCAGCCTGTGCTCGACTCCCCATGACCGCGCAGGTCCACCGCGGCGACCCGGTATCCGGCGGCGACCAGGCGGGGCGCCAGCAGCCGGTACGCCCGCCGGCCGTCCCCCATGCCGTGCGCCAGTACGACCAGCGGCCCCTGCCCCGACACCTCGTACGCGAGCCGCCCGCCCTCGGTCTCCAGGAATTCCGTCATGGTTCCCTCACTTCACGCTTGGCTAATATTGTTAGCTATAAAGCTAACGCTATTAGCCAAGGCCGTCAACTCCCCATTCGCTCCGTTGAAGATGCGGTCGAGGTGGTAGTCGATGACCCGCCACACCTCCGCGACGCCATAGCGGCCATGGAGAACCTCCACGCCGAGCCCGGTGACGCCCGAGACCAGCAGCCGTCGGCGCGACGCTCACCGCTCTGGCCCTGATCGCACTCTTGGACACCAAGCACAAAAAGGTCATAAGCCGCGAATCCCGGTAGACCCACCCATGGTCACCGGGGAAACCGGCGGGGCGGGCCGGCGAGGCCTTCGTCCGCGGCCGAAGCCACCTCCCGCGATCCCCTTCTCGCGGATGGCCCAGCCCGGAGCTCTCCCGGCGACCTCGTTGCCGCCTCCTTGCCACAAGGCCGCCCCCCCTTGTCGACCGCCACGACGGTCGCGGCCGCCGCGTCGTCGGCGTGGTGAAGGAGAGACCCCCGTTTTGTCTCGTATCGACGCCGAACTCGCCTGAGATCTCCGTATTTCACGGCAAGTTCCCTAGAGTTGAGGCGTGAGCGGAGAGCTAGCACCGCAGTCGCCGGAAATGCGGATGTCCGACGCCGATCGCGAGCGGATCGTCGAGAGACTGCAAGCCGCGGTGGGCGAGGGACGGCTGACGGGCGAAGAGTTCGAGCAGCGCCTGAACGGACTGCTCGCCGCGCGCACGTTCGGCGAGGTCGAGCCGCTCCTGGCCGACCTGCCGGGGGCGCCGCTCACGATGCCGCCACGGGAGCGAGCCGAGCTGCGCACCACGGCGGCGTCCCTGAAACGGCACGGCCGATGGATGGTGGCCCGGCGGCTGCTGGTCACGGCCAAGGCTGGCTCGGTGAAGCTCGACTTCACCGACGCCGTCATCTCCCACCCGGTCGTGGAGATCGACCTCGACGTGGTCGCCGGCTCCACCACGCTGGTGCTTCCGCGCGGCGCCACGGTCGACATCGAGGACGTCGAGATGATGGCGGGCAGCGCCAAGGTGCGCAAGGTGACTCCGTCGGCGATCCCCGGCGACGCGCTCCACTTCGTGGTCCGCGGCAAACAACGCCTGGGCAGCCTCGTCGTGCGCACCCAGCGCCACTTCGGCCCGTGGAAGTGGTGACCGCTCGCCCGAGCCACCGGCCCGCCCCGTAGAACGGGCCGGACCGGCTCCGCCACGACCACCGCCCCGAACAGGCACAGAACCGGCGCAGAACCGGCACCCGGGCCGATGGCCCGGACGCCGATCGTCCGTGCAGGTCAGGCGGATGACATGACGATCCGCCCGAGATGGCGGGCGAAGAACCGGACCGCGCTGTCGGCCTCGAACCTGGGCAGCTCCGCATGCCTGCCGGGGTTGGCGTGCAGCGTCTTCTCCTTGGAGGCGAAGGCGTCGAACAGCGCCAGACCGGACTGGCGTGGGATGAGCTCATCGTCCCACTGGAGGAGGAACTCCACGGGAATGGTGATCTGGCGCGCGGTGTCGGCCAGGGAATCGTGCCAGAAGAGACCGAAGACCGCGGCGGCGATCCTGGGCTCGACGGCCGTCAACGGCACTCCGATCGCGGTGCCCATGCTCACGCCGTAGTAGCCGACCGGCCCTTCGGCGCCGATCTCCGGCAGTTCCTGCAGGGCGTCCAGGGTCGCCTGCCATTCGGGCACGGCGCGCTCCGCCAGGTGGGCGTTGTAGCGGGCGACGATCGGACCGACCGGCTCGCCCGCCGCCGTCGCCCGCCGCATCGCGGCGATCTCACGCTCGTCGGCCGCCGTGCGCGGCCGGTCGCCGTGACCTGGGGCGTCGATGGCGACGACGGTGAAACCACCGTCGGCGACCAGGAGGCGCGCGCGGCCCACCATTCCCGGCGCCTTCTTGTGGATGCCGCCACCGTGGCCCAGCAGAACCAGAGGCGCGCGATCGGAGCCGGCAGCCGGCGACCAGAGCGCGCCGGTGACCTCACCCACGGTGAAGTCGCGTTCGAGGACACCGGCCGACGATGTCTCCGCAGTGAAACGCACAGAATGCATTGGTGTTGCCTTTCGGGAGTGCCTTGTCGTTACGGCGCTCCCGGCGACACCTACGTCAGTCGCCGACCGTGACGGAAAGTGGGAGCACCCACACAGCTACAGCCTTCACGGGTCTCACCTCCTCACGCGAAATCACGATCCCGCGCACCCTACCAACCACCCCGCCCATAACGCACCCCCTGTCTCGTCGCGAAAGCAGCTCGATCATGGGGATGAGCGGCGGTTAGGCTTGCGAGCGTCTCGCGTCACTTCCCGCTGCTTTCTGCACTCCCACGGAACGGCGACGGAACAGAGCAGAAGCTTGGAGGCGCCCGTGGCGATGCCCAGGAAGGGCTCACGGCTCATCAGCGTCGACGGCACCGCCTACCGCTGGCGGATCCGGCACAAGCCCACCTACCACCAGGGCAACGACTGGAGTCCCCTCACCGTCACCGTTGAGCAGGCCGAGAAGCCGGGACGTGTGCTCGTGGTGTCACTTCCCTGCGCTCGGCCGGACAACCGGCTCGGACAACGGACGATCGCCGTCCGCCCCGCCCTCGTCGCCGGGTGCATCCGGCAAGCCATCGAACAGGGATGGCCCTCCGGGCGACCAGGCTCGGCATTCACCCTCACCATCACCGAGGAGGAACTGACCGCACTCCTGGGCGAGCCACCTCAGTACCTGATCCCCTTCCTCTGGGGCATGATCCCCGAAGGCGGGAGCATCAAGGACCTCCCCCGATGCGTCGAACTCCCGAGCCGGGACAAATCGCAATAATTGTCGCCCGCAATATATAGACAATCTCCGGTACATTGGTGGGAAATGTCGCCGGACGGCCCGTGATCGGGGCTGTTCGCCGCCGTCTGCCGCGCCCCCGAACAGCGGAAACCTTCTCGCGGCCTCCCCTTCTGTATGAAAGCGGTTCGCTGGTCGTCCCGCACATGAGCGCCGTCGCCGAGGTGGTGGCCAAGTTGCGGGACGAAGCCCCTGACGTGCGCCGTCGTCCCCTTGGTGGGCGTGGGCCGGTGGTGTGGCGGGTGGCCGGTCCCGGCTCGCGCGTTCCGGACATCCCGTCGGCGTCTGGGCAAGCTTCGTCACAGTCAACGGCAGCTTTCGCCATTTCCGCTGAATGCCGACAAGTCTACATTTCGCCCGCTATGTATTGATTTTTTCGATCGGCTGACTAACGCTGATCGGGATGCCCGGTCATGGAGGGAGTAAGAATGCCTGTCACCCTGGAACGCTCTGAGGAGATCGTCGCCGCGTGGCGCAGCGGAGCCGACGTCGAAGGCTGGGACAACCCGGCCGGTCCGCTGTTCATCGGTGACTACGCCGAGTCGGAAATCACGCTGACGGCCCTGGACACGCGGAGGCCGAGCTCGTGCACGGGCGCCCACACCGTTGCCTGCTGCTGAGCGCACCCACCCCGTCAACGCGGATCGGGACGCACGGTCACGAAGGGAGTAGCAATGCCTCTCACACTGGAACGCTCTGAGGAGATCGTCGCCGCGTGGCGCAGCGGAGCCGACGTCGAAGGCTGGGACAACCCGGCCGGTCCGCTGTTCATCGGTGACTACGCCGAGTCGGAGATCACGCTGACGGCCCTGGACACCCGGCTGGCGAGCTCGTGCACCTGCAGCCGCTTCTGCTGCTGATCAAGGAAGGATGATCCCAATGGCCGGGGACTTCGACCCGTCGCTGGACTTCTGGACCGCACCGGCGCTGGCCGGGCTGTCCGCCACGCTGGGATCGATCCCCGGCCTCACGGAGGCAGAGGCCCGGCTGATATGCCAGGGAACCGCCGAAGCGCTGGAGGAGACCGTCCGCCTCAAGGTCAACAGGGTCCTGCTGCTGGAACTCAACGCCGCCAGGATCAGCGGAAGGCTGACCGCCGAGACGCCGCGGCTGCGGTGGCAGGAGTGGAAGGCGACGGCCGCGACGCCCGAGTTCTGGCTGTCCCTGACCGGGCACTACCCCACGATGCCGTCCAGGCTCGGCACGATCATCGACAACAGGTGCGCCGCGGCCGTGGAACTGGCCCGCAGGTTCGCCGCCGACCGCGCGGCGCTCACCGCACTGCCCGGCGGTCTCCGAGGCGAGCTGGCCTGCGTCGACTTCGGGGCGGGAGACAGCCATCGCGGAGGGCACAGCGTCGCCGTCCTGCACGGCTCGCAGGGCAAGGTGGTCTACAAGCCCCGGTCCCTCGCCGTGGACGAGGCGCTGGCGCGGCTGATCGACCGCCTGGCACCCCGGCTGCCCGCCGGCAGCCACATCCGGGTACCCGACGTGCTGATTCGCCAGGGGTACGGCTGGGCGGAGCACATCCAGCACCGCTACTGCGCCGACGAGACGGAGCTGCGGTCCTTCTACCGCGGCGTCGGGCACTGGCTGGCGCTGATGCGGCTGATCGGCGGCAGCGACCTGCACATGGAGAACCTCATCGCGGCCGGCCCCGCGCCCGTCGTCGTCGACTGCGAGACGCTGTTCACCCCGCACGTCCCGGCCAAACCATCCGGATACGGCGACGCCGTCGACCAGGCGACCGACCTGCTCAGCGGATCGGTGCTGCGCACCGGACTCCTACCCGGACGCGGCGTCTCGCTAGCCTGGCGCGGCGTCGACATGTCCGCCGCCGGAGGTCTGCCTGGCCAGCAGCCGTACACGCAGGTGCCGGTCGTCGTCGACGCGGGCACGGACATGGCGAGATTGGGGATGGAACGGGTCGAGCTGGGAGCGGTGAGCAACCACCCGAGCCCCGATCCGATCCTCGTCCACTACTGGGACCTGGTGCTGTCCGGATTCACCGAGCTGGTCGAGCACCTCGACATGCTGGATCGGCGGGACGAGCTCGCCGGGCTGCTCACGGACTTCGCCGACCGTCCGATCCGGGTCGTGCTCCGCGCCACCGAGGCGTACGCCGAGCTGGCCCGCATGTTGTGGCACCCGGCCTCACTGCACGATGAGCCGACCGCGATGGGCAAGGCGGCGGGGTTGCTGGCCCAGCATGCCGAGAACCTGCCCGGCGCGCCATCGGACCCCGAGGTGATCGACGCCGAGGTGGCCGAGTTGCTGGTCGGCGACATCCCCTTCTTCGCCACGACCCCTGCTCGCGGCCGTCTGGACGGCCCTGGCGGAACCTCGTACGGAGACGAGCAGGACCTCATCGTGGACGCGCTGCGGCGCTGGCGCGACCGCGACACGGCCCTGGACCGCGAGGTGATCCGGTCCGCTCTGGTCAGCGCCTACCTCAATGAAGGGTGGATGCCTGCCAACAAGCGTATGACCGTGCCTCTCATCCGGCCCCAGGACCTCGAGCCGCGCCGGCGCCGTATCGCGGCCGGGATCGCCCGCAGCATGCTCGACACGGCGGTCCGGGGCGACGACGGCACCGTCACCTGGACCGCGCCGGTGCTCACCTCCGACGGCTGGTTCGTACAGTCGCTGTCTCCCGACGTGTACGGCGGAGCGTACGGGGTCGCCATCACTCTGGCCGCCTACGTGAGTGAGACCGGGCAGGGCAGGGCCGACGAGGTGCCGGGGCTGGACGGGCTGCTCGCCGATCTCCTCCATACGATCACGCTGGCCGAGGAACGCGACGCGGAGGCACGCCGCACCGGGCCGCGGCGCCGCCCCGCCACCCCAGGCGGCTATGTCGGCATCGGCTCGCAGATCTGGAGCTGGCTGCTGCTGCGCAGGCTGGGCACCGTCGGCTCGCAGGAGGCGGTCGCCCGGGCCGGCGCCCTGGCGGGGCGACTGCCCGAGGCGGTGGCCGCCGACGGGGTGTACGACCTGCTCACCGGCATGGCAGGCGCCATCGTGCCGTTGCTCCGCCTGTCGGAACAGACCGGTGACCAGCAGTGGTCCACGCAGGCCGACCGCATCGGGGAGCGCCTGCTCTCACTGGCCCACATCGACGACCGGGGAGCACGCTGGCCCAGCACCGCGTTCCCACAAGGGTTGGGCGGGGTCTCACACGGCGCCACCGGGATCGCCTGGGCGCTGGCCCGGCTCGCCGACAGCGCCACGGCCGGCGCTGCGGACTTCCGCGCCCTGGCAGACAGGGCCTTTCTGTACGAGGAGTCACTGTACGACCCGGCGGAGAAGGGCTGGCGTGACCTGCGCGAAATGGACGACCATCGCGTGACCTCCAGCGCATGGTGCCACGGAGCCGCCGGCATCGGCCTCGTCGCGGCCGACCGGCTGGCCCGCGAAGATGACCCGCGCTGGGCGGACGTGCTGCGCCGGGCCGCCGCGTCGTCCTGGTCGAGGGGCATCGGCTGGAACCACACGCTCTGCCACGGAGACCTCGGCACCTGGGAAGTCGTGCGCCACGCGATCGATGTGGGTGTCGGGCCCGAAGAGCTGACTCCGGAGTACCTCGCCGCGTACATGATCGGCAGCATGGACGAGCACGGCCCGGTGAGCGGCCTTTCACGTGACGCCTTCAGCCCCGGTCTGATGCCGGGAGTGGGCGGCATGCTCTACCAACTACTACGCCTGCACCCCGACACCTCCCTCCCCTCCGTCCTGCTCCCCGACCCGGAGAACTGACCGCCCCGTCTCCTCTCCTGCCCGCCCCGGTTCTTCTTGCGTGGAAGTGCATCGCCGACTGTGGCATGAAGGGGGACCTGCGCCGAAGCATCAGACCGGGAGTCCGAGGACGAGTTCGGCGACCTGCCTGGAGCGGGACAGGAACGGGTGGTGCCCGGCGTCGATCTCCAGTGCCCGACCGGCCCGCTCGGCCTGTGCGCGCTGTAGGGCGGGAGGGGTTCCGTTGTCCCGCGCGCACACCAGGTAGGTGGAGGGGATCTCCCGCCAGGCCGCCGCTCCAACGGGCTCCGCGGTCGCGGACACGGTCTGGCGTACGAGCCGGGAAAGCCCCTCCACGACGTCCTCTTCGGCACAGTCCTGCATGAACGTTCGCGCCGCGACCTCGCGCCGTACACCGAAGGTCCCGTCCTGCGTCACGTCGAGGTAGGGCGCGGGGTTGTCGCCGCCGAACGAGGCGAGGCTCTCGCCGGCCTCGGGAAGGAAGCTCGCGACGTACAGCAGGTGACGCACCTGCGGCAGCCCGGCCGCCGCTTCGCCCGCGACGACGCCGCCGTAGCTGTGGGCCACCACGATGGCCGGTTCATCGGACGCGGCGAGGTGCGCGCGGACCTCGGCCACGTCGTCGGGCAAGGACGGCCCGCCCTGCCCCGGCGGGCGGCCGGTCTCTCCGCAGCTCGGCAGCGGCGGGGCCGTGCTGGTGACCCCGCCGTCCTCCAGGTGACCGGCCGCGCGACGCCACCACCACGCCCCGTCCCGTACGCACGCTCCATGAACGAACACGACTCGCACGGTTGTCTCCCATCGCCGGTCATCGTTGTCGCACAATAAATGTAACGACTATTACGCGAAATGGGTGTGGAGAATGGGCAGACGTCCCCAGCGGGAGATCAGGGAGCGACTCCTGGCGGCCTGCACCGAGCACGTGCTCGCCCATGGCCTGGCGTCCGGGCTCCCGGCGATGGCGGCCACCGCGGCCACCTCTCCGCGCATGCTCGTCTACCACTTCGGGACCCGGGAACGACTGCTCCGCGAAGTGCTGGAGGAGGCGCGGCGGCGCCAACTCCAGCTGTTCCACCGAGCCCTCTCCCCGCAGGATGAGCCGTACGAGCAGACCCTCGCCCGCGCCTGGGTGATGTTCACCGGTCCTGAGGGGGCGCCGTTCCTGCGCCTGTTCGGCAGGGTCCATGACGATCCCGGCCTCTGGCCGGAGTTCCGTCAGGCCGCCACCACCGACTGGCTGCCGGTCCTGGAACAGGGCCTTCGGGCACGCCACGGAGACGACGCCCCCGCTCTTGCGACCACCGCCCTGGCGGTCATACGCGGCCTCCTCCTCGACCGCGACGCCACCGGTGACATCACCCGCACCGACACGGCCTTCACCACCTTCCTCCGCCTTCTCACCCCCACCAGGGCCGAAGGAGACGGAGACTCCTCCGGAAACACCGCCTGATGCTGACTCGCTGTGGCGACGGGGGGTTACCGAACTTCAAGGGGCTCTGTCGCGGGTCGCGCGACTGGCCGAAGAGAACGCCTCCGCGCTGGACTCGTGCGCCCGCTGCATGTCGGCCAGCGCCTGGGTCGGCGGAGGCGCACCCGCCTTCGCCAAGGCCCTGTCCGGGCAGCGCCTCACCTTGCAGCGCGCGTTCGAGGCGGCGGCCCACGGCGTCGTCGACCGCATCCGCCAGGCGGGCGGCCAGACGTCCTATCAGTTCCTGATCAGCCTGGAATAGGGCGGCCTCGGCAAGACCGCCATCTCCTTCGGCAACCCCGACGAGGCCGACAACATCGTCACCTACGTCCCCGGAACCGGCAGCACCCTCGCCGGTATCCCTGGTGACGCCAAACGAGCGGCGGTGTTGTGGGACCGGGCGAATTCCACCGCTCAGGAGGGAAAGCAGGTCGCGTCCATGGTGTGGCTCGGTTACGAGGCACCACAGTGGGGCGCGACGCTGGATCCTCAACACTCGGTCGCGCTGCCGATAGCAGCGTTGCGGGGAGCCCCGGAGCTTGCCAGTTTCACCGACGGGTTACGCGCGTCTCACCAGCCCGACTCCGACGTCGGATCGACCATGCTCGGGCACAGCTACGGCTCGCTGTTGACCGGTGTGGCCGCTCGCCTCCGACCCGGCCACTTCGCCGACCAACTCATCTTCATCGGTAGTCCGGGAGTGGAGGCGCTTCGCGCCAAGGATCTGCACGTGAAGCAGGCCTGGGTCGGCGAAGCGCCGAACGATCCGGTCGGCGATATAGGCCATGTCAACCCAAGCCTGGCGGGCATTGTGGCCGGACTCGGGCCTTTCGGCAGCGATCCGAGCAGCTCGCAGTTCGGTGCCAAGAAGTTCCTGCGCGATATCTCCAAGGCGAAGGTTTCTGCGGTTGCGGGTCAGGTCCAGGCGTACTGGAAGCGACAGGGCCACCTCATCCAGGCGGTGTCGAAGACCGGAACGAGCATTTCCGGGCGCTCCCGGCCTGACGACTTCTTGCTGTCCCTGAGCCTGACCGGAGATGACGTACTGACTCTGGGAGCCGGCTCGCCCTGCATCTGGCCGAGCGGCACTCCGGATTCTACCGCTCAAGCCTCCTGACGCCTCGGCCACGGATCAACTGATCGTTCGAGACTTGACGCCGGTGATGAACGCCTGCCATCCGATCCGGGGAAGACCCCCCGACAGCTCGATCTGGGGCTCGACGCCGACCACGGGCGCGGTCTGCCGATCGTTCCCGCGCTGGCCGGCGACTACGGCGTCCTCCCCCTGGCCGACGGCCCGGGCAAAACGGTATGGGCACGCTGGCACACCCGTCCCGCTCCCCCTAATGAGACGTGTAGCCACGAAAGCGCGATCCCCTGCCGTAGCGGCCCACACGACCTCAGTTGCTGAAGTACAGTTCAGTGGGCTGTGGTTCAGTGTCGAGGTGATGACAGTTGGTGGAGAAGCCGGGGCACGTCTTCGGGCGGGACTGGGAGTGGGAGGCGCTGAGCGAGTTCGCCACCGGCACTCAGGCCGAGGTGGCGTTCGGCGTGGTCAGCGGCCGGCGGCGGCAAGGGAAGACGTTCCTGCTGCGGTCGCTGGCCGAGGCGCTGGGCGGCTTCTACTTCGAGGCGACCGAGGGGACCGACGTCGAGTTGCTGCGCCTGTTCGGCATGGCGCTCGCCCGGCACACCGGCTCCCCGGTCGGATACCCGTTCGCGGACTGGCGGGACGCGCTCACCTTCTTCTTCTCGTTGCCGAAAGATCGGCCGATGCCGCTGGTGATCGACGAGTTCCCGTACCTGATGAAGGCCAACCCGGCCATTCCGTCCATCCTCAAGCAGGAGATCGACCTGCGTGGGCGCACTCATGGGGGCAGCAGTAACGCGCGCGTCCTCATCTGCGGCTCGGCGCTGTCGGTCATGGGCAAGGTTCTGGCGGGGCAGGCCCCGCTGCGGGGGCGTGCGCGTCTGGAGCTCCTCGTCCAGTCGTTGCCGTACCGCGAGGCCGCCGAGTTCTGGGGGGTGTCCGATCCCCGGCTGGCCGTGATGCTGCACGCGATCGTCGGCGGCACCCCTGCCTACCGGGACGAGTTCGTGGCGGGCGACCGGCCGGCCTCGGTGGACGACTTCGACGCCTGGGTGGCGCGCACGGTGCTGAACCGGCGGACGTCCCTGTTCCGCGAGGGACGTTACCTGCTGGCCGAGGAGCCGGCCATCCGCGACCCGGCCCTGTACCACTCGGTCCTGGCGGCGGTCGCGGACGGTAACAGCACCTGGGGCGGCATAGCCGGTCACATCGGATACAAGTCTGCGGACATCGCGCATCCACTCAACGTCCTGGAAGACTGCGGTCTTCTCGTGAAGGAGAAGGACGCCTTCCGGAGCGGGCGGACGCGCTACCGCGTCGCCGAGCCGCTGGTCACGTTCTACCAGGCGATCATGCGGCCCGAATGGACCGACCTGAGCCTCGGTCTGGCCGAGGAGGTCTGGGGCCGGTCACGCCAGCGCTTCCTGTCCAAGGTCATGGGCCCGCACTTCGAGATCCTCTGCCGGGAGTACGCCCTTCGTTACGGGCGGCACCACTTCGGCGAGGGAGGCATCGGCGAGGTCACCTCCGGGACGGTGGCCGACCAGAGCGGCAGGTCGCAGATCGACGTGGACGTCGTCGTCCTCGGCGTTCCCTACCCGGGGGAGCCTCGCGTGATCAAGTCGCTGGGCGAGGCCAAGTGGGACAAGGTCATGGACCTGCGGCACCTCGGCAGGCTGCGCCGGGCGCGCGACCTGCTGGCTGCCAAGGGGTACGAGACCGAGAACACGGTGCTCGCCTGCTACAGCGGCGCCGGCTTCGACGAAGCCCTCCGCGCCGAGGCCCATGACGATCCGGGCGTGCTGCTCGTGGACATCCCCGTGCTCTATGGCATGAGCCGGGCCGGCTTCTAGCGCTCGGCCCAGGCCCACCCGGTCGAATAGCGCTTGGCCCCGCCCGTCGATGCTCACGGCCGTCGTGGAACCTCGCGGAAGCCCGCCGCTGGGATGCCTCACAGGCGGCTCGTCAACGATGGTTGACGGCGAAGAGCGTGTCAATGTACGTTGACAGCCAGATGGGGCGGACCGGGTACCAGGGCGTCCGTCTCGATGGAGCGAATCGGAGGTGGGTCATGACAGTCCGACCGGAACCGAACGGCGCCGGGGCCGTCGATGGGGACGCGTCACCAGGTGGGGTGGTCGCGGTGAGGCCGCCCATCCTGCGGGCCCTGTTATGGGGCGGCGTGATCGCCGGGCCGCTGTTCGTCGCGGCGTTCGTCATCGAAGGAGCAACCAGGGCCGGCTACGACGCCCTGCGCCATCCCGTCAGCTCGCTGGCGCTCGGCGAGTACGGCTGGACGCAGGATCTCAACTTCATCGTGGCCGGGCTGCTGACCCTCGGATTCGCCGTCGCGCTATGGCGTGAACTCCGCGGCGGCGGGTCCGGCACCGCCGGGCAGGTGAGGCGGGGCGCCACCTGGGGGCCGATCCTGATCGGGGTCTGGGCGGTCCACCTGATCACCGTGGGGTTCTTCGTGACCGACCCGGTCAGCGGCTACCCGCGGGGAACTCCCGACCGGCTCACCCAGTACGCCACCACGCACGGCGCGATCCACGACCTGGCGGCGATTCCCGGCTTCCTCTGCCTGGGAGCGGCCTTCCTGGTGTTCGCCGTCCGGTTCGGCCGGCAACGGGCGTTCGGCCGGGCCGCCTACTCGGTGATCACCTTCGTCGTCTTCGTGACCGCCTTCATGCTCGCCAACGCGGCTTTCGGCCAGACCGAGGGCCTGGTGCGGTACGGAGGCCTGTTCCAGCGCATCGCCGTCGTCACCGGCTGGCTCTGGCTCACCCTTCTCGCCGCCCACCGCATCTCCGGCAAGGTAGGGAATACCCTACGCGCACAGGGGTGGCGGCGTGATCGCGGGCGCCGTGCGGCCGTCCCTAGGGTCGAACGCATGAAATGGATCGGAAAGACGACGGCCGTCGGCCTGGCGGCGGCGATGGTGCTGACGGGAGCGTTGCCCGTGTTCGCCGCTCCGGACACGGAGCGCGGACAGGTGGTGTCGGTCACGCGGTTGGGGACGTTGTCCGCGCGGCAGGTGGCGGCCGCGTTGAAGGGTGACCAGGGCGGCGCCTGGGACACCCGGAAGGTCCGGTACGGAGTGGAGACCTACCGGGTGGTGTACCGGACGGTGGACGCCTCGGGGCGGCGGACCACCGCCAGCGGCCTGGTGGCGTTGCCGCGCAACGGCGAGCGCCGCCTGCGGGCGGTGTCGTTCGCCCATGGCACCGAGTTGTTCAAGGGCGACGCCCCTTCGACCACGAAGGAGGCCTGGGGGCGGGCTCCGGCGCTGACGTACGCCTCCGCCGGGATGGCCGCCGTGGCCCCCGACTACCTGGGCCTCGGCAAGGGGCCGGGGCCGCACCCGTGGATGGACGTGCCCTCCGAGACGACCGCCTCCCTGGACATGCTGCGCGCGGCCCGCCGGTTCGCGTCGGAGTCGGGCAGGCAACTGCGACGCGAGGTGCTGGTCACGGGTTTCTCGCAGGGAGCCTCCGCGGCGCTCGGACTGGCCAGGGCGTTGCAGACCGGAACCGACCCCTGGTTCAGGCTGGGAGCGGTCGCGCCGGTCAGCGGCGCCTACGCGTTCAGGGACACCGAACTGCCCGCACTGCTGAAGGGCAGGACGGACGCCAAGGCGGGCGTGATCTACGCGGCGCTCACCTTCGTGGCGTTCAACCGGCTGCACCATCTGTACGACTCGCCGAGCGAGGTGTTCCGGGCGCCGTACGACCGTCGGATGGAAAAGCTGCTGGACGGCTCGCACACCGGTCTTGAGGTGGTCAAGGGCACGCCGAACACCATCGACGCGCTGCTGACGCCACGAGGCCGGGCCGCACTGGCGCACCCGACCGGCCGGCTGGCCGGCGCCCTGCGGGTGGTGGACGGCGTGTGCGCGTGGAAACCCAAGGCTCCGATCAGGTTGTACGTCGCGAAGGGCGACGAACAGGCGGTGAGCGCCAACAGCCCCCGCTGCCGGGCCATGCTGCGAGCCCACGGAGCCACCGCTCCGCTGGTCGATCTCGGAACGCCCGAGTACGGCGGCTCCCGGCATCTGGGCTCGCAGCAGGCGGCCACCGCGGCGCTGGTTCGCTGGTTCGCCTCGATGTCCTGACAAGGCCCATTTCTCCCCCGATCGGCTCGTAGGGTTGTTCCCAGGGTGATGGAGGAGCGTGTCGTGCGGACGCTGATATGGGTCGTCGCCGGAGCGGCGATCGTCGCGACCGTCGCCCGCTACGCGGTCTCCATCGCCATGGGGCAGGGGGAGGATGTGGTGAGCGAGACCGTGTTCACCGTGACCTGTCTCGCCGCGGGCGGATGGCTGGCCGAACGCCCCGCGACCCGGCGCATCGGGCTGGTCTTCGCCGCCGGCGGGTACTGGGCTGGACGCTGGTTCTGCTGGTCGTGGCCTCGACGGCCGGCCTCCGTCGTGTGACCGGCCCGCGACCAGAGCGGAAGGCGGCCGGCGCGCGAGGCTGAAACGTGGTCGCGGTGCTCGCGCGCTCGCGTGCTTCACGTGCGCCCCAGGGCGGCGTGGACGGCGGGGAGGGTCGCGTCGCGGAAAGCGGCGTCGAGATCGGCGGGGGTGGCCGTGATGTCGCCGTCCAGCCATGCGCGGAGCAGGGCCATGAACGCGCCGACCACGCAGATCACCAGCAGGTCGAGCGAGGGCGACGGCCGTCCGCCGGCGGCGGCGAGCTCGTCCCGGACGACGGAGCTCAGCACCTGCTCGGCGCGGGCCATGATCGGGCCGCCGCCGCGCCTGCCCAGTAGGGCCCGGACCAGACGCCGTTGCTCCAGCGCGTGTTCGAACATGGGCAGGCTGAAGGCGAAGAGCCGTCCCGGGCCGGCGGGCGGCGCGGGGCGCAGGAAATCGAGTTCGTCGATGTTGCTGAACAACACGTCCTGCTTGTCGGTGAAGTGGGCGTAGAAGGTGGAGCGGCCGATGTCGGCGCGGTCGATGACGTCGGTGACGGTGACGGCGTCGTAGCCCTTCTCCAGGATGAGCGCCACAAGGGCCTCCTGGGCGGCCCGCCGGGTGCGCCGGACCCGTCTGTCCTCGGACACTTTCCCGGCTCCTGTTCGATATGGCACAGCACGGCCGATCTGCTCGTTGACTCCCCACCATAGTGAACGCACCATTCATTAATGAACAGTCCGTTCGGAACCTGAGGTTGGGAAGGACGACATCATGGCCCTGGGAAAGGTGTTCCACAACCACGCCGAGCACGCCGACGCGGGCGGCACCATCGACCGTCCGCGCGCGTACGAGCTCTTCGTCACGGTCGGCTTCCTCGGCGCGCGCCGCACCGTCTTCACCCGCCTGGCGGCGCTCGCCAGGCCGAAGGCGGGTGAGCGCGTCCTGGACGTCGGCTGCGGCACCGGATACCTGAGCCGGGTGCTCGCCCCGGTGGTCACCCCGAGCGGGCACGTCACCGGCCTCGACCCCTCGCCCGCCATGGTCGACTACGCGCGCCGCCGCGCCCCGGGCAACTGCGACTACGTCGTGGGCGAGGGACAGGACCTGCCGTTCCCTGACCGGTCGTTCGACCTGGTGGTGTCCAGCCTCGCCGTCCACCACATCCCGTCCGGCGACCGCCCGGAGGCGTTACGGCAGATGTTCCGCGTGCTGCGGCCGGGAGGGCGCCTGCTCATCGTGGAGTTCCGCCCGCCGACGGGTCACCTGGCCGGCCATCTGGTCGGCCTGCTGACCGGCCCCGCGATGCGGCGCGGCCCCGCCGAACTGCTCGGCACGCTGATCCCCGACGCCGGTTTCCGGATCGAGTCGCAGGGAGACCTGCCGGCGATGATGTACCACGTGCGCGCGACACGCCCGCAGCCGGCGGACGCCTGAACGGGGTGGCCCTTCGCGTGGTCGGTCAGACGATGGGAGGGCGGCCGAGGCGGAGCATGCGCCAGGCGGTGCGCCAGGCCATGGGGCGGCGCTCGCCGGCCGGCTCGCGCAGGCCCTCCTTGAAACCACGGAACCAGGACTTGATCGCCACCGAGGACCGCTCGCGCACGAGCGTCAGCAGCACCCAGTCGAGCAGGTAGAGGGCCGCGAGCGCCCACGGGAGGTTGCGGCGGGCCAGCCAGACCCGGTTGCGGGCGTTCAGCCGGTAGAAGTCGGCGTGGCGGGTCGGCGGCACCTGCGGGTGGTACATGACGGCGTCGGCGTCGTACTCGATGCGGTAGCCCTCGCCGAGCAGGCGCCAGGCCAGGTCGGTCTCTTCGTGGGCGTAGAAGAAACGCCCCGGCAGGCCGCCGACCTGCAGGAAGGCCGAACGCCTGATCGCACAGGCCCCGCCGAGGAACGTGGTCACCGGCGAGGAGCGCTGCGGGTCGCCGGCGCGCAGCCGGGGGACGTGGCGCCGCTGGCCGACGCCGCCCTCGGGGTCCATCACCCGGAAGGAGATGACCGCGAGGTCGGGCTCGGCGGCGAAGCGCTCGCGGACGTGCGCCGCCACCTTGTCGTCGGCGTACCAGCCGTCGTCGTCGAGGAACAGCACGACGTCGCCGGTGCACTCGCGCACGCCGTAGTTGCGTCCCTCGGGGATGCCGACGTTGTGCGGGATGCGCACGGTGCGTACCGTGGCCGAGCCGTTCGGGATCACGGCCAGCTCGGGCACGTCGGCGCCGTTGCCCACGACGATGACCTCGACGTCGCCGTCGGTCTGCGTGAGCGCGGACTCGACCGCGCGGTCGAGCTCGGCGACGCGGTTGCCCATGGTGAGAACGACACACGAGATCTTCAACGCGTCATCGCCTCGACGCATGGAGAACGCATTGGGTCATGTTCACCGAGTCTGTGTGAGCGGGCCATCTTGGGTGTCGACGGGTACTGCGAAATAAGCGTATCGGAACTGTCGGCGAACCCCCGCCAAACAGTGGCGGTGAGTCCGGTGACGGCTCTTGACAGAGATACGACGCCGATGGGCCGCCGCCGGTTCCGATGCATTCGCATCTCGCGCGAGCGGCCCCGGCTCATCTCAGGCCAGCCGCCTCGACGCCAGGATGCTGACGAGGTGCAGGACGGTCTGCAGCACGGCGAACACGACGCAGGCCACGGTGAGCACCTGGGTGGCCGTGAGGCCGCCCGCGACCGTTCCCCACACCGCGTCCACCACCGCGGCGATCACGGCGAGGATCGACAGCTCGACCGCCTGAATCACCCGGTGGAAACGCAGTGCCGCGGCGACCTTGCGTGCCGCGCCGAGCCGGCGCGACTGGAAGTGCTCGGCCGCGGCCTCCGAGGTGGCCGCGAGCCCCGAGCGCGCCCGGGCGACGTCCACCAGATCGGTCTCGGACTTGATCAGGATGGCGCCGAGGGCGGCGGCGAACCCGAGCACGGTGTACCAGTCGGGAAGCGTCTCGGAGGCGCGGAAGCCGAGCCCGATCAGCAGGGCCGCCTCGGCGAAATAGTGGCCCACCCGGTCGAGGTAGACGCCGGTGATGGACGTGCGGTGCGTCCACCGGGCCAGCTCGCCGTCGGAGCAGTCGAGTAGCAGATAGACCTGGATGAGCACCGCGGCCGCGATCGCCGCCCACAGGCCCGGCAGCGCCAGGACGACCCCGGCGAGCAGTCCGGAGACGATCATGAGGCCGGTGACCTGGTTCGGCGAGATGGGCGTGCGGGCCAGCGCCCAGGTCACGTAGATCGACAGCTTCCGCATGTAGAGCGCGCCGGCCCAGTGCTCGCCCGAGTTGCGGTCCATGGTGGTCTGCGGCTGCGCGACCGCGCGCAGCTCAATGACCGACGGCCCGGACATATTCCTCCACCCGGTCGCGCACCTCGGCCTCGGACAGGCGCAGGTGCTCAAGAATCGTGTACCGCCCGGGACGGGTCGACGGAGCCAGCATCACCGCGGCGGTGAACTGCTCGGCCGTCAGACCGACGTCGGAGGGGGTCACCGGCAGGCCGTGACGGCGCAGGCAGCCGGTGATCTGCGACAGCCGGTGCTCGTCCTCCCGCAGGAAGAAGCAGAAGGCCGCTCCGACCCCGGCGAGCTCGCCGTGGTTGGAGGTGCCTGGATAGAGCTGGTCCACGGCATGAAGGATCTCATGATCCCCGCCGCTGCTGGGACGCGAGGACCCGGCGACGACCATCGACATGCCGGACAGGATCAGCGACTCGGCCAGGACCGTCAGGAACGCGTCGGACTCGACCGAGTCCACCCGTCCCAGCACGGCCTCGGCGCTGGTGCGCGCCATCGACACCGCCAGGCCGTCGATGGGCTCGCCGCGCTCGACGCTGCCGAGCTGCCAGTCGTCGATGGCCGACAGGTTGCTGATCACGTCGCCGACGCCCGACCGCACGAGCGCCGGAGGGGCGCCGTGGACGAAGTCGAGGTCGACGAGGATCGCCAGCGGCATCGGCACGCCGAACGACCCCTTGCCGCTCTCGTGCTCCAGCGAGGAGACCGGGGAGCAGATGCCGTCATGGGAGAGGTTCGTGGCGACGGCGACCATCGGGATGCCGGCCAGCGACGCGGCGTACTTGGTCACGTCGATCGTCTTGCCGCCGCCGATGCCGACCACGGCCTCGTAGGCGCCCTTGCGCAGGTCGGCGCCCAGCGACACGGCGGAGTCCACCGACCCGTCGGGGACGCGGAAGACCTCGGCGTCGCACAGCGTCGGCGCGATCAGCCCGGAGATGTGGGCGCCCTGCCCGGCTCCGACGGCCACGGCGACCCGTCCGGAGGTGGCCACCCGGCTGTCGGCGAGCAGCGCGCCGAGCTCGGCGACCGCGCCACGGCGGACCTCCATGGTCAGCGGGGCCATGAGCATGCGTGCTAGAAGCGGCATCGCGGCTCCCGCCCTCTCGCTGCCCCCGCCGACCTGGCCCCGGCCGGCGGGGCATCCGTCGGCGCGGGTCCCGTCGACCGGACGTCCGGCGACCAGGTGTCCGTCGGCCGGACACCCGGCGACCAGGCGCCGGCCGTCGTCGTGCCGCGGGCCGGCGGCCGGGTGACCGCCGGCGGCTCGGCTAGTAGGTGCACGCGATCTCCCTGGCCCGGGCGAGGTCGTCGTGGTTGTCCACTTCCACCCAGTCGACCTTGCCGATGGGCGCGACGGCGATCTTCTCGCCCCTGGCGACCATCTCGCCGTACCCGTCCTCGTAGTACAGCTGCGGGTCGCGCTCGAAGGTGGCCTTCAGCGCGTCGGCGAGGCGCTCGGCCGCCGCGGGCCGGATGAGCGTGGCGCCGATGTACTCGCCGAACGCCTCGGCCGGGTCCATCAGCTTGGTGATGCGCGCCAGGTGGCCGCCCTCGTCGAGGGTGACCTTCATCTCCTCGTCGGCCAGCCGCTTGACGTCGTCGACGGCGAGGAGGATGTCGCTGGTCGCGGGCGCGGACAGCAGCGTGCGCTCGACCGAGACGGGGTGGACGGTGTCGCCGTTCACCAGCAGCGCGCCCTCGGCGAAGTGGTCGCGCGCGCACCAGAGGGAGTAGGCGTTGTTCCACTCCTCGGCCTTGTCGTTGTGCACGAGGGTGAGCTTCACGTCATGCCGCCGCTCGAGCTCGGCCTTGCGGTCGTGGACCGCCTGTGCCGCGTAGCCGACGATCACCACGACATCGCGCAGGTCGACCGCCGCGAGATTCCGCAGGGCGATGTCGAGGATCGTGGTCTCTCCGTCGACCGGCACGAGCGCCTTGGGCAGCGTGTCGGTGTACGGCCGCAGGCGCCGCCCGGCCCCGGCGGCCAGTACCATTCCCAGCAACGTGCACTCCTCTATCAGGCCAGCATGTGTAGGCCAAAGGTTAGTTGCCTGGGGGTGGTGATCGTGTAATCCGGAGTTCACCTATTCCGTTACCCGACCAAACGTTGGCAATGCGGGTGCGATGCCGCCGCCCCGGGCTCACCGCTGCTCGCCGCCCCAAGCTCGCCGCCGGCCGTCGCGCGACCGGTCAGTCCTGGCCTCCGAGGTCGGCCGCCTCGACGCCCGACCGCGGCGCGGCCAGCCAGCAGGTGACGCTCTCCCAGCAGAACAGCGCCGACAGGTAGAGCGCCAGCAGCGCGAACACCGGCGTGACGATGCCGAGCAGGGCCCCGAGCGCCACCAGCAGCATGCGGCCCTCCCAGCCCAGGCCCGCGGACGCCAGCCAGGGCGGCGGGTAGACGTGCTGACGGCAGCGGTACACGACGTCGTAGTGGTGGAACAGCATCGCGCCGAGCAGCCCGAACACCAGCACCCGCGGCACGCCCCACGCGAAGCCCACGCAGGCCACGAACCCGTACTCGGTCAGGCGCAGGATGGGCGGGACCAGCCAGTCGAGCCGCCCGTCGTGCGGGTGGGAACTGCCCGGCCCGGCGAGCATCAGCGCCACGGCGGGCGCGAAGACCGCCGGGCCGTCGGCGCCCGCGACGCCGAGGAGCAGCATCACCCCGGTCACGAACGCGCCGGCCAGCGCCGGCGGCAGCGGCGGGAGCTGGCCCGCGACGAGCAGGCCCATGCCGCGCGCGAGGACGCCGTCGTCCCGGTAGGTCACCACGGAGCTGCGCGGGACCCTGGTCATGTGCATCGTGGTCGTGCTCAAAGAGACCTCGCGATTCGGCCGGTCAGCGTGTACAGCGCCGCCACCCCGCCCCACGCGAGCAGCGCCAGGAAGGTGGCGCGCGCGTTGAACAGGCCCGCGGTCACCGCGATGAGCACCATGCGCTCGCCGATCGGCAGCACGATGATCTTCTTGAGCCAGCGCGACGCGGTGTTGCGGTCGAGCCGCGCCGACAGCCGCACCACGAGCCCTCCCCCGCCACGGCGCACCGCCACCGGCCCCGTGCCGCCGGCCATGACCGCCGCGCCCGCCGCCGGCCCCCTGCGGCCAGCCGCCGGGGTGGACGGCGCCCCCGAGAGGTCGCCTCCGCCGTGGACCGGCAGGTCGGGCGAGCCCCCGAGCCCGGGACGCTCCCAGATGGGGTCGACGCCCGCGGCGTCCGCCCGCGCCCCCGCGTACGAGAAGTCGATCATGTGACGGATGGCCTGGACCAGCATGGCCGCCACCGCCAAGGCCCAGACCCCCTGCGGCCCGGTGACGCCGCCGTCGGCCCCGCCGGCGTACCCGACCGCGAGGCCGACGTACACGACGTACTCCTTGACCCGGTCGAACGTGGCGTCCAACCAGGCGCCGAGCGGCGAGAAGGCGCGGGTGTAGCGGGCGAGCTGCCCGTCCACGCAGTCGAGGACGAACGACAGGAACAGCAGCACGGCGCCGGCGAGCTGGGCGCGCCGCTGCCCGGCCGAGAACGCCACGGCCGAGAGGCCCGCCAGGCCGACCGACAGGCCGGTCACCGCGTTCGGCGTGAGCCCCAGCCGCGCCGCCGCCCGGACGAGGTGGCCCGACCAGGAGCTCACCAGGAAGGTGGCGACGAAGCCGTCGTCGGACTTGACGGCGGCGGCCAGGCGGGCGCGGTCCTCGTCCACCTCGGCCAGCCGGACGATGGCGGCGTCGGCGTCCCTCTGCCCGCTCATCCTGGCGCAGTGCAGCAGCCCGAGGGGGACCGCCCGCACGGCCACGCCGACCCGGACGAGCCCCGCCAGCAGGAGGTCGGCGACCTCGGAGTCGTCGGCGCCGCCCAGACGGCGGTCGCGGGCCAGGTTGGCGAGCTCCTCGGCCACCTCGGCGAGGCTCGCCAGGTCGGCCTCGCCCACGTGCAGCACCGCCCGGAAGCGGGCGTTGGGCTCGGCCACGGTGTGGAAGGAGTTGCCCGCGGCGACCACCCGCCCCCGCTCCGCCCGGACCGGCGCGCGCGAGGACGGGGCCGCCGGGCTTGCCGGGGACGGGAGATCGCGCTCGGCCGCGACCAGCGCGCCGGTGCCGCGCGCCGGGTCGGCGAGCAGCAGGGCCAGCGCCTCGGTGTGCGCGACCAGGTCGCCGGGGAACACCGCGACCGGCCCGCCGCCGGCCCGCGCGATGGCGGCCACCGCGCGCAGATCACCCACCAGGCCGGTGCTGCGGATCACGCGTCCCGCGTCCTCGATCACCGGGTCGCCCCCGGTGCCCATCACGGCCTCGACCACCGCCGTGTCGGCCTCGGACGCCTCGGCGCCCTTCCCCCCGTCGACCGTTTCGGAGATGCCGACGTTCCCGGTCGTCCCGGTCGTCCCGGTCGTCCGCGAGGCCAGGGAGGTCCCGGAGGCGCCGGCGGTGCCGGAGGTCTCGAAGCGCTCGAACCGCTCGGACGGGCCCAACGGCCCGGCCGGCTCCGGTGTCGCGCCGCCGCCAGGGTCGTGTGCCGGTTCGCGCGCGGTCGCCGGTTCGGGCCGGAACACCGACACGACCTTGGTGACCTCAAGGGTGAGGAGCTGGTCGGCCAGGCGGTCGACCAGCGTGCCCTCGGCGCACGCCAGGCGGGCTCCGGGAGTGGTGGCCAGGACCACGGCGACGGCCGGCGGCGCCTTGACGGCGGGCGGCTCCCCCGGACGGTTCGCGGACGGACGCGCGCTCGGTGGCCGTACCGGGGGCGGGTACGCGGATTCAGGCAACCGGGGTCTCCTTCCGCGACCGGGGATCGTCCACCCCGCAACGTAACCGAGCCGTCACGGGGCTTGCAATCCCATCGGCGGGTTCCCTGGCGATCCGCAGGTCACCGGCGGCCGCCATATCCCCATGGACCCGGACGCCCGCCACGGAAGGTGACCAACCCCGACCATCAGTGAACACCCCGGCAACCGGCCGCACGCATCACGGGGCGGCCCTTCTCCGAGGGCGCCGAGGACCGTGGCGGGGTGTGGACGGCGGGTAGGGGTCAGTAGGGTCGGCGGAACAGGGATCGGAAGGGAAGTTCGACTTTGGCGGCACAGGAAGCTCGTCCGCGGACCGTCGGGGTGGTCCTCGCCGGCGGCGTCGGGCAGCGGGTCGGGCTCGGCATGCCCAAGCAGCTCCTGCGGGTGGCCGGGCGGACGATCATCGAGCACACGCTCGCCGTCTTCGAGGCCGCGCCCGAGATCGACGAGATCGTCGTCCTGATGGCGCCCGGCCATGTCGCCGAGGTCGAGGAGATCGTCCGGCGCGGCGGCTTCGGCAAGGTGAGCAAGGTCGTGGAGGGTGGGGCGAGCCGCACCGAGTCCACCTGGCGGGCCCTGCGGGCGCTCGGACCGCAGGAGTGCGACGTGCTCCTGCACGACGCGGTGCGCCCGCTGGTGGAGCCGCGCATCATCACCGGCTGCGTCGAGGCGCTCAGGACCCACCGCGCGGTCACCGCCGCGATCCCGTCCTCGGACACGATGGTGGTCGCGGCGCCCGGCCCGCACGGAGAGGTCATCCAGGACGTCCCGGACCGTTCGCGGCTCCGGCGCGTCCAGACCCCGCAGGGCTTCCGGCTCTCGGTGATCAGGAGGGCGTACGAGCGCGCCCTCGCCGACCCGGAGTTCGCGAACCGGCCCGCCACCGACGACTGCGGCGTGGTGCTCAGGTACCTCCCGGAGGTCCCCATCCGCCTCGTGCCGGGCAGCGAGCACAACATGAAGGTCACCCACCGGGTGGACGTGCACATCGCCGAGAGGCTGTTCGAGCTCGCCGGGCGGGCGGCTCCCGCCGTCGCCGCGCCGCGCATCCGCCGCCGCGCCCTGGAGGGCGGCACGGTCGTGGTCTTCGACGACGGCGACGGTGACGACGGGGTCGGGGCGCGGGTCGCGGAGCTGGCGGCCGGGTACGGCGCCGCCGTCCACCGCTTCTCACGCGACCGGGACGGCGTCCGGGTGGAGGACCCCGCCTCGGTGTCCGACGTCCTCGGCCGGGTCGCCAAGGAGAGCGGGCGCATCGACCACGTGGTCAACGTCTCGGGGGTGCCGCGCGCCGGGCGACTGCGGGACCTCGCCGAGCCGGCGGTGGCGGAGGCCGTCCAGATCGGCCTGCTGGGCCCGGTCACCGTCGCCAGGGCGGCCTTCCCGCACCTGCGCGAGACCGGGGGGCAGGTGGTGCCGGCGGTCTTCCCGTCCGGCGTCGGGGACGGGGCCGCCGGCGGCCTGCGCTCCACGGTGATGGCGGCCGCGGCCGAGCTGACCCGGGCGCTGGCGCAGGAGTGGTCGGACTCCGGCGTGCGGGTCAACTGCGTGAGCCCCGAGCCGGCGGGGATGGGCGACGATCCGTCGCCGGCCGCGGTCGCCGAGGTGACCCTCGACCTGCTCGTCTCGGGCCTGACCGGCCGCGTGGTCGACGTCCCCGGCACCCCGTGAGCGGGACGGGTGCTCGACATCCCGGACACTCCCTGAGCCGGCCGGGCGGCCGACCTCACTGCGGGGCACTGAACGAGCCAGGCACTCGACGTCCCGGCGCCGGCCGCCGTGGCGGGCCCCCCGGAAGGCTCTGAACCGGCCCGGAGGCTCTGCACCGGCCGGGACGCCGGCGTTCCCGGCGTCCTCGTGAACCGGGGCCGCCAGGACGCCCGAGCCGGGCCGCCGCCAAGGGTGCGGGCTTCCCGGGGCGCCCCGGTCTTACTGTGCTCTCGCCTCCTGTGGCGGCTTGCCGAGGCTGGGCGGGCTGGTGAGGAAGCCCCAGCCCCACGACAGGTGCATGGTGGCGTAGACCAGCGGCAGCCGGGCCAGCGCCGCGGAGGAGAGCCCCCGGCCGGTGGCCACCGAGCCGGCCACGATGGCCGCGACGTACGCGCCCGGCACCAGCAAAGTGGGCCAGTAGAAGGGCGAGACGAGCACCGCGAGCAGCATCGCCGCCACCGCGAACGGCGGGGCGAGGTAGCGCAGGTTGATCGTGCCCTCGTGGGTGCGGGCCACGACCCGCCGCCAGCGCCCGTAGTGGAAGTACTGCTTGGCCAGGGCCTTCACGCTGGGCCTCGGCCGGTAGGAGACGCGCATGCGCGGCTGGAACCACACCAGGCCGCCGGTCTCGCGGATGCGGTGGTTCATCTCCCAGTCTTGGGCGCGCTGGAAGTGCTCGTCGTAGCCGCCGACCCGCGCGAGCGCCTCGCGGCGGAAGACGCCGAGGTAGACGGTGTCGGCCGGACCCGCCTGCCCACCGGTGTGGAACCGCGCGTTGCCCACACCGATCTTGGAGGTCATGGCGCGGGCCACGGCCTGCTCGAACGGCGTGACGCCCTCGGCGGCCATGATGCCGCCGACGTTGTCGGCGCCGGTGCTCTCGAGCGTCTCGACGGCCACCTGGAGGTAGTCGTCGGGGAGCATGGCGTGCCCGTCGACGCGAGCGATGATCCCGTTGCGGGACGCGCCGATGGCGGCGTTGAGCGCGTTCGGGGTGCGCCCGGTCGGGTTGGGCACGACCGTCACGCGGGGGTCCTCGGCCGCGAGGGCGTCGGCGACCTCCTGCGTGCGGTCATGGGACGGGCCGATGGCGAGGACGACCTCGATGGGACCGTCGTAACGTTGGGCGAGAACCTGCCGCACGGCCTCGCGCAGGTGCCGCTCTTCGTTGAGCACCGGCATGACGACCGAGATCGGCGGCCAGACTCGAGTGGTCTGGCCGGTTCGGGGCGAGTCGGGGAACTCCTTCATGGCGGCGCTCACGCTACTGTACGAGCGGGTGGGGACGGCAACCCATCGGGCGGCGCGAGCGTCCTCACCGGTGAGCGTTCGACGCGGAGGGGGCCACCAGGTGACCGACGACGACTCCGGCGTCCACGTCGGCGGCGACGCCTACGGCGGCGTCCGGCTGTCGCAGCGCCGCACGAAGCGGGCACGGGCCGGCGTGCGCGGCCTGATCGTCACCGGCGCCCTGTCGAGCATGGTGCTCCTCGGCTCGGGGGTGCTGTGGTTCCTGTCGACCTACGCCACCAGCCAGATCAAATCGGTGAACGCGGGCACGGCGGGCTCGGACGCGCGGGGCGCGATGAACATCCTGCTCGTCGGGGTCGACAAGCGCGACGACCTCACCCGCCGCCAGCAGAACCAACTGCACCTCGGCAGGGAGGTCGGCCAGCGCACCGACACCATGATGGTGATCCACCTCTCGGAGGACCACTCGAAGGTCACCGTGGTGAGCCTCCCCCGCGACAGCTGGGTCGACATCCCGGGCAAGGGCTCCCATAAGATCAACTCGGCGTACTCGCTCGGCGGCGCGCCGCTCGCCGTCAAGACCGTCCGCCAGGCCACGGGGCTGACCATCAACCACTACGTCGAGGTCAACGTGCTGGGGTTCATCAACGTCGTGGACGCCCTGGGCGGCGTCTCGGTGTGCACCCCGGTCGCCATCGACGACACCCACACGGGGTTCAAGCTGCAGCCCGGCACCTACCGGCTGGACGGGGTCAAGGCGCTGTTCTACGCCCGCACCCGCGCCACCGCCCGCTCCGACCTCGACCGCATCGACCGCCAGCAGCAGGTCATCTCCGCCCTGCTCCAGCGGGCGCTGAGCGGCGGCACACTGGCCAACCCGGCGAGGCTCACCTCGCTGGTCTCCTCGACGCTGAAGCTCCTCACCGTCGACCAGCCCCTGGCCAAAGACCTTCTCGGGCTGGCCGACCAGCTCAAGGACGTCTCGACCGACGACGTGTCCTTCACGACGGTGCCGCTGGCGGATGTCGACTACAAGGCCCCCACGGGCGAGTCGGCGGTGCTGTGGGACAAGACGGCGGCCCGCGACCTGTTCGCCCGCATCAAGGCGGACGAACCCCTGGTCGCGCCCACCGCCTCCACGAGCGCGAGCCCGTCGCCCTCTGCCTCGGCCTCCGCCTCGCCCTCTGCCGCCGCGCTCACCGTCCCGCCCTCGCGCATCACGGTCCGGGTCGTCAACGGCACCGCCGTCACGGGTTTGGGCGCGCGCACCAAGAACGACCTGCTGAAGCAGGGGTTCCAGGTGCCCGCTCCTCCCGGGGACACCACGCCGCGCAACCACACCGGCACCCTGGTCCGCTACCCGGCCGGGCGGGAGGATTCCGCCCGCACCGTCGCCGCCGCGATCCCCGGCGCCGAGCTGCGCCAGGCGGACGTCCCGGGCATCGAGGTGGTCGTGGGCACCGAGTACTCCGGGACCAAGAAGGTCACCGTCAAGGAGCCGGTGGCGACGGTGACTCCGTCTGCCACGGCCACGGCGACGCCGGTGGCGAAGACCGCGACCGAGAACATCTGCAAGAAGTGACGCCCGGCCCCCTACGGCGATGTCGCCCCTCGGACCGGTAAATAACCTCACATCTCGCTATTTACGTTTCTTCACTAAGATTTCCCGCCATAACCGCATTTTGGGTTGACGGGGGGAGCAACGATCCATGAATGACCCGACGGGTGCGGGACCCGGCCGGCCTCCGAACACGCCCCCACCCGGGCCGCCGCCCTACGGCTCCCCGCCGGCCCGGCCCCCGCACGGCCCTCCACCTGCCCGGCCCCCGCACGACGCCCCGCCTGGTCAACCTCCGTACGGCTCCCCGCCCGGTCAACCCCCATACGACGCCCCACCCGGGCAGCTCCCGTACGGCTCCCCGCCCGGTCAACACCCGTACGACGCCCCACCCGGGCAGCCCCCGCAAGGCCGGCCCCCGTACGGCGGCCCGCCCGGCCGACCTTCCTTCGGCTCCGCGCCCGGCCTGCCCCCGCACGGACGGCCTCCGCAGGGCATGCCTCCGTTTCCGCCTGATCAGCCCCCGCACGGGTTCCAGCACGGGCGGCCCCCGTTCACGCCCGGACAGCCCCCGCACGGGGCCCCGCACGGGCAGCCCCCGTTCACCTCCGACCAGCCTCCGGCGCCGCCGTCCGGGGGTCGGGGGCGCAAGGTGCTGATCGGCGGCGCGATCGCGCTGGCCGTCCTGGCCGGGGCCGCCGGGGCGGGACTGGTCGCGCTGTCCGCCGCCGCCCCCGGCCGGGAACCGAAGGCCGGGCCGTCCGGCTCGGCCACGCCGTCCGCTCCGGACACCGCCGGCCGCCTCACGCAGGCGGTCGCGGCCCTGGAGCGGCTCCCGGGCATCCGCTACAAGGGCACGCTGGCCGGGTCCTCCAACACCGTGGGCCTGAACGTCATGGTGCTGCGGCACGGCACCGCGTACGGCACGCTCGACCTGGAGGACGCCAAGGTGAGCGTGCTGTCGGTGGCCGGGTCCTCCTCCGGCAACACCTTCGTCAAGGGCGGGCGGGACTACTGGAGCGCCGCGCGCGGCGTCGCCGCGTCCGTGGCCGGGAGCTACGTCGGCAAGTGGGTCAAGGTCGCCCCGGGCAAGGGGCCGGTCACCGCCTTCGACGGCCTGACGCCCGCCCGGCTGGCGCGGATGATCGTCCCCCCGGGGAGCAGACCGGAGCCGGAGCCCGGCGCCGAGGACCGGGTGAACGGCGTCGCGGTGGAGAAGCTGCGCCTGCCGTTCGGCCACGTCTACCTGACCACGGCGCCGCCGTACCGCGTCGTCCGCATCGAGATGCCCGGAACGCCCGAGCGCGAGCCGGACACCGACGGGGACACCGGCACCGACGGCGGCACAGGCACCGACGGGGGCGCGGACGGTCACGGGGGCACCGGCACCGACGGAGGGGTGGACGGTGACGAGGGCACCGGCACCGGCGCCGAGACCGCCGGCCCCGACCTGACGCACGCCGTCTTCTCCCGGCCCCCCGCCCGCGTCACGGCGGCTCCGGCCCGGGCGCGGCGCGCCCAGGGGCACCTGGACCTGACGGAGATGACCGCCGAGGACGTGGGCACCTCGCTCGCGGCGCTGAAAACCCGGGTGCGCGGGCTGCGCTCGTCGATCGACTCCCGGGTCAGCGTCGCGGTGAAGGGCACCGGCGGCCTGTCGCCCTGCGACTCCTCGGCCTGCACCGCGCACGCGCGGCTCACCAACCGCCTGGCCGGCCAGGACCCCGGCCACGGCGAGGACGCGAAGGTGGCCGTGGACGTCACCATCGGCTTCCGCCTGGACGGTTCGCCGGTCGGCTCGTGCACGCGCCGGCTGGTCATGCGGCCGAACAGCACCGGGCAGGTGTCGTGCCGCATCACCTACCATGCCCGCAGCGACCGGAGCCACTACATGGACGCGCGCATCACCGCGCTGCCGCGCACCGTGACCGCGGGCGGCGTCCGGGACATGCTGGACGCCCTGGGCAAGGAAGGGTGAACCCGCGTTGACACCGGCCTGAGCGGCACGCCACGGTGATGGCCATCGTGCGGCCACCACGGGAGGGGAGGACGAGGCTTGGACAGCGTCGGGCACAGGGCAACGGAGACCAGGCCGTCCACGCCTGCGCCGGCCACACCCCAGGAGGTGAGGGAGCTCCTCGCCGACGCCGAGCGTCTGCTCGCCGCCGCGCGGGCGCTGAGCGCCGACGAGGCCGCGGCGCGGGCCGAGGTCCAGCGGGCGCTGTCGTCGCTGCGTGCCCGCTCGGCGCGGGCCGACCTGGCCGCGATCCCGGTGGCGCGGCTGAAGGACGTCACCGAGGGCCGGCTGCGGCTCGGCACGCTCGAACAGGCCGGGTACACGACGGTGCTGGACGTCCTGGACGCCACCCCGTACGCGTTGCAGCTGCTCCCCGGCATCGGCGCGCGCACCGCGGCGCAGGTGCGCGCCGCCGCCGCGCAGATCGCCAGGGCGGCCGAGGAGGCGGTGGCCGTGCGCGTCGACGTGGACCGGCGCGACGACGCCGAGACCACGGCGCTGCTGGTCGCTCTGCACCGGCTGGTCGGCGCCGGTCCCGACCTGCCGCGGGCGGTCCGCGCGGCCAGGACGGTCCAGGACGGGCTGGCCGCGCCGCTGCCGGCGGCGCGGCCCGCGCGCGGCCGGCTGCGGATGCTGGTCGCGGGCCGGGACGGCCGCAGGCAGGCGCGGGAGGCGGTCGCCGAGGTGGCCCGCCTGCTCTCCGAGGCCGACGCGTCCGGGGCGCGGCTGCTGCTCGCCCAGGCCTCGGTGGACCTGCTGCGCCCCCAGGCGTCCGACATCGAGGCGTGGGCCGACTTCGAGCTGCGGCCGCCGGAGTACTACAACCTGCTGGCCGAGGTCGCCGCCCTGGAGCCCGACCGCGTGGCCGCCGAGGGCTTCCTGCCCGACGCCGTCTCGGCGCGCGTGCGGGCCCAGGAGCTGGACGACGCCCACCGCAGGGTGTCCCTGCGCGGCTACCAGGCGTTCGGCGCGCGCTTCGCCCTCGCCCAGCGCAGGGTGATCCTGGGGGACGAGATGGGGCTGGGCAAGACGGTCCAGGCCATCGCGGCCATCGCCCACCTCAGCGCGCGCGGGGACCGGCACTTCCTGGTCGCCTGCCCGGCCAGCGTCCTGATCAACTGGACGCGCGAGGTCGAGTCGCGCAGCACGCTGAAGGCCTACCGCCTGCACGGCCCCGACCGGGGCGCGGCCGTCGCCGAGTGGACCCGCACCGGCGGCGTCGCGGTGACCACCATCGACTCGCTGCACCGGTTGCCGATCCCCGCGGAGGTCGGCGTGGGCATGCTGGTGGTGGACGAGGCGCACTACGTCAAGAACCCGGCGGCACGCCGCTCGCAGGCGGTGGCCGAGTGGTGCGCCCGCACCGACCGCGTGCTGTTCTTGACCGGGACGCCGATGGAGAACCGCCTGGAGGAGTTCCGCAGTCTGGTCGGCCACCTGCGGCCCGACATGGTGCCCGCCGTGCGGGGCGGCGACGCGGCGGCGGGCCCGCAGTCCTTCCGCAGGGCGGTGGCGCCCATCTACCTGCGCCGCAACCAGGAAGACGTCCTCACCGAGCTGCCCGACCTGGTCATGGTGGACGAGTGGGAGGAGTTCAGCCCCGCCGACCTGGCCGCCTACCGGGCCGCCGTGGCCGAGGGGAACTTCATGGCGATGCGCCGCGCGGCCTACGCCGTTCCGGAGTCCTCGGCCAAGCTCCAGCGGCTGCTGGAGCTGGTGGAGGAGGCCGCGGGCAACGGGCTGAAGGTGGTGGTGTTCTCCTACTTCCGCGACGTCGTGGCCGCCGTGCACCGAGCGCTGGACGGCCGCGCGCACGGGCCGATCACCGGCGACCTGCCGGCCGCCGCCCGGCAGCGGGCCGTCGACGCGTTCACCGCCGCGCGCGGGCACGCCGTGCTGCTCGGTCAGATCCAGGCCGGCGGCCTCGGGCTGAACCTGCAGGCGGCCTCCGTCGTCATCATCTGCGAGCCGCAGGTCAAGCCCACGATGGAGAGCCAGGCGGTCGGCCGGGCGCACCGCATGGGCCAGACCCGCAAGGTGCAGGCGCACCGCCTGCTGACCGCCGACAGCGTCGACCAGCGGATGCTGGACATCCTCCGCGGCAAGACGAAGATCTTCGACGCCTACGCCCGGCGCAGCGACCTGGCCGAGTCCACGCCCGACGCGGTCGACATCTCGGAGCAGACGCTGGCGCGCCGGATCGTGGAGGAGGAACAGCAACGGCTCGCCCTGCCCCCCGAGGCTTCTCCCCCGGAGGAGCCGGGGCGGGTCACCAGGACGTGCCGGTGATGCGCTCGTAGGCCTCGATGTAGCGGGCGCGGGTGAGCTCGACGATCTCGCCGGGCAGCTCGGGGGCGGGCTCCTTCTTGTCCCACCCGGTGCCGGTGGCCCAGTCGCGGACGAGCTGCTTGTCGAAGGCGTACTGCGGGCGGCCGGGCTCCCACCTGTCGGCCGGCCAGAAGCGCGAGGAGTCGGAGGTGAGCACCTCGTCGGCCAGCACGAGCGTGCCGTCGGCGGCCCGGCCGAACTCCAGCTTGGTGTCGGCGATGACGACGCCCCGCGCGGCGGCGAGCTCGGCGCCGCGCCGGTAGATCTCAAGGGTGAGGCGGCGCAGTTCCTCCGCGGCCTCGGCGCCTTCCTGGACGACCACGTCGTCGAAGGTGATGAACTCGTCGTGCGCGCCGAGCTGCGCCTTGGTGGTGGGGGTGAAGACCGGCTCGGGCAGCTTGGAGCCCTCAAGGAGCCCCGGCGGCAGCGCCACGCCGGACACCGAGCCCCGCGCGCGGTACTCCTGCAGGCCGAGCCCGGCCAGGTAGCCGCGCGCGATGCACTCGACCTGCACCATGTCGAGCCTGCGGCAGCGCACCGCGCGGCCGGCGAACTCCTCGGGCACGTCGGTCGCCGAGATGACGTGGTTGGGCACGATGTCGGCGAGCTGGTCGAACCACCACAGCGACAGCCGCGTGAGGATCTTGCCCTTGTCGGGGATGAGGGTCGGCAGGATCACGTCGTACACCGAGACGCGGTCGGAGGCGACGAGGATGATGTCCCCGCGGTCCTCGTAGACGTCGCGGACCTTCCCTGAGTGGAGAAGCTTCACCCTGCCCCCTGCTGCGGTCTCACCTGCGGACGGCTCAAGGCTACCGCCGGGCCGTCCGCTCCCTGCGCCGCAGGGCCACCCGCCGCAGCAGGACGCCCATCAGTGCCGCCAGCGCGGCCGCGGCGCCCCCCGCGCCGTACCACAGGGCCGTGGAGGACCCCGGACGGCCGCCGGCCGCCGGCGCGGGCAGCCGGTCGGAGTCGGCGGCGCAGACGATCGGCCGTCTGCTCCCCTTGGTGGTGGCGCAGGCGACCGCGGCGAGCCGCTGGGTGCCCGCGGGCAGCGCGCCGACCTGGACGGTGGCGCTGTACCGGCCGGTCCCGCCGGCCGGCACCTTCCCGCTCCAGGTGACGCGGCCGCCGGTCACCTTGCCCTTGGGAGCCGAGGAGATGAGCCGGACGCCGGGGATCAGGGTCTGGGTGAGCAGCAGGGGTGGAGTGTCGGCGTTCCCGGTGTTGGTCACCTTGATCGTGTACGTCACGCGGTCGCCCGGCCCCACGCCGGCGAGCCCGTTGTCGATGCCGATGCGCAGCGCGTAGTCCTTCTTCGGCTTGGCGGGGTGCGGGGTTGCGGCGTGGGCCGCCGCGGTCCCCTGCGGCAGCAGGGCGAGCGCGACGGCCACGCCGATGCGGGCGCCGGCCATCCGCCCTCGGATGGCGGAGGCGGTGGTTTCCCGTCCATGGACGGCCGGAGGTTCCATCGGCCACTACCCTTCGATCGCGAAAGCCGCTTCGGCGCCGGTTTTCCGGATGCGGGCTGCGACTCGCACGATAACGGCGCCCGGCGGGAATTCGGCGTCCGCGCCGCGCGGGCGGCAGGCAGTCTTTAACCAAGTGCGGCCCGGGTCGCCGTCGCGCTTTGTGACGCCCCGTGGGCATCACAAAGTGGTCGCGACGTGATCCAGGATTCCGCTGCAGGCGTCGGGCCGGACGAACGGCACGATGATGCGGTGGTTGGTGGTGATGGCATCCTCCGCCGGGGCGGACGCGCTGTTCTTGACGGCGACCACTACCTCCGGTGACGAACTCGGTCATCCATTACGGCTCAAATCGGATATATGCCGTTTACCGGATGCGGCACCATCGACGTAGTCACGTGATATTCCGGGAAAATCGGGAAAAGCAAGATAGGGCGTACATGGTGCATCTGTAGCCAATGAACGAATTAATGGTGATAATCGGGGGAAATCATGGGTGGTCGGCTCGCGTCAACCGCGATCGGGTTCGAGATGGCGGTCATGTTCGTCCTGTCCGTGCCTATGGCGGCGTCCGCGACGGCTCCATCCCCGTCTCCATCCCCGTCTCCGGCCGCACCTCCGGCTCCGCCTCTGGCCGCACCTCCGGCCGCACCTCCGGCCGCGTCGGACGGTGACGGCCGGAGCGGGCCGCACCGGGAGAGCCCCGGCAGGGCGGAGTACGTCCCGGGCTCGGTCGAGGTGCGCGTGCTGCCGCCCAGCGGCGTGCCGACTCCCCGGCCCACCGTGCCCGGGCCCGGCGGGGGCGGGCCCGGCGGGGGCGGGGCGCCCACCGGCGAACCCGAGGACACCGGCGCCGGGACACCGACGGCCGGTGAGTCCGACGACCGCCAGGCGTACGGGTACGACCGGGCCTGGGACACCTCGGGCATGGACGTCGCGACGATCGACGGGTCCGATCCGACCTCGACCGAGATCGGCGAGAACGGCGGCGCCGGGCCTCGGTCGAGGCGCGCCGAAGAATCGGCGGCGACACACGGGCGAGCTCGGGGCGGCGTCCCTGCCCCCGCTCCTGCTCCGGCACCCGCCCCCGCGCCCGCACGGCGCGGCGACCTCCCCTTCACCGGTGCCGACACCCGGGCCCTGGGCATCGCGGCGGCGGGCGGCGTGGCCGCCGTGGTCGCCGGAGCCGCCGTCCTCCGGCTCTCCTCCCGGCGGAGAAGGACGCCGCGCCCCGGCCGCGACTGAGCCCGCCACGCCCGCCATACCCGCCATACCCGCCATACCCGCCGTGACTGCGTCGGCCGCGCCGGCCGCGACCGGATGCCACCGGATGCGTCCTAGCACGGCGGCTCGCGGATCACGAGCCGGTGTCCAGTCGCGCGGCGATCTCGGCGAACCGGTCCCAGGCCGGCGACGAGGTACCGGCGGATGTCTGGACCAACCGCAGCAACTCCTCCGCCTGGACCGGCCGTTGCTCGGCCTCCAGCCCGCCGCGCCGGGCGGCGAGCCACCTCCGGGCACGGGCGGCCAGCGCGTCGAGGCGCGAGTCCTGCGGGGACCGGTCGAACGCGGCGTCGTAGGGTCCTTTCCGGCTTCCGCACGCCCGCGACGCCCAGGTGGCCGGGGCGGCCCGCACCGTCTGCAGGCGCGTTCCGCTCGTATGGTCGGCCCCTTCCCCAGGGGCAGGGTCAACCCTTACCGACCCTCTGGTGGCGGAGCATCGGCCGCACCGAAGGTGGCCGTCCGACCGCGTCAAGTAGTCCGAAAAGTTTCGGTTCACAACTTTCGATTTTTCTCTGTTTCTTCCCGGCCTGTGTGCCTATTCTGCCGATACCAGGAGTTCTGGCGATCCCTAAAACCGGATGAACTGGTACTTCTATGCCCATCTGCGGGGTGCGGTGGGCCGAAATAGCGGTGCTGGGGGAAAAATGTTTCGGAGCGACGCGGCGGGTGGTGGCCTGCGGGCACCCCGGCGACTCACGCGTATGGACCGGAGAGAACGCATATGACCCACCGAGAGCAGAGAAGTCCGGCTTCGCCCGCCCAGCAGGGCATCTGGATCGGCGCGCGGCGGGGCGCCGGTCCGGCGTACCACATGCCGCTCGCCCTGTGGTTCGACGGCGACCTCGACGTGTCCGCGCTGCTGTCGGCGTGCGCCGGTGTGGTGGCCCGGCATCCTGTGCTCGCCACCACCGTCGTGCAGGACGGTGACGGGCTCCACCTGGCCGAGGCCGCGGAGCCGCCGGTCACCGTGGTCGAACTGCCCGATCCCTCGCCCGCGGCCCTCGACCGGCTCATCGCCGAGGAGACCGCCCGCGCCTTCGACCTCGAGAAGGGCCCGCCGGCCAGGTTCGTCCTGGCCCCCGCGGGCCCACGGCGGCACCTGCTGCTGTTCGTCGCCCACCACCTGGTCTTCGATGGCATGTCCAAGGACATCCTGGTCCGCGACCTGGCCCGGTACTACGCCGAGGCGACCGCGCCCCGGCACCCGTTGTCCTTCGCCGACGCGGCCCGCGACGAGCAGGACCGGGTCTCGGCCGCGCTGCCCGCGGCCCGCGCGTTCTGGTCGGAACGCTGGAGCGAGCCCGCCGACCTCGCGCTGCCCGGGCAGCGGCGCACGGCGAGCCGCTACGGGCCCGGTGAGCAGATCGGCGGCGGCGCCGACGACGAGTTACGCCGCCGCGCCGCCGAGGTGGCGCGGACGGCCGGCGCGACGGTCTTCGAGACGCTCGTCGCCGCCGTGCAGGCGCTGCTGTTCAGGTACGGCGCCGACAACCCGGCCGTCATGATCGACGTCACGACGCGCGGGCCCGCGGCCCGCGACCACATCGGGCCGTTCGTCAACGAACTGCCCGTCACCGCACGCCCGGAGCCCGGGCAGAGCTTCGACGCGTTCGTCCGGGAGGTCCGTGCCGGGCTGCGCGAGCTGTACGCGCACCGGGAGGTGCCGCTCACCCGGGCGCTCGGCCACGCGTCGCGCGCCGCCGTGGCACCGGTGTCGATCAGCTACCGCAGGCGGGACGCCGAGCCGGAGTTCCCCGGTCTCGCGGTGTCGGCCGACTGGACGATGTTCGGCGGGGGCGTGCGCAACGCCCTGCACCTGCAGTTCGTGGACGGCCCCGACGGTCTGGCCACCTGCCTGAGGTTCGACCCCGCGGCCCTGGACCGCGGCGCCGCCGAGCGGTTCCGCGACGGCCTGCGCGCGCTGCTCGGCCACGCCGCCGCCGACCCCGAGGTCCGCCTCGCCGATCTTGAGGTCGTCTCCCCGGCCGAGCGGTCGCGGCTGGTCACCGAGTGGAACGCCACTGCGGCGGACTACGGCGCGGCGACGCTGCACGACCTGTTCGCCGAGCAGGTACGGGCTCGCCCCGGCGCGGTGGCGGTGACCTTCGGCGACCGCTCGCTGACCTTCGCCGGGCTGGAGGCGGCGGCCGGCCGGATCGCGCGGCGCCTGCGGCGGGCCGGGGTGCGCCGCGGCGACCTCGTCGCGGTGTGCCTGCCGCGCTCGGACACGCTGCCGGCCGCGCTGCTCGCCGTGCACAAGGCGGGCGCCGCGTACCTGCCGCTGGACCCCGACCATCCGGCGGAACGGCTCGCCATGATCGTGGAGGACGCCCGGCCGCGGCTGGTGCTGTCGGACACCGCCGTGCCCTGCGCCCTGCCGGGGCCGGTCCTTCTCGTCGACGACGAGGAACAGGACGCGGACCCCGCCGGAGGGGACGAGCAGACTCCGCCCTCACCCGGAGAGCTCGCCTACGTCATCTACACCTCGGGGTCGACCGGCCGCCCGAAGGGCGTCGAGGTCGAGCACGGCAACCTGGCGAACCTGCTGCTCTCGATGCGCGACCGGCTCGGCTCGGGGCCCGGCGACCGCTGGCTCGCGCTCACCTCGCCCGCGTTCGACATCAGCGCCCTGGAGCTCTACCTGCCGCTGGTCACCGGAGGCACGGTCGTCGTCGCCGCTCCCGGCGCCGTACGCCGCCCGGAGGCGCTGGCCCGCCTGGTCGCCGAGCAGGGCGTCACGTACGTGCAGGCCACCCCGTCGGTGTGGCGGCTGCTGCTGCCCGGTGGCATCTCAGGGGCGACCGCGCTCACCGGCGGGGAGGCGCTGCCACCCCGGCTCGCGGGAGAGCTGCGGGCCCGCTTCGGTCGCGTCTTCAACGTGTACGGCCCGACCGAGACCACCATCTGGAGCACCCTCGGCGAACCCGGCCGGGCCGGTCAGCCCCCTGCTGCCGGTACCGGCGAGCCCGGCACGGCCGTGGGGTCCCGCGAGGTCGGGGGATCTCTCGAGGCCGAGAGGTCCCGCGAGGCCGAGGTCGTCACGATCGGACGGCCGATCGCCAACACCCAGGTGTACCTGCTGGACGAGACGCTGCGTCCGGTGCCCACGGGCGTGGCCGGTGAACTGTGCATCGGCGGCGCCGGAGTGGCGCGCGGCTACCGGGGCCGACCGGGCCGCACGGCGGAGCGGTTCGTCCCCGACCCCTTCGGACCGCCGGGGTCGCGGCTGTACCGGACCGGCGACCTCGCCCGCCACCGGCCGGACGGCGAGATCGAGTTCCTCGGCCGCCAGGACGGCCAGGTCAAGCTGCTCGGCCACCGCATAGAGCTCGGCGAGATAGAGGCCCGCCTGCTCGACCACCCGCAGGTCGCCGAGGCCGTCGTACTGCTCACGGGCACGGACGCGCGCACGGACGTAGCCACAGACGCGGGCACGAGCAAGGGCGCGGACGCGGGCGCGAGCTCGGACGCGAGCACGGGCAGGGGCACGGGCGCGGGCTCAAGTGCCGGCACGCACGCCGGCGAGGCACGGCTGGTCGCGTACGTCGTGCCCGTGGCGGGCGCGTCCCCCGAACCCGGGGCGCTGACCGCCCACCTGAGCCGGACGCTCCCCCGGCCGATGCTGCCCGCCGCGTACGTCATGCTGGACGCCCTGCCGCTGAACCCTGTCGGCAAGCTCGACCGCGCGGCCCTGCCCGAACCGGCGGCGACCTCCGATGACGTCCACCGTGGCACCCCGAGCGAGGCCGGTCTCGCAGTGCTGGGCGAGGACGGGGACGCCGGGCTGGTCGAGGAGGTCCGGCGGATCTGGCGGGAGGTGCTGGAGCTCGACGACATCGGCGACGAGGACGACCTGTTCGACCTCGGCGGGCACTCCATCACCATCACCCAGATCACCGCGCGGATCAGGGAACGCCTCGGGGTGGAGATGTCGCTCGACGCCTTCTTCGACGACCCCACCGTCATCGGGGTCGCCGAGGAGATCGCGAGCCTGCGCGAGGAGGCCGGGGGCCCGCAAGAGGAGGCGCCCGAGCCCGCAGGAGTGCGGCCCCGCCCGGCCGGAGTCCAGCCGCCGATGTCGCCGGCGCAACAGCGGCTGTGGTTCCTGCAGCGCTTCGATCCCGAGGATGCCTCGTACAACATGTACCTGGTGCTGCGGATGCGCGGCGCGCTCGACGCCGGCGCGCTCGACGCCGCCCTGGACGCGGTGGTGGCACGGCACGAGAGCCTGCGGACCTCCTTCTCCGACGGCGGCGCCGACGGCGAGCCGGTGACGGTCGTCCACCCGCCCGGCCCGGTTCCGGTCGAACGGCTCGACCTCACCTCGTTCGCCGACGCCGAGGACCGCGCCCGGAGCCTGGTCGCCGCGCGCACCAATGCGCCCTTCGACCTGGCCGGGTCGCCGCCGCTGCGGGTCAGCCTGCTGGCCCTGGGCCCGGACGACCACGTGCTCTGCTTCGTGCTGCACCACATCATCACCGACGGATGGTCCCTTGGGATCATGCTCGACGACCTGTTCGCGCTCTACCAGGCCCGGGCGGAGGGGCGCGAGCCGAGGCTGGCCGCGCTGCCGGTCCAGTACGGCGACATCGCCCTGTGGCAGCGGGAACAGGAAGCCGGACCGGCCGCCGACGAGGCGCTGGAGTACTGGCGGCGCAAGCTCGCCGCGCCGCCGGCGCTCGAACTGCCCACCGACCTGCCCCGGGGACGGCGGCCCGAGGGGGCCTTCCACCCGTTCCCGATCCCCGAGCAGGTCGTCGCCCGGCTGGAACGGCTCGCGCAGGAGCACGGCGCGTCCCTGTTCATGGTGCTGGCCGCCGCCTACCAGGTGCTGCTGGCCCGGCACAGTGGACAGGACGACATCCTGGTCGGCACGCCCTGGGCGGTCCGCGACCGGGTGGAGTTCGAACCGGTCGTCGGCTACCTCACCGACACCCTGGTGCTGCGCGGCGATCTCGCCGGGGACCCGGCCTTCGCCGATCTGCTCGACGCCACCCGCCGCACGGTGCTGGAGGCGCACGCGCACCGCACGGTGCCGTTCGAGCGGCTGGTCGGAGAGCTGGGCGTGCCGCGGGACGTCCACCACAACCCGCTCCTGTCCACCATGATCATCCTGCACAGCCAGGCCGGTGACGGCGCCCCGCCCGAGCGCGTCGGCGACCTGCGGGTGGAGCTGTTCGACGGCGGGTACCGGCAGGCCAAGTTCGACCTGGCCCTGGAGACGTGGCGTCAGGGCGAGGGCCTGCTGGCCGTGCTGGGCTACGACGCCACCCTCTTCCAGGCGGCGACCGTCGAAGCTCTCGCCGAGCGGTTCGCCACCCTCCTGCGCGGCATCGCCGACGCCCCCGCCACCCCGATCTCCCGCCTGCCGATGCTGACCCCCACCGACGAGACCCTCCTCGCCGCGAGCCGCACGGGCGGAGACGAGCTATCCGACGTCCCCACGACCCGCACCGCGCCTACGGCCCAGGTCTCCCGGGAGGCCGCCGCGGGCCGTACGACCGACGACTCCCCCGACGGCACCTCCGACGGCACCGCGACCACCGTGGAAGCCACCGCGGCCGTAGAAACCGGCGCGACCGTGGAAACCACTTCGGCCGTGCGATCCACCTCGGCCGTGGAGGCCACCGCCGTGGAGACGGTCCCGGCGCTGTTCGCGCGGATGGCCGCCGCGACGCCCGACGCCACGGCGCTGCTCTGCGGAGACCAGCAGGTGGGCTATGGCGAACTCGACGCGAGGACGGCGCGGCTGGCCGCGGCCCTGCGGCGGCGCGGGGTGGTCCCGGGCGCGGTCGTCGGCGTCTGCCTCGGCCGCTCGGTCGAGGCGCTGGTCGCGCTGCTCGCCGTGTGGCGGGCCGGGGCCGCCTACCTGCCGCTCGATCCGGAGTACCCGGACGAGCGCCTGGCGTTCCTGGTCGGCGACAGCGGCGCCCGCCTGGTCGTCACCGCCGAAGCGCTCGCCCACCGCCTGCCACCGGGCACTCCCTTGCTCACCGCCCCGTCCGAGCCGGACACCGGCGGCGACACGCGGCGGACGACCCGGCTCTGCGACGACACACGACCGGCCGCCGAACCGGGCGACCCCACGCGGCGGACGACCGAGCCCGGCGGCGACACGCGGCTGACGGCCGAGCCCGGTGACCCCACGCGGTCGGCCGCCGAATCTGGTGACGACGCGTGGCGGGCCGTCGAGCCGGGGGACCCGGCTTATGTGATCTACACCTCGGGATCGACCGGCCGTCCCAAGGGCGTGCTGGTCGAGCACGGCGCCCTGGCCGGACGCGTGCGCTGGATGCGGGAGGCCTACGACCTCGGCCCCGGCGACCGGGTCGTCCAGTTCGCCTCGCTCAGCTTCGACGCCCACGCCGAGGAGCTGTACCCGGCGCTGACGGCGGGGGCGTCGGTGCTGCTGCTGCCCGACGGCGCCGCCACCCTGCCGGACGTGCTGCGCACCCCCGCCGGCCGGGACGTCACCGTGCTGGACCTGCCGACGGCCTACTGGCACCGGCTCACCGAGGCGCTCGACGACCTGACCTGGCCGGAGCGGCTGCGCCTGGTGATCATCGGTGGCGAGCAGGCGCACGCCGCCGCCGTCGCCCGCTGGCGGGACCGCTTCGGCGACCGGGTCCGCCTGGTCAACACCTACGGGCCGACGGAGGCGACCGTCATCGCCACGGCCGCCGCGCTCGGCGCCGCCGACGCCGGCCGGCGTCCGTCCATCGGCCGGCCCATCGCCGGCGCGACCGCGCACGTCCTCGGCCCGCACGGCGAGCCGGTGCCGCCGGGCGTCCCAGGCGAGCTGTATCTCGGCGGGGCCGGGCTGGCGCGCGGTTACCTCGGCCGTCCGGCGCTGACCGCGGACCGGTTCGTCCCCGATCCGTACGGCCCGCCGGGTTCCCGGCTGTACCGGACCGGCGACCGGGCGCGGTGGCGGCCGGACGGGACCCTTGAGTTCCTCGGCCGTTTCGACGGGCAGGCCAAGGTGCGCGGCTTCCGGGTGGAGCCGGGAGAGGTCGAGGCGGCCCTGCTGGCCGACCCGCTGGTGCGCCAGGCGGCGGTGGTCGCCGACGGCGACCGGCTGGTGGCGTACGTGACCGGTACCGCCGACCCGGACGATCTGCGACGGCTGCTGTCGGCCACCCTGCCGCCGCACCTGGTGCCCACGGCGTGGGTGGCGATGGACGCGCTGCCGCTCACGGTCACCGGCAAGGTGGACCTGGCGGCGCTGCCGGCGCCCGCGCCGGCACCCGCCGTCGCGTTCGTGGCTCCCCGTACCGACGCGGAGGTCCTGGTCGCCGGGGTGTGGGCGGAGGTGCTCGGCCTGGAGGTCGTCGGCGCGTTCGACGACTTCTTCGCCCTGGGCGGCCACTCGCTGCTGGTGATCAGGGTGGCGGCCCTGCTGCGCGACGCCGTCGACCTCGAGGTGCCGATCCGCACGGTGTTCGACCGGCCGACCGTCGCCGGGCTGGCGGAGGCGGTGGAGAACCTGCTGGTCGAGCAGCTCTCCGGTCTGTCGGAAGCCGAAGCCGCCCGCCTGCTGGACACGGAGGTCCTCCATTGAGCGGCACGCGCACCGGCGCCGGCGAACGGCCGGCCACCGAGGACGAGCCCACAGTCCACGACGGGCTGCCGACGGGCGGCGAACCGCCCGACGACCGGAACGGACGGCCGGCAAGCCAGAACCAGCCGCCCACGACCCTAGACGAACCGCCCGCCGGCCAAGAGGGGCTGTCGACGCACGACGACCGCCCGTCCGCCGGCCGGAATGGGCCGGCGGCCGACCAGAACCAGCCGCCCACCGCCCGGGACGGACTGGCCGCCGGCCAGGACGAACCGCTCTCCGGCCAGGACGAACCGCTCTCCGGTCGGGGCGGGCCATCGGCGAACGAGGACGCATCGCCCGCCGGCGGGAACACGCCGCCGGCCGGCCAAGACGTGCCGACCGGTGGCCGGGACGGGCTGTCGGCGACCAAGCGGGAGTTGCTGGCGCGGCGGTTGCGCAAAGGGGCGGCGGCGGCGCCGCGGCGGACCATCCCGGCGCGTACCACCGGGGAGCCGCCCGTGCTGTCGCACGCCCAGGAGCGACTGTGGTTCCTGGAGCAGTTCGCGCCCGGCACCACCCAGCTCACCATCCCGCTCAGGCTCCGGCTGCGCGGGTCGCTGGACCCGGATCGGCTGGCCGCCGCGCTGGCGGGCGTCGCGGCCGGGCACGACGTGCTGCGCACGCGCTACCCGGCGACCTGGGACGGCCGCCCGGAGGCGGTGACCGACGACGCCGCCACCCTGCCGCTGACCGTGCGCGACGCTCCCGGCGAGGCCGCCGCGAAGGCCCTGGCCGAGGAGTTCCTTTCGGTGCCGTTCGACCTGGCCACCGGCCCGGTGGCGCGGGCGCTGCTGGTCAGGCTGGCCGAGGACGACCACGTGCTGGTGATCGGCGTGCACCACATCGCCGCCGACGGCTGGTCGGCCGAACTGCTGGTGGGCGAGGTCTTCGCCCGGTACGAAGGCACGGTACCTGCGGCGCCCGAGGTGGGGTACGGCGACTACGCGGCCTGGCAGCGGAGCCTGGAACCGCCGCGGCGCGAGCTCGCGTTCTGGCGGGAGCGGCTGGCCGGGCTGGAACCGCTCGACCTGCCGACCGACCTTCCCCGTCCGCCCGAGCGCACCTACGCCGGCGCCGCGCACGCCTTCCCGCTCGGCGCCGAGCTGACCGGGACGCTGGCACGGCTGGGCCGCGAGCACCGGGCCACGCCGTACATGACCGTGCTCGCCGCGCTCGGCGCGCTGCTCGGCCGGTACGCGGGCGCCACCGACGTGGCCGTCGGCTCCCCGGTCGCCGGGCGCCGGCTGCCGGAGCTGGACGGGGTGATCGGCTGCTTCGTCAACATGCTGACGATGCGGGTGGACCTGTCGGGCGACCCGAGCTTCGGCGAGCTGCTCGACCGGGTCCGGGACATGTCCGTGGACGCCTTCGCCCACCAGGACCTGCCGTTCGAGCAGCTCGTCGCCGAACTCGACCTGCCCCGCGACGTGTCCCGTTCGCCGCTGTTCGGGGTCATCTTCGCCATGCAGAACTACCGCACCGGGGCGGTGCGGCCGCCCGGCGGGCTGAGCGTGGCCGACTTCCCGGTGGACGCTTGGGCGACCCGCTACGACCTGGAGCTGTACCTCGCCGACGACTCCGAGGGGGGCCTGTCGGGGCTGCTGGTCTACAACACCGACCTGTTCGAGGCGGCCACGGTCGAGCGGCTGGCCGGACACCTGCGGACCCTGCTGGAGCGGGTGGCCGCCCGGCCCGAGCTCCCCCTGTCGCGCGTCGACCTGCTCACCGAGGACGAGCGGCGCCTGGTCGTCGACGGCTGGAACGACACCGCCACGGAGTACCCCGGCGACGCGACGCTGCACGGGCCGATCGCGGCACGGGCGGCGAGCACGCCGGACGCGGTCGCGGTCCGGTTCGAGGGGCGTTCGCTGTCGTACCGGGAACTGGACGCGGCCGCCACCCGCGTCGCGCACACGCTGCGCGGCCTCGGGGTGGGCGTGGGCTCGGTGGTCGCCGTCTGCGCCGAGCGGTCGCTGGAACTGCTTCCCGCCCTGCTCGGCGTGCTCAAGGCGGGCGCGGCCTACCTGCCGGTCGACCCCGACCACCCGGCGGACCGGGTGTCGTTCATGCTGGCGGACGCCGCTCCCGCCGTGCTGCTCACCCAGCGGCGGATCCGGCCCACGCTCCCGGACACGACGGCGCGCGTCCTCGACCTGGACGACGTCCTGGACCCGGACGCCTGGACGGGTGCCTCCGGACCGCTGCCGGAGGTGCGCCCCGGCGACGTCGCCTACGTCATCTACACCTCCGGCTCCACGGGACGGCCCAAGGGCGTGCCCAACACCCACGGCGGCATCGCCAACCGCCTCGACTGGATGCAGGAACGCTTCGGTCTCGACGCCTGCGACATCGTCGCCCAGAAGACCCCGCTGAGCTTCGACGTGTCGGTGTGGGAGCTGTTCTGGCCGCTGCGCCAGGGCGCGCGCATGGTGCTCGCCACCCCCGGTGGCCACAAGGACCCGGCGTACCTGCGCAAGCTGATCGTCACCGAGGGGGTGACCACCGCCCACTTCGTGCCCTCGATGCTGGCGGTGTTCCTCGGCGAGGCGGGCGACGCAGGCGCGGCCGGCGCGGCCGACATGGCGCGCGCGGCGAGCATGTCCGGCGCGAAGAGCATGGCCGGCGCGAAGAGCATGACGGGCATGGCGGGCATGACCGGCGCGGCGGGCTGCGGGTCGCTGCGCCGGGTGATCTGCTCGGGCGAGGAGCTCCCGGCCGACCTGGCCCGCCGCTGCGTCGGCGCGCTGCCCTCGGCCGAGCTGCACAACCTGTACGGGCCGACCGAGGCGGCCGTCGACGTGTCCGCCTGGCACTGCCGGCCCGCGGCCCTGTCCGGCCTGGCCAGAGTGCCGATCGGCACTCCCATCGCCAACACCGCCCTGTACGTCCTCGGCGAGTCCATGGACCCGGCGCCGATCGGGGTGCCCGGCGAGCTCCACATCGGCGGCGCGGGCCTCGCCCGGGGCTACCTGAACCGGCCCGCGCTCACCGCCGACCGCTTCGTCCCCGACCCGTTCGGGCCGCCGGGGTCGCGGCTCTACCGCACCGGCGACCTGGTCCGGCGCCGGCCCGACGGGGCGCTGGAGTTCCTCGGCCGCCTGGACACCCAGGTCAAGCTGCGCGGCCTGCGCATCGAGCTCGGCGAGATCGAGGCGGCGTTGCGGGCGCTGCCCGACGTGCGGGACGCCGCCGTGATCGTCCGCGAGGACCGCTTGGTGGCCTACCTGGTGCCGGACGGCGCCGACGTCTCCGCCGTCCGGGCGGAGCTGAAGAAGACGCTGCCCGACTACATGGTGCCCAGCGGCTACGTCGGCCTCGCGGCCCTTCCACTCAGCCCCAACGGCAAGCTGGACCGACGGGCCCTGCCCGCGCCGGTCGCCGGGCGCGACGCCGCGGTCGAGTTCGCCCCGCCCGTCACGCCCACCGAGCTGGCGATCGCCGAGATCTGGTCCGAACTCCTCGGCGTGGAGACCGTCGGGCTCGACGACGACTTCTTCGACCTCGGCGGGCACTCCCTGCTCGCCATCCAGGTCGTGGCCCGGCTGCGCGGCCGCGTCGACGGCCAGGTCGGCGTGATGGACGTCTTCAAGCACCCCACCGTCCGCGAGCTGGCGGCGCTCGCCGACGTCCCCGCCGAACGGCGCGGGCCCCGCGAGCTGCTGCACCGGCTGACCGCCGCCGGCAGCACCACGCCGGTGGTCAGCTACGTGTGCGTGCCGTACGGGGGCGGCAGCGCGGTGGTGTACCAGCCCCTCGCCGACGCCCTGCCCGACGGGCACGCACTGTGGTCGGTGGCGATCCCCGGCCACGACGTGGGGGTGGATGAGGGCACGCTGCCGTTCGACGACCTCGCCGAGGCGTGCGTCCGCGAGATCCTGGACAAGGTCGAGGGCCCGGTCATCCTGTACGGGCACTGCGGTGTCGGCTCGGCCCTCACCGTCGAGCTCTCCCGGCGGCTGGAGGCGGCGGGACGCGACCTCGTCGCGGTCTACATCGGCGGCATCTTCCCCTTCGCCCGGCCGCGCGGGGCGCTGCTGTCGCGCATCTCGCGGCTGGCCGAGGCGGAGCGGCTGCGCGGCGACCAGCGGTACGTCAACTGGCTGATCTCGATGGGCCTGGAGATGGGCGACATCGACCCGGCGCAGGCCCGGCGGATCGTCCGCAACATGCGCCGGGACTCGCGCGAGGCCGAGGACTACTACTCCCGCCTGCTGGAGGGCGGCGCCGACCGGCTGCGCGCCCCGGTGATCAGCGTCGTGGGGACCGAGGACCCGGCGACGGACTACTACCAGGAACGCTTCCGCGAGTGGCACTTCCTGACCCCGGCCACGGCCGTCGTCGTCCTCGCCGAGGCCGGTCACTTCTTCCTCAAGTACCGCGCCGAGGAACTGGCCGAGATCGTCACCACCACCCACCAGACCCTCACCACTCCCGGACTGGACGTCACCGCCCCGGGTCTGGCCGAACCCGGCGTCACCGCACCCCACCACGCCCCCGCCGAACCGGGGCCGGGAGACGACACCACGTCCCACCGGGCTTTGGCCGAACCCCAACCTGGGGACGGGCGCGCGCGGGAGCCCGAGGCCACCTGGTGGCTGCACGACACGTCCCGCTCGGACACGCCGGTGACCTCCGGCGGCGTGCGGCCCAGCATCCCGCGTTTCCTGGCCGTCGCGCTCAGCCAGCTGACCTCCGTCGTCGGGTCGGCGCTGACCGAGTTCGCGGTCCCCCTGTGGGTCTACACCACGACCGGGTCGGTGGCGATGTTCGCCCTGATGGCCGTCGTCGGCCTGGTGCCGGGGCTGCTCACCGCGCCCGTCGCGGGCGCGATCGTCGACCGGGCCAGCCGGCGCCGGGTGATGCTGGCCGGCGACGTGGCCGCCTTCTCCATCCAGCTCGCGTTCGGCGTCCTGCTGTGGACCGGCCACCTGTCGGTGGGGTTGATCTATCCGCTGCTGGGCTGCCTGTCGGTCGCCCTCACCTTCCAGCGCATCGCCTACATGTCGGCGGTGCCGCAGCTCGTGCCCAAGCACTACCTCGGGCACGCCGTCGGGATCATGCAACTGGGCAACGGCACGGCGCAGCTCCTGGTGCCGATCTTCGCGGTGGGCCTGCTCGCCGGGATCGGGCTCGGCGGCATCCTGGTCCTGGACGTCGCCAGTTACGCGGTCGCGATCGTCACGCTGCTGGCCGTCCGCTTCCCCGCCACGATGCCCTGGCGGCGCCGCGAGTCGATCAAGGCGGAGATCCTGGGCGGGCTGCGCTACTCCCTCGGGCACCGCGGGTTCGTGGCGATGCTGCTGTTCTTCGTTGTGCTGAACGTGTTCCTCTCGCCGCTCCTGCTGATGTTCTCGCCGCTCGTGCTGTCCTTCGCCGGCCTCGCCGACGTCGGGCGCATCGCGTTCCTCGCCGGGGTGGGGACGTTCGCCGGGGCGCTCATCATGATCGTCTGGGGCGGCCCGCGCCGCATGCGGCTGCGCGGGGTGCTGCTGTGCACGCTGATCCTCGGCTGCTTCTGCCTGGTCACCGGCCTGCGCGCCGATCTGACCGTGATCGCGGTCGGGGTGTGCGGCATGACGCTCTGGATCACTCTGCTCAACGGCATCTACACGACCATCGTGCAGGTCAAGGTGCCGCAGCGGTTCCACGGCCGGGTGTTCGCCATGAACACGCTCATCGCGTGGTCCACCCTGCCCATCGGCTTCGGGCTCGTCGCCCCGTACGCCGCGGCGGTGCTCGACCCGCTGCTCGCCCGCGGCGGCGCGCTGGCCCCCACCGTCGGGGCGCTCCTCGGCACCGGCCCCGGCCGCGGCATCGGGCTCATGTACGTCCTGTTCGGCGCCGTCATCGTGCTGATCGTGCTGGTCGCGACCCGCGTCCCCGCACTGGCCCGCTTCGACCAGGAGGTCCCCGACGCCGTGGCCGACGACCTGGTCGGCGTCCAGGCGCTGCGAGGCTCCACCCCTACCCGTACCGAAACGACGGAGGCGTGACATGCACCAGGTGGTCGTCAACGACGAGGACCAGTACTCGCTGTGGCCCCTCGACCAGGAGCTCCCCGCCGGGTGGCGGGCCGAGGGCTTCACCGGCGGCAAGGAGGAGTGCCTGAGCCACATCGAAGAGATCTGGACCGACATGCGCCCGCGCAGCGCGCGACTCCGCGAGGACGGCGCGGCGTGACGGCCGCAGCGGCCGGCCTCCTCGCCCGCCGAAACCGTCCGGCGGGACGGCCACGGTGACCGGGGGCGTGAGCGGGGCGGTGACCGGGTCGGTGACGGTGCCGTTCCACGGCGAGCGGGGCGGCGAGGCGGCGCTGACCTGGGGACAGCGGCTGATGTGGCGGGCCGTCCACCTGATGGGCGACAGCCAGTCCTACCTCAACTGTCCCTGGGTGCTCCCGGTCTACGGCAGACGCGACCTGGACGCCGTGCTGGCCACGCTGCGCGTGCTGCTCGGACGCCACGAGAGCCTGCGCACCACCTTCGCCGCCACGCCGGACGGCCCGGTGCAGCGGGTGGCGCGCGACGGCGAGCTGGTCGTCGACCTGGTCGAGGCGGGCGCGGAGCGCGGGCTGCGGGTGGCCGAGCGCCTCGGCACGGAGATGAGCGCCACCGCGTTCGCGCACGGCGAGGAACCGCCGCTGCGCTGCGCGGCCGTGCTCAAGGACGGCCGCCCGTTCGCGCTGGCGTTCAGTTTCTCGCACCTCGCGGTCGACTACCAGGCTCTGAGCCTGCTGACCGAGGAGTGGAAGGCGCTGCTCAAGGGCGAGGACCTGCCGCCGGCGGGCTGGCAGCCGATGGACCAGGCCGGTCTGGAGAGCGAGGAGTCCTGGCAGGCCCACTCCCGCAGGTCGATCGAGTACTGGCGCTCGATCCTCGAAGAGGTGCCCCTGGAGGTGTTCGACCACGACCCCCGCGAGCCGGAGGATCCGAGGTTCATCGAGGTCGGCATGGAGTCGGTCGCGCTCGCCGCCGCGGCCATGAGGCTGGCCGCCCGCTGGACGGTCAGCACGACCAGCGTCCTGCTCGCGGCCTGCGCGACCGTCCTGGCGGTGGTCAGCGGGCGCCCGAGGGCGGTCATGCAGCTCGTCCACAGCAACCGCCGCGACGCCCGCACCCGCACCATGGTCGGCACCGTCGGCCAGGACGCCCTGTTCGTCCTCGACCTGCCCTCGACCGACTTCACCACCGCCTGCCGGGCCGCGCACGCCACCGCGCAGGGCGCCTACCGGAACGCGCGGTACGACCCGTTCGCGATGCAGGCCATGCGCGAGGAGGTCGGCCGGCGCCGGGGCAGGGAACCCGACCTGGACGCGTTCTTCAACGACCGCCGGGGCATCGGCACCTGGCCATCGCTGCCGAAAGCCGCCCTGGAGGAGGACCTGTCCCCCCTGGCCGGCAAGACCCGCACCTACGTCACCAACGCCTGGCCGGGCGTCCGGTTCAAGGTCTTCTTCACCGTGGGGACGGCGGCCGGCACCGGCCAGCTCAGCCTCATCATCGACACCGCCTACCTGCCACGGGAGACCGCGAGGACGATGCTGCTCGGCATCGAGGCCCTGCTGCTCCGCAGCCTCACCGAGGACGTCCCCATGACCGCCGTCCCGCGCCTGTGCTCGCGGGACGCGACCGCCGGCAGCCGATGATCGCTCACCGTACGCGACCGTTCACCCCCTGCGACGAACGCGAGCCGCGGTACGGGGCCGGAACCGGCGATCAGAGCCCGGGAGCCCGCTCCCGGTGAACTCCCAGCCGGTCGCGGGCGTCTCATGGCATGTGACCAGACGGGTGATGATGACGGTGCCGTTGGTGTTGTCGTTGCTGGCGGGGTGCGGCCTGGCCGGGGCCGAGGCGACGGCGATCCCCAAGGGGTTCCTGCTGACCGAGTCCCGGGCGAGCGCGACGCGCCCGTCCGGGGCGACGCAGGAGGATTGGTGGAAGGTCAGCGACAGCACCTCCTGGCGGTTGGAGCTCAACCCCTGCGAGGCCAGGCGGACCTCCTACGACGGCCGTGTCGCCATGCGCACCATCACCCATCTGAACAGCGGCCCTGGCTACGAGAGCGAACAGCTCGTGCTGTACCGGACCGCCGTGTCCGCGCACGACGCGTTCCGCGAGCTGCGGAGCGAGGTGAGAACGTGCCCCCGGAAGGGCTCCCCGGCGAGCTCCAAGGTGGACTACGCGGGCCGGCTGTTACGCCTCGGAGACGAGGCCATGATGGTCGGACGGTACTTCATGCGGGACGGCACGCGCCGGCGCGAACCCGGCCGCCTGTGGATCGTCACCCGCCGGGGCGCCGCCGTCTTCCTCTACACCTCCGACCAGGTCCCCGAAGACCCGGCCTCCCTGGAGAGGCGGCTCGCCGGCCAGGCGAGAGCGATGGCCACCAAGGTCTGCGCCCTCCCCGGTGTCTGCGGCTGAGCGTCACGCGGTGGAAGTGGGTGAACGGCCGCCGTCAACCCGTGCGGTTCATTCTCCTGCGTTCTGGGGTGCCGCGCCGCGAACCAGTTCTTCCAGCCGCTCGCGTTCGGCGTCGGTCAGCTCCTGGCTTCTTCTGTCCAGCGATTCCGATGTGAAGAAGTCCAGATTTCTTCCCATGGTGTTCACCTCCATATTCGTGCGTGATGCCCGTCAAGGCGTCCGGCAAAACCTGACCCCGATTCGGAGGTCCGACCGTTCCGGCGCGGCGCGGTCATGGGCAAAGTCGCATCAAACAAAGGTCTACCGGATCGTTCAAAGCCTTGTGCTTCACGTATCCCCGATCACTTTTGTTACCTTGATGGCATGGACGGTGAAAGAACGTACGCATCTTCCCGCGTCGGCCGGCAGGCGGCCCACCGACCTGTCGACTCTTTCCGTGCGCAGCTGGATCGGGCCATGCCACTTGTCGTGGGATTATGGATCTTCGTGCTGTCAATGGCCTTCGCGGACATGGTCATGCCGACGAACACAAAGCTCGGCGTGAAGATCTTCCTGTGGGCGTCTCTGCTCGCTCTTGCGGCCATAGCGGCGAATTTCATGTCGCGGCGGAGGCAGGAAAAGATCCAGGAGACGGAGCAGGCGCGGGAGGAGGTCCGTATCGCGGACGCGGCCTTGCGCGAAGGGCATCTGGAACTGTCGCCGCTGTGGACGGCGACCCAGTCGCGGATGACCTTCTACCACAAACTCGCCAGCAACCACGCGCAGCGAAGCTTTCGAAACGCCGAGGTGGCCATGCTGATCGGGTTCTTGGTGCTGGTGTTCGCCGTCGGGCTCGCAGTGCGGAACCCGCATGCGGCAGGTACGGCCGCCGCGCTCGGGGCGATATCGGCAGCGCTCGCGGCCTTCATAGGGCGGACCTTCCTACGCTCGCAGGAGAATGCGGCCAGCCACCTGCACACCTACTTCGACCAGCCTGTGAGGTTCTCCCGCTACCTCGCGGTCGAACGGCTCATCAACGAGATGAAAGATCTGGAACCCGACCAGCGTGCCGCGATCAGTGGTGAACTCCTGCGCACCATCATCGCCCCCGAGATAGTGCCATCGGGTGAACCCGGCGCCGCCGCCCCGCCGGACCATGACGGAAGTCGCATTCTGGCCGCATTGGGCCGGGTTCGTCGCACCCATGGAGTCGTCCCGAGAAAGCCATAACCGTATTGCCGGTATTGCCGTGCCGGTACCGCCGCCGCTGGACCGCGGCCTCCGTCCAGGTCAGGGCGTTGCGGGCGGCCTCGGCCGAGGTCCCTCATCCTCATTCCTTTCTCCGCTGCGCGGCATGTTTCGACTACAAGCTGCGACGGTATGCATACTCCCGGTAAACAACTGAGATCATCGGGAGGAACATCGTGAAGCGAATCGCCCTCGTCCCCGTCATGTCCGCCGCCATGGTCGCGGTCATGGCCGGCGCCGCCTACGCCTCGCAGTACGTGGCCTACGAGGGACCCGGCTTCACCGGCCGGTCGGTGGTCATCGACCGGTGCGGCCCGTCCAACATCCCCTTCCACGGGTCGTACAAGTGGTACGGCGACGGCCAGAGCGGTCGGATGTACAACCAGCCCGACACGCAGGGTGTGATGCACTTCGAGCTGGCGTCCAACCGCAACGCCGAGCAGCGGACGCCCGTCGGCTGGAAGAGCATCTTCATCGTGTGCTGACCCATGGGATGGAAGGCGACAGACGGTCACCTGACCCTCGGAAGGCGACAGGCGACCGCCTGGCGAAGGTGTGCTCAACCGGCCGCGACCTGGGTGCGGCCGGTGAGCACGCCGCCGATCTCGTGCGCGACCTCAGGATGGGTGAGGTACTCCTCGACGTCGTGCACCCGCCCGGCCGGATTGGTGACGGAGATCTCGACCGGCTCTCCGTGCCAATCGTCACCGAGCGGGCAGCCGATGGTGACGGGGTCGGTCGGGCACCAGGCGTTGAACCAGCGGACCACCCGATCGAGGCGTTCGGGCCCGCCGATGAGCAGTCGGCGGTGAACGCCGTCCATGCCGAGCGGGCTGCCGAGGGTGACGAGCAGCTCGACGTCCGCTCTCGCATCGAGGCGGGTGAGCAGGTCCACCGCGACGACCGTGCCCAGGCTGTGGCCGACCAGGAGCACCCGGCCGCTCTGCGGCATCGTCTGCGACACGCAGTCCAGGACCGTCTCCCTGACCCGCTGGTCGTCGAGGTAGGCGGCGACGTCTGCGAAGATCGCGGCGATGGCCAGCCGGTCCAGATCGGTGACGGCGGCCAGCCAGCTCAGGCCTTGATGGACGGCGTCGGTCACCCCTTCCTCAGGGACCGGCCCCGCGGCGGCAGGCATGCCGGCGCGGGTCGCGGCATCGACGATCAGCCGTTCGTACAGCGTCCGCGCGGTGCCGGAGTTCGGAGCGGTCGCCGTGACCGGATCGGCGACGAGCTCCTCCAGCGAGTGCGGGGCGGTCCTGAGCGGCCGCAGGGCCTCGGCGAGCCGGTCCCCGTAGAAGGGGAAGCAGACGTCGGCCGGGTCGATGGTGGGCAGTCCGGCGCGGGTGAGACCGCAGTTCAATCCGGCGGTCCAATATCGGCGCAGGCGCTCCGGGTCGCGTCCTTGCTGGCTGCGGCCGTGTATGAAGACGAGGTGGAGGGCGCCTCCGAACGCGGTGGCACGGGCGGGCAGGCCGGCGCGAGCCGCGCCCGCCGGAGACGGCCCGGGACGAGGAGCGGTCTCGCCGATCGGGCCGTCGACCGAAGGCGCGGCGGCCGACGTCGACGCCGGCGACGGCTCCGTGGTGGCCGGCCGAGGGGCGGCGCCGTCACCGAACCCCGACTCCGGGCCCATCTCCGCCAGGAACCTCCCGTGCGCGTCATCGAGCGGCAGCGAGGCCAGATGCTTGAGGATGGCGCTGATGCGGACGCCCTCATTGGAGATCCAGTCGACAGCGTCGTCACCGTCACCGGGCTGCCAGACCTGGCCGTCTCGCCGCAATATGCGGCCCTGGTCGTCGGTCCTGGGCACCCCGCCATGGTGCAACGCCGTGACCTCCCACTGGTCGTTGTAGACAGGGGAGCCGGAGCTGCCGGGCTCGGTGTCGGTCTGGTACTGCAGGAAAGCCTCGAGCCGGACCTCCAGGCTGTTCTCGCGGATGGAGATCTCCTTCAGCCGGCCGCCGGGGTGACCCACGATGTTGACCGGTTCGCCGAGAACCAGCTTGCCGAGCTGGACACTGAGCCTGTTCCAGCCGAACATCTCCCCCACCGGCCGACCGGACGCGTCAGGGTTCACCAGGACCAGGGCGTAGTCGAGGTCGTGGTCGGCGACGAAGAGGGTGTCGGGGTCCAGAGTGAACCGCTTGGCCGGTTCAGGGATGTTGTCGACGCTGACCTGGGCGTCGAACTCCACGAAGGCCTGCCGTGCGGCCTCGGCCCGGGGGAACACGTGATGGTTGGTCAGCAGGAGCCGCGGCGAGACCAGGAAGCCGGTGCCGATCGGCAGCTCTCGGCCGTTCTCGCCGACCGAGATCCTCCCGACGGTTCGCGCGGCACGGGCTCCGCGCGGAAGGAAACTCCATGCCTGCAGGTCCTTGGCCACGCCCAGGATGCGTTCGTGCATGGAGGGCCGGTCCAGGGACGCGGCCCGCGTGGCCTCCATGACCGCCTCCACCGGCACCCCTTGACGCTGGATGAGGCGGGCGGCGCGGGCCGCGAGCGACTCCGGTGAATCGGGGAAAGCGTCACCCTGCTCCTGCCGGCGGTGGACTTCGTCTCGTACGGCAGTGCTCCGGCGATACCGTTCGGCGGCGGCGCGGGCGTGCTCTAACCCCTTTTCCCGCACTTCATTAGGTATGTCCATGTCAACGCACGCTCCGATCCGGATCCCTGACGCCCGCGGCCGACCGGTCGTCCCGCTTCATGTCTCGATCGTGAGCACGCCTTCCGCGCAGGAGAGCACGGTGACCTCCAACGGCGCGCGGTCGCTTTCGGGGAACGAGATGCGCACCCGGCCACCCTCCTGGCGCTGCCAGCGGCCTCGCACCTCATGCGGGCGGTCGGCCGCGCCGGGAAGAAGTGCGACGAACGTCCCGTCCGCCCGGAACTCCAGGCCTCGCCGCGGCCGCCGGGAAGGACGAAATGGATGGTCCTGTGCGCGGTAGACCGACGTGGTCTCGGTGTCCTCTTCGTAGGAATGGAGCCAGGCGCCGACGATGTCCGGCGGCGTCCCGCTCAGCGCTGCCCCCTGAATGATCGCGATGCCCCCTCTCACTCGCCCGGCCGGCGGCTGACCATGCCGAGGGCGACGCGAATGTCGTCGAGGACCTCCGCGGTCAGCCGCTCGCTGTCGTGCAGCAGGCGCTCCACCTCACCGTTGTGGCTCGGCCGCCGCATCTCGGGCACCGCCGTACCGGCGGCCGGGGCGGGCGCGCGCCTCACCGGCGCGACGAGGAACGACGCCCGCTCACCGTCCAGGCAGGCGTTCATCCGGGTGGCCTGGCCACGGGTGAACATGAACATGGCCGCGTCGTCGGTGTAGTCCATGTAATTCACGAACATGTCGCCGTTCGGCCCGTTGTCGCATGTGATGCGCGGGAAACGCGGCGTTCCCTGGTTCGAGTCGGCCTGGTTGGGGGTGTCGTCGACCTTGTCGTCGCTGGTGCACGCGCCGTCATCGTCGCCCCAGATGTGGTACAGGTTCAGCCAGTGACCGATCTCGTGCGTTGCGGTACGGCCACGGTCGAAGGGTGGCGCCGCGGTACCGGTCGTCCCGAAGGCGGAGTGCAGGATGACGACCCCGTCGGTCTGCGGCGGGCCGCCGGGAAACTGCGCGTAGCCCAGCAGACCTCCTCGAAGCTGGCAGACCCACAGGTTCAGGTACCGGTCGCTCGGCCAGGGGTCCGAACCGCCGGTGGCGTTCGCTTTCACGGCGTCGTCCCAGCTGAAGTCGCTCTGGTCGGTGGCGGTCCGGACGATGCCGTCCGTCGGATCGCCGTTCGGGTCCTGGGTGGCGAGGCGAAACTCGATCTTGGGATCGGCGACCAGCGGCTTCCAGGGGTCCGGCACCTTGGCCACGTCGGGGTTGGCCGCGCGGAAGTCCTGGTTGAGGACGGCGACCTGTCCGTGGATCTGCTCGTCCCCGATGTTCTGCACAGGAACGCTCCGGTTGTGCACCACGTGGACGACGACCGGGATGGTGACCACGTCGGTCCGCGCAGGGGCGAGCCGCCCTCGCTCGTACTGTAGAGCGCGGTTCTCGATCAACGCGCGCCGGGCGCGGTAGGTCATGCTCTCGTTGAGCAACCTGCGGTGCACGAGCATGGTCCCGCACAGATCGCGGGCCGGAAGCCGTGGATAGCCGGGTTCGGTCATGGCGATTCCTCCCTGGTCCCGGGGGATCGTACGGCGCGACTCACCCTCGGCGAGCGCCTTCGTCGCGGCCTTCGAGGACACGGCCCGCGAGACCGGGCGGACAGACCTGGTGGCGACCAGCCCAGAGCCCCGCGGTTCCGCCGTCGCGTGCCCATAACGCCATCATGCGAGCTGTCCGGCACCCAAGGTAACCAGGAACATCGCACCGTTAGGTTGATCAAGCGGAAAGACTCGCGCGTCACACCATGCGCACGGCAAACATCCGGCATCAAGGCGGCTCAGCCCGCGTGGTACCGCCGAACGAGGGCGCGCCCACGCGGACCCGGCAGGACCAGGTTGCCATCGATGATCAGCATGAAGCGTTCCAGCCCGGGGACGATGACGTGCACCGCGACGATCCGCTCCGGCAGGACGGCCACGACGCGCCGGTACGGCACGTGGCCGTGCGCGACCAGGATGGAGATCAGCTCACGTAGCTGCTCACGGGGGTGACCGGGCACGCCGCCGGGATGGCCGTAGGGGATCGTGCGGGCGCCGCGCAGGTGGTCGGTGAGGTCGAATCGCTCGCACGCGCGCAGTTCCGGATGGTCGGCATGCCACACCGGCTCATCTCGGAGTGGCGCGCCGGACCGCGCGAGCGTCTCGCCCAAGGTCATCTGGACGAGCTCGGTGAGGGCCCGCCAGGCGGCGTAGGAGGCGCTGAGCGAGGCGCCGGCGCCCCGCCGATGCGGATGGCGAGAGGTCGGGATGGTGTAGGCGAGCATGGTGGGGACGCCCAGATCGCTGGTGATGTCCAGCAGGTGCACCGGCGAACCGGTGAGCCGTTCGGCCGCCGAGTACGCGTGCGCCAGGTCGTACGGGAGAGTGGCCGGATCTATCACGTTCGGATGGAAATCGGCTTCGCTGAGAAACGCCCGTACCAGGAGCAGGGAGAGGGCGTCGCGCTCGATGGTCTCGTTGAGGGCGTGCAGGAGCGCCTCGGCGGCGGTGACGCCGACGGCCGAACCGCTGTTGCAGCTGTAGCGCATCAGGTGGCCGTAGTCGCAGGTGTCCCCGGCCTGCTCGCGGAGCCGGCGGGCGTGGGTCTCGACGAACCAGGGCGCCCGCAGGAACAGGGGCACCGGGATCTCCCGTCCTCCACCCAGCGGACGGTAACGGTGGCAGGCCAGGCGGCTGCGCGGCGCGCGCGCCAGCAGTACGCCGCAGGCCTCACGCCGCAGTGGCCCGGCGACGATGTGAGCGGGCTCGACCAGCTCCAGGGACGTGGGATCGAACAGGGCCGGGCCGGTCAGATAGTGTTCCAGCGCCTCGAACAGCGCTCCTGTGCGCGCCGCCTCGCGCCGCCCCTTGCCCATCCCTTCGGCCATCGGCGGGCCCGCGCGCTCATCGGTGGGCAGCGGGCCGGCGTTCTCGTCGGCGAGCAGCCGGCAGGACCAGGCGGTGGGATCGCCGCCTGGTCCGATGTCCCTGAGTACCGGTGTGAGGCCGAGCTTCGCGAGCGCCGCCGTCACCCGCCGCGTGGCATCCCGCAACGACACAACGCGCTCCACCTCGAACGGCGAGTCGCGTCTCCACTGTGGTTCGGTCGATCGGGACACGGAGCCGCCCTCCGCTCGGATATGGCACGAGACGGTGGGCATGGGAAACGTCCCACGCCCACCCCGGGGTATTCCACAAGAGCGCCATGAATAGCCGTACACGATCGCCGCGCCGGTCCGCGGTCGCCGGCGTGGAGGTTTTCCGGCATCGAACGGCGGGCATGTCTGCCGACATCGCCGCCGTTCACCGCCGGCAGGCGCGGATCTTGCAGCCAGGTCCGAGCGACGGGATCGCCGACTCCGCGACCCGTGAATCGCGAGTCGTCATCTCCGGGATCAGACCTTCCAACCTGGCCGGAGCGCCCTCCAGTTCCCATTTCTCCGGAGTGACGTTCAGCCGCAGGCACGTTCAGCCGCACGCACCGGGACGCTGAACGTCGTCGCGGCGGAGAGCCGTACGGCGGAGGGAGAAACCATGATCTTCGAACCGTTTGCGATCGGCGGCGTCACCTTCAAAAACCGCGTGATCCGGTCGTCGATCGGCGGGAGGACGGCGTATTACGACGGAACGGTCAGCAACGCGTGGAAGAACTTCGAGCTGCGCTTCGCGCGGAACGGCGTGGCCGCGATCGTGTCGGCCACGCTGAACGTCAACCCCGTGCGGTGGTCACCGCTCGAGTATCCCCAGATCAGCCACGACAAGTTCATCGCACATCTGCGAGAGGCGATCCACGCCATCCACGCCGAGGGCTGCAAGTACGTGATCCAGATCGGCGACGGCGGCTCGCACGTCCAGACGAGCCTGTTCAGCCAGCCTCAGGACGGCTACGGCCCGTCGTCGGGCTTCGACCTGCTCTTCGGTTACCGCACCCGGCGGACCGAGATGACGCTCGCCGACATCGAGCAGACGGTCTACGAGTTCGGGCAGGCGGCGCGGCGCGTGCGCGAGGCGGGCGCCGACGGCGTCGAGATCACCGCGTCGAAAGGCTACCTGATCCATCAATTTCTGAACCCGGCCATCAACCGCCGCCAGGACCGATACGGCGGCTCCGTCGAGAGACGCTTCCAGCTCCTGCGGGAGGTCATCGGCGCGGTGCGCCGGCAGGTCGGAAACGACTTCCTGGTCGGCGTGCGGATATCGGCCTGGGACCGCAACTACCTGCCGGTCGACATACGGTGGCCGGTGACCAGGCCGCTGCGCGCGTTCTTCCGGGGCAACGACATCGCCACCTACCTCCGCTACGGCAGGTGGCTGCGGGATCTGGGCGTCGGCTACCTGCACGTGAGCAACGGCTACGGCTTCATCAACCCCGGCGAGACCCCTGGCCGGTTCCCGGTCGACGAGATTCGGCAGTTCGCCAACTCCACCCGTCACCTGTCGGCCAAGGCGGCGGTACGGGCGACGATTCTCAACGTGGTGCCCAAGATGGTGCTCGACCGGATCCTGAGCATCGGATGGACGACCGGCGAGGCGGCCAACCTCCATGACGCACGGCGGTTCCGGCAGGAGGTCGGACTGCCGGTGATCGCCAACGGCGGGTTCCAGAGACGTTCCCTGGTCCAGGAGGCGCTCGACTCCGGCGCGTGCGACCTCATATCGATGGCACGGCCGCTGCTGGCGAACCCCGACCTCATCGAGTTGTTCCGTCAAGGCGGGGAGGCTCCCGCCCGGCCGTGCACATTCTGCAATCGTTGCGCGATCCGCACGACGCTGTTCCCGCTCGGTTGTTATGAGCCTCTGCGCTTCGACTCGGACGCGGAGATGGAGGCGCAGATCTTGGACTGGTCGGCCCGGCCCGACATCACCGAGCCGCTCCCCTGGGACCCGTCCGGCCCGGCGATCCCATCACCGGCCGGACCTCTCTCCCACCATCTGGGGTGAACTCCCATTTTTCCCGAACAGTAGGTATTGAGCACAAGCGGAGCAAAATGCTGCCAACCACACGTTTTGTGGGCGACGTGCCCGGCGAGGAAGCTCCGGGGAAGGGGAGCCCAATGAGCAAGGTCGAGAAACGTGAACGCCCCGCCGGCATCGCACGGAAAGCCGTGTGGCAGGAGCGCTATGTCGGCGGCACCTCCGAGGCGGAGCGGCTGATATTCGAAAAGCTCGCCCAGGACCTCATGCTGGTGCAGCTGAGAACCAAAAAGGTCACCGGCGCCGCCGATATCGCGAGGGCTTTCCAGGCGAAAACGATTCTCGGCGTGGAGAACGCGAGGCTCACCTTCCGCGACGACCTTCCCAGCGATCTGCGAGCCGGCTTCGCTCAGCCGGGGGCCGAATATCCGGTCGTCGTCCGGCTGTCCAATGCCGGCGGTGCCCACCAGCCGGATGCCGCGCCCGACCTGCGGAGCGCGGCGCTACGCGTCCAGACGGCGCCTGGGGAGGCCCACGACCTCCTCATGACCAACTTCCCGACCTCCCATGCCGCCAATGCACGGGAGCTCGTCAAGTTCGCGCAGGCCATGGCCGGCGCGAACTCGACGCTGCGCAAGGCTTTCGCGTGGTTCGTCACGCTGCCCATGGCGATCGGCTGGTCCTCCGCCGCGCGCATGCGGCGGAACCTGAGGGCGGCGACCCGGCGCACCGTCCGCAGCCTCGCGCTCGAGACGTTCTGGAGTCGCAGCGCGATTCTGTGGGGAGAATCGGGGCCGGTGCGTTACCAGCTCCGCCCCGCCATGCCGGCGCCGCCGGCTCCCGCACCGTCGCGCACCGATCCCGACTACCTCCGCCACGAGCTGTCCAGGCGGCTGACCACGACGGACGTCGTCTTCGAGCTGTGCGTGCAGCGCTACGTGGACGCGAGGCGCACGCCCATCGAGGACGGTGCGGCCGACTGGCGGGAGGAGGACGCGCCCGTCATCCCCGTGGCCAAGCTGAGGATCGCTCGTCAGGACACCGCCACCGCCGAGGCGCGTGCCGCCGAGCGACGAGTCGACGATCTCGCGTTCAATCCGTGGAACACCACAGAGGAGTTCCGGCCCCTCGGCAACCTCAACCGCGCGCGCAAGGCCGCCTATGAGGCCAGCAGCGCCCATCGCCTGGGCGACCGCTTCGTCACGCCGGTGCCGTGGCACAACACCGTGCTGGGCGTGCCCGTACGAGCCGGATTCCGGCTCCTCAACCGGGTCGTCCCTTGGCACCGGCTTCCTCCGTCGCTCGGCCTGGTCAATCTGGCCGCCCTGCGGCAGGCACTGCGCCAGGACAACCTCATCGACACCGACATCAGGCAGGCCCCGCCGGAGGCGGGGCCGGTGCCCCCACCCACCGATGAGCGGCTGCGCGTCCGGCGCAGCTATGACGGCAGCCACAACGATCTCTCCGCGCCGGCGATGGGCAGCGTCGGCTCCGCCTTCGGCCGCAACCTCCCCCCCGTCCACCGCCCTGACCTCTTCGACACGCCGAACCCCGTCGTCGTGAGCCGTGAGCTGCTCCACCGTGACGGCTTCACACCGGCGCGGTCGCTGAACATCCTCGCCGCCGCGTGGATCCAGTTCCAGGTGCACGACTGGGTCGACCACAGGCGCCACCCGTTCGGGAGCAAGACCGTGGAGGTGCCGCTTCCACCGGGCATGAGGTGGCGGAACACCCCCGAAGGGCCGCTCGAAGAAGTGATGCGCTTCGCCGAGAACGAGGGCATCCCTCATGCCGAGGGCACCCGGCCGCCGATCCTGTTCGGCAACAGCGCGTCGCACTGGTGGGACGGCTCTGAGGTCTACGGCGGGGACGAGACCGTCGCCACGTCACTGCGGGAACCGGGCGGCGGCGCGGAACTGCGTCTGGAAGACGGCCACCTGCCGTCCGCCCCGGACGGCACCCCGATCACCGGCTTCAAGGAGAACTGGTGGCTCGGCCTCAGCATCATGCACACCCTGTTCGCCCGCGAGCACAACGCCGTGTGCCAGGCCTTGCGCGCCGAGTACCCCAACATGAGCGACGACAGCGTGTACCACACCGCCCGGCTCGTCATCTCCGCCCTCATCGCCAAGATACATACCGTGGAGTGGACTCCGTCGATCCTGGCCACCGACCTGATCGACACCGGGCTGCACGCCAACTGGTACGGCCCTCCGAAGAACTGGCTCACCCAGTTGGGCCTGTGGCTGTACGACGCGCACGCCCTCAAGGGCATCCCGCGGACCCTGCCCGACCATCACAACGTGCCCTACTCCCTCACCGAGGAGTTCGTCACCATCTATCGGATGCACCCACTGATCCCGGACGACTTCGAGACCGCCGACCACACCTCCGGCCGACGGCTGGAAAACCTGACGCTGAACGACATCCAGGGCGCGGCGACCGAGGCGGTCATGCGCAGGACCGGCCTGGCCAACTCGCTGTACTCGTTCGGCATCGCTCACCCGGGTGCGATCACCCTGCACAACTACCCGCGCGCGCTCCAGGCGTTCGAGCGTGGCGGTGAGGTGATCGACCTGTCCGTCGTCGATCTCGTACGCGACCGGCGCCGCGGCATCCCCCGCTACAACGACTTCCGCGCAGGGCTGCACAAGCCGCGCCTCCGGCGGTTCGAGGATCTCACGTCCCGGCCGGAGACGCTGGTGCGACTCAAGGACGTCTACCGCACCGTCGACGAGATCGACACGATGGTCGGACTCTTCGCCGAGAATCCGCCCACCGGCTTCGGCTTCAGCGACACCGCCTTCCGCCTGTTCATCCTCATGGCCAGCCGACGGCTGCAGAGCGACCGCTTTCTCACGGTCGACTTCAGACCGGAGATCTATACGCCAATGGGGATGGACTGGATCGAACGCAACGGCATGACCAGCGTCATCCTCCGCCACTGCCCCGAACTGGCGGCCTCCCTGCCGAGAACGGCCGCCGCCTTCAAACCATGGCGCCCGACTCCCGGTCCGCGGCTCTGACGCGTCGAAGCGCGATCCTCCGCCGGCCTCCCTGAGCGTCTCAGGGAGCGGTGAGGACGTAGCCTCCCACGGAGGCGGGGATGACGAAGGAGTCCAGCCGCCGCAGCCGATGTGTCGTGCGGTCCAGCCGGTACCAGGTGTGCGTCCTGCGGTACGCGCTGCCCGACCCGCGGTCGACGCGGGTCAGGACATCGACGTGGCCGGCCTTGTCCCAGCGTGTCGCCAGAAGCCGCTCGCCCTTGCCGAGCAGGAAGGGAATGGTGGTCTTCTTGCCGGTGGCCAGGTTGCGCAGGAGCACCGCGTTCTTCCGCGAAGCGCTGTCACTGGCCCGGATGCCCGCCACGGTGACGCCTCCGGGGCCGAGGGCACCCCGGGTGTAGACCGAACGCCGCAGCTTCACCTTCCACGTGCCGGTCGCGTAGAGCACCGCCGTGCGGTTGTTCCCGGCGAGCATGCGCCCTCCGTCCGGGCTGAACCCCCACGACTGGTACCCCTTGGGCAGCGTGAAAGCCTTGCCCTTGGTCGTGTCCACCAGCCGCTCCACCTCCCGCCCGGACGGCAGGAGGCCACGCAGACCGACGAACCGGCCGCCCGGCGAAAGGGTCAGCCAGGTCATCTGCATATCGTCCGGCCAGTGCACCTTGGAGGCCGGACGCGCCTTGCCGGTGGCGGCCTTCCAGATCATCAGCACGCCGTCGCGCTCACGGAAGTACGCGACCTGTGCGCCGTCCTGCGACACGTCGACGACTGCCTGCGTCACGTACTCGCCGGGCGCCACGGTCCTGCGCGCCTCGGGCAGCGCGACGACGCGGCCGTTGCTCAGCCACACCTTCCACGGCCCACACGGATGCCGCCCGCCATCATCCTGCAGGCACGCACCAAGGCCGACATAACGGACCACAGGCGCGGCCACCACGGCTTCGGCCACAGCACCGGCCACAGGCGTAACCGCCACGGCTTCGGCCGGACCACCGGCCACGATCGCGACCGCTGCCATGAGCGCGGCGATGGCCGCCCGTAACACCATCCCGACATCCTGCGAGCACTTCCCACATCCCGTCAACCCACCGACGCGTGAAGCGGAACCGGCGTCTCCACCGACCACCGGCCCCCGGCTCGATAGTGTGGCCGGATGGCGAAGGTCTTGGTCACCGGCATGTCGGGCACGGGCAAGTCCACCGTGCTGCGTCGGCTCGGGCTGCGGGGCTATCGCGTCGTGGACACCGACACCGACCAGTGGAGCCACTGGGTGACACTGCCGGACGGATCGCCCGACTGGGTGTGGCGGGAGGACGCCATCGGCGCGCTGCTGGCCGAGCCGGATGACGGCGGGCTCTTCGTCGCCGGCTGCAAGTCCAACCAGGGCCGGTTCTATCCGCTGTTCGACCACATCGTCCTGCTCAGCGCGCCCGCCGACGTCCTGATGGCCAGGATCGCCGCACGCACCGACAACCCCTACGGCAAGCGAAGCGAGGAGAGAAACCTGATCCTGCACCACCTCGCCGTCGTAGAACCCCTCCTACGAGCCACAGCGACCACCGAGATCGACACCCGCACCCCCCTCGAACAGGTAGTCACCCACCTCGAACACCTCGCCAACGCCCCGGCGCGCCCCTCGTCCGAATGAGCTTCCCCCCGACCGCTGCCGCCGCGTCATCGAGGTTCAGCCCCGCGGCGTCGCGAAGCCAGCCACGGGAGCAAGGGCACCAACGAGTCGCTACTCGCCGCTCTCTACGACTGAGTCGACCTCTCCACCTCCCCGACCTGCTGACCTCCTTCAGGGAACGGCGGCCGCGCGGCCAAGCGCGCTACCGGCTCAGGGCGGTCGGCCAACTGGCGACGCGCGAGGTTGATGAAGACCAGACGGGCGTCTTCGATGGTGCTGCGGGCCGCAGCCCACTCCTCCTCTGAAGTGATCTCGCGCATGCTGATCTTCCGGTTCGTCTCCCAGAAGACCTGATCGATCTGATGCGCTACGGACACCAAATCCGGGCGGCTGACCAGTGTGAGGACGGTCAGCGCTTCGTTCCACGCGACCCAGTCCGTTCTGGTCCCGTCCCTCCAGGCGGACAGGAAACCGAACTGCACCCGGTTGGACTCCCGCATGATGCCCAAGCAGGCATCCACCTGGCGATCACGCAGCCAATGCTCCTTCTGAGCACGTCTGGTGAGCATTCCACCGAGCACCACCCCGAGCAGAGTCCCAAGGATCCCCCCGAGCACCGGAACGATCGAACCGAACTGCACGAGTCCTCCCGACGCCAGGTTCACGAGTCCTACGCGATGGTCTCAGGATGGCTCTCCCGAGACCATCAGCACGATCTCGACGCCCTCCAGAGCCACGGTCCGCCCATGGCCAGAGGAGTTCCGGGCACGGGTAGGCGCGAACATCAGCGCTATGCGCGTAGGCGGCTTGTCTGGGGGTCGTAACAGACGAGGCCATGCTCGTGCGCGAGCCGGGCGGCGACGCCCGACGCCTCGTCCGCTCTCGACCACTGCATGGACAGGGAGATGACTCCTCCTCGCGCCTCATCGATCAGTGGACCGGTCGCCCATGGACTGTCCTCGCCCTGGTCGGTCGTGATGTCAGGCCATCTCTGCAGTAGCGCTTCGACATAGGCACGGATGCGTGGCGTCGGCACCGGCGCCTCGTCCTCCTCCATGAGCTCCATGACGGCGTCGTACTCGACCTCGGCAGCCTCGTCGTCCGCCGGTTGCTCGCCTTCCCAGACCACCAGGTCATAACTCATGCGGGGCAACTTCCCCCACTGCCGTCCTTCCGGCAAGAGCAAAGGTCACCGGACTGGCCCGGCCCGCCGTCGGCGGGCCGCATCGGAGGTCACGCGGTTTCCCTACGGCCCCTGATCTACTCGCTGCCACACCGTCACGCCATTGCCAATCCGGCGCGGATCTCCGTGGGCCGTCAGGGGTAGCCGGGAGCGCGAGTGGCAACGCCTTGCGCCCGGCAGGCGAAGGGGGCGAAGCCCCCTGGGAAACACGGCCCGGAGCGAAGGACCATGCCGGACGATCCTTTCCCTACGCCAAGCGAGCAATCATGTCTGGCGGTCCCGAAGCCGACACCATGGTTCAGCGTGCCGAGAACCGTCCAGACAGCACACCCATGCGGAATGCGGTCCACTCGGAGGCGACGCACCGCAACGGCTCGCGCGAGGGGTCCTTGGAGTCTCGTATGGCCTTGGCGCCGGCGGCCAGGTCGGCGACCTCGACACAGTCGTTCTCGGCGGCGCTGTGAGAGGACTTGCGCCAGTTCAGGTGGGCGTAGAGGTCGAGCTCAGGGTGGGTCACGTCATCTTCCCTTCCTCCATCCGAACGATCAGAGCCACGGAGTCGTCCACCGGGAGTGCGGCGGCCACGATCCGGTCGAACGCGTCGGCGAAGGTCTTCACCTCTGCGACATTCTCAACATAAGAGGCACCGATCAGGTTTTCCAGCAAAACGACGTCAGGCATGGCATCCGGAAAGCTGACAAGACTGAATCCGCCCGCGCTGCCAGGATGCGGAGTCGCGTCCAGAGGCATGACCTGCATCGTGATGTTGGGCAGTTCCGCGACCTCCCGTAGTCTGCGAAGTTGATCGCGCATGGTGTCCGGCCGTACCGCGAATCGCTGATGAAGGACTGCCTCCGAGATGACCGCCCACATCTTCAGCGGGCCACCTGGACGCGTGAGTACGGCCTGACGCGCCATACGGAGCTCAGCCAGAGCTGCGATCTCATCGGGGGTACGGGTCATGCTGATGCCGGCGATGGTCTCGCGGGCATACGCGGCCGTTTGCATCAGGCCAGGGATGAGCAAAGGGGCGAAGATCCGGATACCGGTACCATCCGACTCCAGCGAGATGTAGTCCGCATAGGCCGGCGCGACGATCCCGCTGTAGGTCTGCCACCAGCCACGCTTGCCCGCATCCTTGGCCAGCCCTTCAAGCGCGTGGAAGATCTCCGGGTCGGTCACTCCGTACGCATTGAGCAGGGCGGCTACCTCAGCCGGCCGGATGTGAGCGTTGGCGTTCTCGATGCGCGACAGTTTGGGAGCTTTCCACCCGACCGCTGCTGCCGCGTCATCGAGGTTCAGCCCTGCGGCATTGCGAAACCGGCGAAGGGACTCTCCAAGCCGTCGCCGACGGACGGTGGGAACGGGACGCGCGTTCGGCATAGGCGCAGTGTTCCATTACTTGACGTAGCAGGACCCGTACTCCATGGAACTTCTGACGAGTTTCGGTGACAAGGTTGCGACTCCCGGTGCCAGAGGTGCATGCTCCAATCGCGGATGACCACCCTTCGTGAGCAAAAAATTCCGAAAGGTGACAAAGGACATCATCCACGTAACCGCATAAGACAACGAAGGGCGATCACCGTGACGGAGGAGCAGACGAAGGCCGCCTTGGGGTTCTACCTGGTCGGCAGGCACGATGGGTTCGTAGTGCACATGAACGTGTGCGAGGAGAACCTCCGGGCCGTACGGGAGGCGACCTTGAAGGTCCTGACCGGCGCGGGAGTGGACATCGAGCTGGCCGAGTCGGCCCGGTTGATCGCGTCGGAGCTGATCGGAAACGCCGTGCGGGCATGCGGCCACTGGGCACCCGTGATCGTCGAGGTCGAGCAGGACGCGAGGGGTATCTGGGTCAAGGTGCACGACCCGAACCCTGCACGACTACCCGTCCGGTCGGGAACGGCTCCCGACGACCCGAACGCCGAGTCCGGACGCGGTCTGTGGCTACTTGACGCACTCGCCCCAGGCTGGGACGTCGCCCTCACCCCCGTCGGCAAACAGGTCCGATGCCTGCTCCCGTCACCGGAAGCCGTACGGGTCAGAATCACGGGAGAAAGTGACGCCAAAGCATCACCGCAGAACGAATCTGCGGATCTCGCCAGTTAGCCCCCCTTCACCGGCCGACCAGTGGCGCTAGCCGGGAGCGCGAGGGACGGAGCCTCTAGCTCGGGGTCGAAGCAGGCGGAGCTCTCTGGGAACACAGCCCTGAGCGCAGCGAAGGACCATGCTATCTGGGGAGAACTCCCTCGCATCGTCCACCTCGCAGAAGGGACCAAGACATGAACCGCTCCCCGGCCGACTCCCTCGCCTGGCGCAAGTCCACCTACAGCGGCGCGGAGAACAACTGCGTAGAGGTGGCCGGCCTCCCCCACGGCGCCAAGGCCATCCGTGACTCCAAGGACCCGGCACGCGGGTCTCTCCGAGTCACCGCCTCCCAGTGGACCGCCCTCCTCGACATGGTGGAGTGATTTATCGGCCCGTCGGGCGCGCGGGGCGGTGCATGCCTGGAAGCGAACGGTAGGCCCAGGTCGCGGGGCGTTACAGGGCGTACCGATCGGCAGGGGTTGTCGGCGCGCGCATCTCCTAAGATCATCCGTCATACGGCGAACCCGGTCCCAGGGCTTCCCCAGGACCGGGTTCTTGCTGTTCAGGAGCCTGACCGCTCCCTTCAGGGAACCGTCAACGGCCATGCCCTGGCACGACCAGCAGGGTGATCGAGTTCGCCGGGTACGCCGCGTTGACCCGGCCCTGGTGCACCGTGAGATCGGCGCCGCGCACGATCGAGTTGAGATCGGCTGTGCTGTAGGTGAACCGCTGCGCCTTGGCGTCGCCGTGCAGTCCGGCGATCGACAACGGTGAGGTCAGCTCGCCGCCGGTCTTGTTGATGACCATCAGGGTCAGCGCCTTGTCGCGCGAGCGCTGCGCCCCGTACACCGCCAGCTGCCCTTGATCGCTGCTGGTCGCCGACACGCTCACGTCACCGAATCGGCTCCCCGCGCCGTCGTAGTTGCGATACATCCGGAACGCGTAGGCGCCGGGCTGCGTCGGCTGGGGTTCGCCCCAGATGGTGGCGAGGTCGAGACCCTCACGCCCGAAGATGCCGAGAACGTCGGCCTGCGCCAGGGCGCCGTTGATGTCGTCCAGCGCGCCCCAGTTGTACTCGGTGATCGCGGTCTTCGTGCCGGGGTAGTACTGCGCGACCCACTCCTTCATCTTGCGGATGAACTGCAGCGGCGGCGCGTTCACGCCCGTGGGCCCGATCCAGGACTCCTCGACGTAGGTCGGGTCCCACAGCGAACGCGTGGACCGCAGCCGCCACGCGTTGGACTCGGCGTCCTTCCCACCATTGATCTGCGGGTAGTAGTGCTGGTCGAAGTAGTTGAGGATGCGCTTGCCGCCGTGCGCGTCGCTGTAGTCCTTCATGTTCTTCAGCCACCACTGCGACAGGTTGAGCCCGCCGTGCGCGGCCGCGTCGGCGCCCGGCCCACATCCGTCCACCCCGGACGCGACCCACTCGCAGTATCCCCAGCCGGACGGGCCGAGCACCGCCGCGCTCGGGTCGGCGGCCTTGATGGCCGCGGCGGTCGCGGTTCCCTTGCTGCCCAGCTCGTCGTACGAGACCGCCTCGGGGTGCACGTCGCGGTGCGTGGAGTTCCACAAGACCGGCTCGTTGTCGAGCTCGTAGATCGACACGCCGCCGCGCGCCGCCTTACCGAACTGGCTCACGAGATGCGACACCATCTCGCCGTCGAACGAGGCGTCCACCGGGATCGAGGTGTCCTCGGGCACCGCCCCGGTGAGGTTGGCGTTGTTGAGCCTGCCGTTGCCGCAGCCGGGGTCCCACTGGTCGAATCCGTCCTGAGTGGGGAACCGGCCGACAGGGAATCCGCAGGCGAACGGGTGCTCGGCGGGCGAGTCCTTGGCCACCCATCCGCTCATCGGCACGGTGACGACCTGTTTGGTGCCGCGATCCCGGTTGGTCTGGACGAACGCCTCGACCGTCTTGTCGGGCCCGGCGACGATGTTCTCGAAGTACCAATCGCTGCCCGTGTTGTAGGTGTGGTTCTTGAAGTTGTAACGCGTGCTCGCGTTGCCGCCCCAGCGCGCCACCGGCAGGCCGATCTCGGCGGCGAACGCCGGGTCGGCGCCGTTCATGCCGTAGATGTCCTGACTGATCGCGTGCCGGGCGGCGGACAGGTTCACCGACAATGCCGGACCCGCCGCGGCCGCAGCCGGGTCCAGGGCCGCCTGGACGGTCAATGTCCCGGCCACCAAGGACACCGCTACGCCGAGCGTCGTGGCCGGTCGCGGCTTCCGCTGCCGTTGAGCACCCATCATCGACGCTCCCGTTAGTCGATCCATCGGTCAACAATCGAGGAGCCTGACCGGACGATTCACCCGAGTCAAGGCGCTGCGGTCGCGCGGAGGGCGGCGGCCAGGCGGTACCGGGCAATCTCGGCCCCTGACTAGGTGCGTCTCCTGGTCAAGCCCTGCCCGCCCCGTACCGACCCGGCCACGGTTCAGGAGGACAGCCTGAAAGTTGCACGCAGCCCCACGACTTCGGCCTTTCGGCTGCACGGCGACCTGAAGATCGACTTCGTGGGGCCGCTCGACCTCGCCGGTCAACGACCGCGATCAGTGGACAACGTCACCACTCGGCGCTGTGACCGAGAACGATCAGAGCTGATCGTTTAGGCCGGAACAGTGATCGTTCAGGAGCCCTGTGAGGGCACAGCGAACCCCGCCGCCCAGAGGAGGGAGACGGGGTTCGCGCACTTCAGGGGCTACTTGAGGAGTTGGCGGGCCATGACCATGCGCTGGATCTGGTTGGTGCCCTCGTAGATCTGGGTGATCTTGGCGTCGCGCATCATGCGTTCGACGGGGTAGTCGCGGGTGTAGCCGTAGCCGCCGAGGAGTTGGACGGCGTCGGTGGTGATGTCCATGGCGGCGTCGGAGGCGGCACACTTGGCGGCGCTGGAGAAGAAGGTCAGGTCGGCGATCTTCTCGCCGTGCATGGCGGCCTCGGACTTGGCGGCGGCGGCGTAGGTGAGCTGCCGGGCGGCCTCCAGCTTCATGGCCATGTCGGCGATCATGAACTGGAGTCCCTGGAACTCGGCGATGGGCTTGCCGAACTGCTTGCGCTCCTTGACGTACCCGATGGCGTAGTCGAGGGCTCCCTGGGCGATGCCGAGGGCCTGCGCGGCGATGGTGACGCGGGTGTGGTCGAGCGTGGCCAGGGCCGTCTTGAAGCCGGTGCCCTCCTCGCCGATCATGCGGTCGGCGGGGATGCGCGCGTTGTCGAAGATGACCTGGCGGGTCGGCGAGCCCTTGATGCCGAGCTTCTTCTCCTTGGCCCCGAAGGAGACCCCCTCGTCGGCCTTCTCCACGACGAAGGCCGAGATGCCCCGCGCTCCGGCGTCCGGGTCGGTCACGGCCATGACCGTGTAGAACTCCGACACGCCCGCGTTGGTGATCCACATCTTGGTGCCGTTGAGCACGTAGTGGTCGCCGTCCCGCACGGCGCGGGTCTTCATCGCCGCGGCGTCGGAGCCGGCCTCGGGCTCGGACAGGGCGTAGGAGAACATGCCCTCCCCGCGCGCGACCGGCCCGAGGTAGCGCTGCTTGAGCTCCTCGGAGGCCGACAGCAGCAGGGGCACGGTGCCGAGCTTGTTGACGGCCGGGATAAGGGACGAGGAGGCGCAGGCGCGTGCCACCTCCTCGATGACGATCACCGCGGCGAGCGCGTCCGCTCCGGCCCCGCCATACTGCTCGGGGATGTGCACCGCGTGCAGGTCGGCGGCGACGAGGGCCTTGTAGGCGTCCCACGGGAACTCGCCCGTCTCGTCGACCGTGGCGGCGTGCGGGGCGATCTTGTCGTCGGCGAGGGCCCGGACGGTCTCGCGCAGCATCGCGTGCTCTTCGCCGGGCGCGTAGAGAGGGAAGCTCATGTTCAAATACTAGGACGTCCGACTATACGGTGCCTGACTCAGGGGTATATGAGACACACCTGCACGGCGAAATGTCCGGTTTGTACTGTTGCTCCGGGGCGGGGGGCCGGTAACATGCCTCGGCAACGTTACGGTAAAGATTGGGTCGACAGCGGTACATGGAGGGAGCACGCACGTGTCCTATCGCCTGACGGTCCTCGGGACCGGATATCTGGGTGCCACACACGCGGCGTGCATGGCCGCGCTCGGCTTCGATGTGCTCGGGTTGGACGTGGACCCGGACAAGGTCGCCCGCCTTCAGGCGGGGGAGCTCCCCATCCACGAGCCCGGCCTGCAGGAGCTGCTGCAGCAGGGGCTCGCGTCCGGAAAGCTGCGCTTCACCACCTCCTACCAGGAGGCCGCCGAGTTCGGTGACGTCCACTTCATCTGCGTGGGCACGCCCCAGAAGAAGGGGGAGTACGCCGCCGACGTCTCCTACCTGGACGCGGTGGTCGAGTCCCTCGCGCCTCACCTGACCCGCGACTGCCTGGTGGTGGGCAAGTCCACCGTGCCGGTGGGCACCGCCCAGCGTCTGGCCGACAAGCTCATCCGGCTGTCGCCGGCCGGAGAGGCCGTCGAGCTCACCTGGAACCCCGAGTTTCTGCGCGAGGGCTTCGCCGTCCGCGACACCATGCACCCTGACCGCATCGTGCTCGGCGTCGTGTCCGAAAAGGCCGAAAAGATGATGCGGGAGGTCTACGAGTCGATGCTGTCGGAGGGCACGCCTCTGATCATCACCGACTACCCGACCGCCGAGCTGGTCAAGGTCGCGGCCAACGCCTTCCTCGCCACCAAGATCTCCTTCATCAACGCGATGGCCGAGGTCTGCGAGACCGCGCACGCCGACGTCAAGGACCTGTCGCTGGCGCTGTCGTTCGACGAGCGCATCGGGGGCCGGTTCCTCAACCCCGGTCTCGGATTCGGCGGCGGCTGCCTGCCCAAGGACATCCGGGCGTTCATGGCCCGCGCCGGCGAGCTGGGCGCCGACCAGGCGCTCACGTTCCTGCGCGAGGTGGACGCCATCAACATGCGGCGCCGCGCCCGCATGGTGGACCTGGCCCGCGAGCTGGCGGGCGGATCCTTCCGCGGCTGCACGGTGGCCGTGCTGGGCGCGGCCTTCAAGCCGAACTCCGACGACATCCGCGACTCGCCCGCGCTGGACGTCGCCGTGAAGATCCGCGAGCAGGGCGGCCAGGTCACGGTGTACGACCCGGTGGCGCTGGAGAACGCCCGCCGCGCGCACCCGGCCCTCGGGTTCGGCGCCTCGGCGCTGGAGGCGGCCAAGGACGCGCACGTGGTGCTGCTGCTGACCGAGTGGCAGGAGTTCATCGACCTCGACCCCGACAAGCTCGGCGAGGTCGTGGCCGCCCGCAAGATCGTGGACGGACGCAACGCGCTGGACGCCGAGACCTGGCGGGCCGCCGGCTGGCACTACCGCGCCCTGGGCCGCCCGTAGTCCCGGCGCACCGCACCGGGACCACACGTTACGTCGACAACGAAAGCACCGAGGCCGCGCCGGGAACCGTCCCGGCGCGGCCTCACGCTTCTGATCGCGGAGCACTTCCGATCGCGGAGCACACCCGATCGCGGAGCGCACCGATAGCTGGTGCACCGATCGTGGGCGCACCCGATCGCGGCTGCACCTGATCGCGGAGCCGGTCAGCTCGCGGGCTCTCCGGAGGCCAGGGTGGCGGCCTCGGCGCGCAGGCGTTCGCCCTTGGCGTGGGCCTGGTCCCTGAGGGACGACTGGAAGGCCAGCATCTTGGCCCGCAAGCCCTCGTCGGCGGCGGCCAGGACACGCACGGCCAGCAGCCCGGCGTTGCGGGCGCCGCCGATCGCGACCGTGGCCACCGGCACGCCGGCGGGCATCTGGACGATCGACAGCAGGGAGTCCATGCCGTCGAGGTACTTCAGCGGCACCGGCACGCCGATCACCGGGAGCGGCGTCACCGAGGCGAGCATGCCTGGCAGGTGGGCGGCTCCGCCCGCCCCGGCGATGATGACGCGCAGGCCGCGCTCGGCCGCCCGCTCGCCGTAGGAGATCATCTCCTGCGGCATGCGGTGCGCGGAGACCACGTCGGCCTCGAACGGGACGTCGAACTCTTTGAGCGCCTCGGCGGCGAGCCGCATGACCGGCCAGTCGGAGTCGCTGCCCATCACGATGCCGACCTGCGGATTCCCCGCCATCAGACGTACTCCCCCGTGGCCAGGTGGACGGCGGCGTGCCGGGCGCGGGCCCGTACCTCGTCCACGTCGGCGCCGAACGCGGTGACGTGCCCGATCTTGCGGCCGGGCCGCACCTCCTTGCCGTAGAAGTGGACCTTCACCCCCGGATCGTGCGCCATCACGTGCTCGTACCGGCCGAAGACGTCCGGATCGTCGCCGCCGAGCACGTTGGCCATGACCACGACGGGCGCCACCGGGGTCGGGGAGCCGAGCGGCAGGTCGAGCACCGCCCGCAGGTGCTGCTCGAACTGCGAGGTGCGGGCGCCCTCGATGGTCCAGTGGCCGCTGTTGTGCGGGCGCATGGCCAGCTCGTTCACGATGACCCGGCCGCCGGGGAGCTGGAACATCTCGACGGCGAGCAGCCCGGTCACGCCGAGCTCGTTGGCGATCTTCAGGGCGATGTGCTGGGCCTGGGCGGCGTGCTCGGGGTCCAGGCCGGGCGCCGGGGCGATGACCTCGACGCAGATGCCGTCCCGCTGGACGGTCTCGACGACCGGGTAGCTGACGCCCTGCCCGTGCGGGGAACGGGCCACCAGCACGGCCAGCTCGCGCTCGAACGGCACGAACGCCTCGGCCATCACCTCGGTGCCGCTGGCCAGGACCGCCGCGACCTCCTCGGCCGAGGAGCAGACCCACACGCCCCTGCCGTCGTAGCCGCCGCGCACGGCCTTGAGCACGACCGGCCAGCCGTGCTCTTTGCCGAAGGCGTCCAGGTCGTCGGCGGAGGAGACCCGGGCCCAGGCCGGGCAGGGGACGCCGATCGCGGTGAGGCGCTCGCGCATCACGGCCTTGTCCTGGGCGTGCACCAGCGCCTCGGCGCCAGGGCGGACGGCGAACCCGGCCGCCGCGAGGGCCTCGATGTGGCCTGTGGGCACGTGCTCGTGGTCGAAGGTGATCGCGTCGCAGCCCTCGGCGAACGCGCGCAGCGCGGCGAGGTCGCGGTAGTCGCCGAGCCGGGTGTCGGCGATCACCCGCGCCGCGCTCTCGTCGAAGGAGTTCGCCAGGACGCGCAGTTCGACGCCGAGCGCGATGGCGGCCTGCTGGGTCATCCGGGCGAGCTGGCCCGCGCCCACCATGCCGACGACAGGCCCGATGTGAGGGGTTTCCCTCCTGGTCACAACACTGGTCACAAGCCCAAACCCTACCCATGACGTTCCGGTGGCCGTGCTGTCGCCCAGGCCCCTCGCGGCCCGGGACGGTCAGGGGCCGGTCAGCGGGTGATGTCGGCGAGCCCCCGGGACATGGCGACCGTCGTCAGCTTCCCGTCCTGGGCGACCTTGGTGGCCAGCGAGACGATCTCGGTGACGTGGACGACGGCGCGGTCGCCGCCGGTGAAGGCGCGCACGGCGGCGCCGCCGAACAGCGGGTGGGCGAGCTTGCGCCCGTGCGCCTTCTGCGTGTAGATGATCTTGATGACGTGGAAGACCAGCGCGCCGCCGCCGTCCACTCCGAGCGCCCTGGTGTCGCCCGGCAGGAGCTGGACGTCGTAGCTGAGCCGGTCGGGACGCACGGTGGCCGGCTTCCTGACCAGCTCGGTCAGCAGGCTCCTGATCGGGTCGCCCGAGGCGAAGCGCACGCCGCTGAGACCGACGCGGTCGGACAGGAACGCCAGGTGCTTCTGCGGCACCAGCCTGGCGCGCAGTCCGTCCTCGGGGTCGTCGGTGGGGACGACCCGGGTGATCGCGTCGGCGTCCAGGCGGGGCGCGTTCCCGACCAGCCGCACCGGGCCGTACGCCAGCCGCCAGCGGTCCTCCTCGTAGGCGAACACGAAGTAGGACGGTTGCGGCTTGCGCGCCAGCGCGGCGAACCAGGGCCGCTCCTCGGGGCTGTCGGGCAGGAAGTACTCGACGTCGCCGTAGGAGACGGGCGCGGGAACCGGGCGGCCGTTCCGGGTGGCCTCGCAGGCACGACCGCCCAGTTCGCTCGCGGCGGAGGTGGTCAGGAACAGGACTTTGTCGCAGTCGCGCTTCCCGCGCGCTTCGTCGAGCTCTTTGAGCAGCCCGAACGCCGTCGCGGCCTCGTCTTCCACGACCGTGCGGGCCGTGGCGCCCTCGGAGGCGGGCTCCGGCGCAGGAGTCGCCTCGCCCCCGCTCCGCGCGCCGCATCCGGTCAGCAGGGCGACGCTGATGAGCACAGCGACCAGTCGGCGCAGCACGGCGGGAGCCACCTCTCCATGGCACACCTTGGCGATCTGCGGCGCAGCCTAGCGCACCACCTCGGTTACTCGCCGTGAAAGTACCGATATTTCAGTAAATAGCGGAAAGGACGCGCTTGGAGGACAAGACCCAGAGCGGCCGGCACACCGGTAACCTGAGGAGGCTCCCGGACACCTAGGAAGGACCGTTGTGCAGTTCATCCGTCGCCTGTATGACCAGTTCTCCTCGCTCCTCCGAGAGCTCGCCAAGTTCGGCATCGTCGGCGCGGTCGCCTTCATCGTCGACTGGGGTTCCACCAACCTGCTGAGGTACGTGGTCGAGCTCGGCCCGCTGACCTCCAAGACCTTCGCCACGGTGCTCGCCGCCACGCTGGCCTACCTGGCCAACCGCTACTGGACCTGGCGGCACCGCGAGAAGAGCGGCCTGGCCAGGGAGTACTTCCTGTTCTTCGTGCTCAACGGCATCGGCCTGCTCATCTCGCTGCTCATCATCGGCTTCGTCGAGTACACGCTGAAGATGACCGACCCGCTGAGCTACAACATCTCCTTTTTCATCGGAACCGCGCTCGGCACGGTGTTCCGGTACTGGTCGTACAAGAAGTGGGTGTTCCTGCCGCCGGAGCTTCCCCCGGTCGACCCGCACACCGGGCTGCCCGAGGCCGGCCCGGCCGACGAGCAACCCCCTCAGCGCGGCGCCCACCCGCTCCCGGGTCCGCAGCTCCCGCCGGTCACCGGCGCCGAGACCAGCGCCAACGGCAACAGCCCGGGCATCACGCCGGTCCGCTGACCACGCGGTGGCGGGCGGTCTCGCCGGCCGGCCGCAGGAACAGCGCGAACACCGCCGGGCGCATGCGCACCAGCTCCAGGCGGCCGCCGTCGGAGGCGGTGAGGGCGCGGGCCAGCGTCAGACCGAGCCCTGTGCCACCGCCGCCGCTGACGTTGCGGTCGAACACGCGGGCGCGCAGATGCTCGGGAATGCCCGGTCCCTGGTCGGCGACCTCGATCACGATGGACTTGTCCGAGCTGCCCGTCGTGATCGTCACCGCGCCGTCGCCGTGCTCCAGCGAGTTCTCCAGCAGCGTCGAGACCACCTGGCTCAGCCCCCCTTTGCTGACCAGGGCGCGCAGGTCGCGGTCGCCGGCCAGGCGGAGCGTCCTTCTGGCCCTTCTGAAGGCCGGCTCCCATTCGGTGAGCTGCTGGCGCAGCACCTCGTCCACCGGGATCGCCTCGGCCTGGGCGTGCCGCTGGCGCCGGGCGGCGGCGAGCAGCTCATCGATGACCGCGGTGAGCCGCTCGGCCTGGACGATCGCCGCCTCGCCCTCCTCACGGACGATGGCGGGCTGGTCGGCGGCGTCCACGATCTCCTCCAGCCGCATGGTCAGCCCGGTGAGCGGCGTGCGGAGCTGGTGGGAGGCGTCGGTGGCGAACTCCCGCTCGCGGCTCAGCAGGTCGGCGATGCGGGTCGCGCTGCGGTCGAGCACCTCGGCCACCCGGTCGAGTTCAGGTATGCCGTAGCGGTGCCTGCTCGGCCGGGCCTCGCCTGAGCCCAGCCGCTCCGCGATCCTCGCCAGGTCCAGGAGCGGCAGGGTGAGCCGGCGTGACTGCACGACGGCGAGCGACACGGCGACCGCCAGCGCCAACCCGGCGAGGGCCACGATGAGCATGAGCCATCCCCGGACATTGCGCTCGACCTGGGCGCGGTCGCGCGTTATCCGGACATAGACCCCGCTCTCCGAGTGGGTCTCCTCCGTCATCTGGCGGCCGGGCGGGGGCTCGGCCCCGACGATGACGGTCGGGCTGTTGCGGATGAAGATCTGGACGTACCTGCTGGGATACTGCCGCTGCAACTCGTCGGGATCGATCGGCCGATCTTCGATGCGGGCGTATTCCACCTGGCTGAGCAGCAACGTGGCCTGCGCCCGGAGCTGCTGGACCGCCTCGTCGTTGATGAGACGGGTGACCACCAGACCGAGCGGGACCCCCAGGAGCAGGACCGCTATGGCCGCGACCACCAGGGTCGAGGACAGTAACCTCCGGCGCATCTAGCTATGGGCTATTCGCGTTCGAATCGGAAGCCGACCCCACGGACCGTGGTGATGTAGCGCGGCTTGGCGGCGTCGTCCCCCAGCTTGCGCCGCAGCCACGAGATGTGCATGTCGAGAGTCTTCGTGGAACCCCACCAGTTGGTGTCCCAGACCTCCCGCATGATCTGCTCGCGCGTGACGACCTTGCCGGCGTCACGGACGAGCACGCGAAGCAGGTCGAACTCCTTGGTGGTGAGATGCAGCTCCTTGTCTCCCATCCAGGCGCGGCGCGAGTCGGCGTCGATGCGCACGCCCTGGACCACGGGGGTCTCGGACGTGCCGCGCCGCAGGAGCGCCCGCACCCGGGCGAGCAGTTCCGCAAGCCTGAACGGCTTGGTCACATAGTCATCGGCACCGGCGTCGAGCCCGACCACGGTGTCGACCTCGTCGACGCGGGCGGTCAGGATGAGCACGGGCGTGCCGTGCCCTTCGGCGCGGATGCGGCGGGCGACCTCCAGGCCGTCCATTTCCGGTAGGCCCAAATCGAGCACGATGAGGTCGACGCCCCCGGACAGAGCCCTTTCCAGGGCCTGCGGGCCATCGGGGCTCACCTCAACCTGATAGCCCTCTCGGCGCAGCGCGCGCGCCAGGGGCTCGGAGATCGAGGTGTCATCCTCGGCGAGAAGTACGCAGGTCATAAAGCGATCGTAGGACCTTAGGCGATCGTTTCCCGGGTACAGCGCGCGGTTTGACTCGTCGTTGACCCACCAATTGACCTGGGCAAAGACTCAGAAACTCGGACGACCCCGCCCGCATTGCCTTCTACCCCGATGGCCCCAGGAGTACGCTCGCGAACCGGCACGAGAAAGCGGAGCGGCGCGTCGCGGCGACCCTCCGCGACCGGGTCCGGGGACACGCCGAAACGCCCCCCGGTCGCCGGCGGGCCGGCGGTCGGGGGGCGCGACACGCGGTCGTGCGATCAGGAGGCGGAGCCGCCGGGAAGATCCACGTAGCGCTGGAGGTACAGCCCCTCACCCAGGGTCTCCAGCAGCTGCAGCTCGGTCTCGAGGTAGTCGATGTGGTGTTCCTCGTCCTTCAGGATGTCCTCGAAGAGGCGCGCGGAGGTGTGGTCACCGCGCTCGCGCATGAGCTGAATGCCCGGGCGCAGGCGCCGCACGACGTCCAGTTCGAGCTCCAGGTCGGCCGTGTGCTGCTCCAGGATGGTCTGCCCGATGTGCAGCGTGCCGAGCTTCTGGTAGTTGGGAAGGCCCTCGAGGAACAGGATGCGGTCGGTGAGCACCTCGGCGTGCCGCATCTCGTCGATCGACTCGGCTCTGGTGACGGCGGCGAGCTTGGTGTAGCCCCAGTGCTCCTGCAGCTTGGCATGCAGGAAGTACTGGTTGATGGCGGTCAGCTCGGACGTCAACTGCTCATTCAACAGAGCGATGATGTCTTTGTCCCCCTGCACGGGCAGCATCCCTTTCTATGCGTTCTATGCGGTCGCGACCAGTTCCTCCGCTCTTTTCAGCATCGCACAGATCTTCCGCACGCACGTCGCGCAGTCCCCTCCGGCGCCCGTGAGATCGCGGATCTGCCGTGCGCTCCTGGCGCCCGAGGCGATGCAGTCGTGCACCTCGTTCTCGGTCACGGCTCGGCAGATGCACACATACATGGGGGTATGCCCTTCACGTCTACGTAGGTAAGGCATACCTAAGGTAACTCACACGGGTAAGGGTTGCCTATGTGAGCTGTGCAACATCGACCGAGCCTTCACCCCGCCATGCCCCGCCATGCCCCGCTCCGGCGCGTACCCCCGCGTCCGGTCCGCCCGCTCAGTGCCCCCGGTCGATCCACTCCTGAAGATCGGGCGCCTCGGCGCCGATGCTGGTGGAGTCGCCGTGCCCGGTGTGCACGACCGTCTCCGGCGGCAGCGTCAGCAGCCGGTCGCGGATGGAGTCGATGATCGTGCCGAAGGACGAGTACGAACGCCCGGTCGCCCCCGGCCCGCCGGAGAACAGCGTGTCCCCGGTGAACACGGCGCCGAGCTGCGGCGTGTACAGGCACACCGCCCCCGGGGCGTGGCCGGGGGTGTGCAGGACGTGCAGCGCCGCTCCGGCGACCTCGATCACGTCGCCGTCCTTGAGCGGCTCGTACTCGCGCTCGGCGTCGTAGACCATCTCCCACAGCACGGCGTCGGCCGGGTGCAGCAAGATCGGCGCCCCGGTCGCGTCGGCCAGCGCGCCGGCCGCGTTGATGTGGTCGTTGTGCGCGTGCGTGCAGACGATGGCCTTCAGCCGCCGGTCGCCGACCGCCTGGCGGATGGCCTCGGCGTCGTGCGCGGCGTCGATCACCACGACCTCGTGGTCGTCGCCGACCAGCCACACGTTGTTGTCGACGTCCCAGCTTCCGCCGTCCAGCGTGAACGTCCCCGAGGTGACGATCTTCCCGATGGTCATCGCGGGCCCTCCTCTCGTGTCACGGCCCGCCGCGCGCGGGTCACAGGACCACCACCGAGCGCAGGACCTCGCCGCGCTGCATCTTGGCGAAGGCCTCCTCGACCTGGTCCAGTTCGATGGTCTCGGACACGAACCCGTCGAGGTTGAGCCGCCCCTGCAGGTAGAGGTCGATCAGCATGGGGAAGTCGCGGCTCGGCAGGCAGTCGCCGTACCAGGAGGACTTCAGCGCACCGCCCCGGCCGAAGACGTCCAGCAGCGGCAGGTCGAGCGTCATGTCGGGGGTCGGCACGCCGACCAGCACGACGGTGCCCGCCAGGTCGCGCGCGTAGAAGGCCTGCTTGTAGGTCTCGGGACGGCCCACCGCCTCGATGACCACGTCGGCCCCGTGCCCGCCGGTCAGGTCGCGGATCGCCTCCACCGGGTCGGCGGTCGAGGAGTTCACCACGTGCGTCGCGCCGAACCCGCCCGCCAGTTCGAGCTTGCGGTCGTCCACGTCCACCGCGATGATCCTCGCGGCGCCGGCGAGCGACGAGCCGAGGATGGCCGCGTTGCCCACGCCGCCGCAGCCGATGACGGCCACCGAGTCGCCGCGCGAGACGCCGCCGGTGTTGATCGCCGCGCCGAGGCCGGCCATCACCCCGCAGCCGAGCAGGCCCGCCACCGCCGGGCGCGCGTCGGGGTCCACCTTGGTGCACTGGCCGGCGGCGACCAGGGTCTTGGCGGCGAACGCGCCGATGCCCAGGGCCGGGCTGAGCGGCGTGCCGTCGGCCAGCGTCATCCTCTGCGCGGCGTTGTGGGTGGCGAAGCAGTACCAGGGGCGGCCCCGCAGGCAGGCGCGGCAGTTGCCGCAGACCGCGCGCCAGTTGAGGATCACGTAGTCGCCGGGGGCGACACCGGTCACGTTCGGGCCCACGGCCTCGACCACTCCGGCGGCCTCGTGCCCGAGCAGGAAGGGAAACTCGTCGTTGATGCCGCCCTCGCGGTAGTGCAGGTCGGTGTGGCACACCCCGCACGCCTGCACGTTGACGACCGCCTCGCCCGGCCCGGGGTCGGGGACGATGACGGTCTGCAGCGTCACGGCCTCGCCCTTGCCACCCGCGATCACGCCCTGGACTTCGTACGGCATGGTGCGTCTCTCCCTCTGTTGGCCTGCACAACGTATAGCGGCACGCATGTGCGTTGACAACGTCGACGGGCCCCGGGGCCGCCCGGTCAGGCCGGGCCCTCCGGGGGCCGGCGCAGCACGTAGGGCTGGATCACCCCGAGACCCCGGGCGGGCCTGCGGCGGATGCGGTGGAGCAGCAGGCCGGGGCTGCCCTCGACCGCCTCGGCGAGGCCCGCGTCGACCAGCACCGTGCAGGGCCGGGCGATCGCGGTGAGCCGCGCCGCGAGGTTCACCGTGGTGCCGAAGACGTCGCCCATGGCCGGCAGGACGGGGCCGTACGACAGCCCGATGCGGACGTCCCTGCCCTCCTCGCGGAGCACGTCCACCAGGTCCAGGGCGACGCGCGCCGCCGTCTCGGCCGTCGGCGCGGTGAACAGCACCTCGTCCCCGAGGGTCTTGACCAGCCGGGCGCCGTGGCCGGCGACCACGTCGGAGGTCTTGGCCTCGAAGTTCTCCACCAGCTCGGCCAGGCCCTGCTCGTCCAGCTCACGCGACACCTGCGTGAACGACACCAGGTCGGCGAACCCGACGGCCATGCTGGGGCGGCCCGGCCCCGTCTCGGCGCCGACGTCGGCCATCGCGAGCAGGCGGGTGCCGGCGGCGGCGAGCTGCGCCCGCCACACGTGCACGAGCAGCGCCTCGAAGTCGGGCAGCAGCCGCCGCGTGGCCTCCACCGCGCCCGCGAGCTCCTGGTCGCCGGGCGGCTCCGCCGGGTCGAACAGCGCGCCGATCATGATTTCGGACTGCCACTGCGCGAGCCGGGCCGTGGTCTGGCCGAGCGCGCGGGCCATCCGCACGACGGTCTCCTCGTCGATCGTCTCGCCGCCGAGCATCCCGGCCACGCGGCGCAGCGCCTCCACGTCGCCGTCGGTGAAGGCGGGGGTGTCGTCGGCGGGCGTGGCGAACCCGAGGGCCCGCCAGATGCGCCGGGCCAGCTCCGGGGGGACGCCGGCCAGGCTCGCCACCTCGCCGCGGGTGTGGCGGGGCGCCGAGCCCACGAACAACCGTTCGATCTCCTCGGCGGTGGGACGGCGCACGGTGTCGGTCTCAGCCACCTTCAGGAGGTTACGCCACCTTCGGGGCATGTCTCACCGGCCGTCGATGTCCCCATCGGAGGCGTCCTCCACCAGCCGGAACAGCTCCGACCGGACGGCCTGGATCTTGGGGATGTCCCTGAGGTTGATCTCCCCCTTGTCGGAGGCCGACTCCACCACCAGCGTGCCGCAGCCGAGCATCCGCTCGATGAAGGTCTGGTCGGAGCTCACGCTGTTGACCTTGGTCAGCGGGATGTCGTCGTCGGACTTGCTGAGGATGCCGGTGCTGATGTTGAAGCGGTGGGTGGTCAGCGTGTACGAGGTCGTCTTCCACCGCAGGTAGGGGATGAACGACCAGAGGGTGAGCGCGACCACCGAGACGACGGCGACCGCGATCCACGCGTACCTGGCGTACTCGTAATCGGTAGGAATCAGGAGAAAAGCCGCGCTGGACGCGGCGACGACGAGCAGCAGCGCCATGAACGGCAGGACAAGGCGCTTCCAGTGCGGGTGGAACGAGTGGACGACCCGCTCCCCCGTCGTCAGATGATGTTCAGGGAGACCCATAGGGCAAATCGTGACACGCCCAGCGGCCCGGCACCTGCGAACGCCGCCCTCGGCGCGGCGGGTCCCATGCCGGGCTTTTACCGCCGCCGTGCGCCCATGGCGCCGAGGAGCCGCGCGACCACCACCGCCGTGCAGGCCACCGCGGCCACGACCAGCCAGAGCATGAACGTCGGGTAGAGGTACCAGAGCTGGATCCACGCGATGTCGCGCCCCCGGGAGAGCACGCGGAACACCGGGACCATCCCCGCGCACAGCGCGAGCGGCGTCAGATAGGGCACCAGGCGAGACCGCTGCCATCCGGTACGCCGCGCGGCCCAGCGCCGGGACCTGGCCACACCGCGAGCGGCCAGACCGGCGGTGGCCAGGGTCAGCGACAGCAGAACGACGTCGATGAGGAGGTAGGGCAGCGCGGAGGGCACCTCGGGCTCGGCGTCCTCGATCAGGGCGACCAGACCGTCCGTGATCGCGTGGGCGTCGCCGAAGGCCGTCCCGGTGTTGGCCATGACCGCGACGCCGTACCCGGACTCCGGCATGCGCAGCTGGTCCGCCGTCGAGGTGAACAGGTCGCCGCCGTGCCCGATGAAGGGGGTGCCGCGCCCGGTCGTGCCGAGCTCCCAGCCCAGGGCGTACCGGGCATGCCGCTCCGATGCCGCGCGCAGCTCCCGGGCACTCCGCTCGGACGGCACGCCGCGGTTCTGCGCGATCAGCCATCGGGCCATGTCGGCGGCCGTGGACAGGACGCCGCCCGAGCCGCCGCCGAACCCGGCCGGCTCGGGCACCGCGAAGGGATGGCCCAGGACGTACAGGTGGCCGCGCGCGCTGCCGGGCAGGTCGCGCTCGGTGTCGACGGTGCCGCTGTGACGCATGCCGAGCGGCGTGAACACGTGCGCGCGGAGGTAGTGCGCGAACGGCTCGCCGCTGACCACCTCGACCAGTCGCGCGGCGACCTGGAAGTTGGTGTTGTGGTAGCTGAACGCCGTCCCCGGCGCGGCGGCGAGCCTGGCCGTCCTGAGCCGCGCCACGGCGCCTTGAAGCGTCGCGGGCAGCGGGAGGCTCCGCTCGTGGAAGGCGGAGTCGGCCATGCCCGAGGTGTGGTCGAGCAGCTGCCGGACGGTGACCCGCGCCGCCCGGGGGTCCGCCATGGTGAACTCGGGCAGGTGGTCGCGCACCGGCCCGTCCAGGTCCACCTCGCCCTTCTCCACCAGTTGCATGACGGCGAGCGAGGTGAACGACTTGCTGACCGAGGCGACGGCCATCGGCGTGTCCGCCGTGACGCGCTCGCCGGTCGCGGTCCGGCCGTACCCGGCGACGTGCACGACCTGGCCCCCCTTGACGAGCGCGACCGCGACACCCGGTAATCCCGTCGCCTCCCGGTACCGATCGACGAACGCGTCGACGGCGGCGGGCGTGACGCCGGGCGGGGCGCCCGCCGTGGCGGCGCCCCCCGAGGACGGGACGGCGGCGAGCAGAACGCCCGCCGAGGACGGGACGGCGGCGAGCGGAGCGCGCGCGGATGACGGGAGGGACGCCGGAAACCCGGCGGACGCCGGCAGCGGGAGGGACATGGGCAGCAGGGCGACGCAGAGCGCCGCGAAGGCGTTTCGGACCACCCGACGACGCTAGGGAGCCGCCCCCGCCTCCGACATCACGGAAACCCGTGGCGTCTTTTACGGGAAACCACCATGCCCCTGGCGCCCGCGAGGTGCCTAGACTGCCGCCGTGTCCGGCAACCGCATCGCGCGCACCACCGTCGGCGTGCTCGCGGGCGTGGTCCTCGGCTGGGTGGAGCTGGTGTTCCTCTGCGCGGCCTGGCCGGCCCGCCTGGTCCCCGCCGCGCGTCCGGTCACGGACCGCGGCCTGGCATGGCTGGTGGCCCTGGAGCGCGCCCGGCTGACGGCCTGGCTCGACCACCCCGTCCCGCCGACCGGCGGCGGCTACGGCTTCGTCGCGGCCCGCGCCGCGCTGGGCGTCCTCGGCGGGTACGGCTGCGCCGCCGGGCTGTTCCTGGGCGGGCTGCTGCTGTCCGGCGGGCTGTGGGAGCTGGCCTCCGGCGGGGCCGAGGACGTTCCGCTGCGCATGCCGGGGGTGCGGGTGACCACCAACAGCGGGGTGCTCGGACTGACCTGCGCGGGGGGCGTGCTGACCCTGGTCGCCCTCGGCGTCCTCGCCGTGGGGGCGGGCGAGCGGCGGCTGGCCGACCGCTTCCTCGGGCCCGGCGGCGCGGAGTCGATGCGCAGGCGCATCGCCGAGCTGACCCATACCCGCTCGGGCATCGTCCGGGCGGTGGACGACGAGCGCCGCCGCATCGAGCGCGACCTGCACGACGGGGTGCAGCAGCGGGTGGTGGCCCTGGCGATGCTGCTCGGCCGGGCCCGGCACGCCACCGACCCGGCCCGCGCCGACGACCTGGTCACCCAGGCGTACGGGGAATCGCGCCGGCTGCTGGACGAACTGCGCGAGGTGGCGTGGCGGATCTACCCCGCCGCGCTGGACGAGCTCGGCCTGCGGACCGCGCTGGCGAACCTCGCCGATCGCTCGGGCATCCCGGTCACCCTGCGCTACGAGCTGTCGGAGCGGCCGGCGTCGGAGGTCGAGACCGCCCTGTACTTCGTGGCCCGCGAGGCGATCACCAACGCGGTCAAGCACGCGGGGGCGCGGGACATCCTGGTCGAGCTGACCGAGGACCAGCGGGCGGTGACCGTGACGATCTCGGACGACGGCGCGGGCGGCGCCGATCCCGCCGGCGGCGGGCTGGCGGGGCTGGCCAGGCGCGTCCTGGCGCTGGACGGCGCGATGAGCGTGCACAGCCCCGAGGGCGGGCCGACCCGGGTCAGCGCGACCATGCCGAAGGGCGTGCCGTGCGGCTGATCCTCGCCGACGACTCGGTGCTGCTCCGCGAGGGCCTCGCCCGCCTGCTGGAGGACGCCGGGCACGAGGTCGTCGCCGCCGTCGGGGACGCCCCGGCGCTGCTCGACGCCGTCGAGCGGCACCGCCCGGACGTCGCGGTGGTCGACGTGCGCATGCCGCCGACGCACACCGGGGAAGGGCTGCGGGCGGCGCTGGAGATCCGGCGGCGCCGGCCCGAGGTCGGCGTGCTCGTGCTGTCCCAGTATGTGGAGCGGACCTACGCCACCCGGCTCCTCGCGGGCGACACCGCGGGGCTGGGCTACCTGCTCAAGGACCGCGTGTCGGAGGTGGCCGGCTTCCTGGACGGGCTGGAGCGGGTGCGGGCGGGCGGCACGGTGCTCGACCCGGAGGTGGTCCGCCGTCTGCTCGCCCACACCACCCGCGCCGACACCCTGAGCAGGCTGAGCCCGCGGGAGACGGAGGTACTGCGGCACCTGGCGCAGGGCCACGTCAACACGGCGATCGCCGGACGCCTGCACGTGTCGCTCAGCACCGTCGAGAAGCACATCAACGCGATCATGGACAAGCTCGGGCTCCCCCGCGATCCGGAGTACAACCGCAGGGTGCTGGCCATCCTGCGCTACCTCGGCGACGACCCCGGCGGCTGACCGCCCACGCCGGCGCACCCCGCACGCGCCCGGCGGACGGCACGCGCGCCGGGCCGGGCGGCGAGAGGACGGTCGCGGCGCGCCGCGGGAGGCGTCAGGACTTGGCGGAGCGGACGTGGACCACGTCGCCGACGCTGAGGGCGTGGTCGGCGCCGTCCGCGCGCACGATCAGGTGCCCCGAGGCGTCCACGCCGGTGGCCAGGCCCTCCAGCACGCTCCCGCCGGGCAGATCGACCCGTACCTGCCGGCCGATCGTGGCGCTCGCCGCGGCGTACGCGGCCCGCAGCCCGCTGGCGTCGGCGTCGCCGCCGGCGGCGATCCAGTCGCGGTAGTGCGTCTCGATCTCGCGCAGCACCGCCCTGATCAGCGGGTCACGGTCGGCGCACTCGGCGTTCTCGATGGTCAGCGAGGTGGCGGTGGGGACGGGCAGTTCTTCGGGCCGCAGCGAGACGTTGAGGCCCATGCCGACGACGACGGCGTCCTCCACCCGCTCGGCCAGGATGCCCGCGAGCTTGCGCTCGCCGACGAGCAGGTCGTTCGGCCACTTCAGCCGGACGTCCACGCCGGCGAGGCGGCGCACGGCCGAGGCGGCGGCCAGCCCCACCAGCAGCGTCACCCATCCTTGCCTGGCCGGGGACACCGCGGGCCGGAGCAGCACCGAGAAGGTCAGGCCCGCGCGCGGCGGCGCCGTCCACACCCGGCCGAGGCGCCCGCGCCCGGCCTCCTGCAGTTCGGCGATCAGCACGGCGCCCTCACCGGCCCCGCGGCTCGCCTCCTGGGCCAAGTCGGCGTTGGTGGAGCCGGTGCGGTCGACGACGGCGAGCCGCGACCACAGGCTTCCGGGGCGGACGACCGCCTTGGTCAGCGCGGCCTGCGACAGCGGCGGCCGCTCGAGATCGGTGTACGGCGAGTCAAGCACCCCTCCATCCTCCTCCCTTCCTCCGCGTCGCGCCTCCCCGCCCACGGGACGACGGGCCGACAGTGGGTAGTGCGGTCATCACCGGGAGGCGGCGGAACGGGCCGCCGGCCGCCCGTGAACCGCGCCCGGTTCGTCAGATCCGGCAAATGGGTGATGCTATGAACTAGCCGCGCGAACGGCCGGCAGCAGGGACGAGAAACGGGTGAACGTCCGGTGAGCAAGCGTCTGGACCCTCGAAACTGGGCGAGCTGGAAGCCCTTCGGCATCGGCGAGCGCAAACCCAACAACTATCTGGAGCTGTGGAAGGCCTTCCGGTCGGTCAAGGGCAACCGGCGCTACGCCTGGCGCATCCTCACCCAGGGCACCTGCGACGGGTGCGCCCTGGGCACCCGGGGCATGCGCGACTGGACGATGGACGAGATCCACCTGTGCAACATCCGGCTGCGCCTGCTCCAGCTGAACACCATGCCGCCGCTGGACACCGCCCGGCTGGCCGAGGTCTCGGGGCTCTCCTCGATGCGCAGCGCGGAGCTGCGCGACCTCGGCCGCCTGCCCCACCCGATGCTGCGCCGCCGGGGCGAGCCCGGCTTCACCCGGGTGAGCTGGGACGAGGCGCTGGACCTGGCGGCCTCGCACCTGCACCCCGGCGCGCGGCTCGGGGCGTACCTGACCAGCCGGGGCGTGCCGAACGAGAACTACTTCGCCGCCCAGAAGGCCGTGCGGGCGCTCGGCACCAACTCCATCGACAACGCGGCGCGCATCTGCCACTCGCCCTCGACGGTGGCACTCAAGCAGACCATCGGCGCCGCCGCGACCACCTGCTCCTACACCGACTGGATCGGCTCGGACCTGATCGTCTTCATCGGGTCCAACCCCTCCAACAACCAGCCGGTCGCCATGAAGTACCTGTACCACGCGAAGAAGGCCGGCACCCGCGTCGCGATGGTCAACTCCTACCGCGAGCCCGGCATGGAGCGCTACTGGGTGCCCTCCAACGCCGAGTCGGCGATGTTCGGCACCAAGATCACCGACGACTTCTTCGGAGTGAACGTCGGCGGCGACATCGGCTTCCTCAACGGCGTGCTCAAGCACCTGGTGGAGAACGACTGGCTGGACAAGGCGTTCATCGACGCGCACACCGCCGGCTTCGACGACGCCCTGCGGGCCGTCGCCGGGCAGTCGTGGGAGTCGCTGGAGGCGCTCAGCGGCGCGACGCGCGAGCAGATGTACGAGCTGGCCAAACTGCTCGGCGAGGCGAGGTCGGCGGTGCTGGTGTGGTCGATGGGCATCACCCAGCACTCCTACGGCGAGGAGAACGTCCGCTCCATCGTCAACCTGGCGCTGGCCAGGGGCTTCGTGGGGCGGGACCACTGCGGGCTGATGCCGATCCGCGGGCACAGCGGCGTCCAGGGCGGCGCCGAGATGGGCGCCTACGCCACCGGCCTGCCCGGCGGCCTGCCGATCACCCCGGAGAACGCCGGCCTGTTCGCCGGGAAGTGGGGCTTCGATGTGCCCGCCACGCCGGGGCTCACCGCGACCGACATGATCGACGCGGCGCACGCGCGCGAGCTGGACGTCTTGGTCTCCTCCGGCGGCAACTTCCTGGAGGTGCTGCCCGACCCGGCCTACTGCCGCGAGGCGCTGGGCCGCCTGCCGCTGCGCGTCCACATCGACATCGTGCTGTCCAGTCAGATGCTGGCCGAATCCGAGGGCGACGTGCTGCTGCTGCCGGCGCAGACGCGGTACGAGATGGCGGGCGGGGTCACCGAGACCTCGACCGAGCGCCGTGTCATCTTCTCCCCCGAGGTCCGGGGGCCGCGGGTCGGCGAGGCGTGGCCTGAGTGGAAGATCTTCACCGAGCTGGCCGCCCGCGCCCGTCCCGAGCTCGCCGGCCTGGTCCGCTACCCGGGCGGCACGCCGCAGATCCGCCGGGAGATCGAGGACGCCGTGCCGTTCTACGCCGGCATCGCGAAGCTGGCCGCGTTCGGGGACAACGTGCAGTACGGCGGGCGGCACCTGTGCCCCGACGGCCGGTTCCCCACCGCCGACGGTCTCGGCCGTTTCTCCGCCGTCGCCCTGCCCGAGCTGGAACGCCCCGACGGGTCGTTCATGGTGGCCACGCGGCGCGGCAAGCAGTTCAACAGCATGGTCCACGAGCGCCGCGACGGCTTCAACGGCGCCACCCGCGAGGCCGTCCTGATCAGCCCGTACGACGCCGACCGGCTCGGCCTGCCCGACGGCGCCGAGGTCGAGCTGCGCGGCGCCGCCGGGCGGTTCACCGGCCGGGTGCTGCGCGCGCCGCTGACGCCGGGCAACCTGCAGATCCACTGGCCGGAGGGCAACGTCCTGCTGGACGCCGCCCGCCGCTCCCCCGACGCCCGCATCCCCGACTACAACGCCGTGGTCACGCTCACGAAGACCGCGCCATGACCACCGGCGAGCTGCCGGAGCGACGGGTGGCCGGCGCCCTCGGCCACCCGCGCCCCGGGCCGACCAGCAGGGTACGGGTGCGCGAGGTCTCCGGCACGGCCGTGCGCGACCGCCGCGACGACCTGGCGACCGAGGAGCCGCTGGAGATCCGCATCGCCGCGGGCGGCGACACCCGCACCCTGGCGATCACCATGCGGACGCCGGGGGCGGACTTCGAGCTGGCGGCCGGGTTCCTGTCCGGCGAGGGCATCGCGGGGCCGGACGACATCGCCTCGATCGCCTACTGCACCGACGAGGACCTGCCGCCGGAGGCGCGCTACAACACCGTCACCGTGCACCTGCGCGGCCGCGTCCTGCCCGAGCAGCCCACCATGCAGCGGCACTTCCTGACCTCCAGCGCCTGCGGCGTCTGCGGCACCGCCAGCCTCGACGCCCTCCACACCCGCCACGCCGCCCTGCACGCCGTCCGCACCGCCCCGCCCGTCGTCCCCTCTGTCCGGCCCGCCGACCTTTCTGCCCCGCTCGCCGACCCCTCAGCCCTGCCTGCGCCCGATGCCCCCTCCAACGGCGGGTCCGCGGTCGACCACCCCTCCGACCACAGGCTCGCCGTCCACGCGCCCTCCGACCGCGCGAACACGCTGCCGCCCGTACCCGCGCAGATCCTGTACGAACTGCCCGGACGGCTGCGGCAGGCGCAGGGGATCTTCGGCAAGACCGGCGGCCTGCACGCCGCGGGCCTGTTCACGGCCGACGGGTCGCTGCTCGCCGTGCGCGAGGACGTCGGCCGGCACAACGCCGTGGACAAGCTGGTGGGCTGGGCGCTGCTGTCCGGCCGCCTGCCGCTGGCGGCCAACCTCCTGCTGGTCAGCGGCAGGACCAGCTACGAGATCATGCAGAAGGCCCTGGCCGCCGGTCTGCCGATGGTGTGCGGCGTCTCGGCCCCGTCCTCCCTGGCCGTCGACCTGGCCAGAGACTTCGGCATGACCCTCGTCGGCTTCCTCCGAGACGAACGCTTCAACATCTACGCCTGCCCCGACCGCGTCGTCACCCATCCTGAGTGACACAACAGCCACCACACCTCCCGGCGATGCCGTGGCCACACCATTCCAGCCAGGCGGCCGAAAGGCACGCAAGATCGTGCGTACCCGAGCCCGGCTGGATCGCCGACACCTCGGCGAAGGTGTCAGCCGGTGTTCTGGAGGCCGGCGGCTACGCCGTTGACGCTGAGGAGAAGGAGGGTCTCCAGGCGTTCGCGCTCGGCCTCTGAGAGGGGCTCCTCGGCGCGGAGGGCGGCGAGGGCGCGCAGTTGCAGGTGGGACAGCGCGTCGACGTAGGGGTCGCGGAGCTGGACGGCGCGCGACAGCACGCGCCTGCTCTCCAGCAGCCGTGCGTGGCCGGTGACGGCGAGCACGAGCGTGCGGGTGAGGTCGTACTCGGCGAGCACCTGCTCGGCGAAGTCCGGACGGCCGCCGAGGGCCAGGTAGCGGGCGGCGATCTCGCGGTCGGTCTTGGCCAGGGACATCTCGGCGTTGTCCATGAGCGAGGCGAACAGCGGCCACTCGCGGTAGGCCTGGCGCAGCTCATCGAGCCCCGGCCCCGGGTCGCCGGGGGTGGCCGGGTCGGGGCGGGTGGCGGCGAGCAGGCCGCTGCCCAGGCCGTACCAGCCGGGCAGGTTGACGCGGGTCTGCGCCCAGGCGAACACCCACGGGATCGCGCGCAGGTCGTCCAGCGACCGGGGGGCGCCGAGGCCGCGCCGCGCCGGACGGGAGCCGAGGCGCAGCGAACCGAGCTCCTCCAGCGGGCTGACCAGCCCGAACCACTCGGGGAACCCGGGCGCCTCGGTCAGCGAGCGGTAGGCGTGCTCGGAGGCGGAGGCGACCCGCTCGGCCAGCACGCGGTAGCGGGCGGCGGCGTCGGCCGTGCGGGACTCCACCGAGGGGGTGGAGGCGAGCAGGACGGCGTTGGTCACCTGCTCGATGTGCCGGAGGGCGATGGCCGGGTGGCCGTACCGGGCGAAGATCACCTCTCCCTGCTCGGTCACCTTGAACCGGCCGGAGACCGAGCCGGGGGCCTGGCCCAGGACGGCGCGGTTGGCCGGGCCGCCGCCGCGGCCGAGGGCGCCGCCGCGGCCGTGGAACAGCGTCAGCCGCACGTCGTTGGCCTGGGCCCAGGCGGCCAGCTCGGCCTGCGCGTCGTACAGCTTGAGCGTCGCTGCGGCCGGGCCGAGCTCCTTGGCGGAGTCGGAGTAGCCCAGCATGACCTCAAGACGGCGCCCATTGGCCTCCACGCGCTTGCGCACCGCGGGCAGGCGCAGCATGCCGGCGAGCACGTCGGCCGAGTTGGCGAGGTCCTCCCCGGACTCGAACAGCGGCACGACGTCGAGCACGGGCGCACGGCCGCCGAGCGCGTGCTCGGCCAGCTCGTAGACGGCGGCGATGTCGTCCGCCGACCGGGTGAACGACACGACGTACCGGGAGCAGGCCGTGACCCCGAAGCGCTCCTGGATCCAGGCGATCATGCGGATGGTGGCCAGGACCTCCTCGGTGCGCTCGGAGAGGGCGCCCTCGGCGATCTCGCGCAGCGCCGCGGCGTGCACCTGGGAGTGCTGGCGGACCTCCAGCTCGGCCAGGTGGAACCCGAAGGTCTCGACCTGCCAGATGAGGTGCTGGACCTCCCCGTACGCCTGGCGCGCCGCCCCGGCCGCGACCAGGGAGGACTGGCACAGGCGCAGGTCGGTGAGCAGGTCGTCGGGCGAGCGGTAGGCGAGGTCGAGGTCGCGGCGGCGGGTGGCGGCGATCTTGGCGGCCACGAACAGCAGCCACTGGCGGTGCGGCTCACGGGGCGATCGCTTGGCCAGCTCGGAGACCAGCTCGGGGTGGTCGTCGGCCGCCGCGGTCAGCGCCTCTACCAGCTCCTTGCTGGGCGGGCTGTCGCCGTTCCAGACGGTGAGGCTGCGGCCGATGCGGGTGGTGGCGTTCTCCAGGGCGGTGAGCACGTGCTCGGCCTGGATGAGCACGGCCTCCCTGGTCACCCGCGCGGTGACGTTGGGGTTGCCGTCACGGTCGCCGCCGATCCAGCTGCCGTAGCGGATGTAGGCCCGGGCGAGCGGGGCCCGCCTGCCGGTGCCCTCGGCGAGCGCGGCGTCCAGCGAGCGGTAGATGCGCGGCACGGTGCGGAACAGCGTCTCGTCGAAGGCCGCCATCGCCGTGCGGACCTCGTCCAGCGGGTCGAGCTTGGTGTGCCGGAGCTGGGCGGTGCGCCACAGCAGGTCGATCTCCTCCAGCAGGTGGCGGTGGGCCTCCTGCCGTTCGTGCGCCCCGCGGTCGGGGGCGTTGTACTCGGCGAGCTGGACGCTGACACGCTGGATAGCGGTGGCCACGGCGCGGCGGCGCGCCTCGGTGGGGTGCGCGGTGAGCACGGGACGGAACTCCAGCTCGGCGATCAGCCGGGCGAGCTCGTCGTCGCCGAGGTCGTGCTTCAGCTCGCCGACCGCCGCCGCGAGCGACTCGGGCAGCGGCGCCTCGCCGGTGTCGCGCGAGCGCAGGATGCGGATGCGGTAGTGCTCCTCGGCGAGGTTGACCAGGTGGAAGTAGCAGGTGAAGGCGCGGGCGATCTGCACGCTGCGGTCGACCGGCCACTCGGCGACCATGGCGGCCACCTCGTCGACCGACAGCTCGCGCCTGCGGGCGGCGATCACCGCCTTGCGCAGCCGTTCGACGTCGGCCAGGAGGTCGGGCCCGCCGTCCTCGGCGATGACACGGCCCAGCAGCTCCCCCAGCATGCGCACGTCGGCGCGCAGTTCGTCGGGCATCTCGGAGACGGCACTGTGCCGTTCGGCAAGAGAACGTTCTGCCTGCTGTGATGCGTTGGCGGCCATACCACGAAGGGTATCCAGTGTCTTCGACACGCTGGATACCAGTCTCATCCATTGGACTAGACCACTTGCCACGAGCCGGTGAACCGCACGGGACCCGCAGGTGAACCCGCACGCCGGGCCGGGGTCATGACGGCCGGGAGACGGCGGCGAGCAGGTCCGGCAGGCGGGCGTAGCCGATGGTCGCGGCGAGCCTGCGGCCCCCGACGCCCACCGCCACCCCGTAGGGGACGACCAGCACCGACGCCCAGGTCAGCCCGAACAGCACCGGCAGCACCACCGGGGCCGACAACAGGCTCGTGCCGAGCATGGCGCCGAACGACCCGGCGAAGGCCACCCCGCCCTGACCGGGGGCGGCGCTGGTGAAGGCGTTGATCCGCTCGGGGTAGGTGTAGGGCAGCACCACGCTGATCACCGCGCCCACGCCGAGCGCGATCTGCAGCAGCCCGATCGAGGCGAGCAGCGCCGGGACGGCCCAGACCGCGTGCCCGGCGACCAGCCCACCGGCGACGGACAGCAGCGCCAGCAGCGGGGCGGCGACCAGCGAGACGGCCAGATGCCGGCCGGCGAGGTCGGTGCGCAGGTCGCGCTGGGAGGAGTACACGATCGCGTTCATCCACAGGGCCCGCCCGTCGATGCCGAAGGCGTTGGCGCCCTGCAGCCCGATCATGAGCGCTCCGGCGCACGCGGCGGAGACGGCCAGCGTCGCGCCGGCCAGGCCGTTGGGGCCGCTGCTCAAGGAGAACATCAGCACTCCGGAGATGCCCACGGCGGCGATCCAGCCCATGCGTCCTCGCGGCTCGCGGCGTAGGTACTTCAGCTCCTTGGACACGACGGCGCCGAGCGGGCCGGCGGGGAGCAGCCCGTCGAAACGGCTGCGGCGCACCGAGCCGACCTCGGTGGAGGCGTCGGAGCGCACCATCGTCCGGCGCAGCACGACGACCCACACGTCGGCGAGGATCAGCACCACCACGCCCACGGCCGCCACCTCGGCCAGCCCGACGAACGAGCCGTCCGCGATCGCGTGCGCGGCCATGCCCGGCGGCCCCCATCGCACCGCCTCGGCGAGGCTCCTCAGCAGTTCGCGCGGCGCGCCGCCGATGCCCCGGTTGAGCAGGAGGTTCGGCACCTGGGTGAGCAGGATGACGAACACGACGCCGATGGCCAGCAGGTCGCGTCCGCGCCGGGTGCGCAGCACCCGCGACAGCGCCGTGGTGACCACGCGCGAGGCCACCAGGCAGAACGCGAGCTGGAAGAGCGCCGCCACCAGGCCGATCAGCGCTCCGGAGACGTCGCGCGACAGGCCGACGACCGCGCCGAGGAGCGTGAACAGCGAGGCCAGCGGCCAGGGCCCGGTGACCGAGGCGGCGAACATGCCGACGGCCATCTGACCGGCGGTCAGCGGGAACAGCGACAGCCGCGCCGGGTCGAGGGTCTCGTCCACCCCGAAGACCAGCAGCGGGCCGGCCACCCAGATCAGCGCGAGCAGGGTGAACAGCACCATGCCGGCGTCCGCCGCGACGTCGGCGGGCGCGAACCGGAGCAGGCTGGTCAGCACCAGGCCGCCGCAGGCCGCCGCGGCCGCCCCGATGAGCGTGAAGACGAAGCCGATCTGGCGCATGGCGTCGCCGCGCAGGTTGCCGGCGATCAGCCGCAGCTTCAGCCGGACGAAGAGCCACGCCATGGGGCCCCCTCTCCGGAACCGAGCCACGACAGGCCCTCCTCACCGTTGTCCCTGGCGCCGACCAGGTGGAGCAGGGCCTCGTTGAGGGTCTGGCCGCCGCGGACGTCGGCGAGCGGGCCCTGGGCGACGATGCGGCCGAGGTTCATCACCGACACCCAGTCGCACAGCCGCTCGACCAGCTCCATCACGTGGCTGGAGAACACGACGGTGGACCCGGAGGCGGTGTAGCGCCGCAGGACCTCGACCAGCGTGTTCGCGCTGATCGGGTCGACCCCCTCGAACGGCTCGTCCAGGAACAGCACCCGGGGATTGTGCAGCAGCGCGGCGGCCAGGCCGATCTTCTTGCGCATGCCGGTGGAGTAGTCGACCACCAGTTTGTCGGCCGAGCCGACGAGGTCCATGACCGTGAGCAGCTCCTCGGCGCGCCGGGCGACCTCGTCCTTGGCGATGCCCCTGAGCTGCCCGTTGTACATGAGCAGCTCGCGACCCGACAGCCGCTCGAACAGGCGCAGCCCTTCGGGGAGCACGCCGATGCGGGCCTTGACCGCGACCGGGTCGCGCCAGACGTCCACCCCGCCGACCTCGGCCGAGCCGGCGTCGGGCACGAGCAGGCCGGTGATCATGCTGAGCGTCGTGGTCTTGCCCGCGCCGTTCGGGCCGACCAGCCCGGCGAAGCTGCCGCGCGGCACCACCAGATCGACCCCCGCCACCGCCACCTGGTGCCCGAACCGCTTGAACAGCCCTCGTGTGCGAACCGCCTCGGCGCGTCCGGCCTGGCCCGCGTCGGGCGCGTCGTCCCCGGCGGCGAAGTGGGTCATGTCGTCACTCTAACCGCGAGCGCCGCCGCCACCGGCCGAACCGATGCCGTGACCGGTCGAACGACGCCCTGACCGGTCGAACGACGCCGCGACGGGGAGGACTACCCTACGGGCATGAGCGCTGACCCGGTTCCGCACGTCGATGGAGTTGACCCGCACACCACCGCGGGAAAGATCGCCGACCTGGAGCGGCGCCTGCACGAGGCCGCCAACGCCGGGTCCGCCCGGGCCGTGGAGAGGCAGCACGCCAAGGGCAAGATGACGGCGCGCGAGCGGCTGGTCGCCTTCCTCGACGAGGGCTCGTTCGTGGAGTTCGACGAGCTGGCCCGCCATCGGGCCACGGCCTTCGACATGGCGGGCGAGCGCCCGTACGGCGACGGGGTGGTGACCGGGTACGGCACCGTCGCGGGCCGTCCCGTGGCGGTGTTCGCCCAGGACTTCACGGTGTTCGGCGGGTCGCTCGGCGAGGTCTTCGGCGAGAAGATCGTCAAGGTCATGGACCACGCGCTGAAGACCGGCTGCCCGATCGTCGGCATCAACGACTCCGGCGGCGCCCGCATCCAGGAGGGCGTGGTCTCGCTCGGCCTGTACGCCGAGATCTTCAAGCGCAACGTGCACGCCTCCGGGGTGATCCCGCAGATCTCGCTCATCATGGGGCCCTGCGCGGGCGGCGCGGTGTACTCCCCGGCGCTGACCGACTTCGTGCTCATGGTGCGGGAGAAGTCCCACATGTTCATCACCGGGCCGGACGTCATCAAGACGGTCACCGGCGAGGAGGTCACCTTCGAGGAGCTCGGCGGGGCGCGCACCCACAACTCCAGGTCGGGTGTCGCCCACTACGAGGCGGCCGACGAGAACGACTGCCTGGAGTTCGCCCGGGCGCTCCTGTCGTATCTGCCGTCCAACAACATGGACGAGGCCCCGGTGTTCGACTCCCCCGCCGACCTGACGGTCACCGACGCCGACCGCGAGCTCGACACGCTGATCCCCGACTCGGCGAACCAGCCGTACGACATGCACCAGGTGATCGAGCACGTGCTGGACGAGGGCGAGTTTCTGGAGATCCACGCCGCGTTCGCGCCGAACATCGTGGTCGGGTTCGGGCGGGTCGAGGGGCAGCCGGTGGGGGTGGTGGCCAACCAGCCGATGAACTTCGCCGGCACGCTGGACATCGCCGCCTCGGAAAAGGCCGCACGCTTCGTCCGTACTTGCGATGCTTTTAATATCCCTGTGCTGACTTTTGTCGATGTACCGGGCTTCCTTCCGGGTACGGACCAGGAATGGAACGGGATCATCCGACGAGGCGCCAAGCTGCTGTACGCCTACGCCGAGGCGACCGTGCCGCTCGTGACGGTGATCACCCGCAAGGCGTACGGCGGCGCGTACGACGTCATGGGCTCCAAGCACCTCGGGGCCGATATCAACCTGGCCTGGCCCACGGCGCAGATCGCGGTCATGGGCGCCCAGGGAGCGGTGAACATCCTCTACCGGCGCGAGCTGGCCACGGCCGAGGACCCCGAGACCGAGCGGACGCGTCTGATCACCCAGTACGAGGACACGCTCGCCAACCCCTACCTCGCGGCCGAGCGCGGGTACGTCGACGCGGTGATCCGGCCGTCGGACACCCGGGTGCGCGTCGTCAGGGCGCTGCGCGCGCTGCGCAACAAGCGCCAGGCGCTGCCGCCGAAGAAGCACGGCAACATCCCCCTGTAGGAGGCGGCCATGGATCAGCCCTATCTGAGGATCGTTCACGGCGGCGCCACTCCGGAGGAGGTGGCCGCGCTGGTCATCGCCGTCGCCACAAGAACCGCGAAACCGGCCCAACCCGTCCGAAGCCGCGAACTATGGCGTAACCCAGCACATCAGATGAGAAGAGTCTTCCCCACCGGGCCAGGAGCGTGGCGGGCGAGCTCACGGCCTCATTAGATCTTTGGAAGTGGGTGTCAAGCGCGCTGAGAGTTGGGACTATCTAGAAATGGGGGAATATAGTCAGCCGATCATCGCCTAGGACCGAGGCCTGGAGGAGAGCATGGCAATCCCGGACCTCACACCGCATCCCGTGGCGGCGAAATACGCCGTCCTCGTGGACGTCGGCTATCTCTACGCTGCGGCGGGCGAGGTCATCCTGGGGGCCAAGGAGCGCAAGGAATACCGCGTCGCCGCGGACGAGCTCATCCAGGCCCTCAAGAAGCACGCGATGGAGCGCATCCCCGGCGAGCTGCTGCGGGTCTACTGGTACGACGCCGCCCGCGACCGGGTGCCCACCGTCGACCAGCGCGTGATCGCCCAGCTGCCCTGGGTCAAGGTGCGCCTCGGGAACCTCAACGCCCGCGGCCAGCAGAAGGGCGTCGACGCCCAGATCCGCAGCGACCTCGAAGCCCTCGCCCGCCACCACGCCGTCAGCGACACCGTGCTCATCGCCGGGGACGAGGACATGGTGCCCGCCGTCGAGGCCGCCCAGACGTTCGGCGTGCGCATCCACCTGTGGGGGGTGGAGCCGCCCTACGGCACCAACCAGGCCGAGCGCCTGGTCTGGGAGTCCGACACCGTGGAGGAGCTCACCGCCGACTTCCTGCGCCCGTACTTCAGCCGCTCCGCCCAGGTCGTGCCGGCCGCGCCGTCACCGCCCTCGCCCGCCCAGGTGTTCGCCGGGCGCACCGCCATGGCCAAGCCCGTCGTCAAACAGCCCGGTCAGGTCACCAAGCTCGGCCCCAGCCGGCCGAGGGTCGAGGAGGTCGGCGAGCACGTCGCGCAGAAGTGGATCCTCACCCGAGGCCGTGACAACATCCGCGACCTGCTCCCTGGACCGCTCCTGCCGACCGTCATCGACACCGAGCTGCTCATCGAGGCCGAAAAGGAGCTGGGCCACTCACTGCGCCCCTACCCCGAGGCCCGCGTCTGGCTCCGCGACGGCTTCTGGGCCCGCGTCTACCGAGAATTCGACCTCGGCGTCGGCATCTCCACCAAATAACCCCCCATCCCCCCGAGCGCCACCGAGGATCGGTGTCCGCATGCCCACGCCTCATCCTCACCGTCGAACGGCCGATCGACCGGCGCCGCTGCGGCGGGAAGTGGTGCGTCGGGGGCCGGCGCCATCGCGCGGCGGGCGGGCCGGGGAAGCGTGGCGCCGGGTGGTCACAGCGGCGTCCGAATTCCGCCGGTCGCCGAGGTTGAGCAGGGCATAGCCTCGATCTGTGACTCCACACCAGACCCTCGACTTCGACTCCTGTTACCGGGCGGCGAGCGCCCGGGACATGCGTTTCGACGGGCGGTTCTACACGGCCGTCACCTCGACCGGCATCTACTGCCGCCCCATCTGCCCGGCCCGCACCCCCGCCAGGCGCAACGTCCGCTTCTACCGGCACGCCGCCGCGGCCGAGGCGGCCGGGTTCCGCCCGTGCCGCCGCTGCCGGCCCGAGCTCAGCCCCGGCGACCCCGGCTGGGACGTCGCCGCCGACCTCGTGGGCCGGGCGCTGCGGCTGATCGACGACGGGGTGGCCGACGAGTACGGCGTGGCCGGGCTGGCACAGCGGTTGCACGTGACCGAGCGCCATCTGCTGCGCCTGTTCACCGCCCGGCTCGGCGCCGGTCCCCTCGCGGTGGCGCGGACGCGGAGGCTGCTGCTGGCCAAGCAGTTGCTGACGGAGACCGCGCTCCCGATCACCGATGTCGCCTTCGCCGCCGGGTTCGGCAGCGTGCGCCAGTTCAACGCGACGATGAAGGAGGCGTACGGCTTCGCCCCGAGTGAGCTGCGCACGTCGAACGGTCCCCTCGCCGCCGCCCGCAGAGCCCCGGCGCCACGGGCGGCCGGCCACGCGGTTCCCGGGACGCGGCTCAGCGCCGGCCCGGCCGCCGATCGTGATGTTCAGGGCACCCGGCCCGGTGACGCTCAGAACACCCGGCCCGGTGACGCTCAGGGCACCCGGGCGGGTGATGCTCAGGGCGCCCGGCTCGCCACCGCCACGGAGCCTCCGGCCGCGCTCACGCTGCGGCTGAACCACCGGGCTCCCTACGACGCGGCGACGCTGCTGGGCTTCCTGGCCGCGCGCGCGATCCCCGGGATGGAGGAGGCGAGCCCGAGTGGCTACCGGCGCGCCGTCACCGGAGGGTCGATCACGCTCACCCCGGCGGACGGGCACGTCAAGCTGTCGGTGACCCTGGACGACACCCGCCACCTGGCCAAGATCGTCTCGCGCTGCCGCCGCCTGCTGGATCTGGACGCCGACCCGGTCGCGATCGCGGACGCGCTGGGCGCGACCACGCTGCGGGCGCTGGTCGCCACGCGGCCCGGGCTCCGGGTGCCGGGCGCCTTCGACGGCTTCGAGCTGGCTGTGCGCGCCGTGGTGGGCCAGCAGGTCTCCGTGGCCGGCGCCAGGACCCTGCTCGGCCGCATCGTCGCCCGCGCCGGCACCCCCGCCAGACCGACCCCGCCCGGCGGCGGTATCGCCAGACCCACCCTGCCCACTGACGCGACCGAGCGGCCCACCCCGCCCACTGACGCGACCGAGCGGTCCACCCTGCCCACTGACATGACCGCGCGGTCAACCCCGCCCGCCGACGCGCCACAGTGGTCCACCCCGTCCGCCGACGTGACCGGCGGGGCCGGAGCCGACGGGCCGTTCCTGCTGTTCCCCACCGCCGAGCGGCTGGCGGAGGCCGATCTGTCCGGGCTCGGGCTCACCGGCCGCCGGGTCGCGACGCTGAAGGCGCTCGCCGAGAAGACCGCCGCCGGCGAGCTGGACCTGGACGCGGGCGCCGACCCGGCCGAGACGGCGGCGCGCCTGCTGGAGATCCCCGGCATCGGCCCGTGGACCACCGGCTACATCGTGATGCGGGCGCTCCGCGACCCGGACGCCTGGCCCGATGGCGATCTCGGCCTGCGACGGGCCATGCGCGCGCTGGACATCGCCGAGGACGACGTCGAACGCTGGCGCCCCTGGCGCGCCTACGCCGCCATGCACCTCTGGAGCTCGGAGTGATCCCATGCCACCGACCCGGCAACGATCGAACAAAGCGTCATCCCCGCCTATCAGTTAACGCATTCGCGCATGCAAGGAGATCTCATGACATCGACCGTTGACGCCCAGGTTCTGACCACGCCGGCGGGGCCGCTGTCGCTGCTCGTTCATGACGGTGTGCTGGTCGCGGCCGGGTTCACCGCCGACCCGACGCGGATGTTCGATCGCCTGCCCGCCGCGCTCAGGGCGCTGCCGCTCCAGGCCGTCGAGGACCTGGGCAAGCCCGTCCAGGCCGTCCGGGACTACCTGGAAGGCGACCTGTTCGCCCTGGACGCCGTGGAGGTGGACCAGCCGGGCACGCCGACCAGGCAGCGCCTGCTGGCGGCGCTGCGCGCGGTCCCGGCGGGCACGACCGTGAGCTACGCCGAACTGGCCGAGCGCGCCGGGCTGCCGAGGACGGCCGCGCGGGCCGCCGGATCGGCCTGCGCCAAGAACCTCATCGCCCCCTTCGTGCCGTGCCACCGGGTGCTGCCCTCCGTGGGCGGTTTCGGCGGCTACTACTACGGCAGCCCGGTCAAGGAGTGGCTGCTCAGGCACGAGCGCGCCATCTGACCCGTGCGACCGCCACCGCCTATGTCCCCGTACGACGGTGCGCCTGCTGCCTGATCCCCTCAGGGAGCGCCTCGGCGGTGGTCAGGCGGGGCAGCAGGCCGGGTTCCAGGGTGAGCGCGCGGAAGGTGACGGCGACGGTGACGTCGTGGCCGGGCCGGTGGACGATCTCGATCGGGTCGCCGGCCCTGATGTCACCCGGCTCGACGACTCGCAGGTACGCGCCGGGCGACGCCGCCTCGGTGAACCGATCGATCCACCTCTCGCGCTCCAGCCACCCCTGGAAGGTCGAGCAGGGGATCCGCGGGCAGGACACCTCCAGGACCACCTGGGAACCGATGCGCCACCGCTCGCCGATCAAGGCGCCGTTGACGTCCAGGCCGGCGGTGGTGAGGTTCTCCCCGAAGACGCCGTTCGCCAGCGGCCGGCCCAGTTCAGGCTCCCAACGGTCGAGATCCTCGCGGGCGTAGGCGTAGACGGCCTGGTCGGACCCGCCGTGGTGGGCGAGGTCGTACACCCGGTCCCCGGCGAGGCCGACGGCCCCGGTGCCCTTCGGCCCGGGGTCGGACACCCTCACCGATCCTTCGACGGGCCCTTTGTCGATGCCGGTCGTCCCGGCGCTCTTCCACGGGTTGGGTCTCGGCTTGCCGACGTTCACCGACAGCAGTCTCATACCGGCGACGCTATGTGCCGCCCGCCTCCCGGGACGACCCGTTTTCGCGACGAATCCGCTCCCGCGATGGCCCGTTTCTCCAGACGGCCCGTTGTCCGGGACGGCCCGTCCCCCGGGGCGGCCCATCCTCCAAGACGGCCCGCTCTCGGGACGGCCCGTTGTCCGGGACGGTCTCTTCCGCGGGCCGCCTCGGGAGGTCAGGCGCCGGCGGCCCAGCGCCAGAAGGCGCGCATGACCGAGGGCGGGGTCGGACCGGCCAGCTCCACCTGGGTGAGCAGGATGGTGACCGCGCCGGTGGAGGGGATGATGTGCGCCGCCGTTCCGGTGCCGCCGACCCAGCCGTAACGGCCAGGGACATTCCACGGGTCGATGGCCTCGACGTCGACCGAGCCGCCGAACCCCCAGCCCTGCCCCTCCAGGAACAGCCTGCCGGCTTCGCGCTGCGACGCGGTCAGGTGGTCGCTGGTCATCTGCCGCACCGCCGCGCTCGACAGCACCCGGCGTCCGCCGACGGTGCCCTCGGCGAGGAGCATCCGGCCGAACGACAGCCAGTCATCGGCGGTCGAGACCAGCCCACCGGCGCCGGACGGGAACGCGGGCATGCTGCTCCACTGCCCGTCGGGGGCGTCGACGAGGTCCAGCCCGCCCTCCGGGCCGAGCCGGTAGAAGTGGACGAACCGGTCGCGTTCGGCGGCCGGCACCTCGAAGCCGGTGTCGGTCATGCCGAGCGGCTCGAACAGCCGCTCGGCGAGGTACTCGGGCAGCGGCCGGCCCGTGACCCGGGCGATCAGCACGCCCTGGATGTCAGAAGAGGTGTTGTAGAGCCAGGCGTCGCCCGGCTGGGACAACAGGGGGATGCGGCCCAGCGTCGCCATCCACTCGTCCTGCTCGGCGACGAGCTGCGGCTGTGGAGGTCCCTGCTTCAGCTCGGCGAACAACGGCGCGACCGCCGGCAGCGAGAAGTCGGACGGGAAGCCGTGCCCGGCGCGGGAGGTCAGCAGGTCCTCCACGGTGATCGGCCGGGCGGCCGGGACCACGTCGTCCACGGGGGCGTCCATCGTCCGGACCACGGACGGCGAGGCCAGCTCGGGCAGCCACTTCGCGACCGGTTCGTCCAGCGCGATGCGGCCGTCGTCGACCAGCGTCATGACCGCCGCCGCGACGATCGGCTTGCCGATCGAGGCGATGCGGAAGATGGAGTCTCTGCTCACCGGGGAGGCGCCGTGGACGTCGGCCGAGCCGACGGCCTCGACCTCGACGTCGTCACCGCGCGCCACCAGGGCCACCGCGCCCGGCAGCGTTCCCTCACCGGTGTAGCTCCGCAACAGGCCGTTCAGTGTCGTCATCGGTCCACCCTCTCAAGGGCACGGCCCGAGCGTGAGCCGAACGATCCACCCCGTTCCGGACGAACCCGAGTACGTTCAAGGTCCGCGTTCAAGGTCCGCGTTCAAGGCCCGCATATGAGGGCCGTGCGCAAGACCCGCGTTCAGGGGGCCGCGTTCAGGAGGCCGCGTTCAGGAGTCGTCGGCGCCGTCCCTGACCGTGGTCTGGACCTCGCCCACGGGAACGTCCCGGGTGGCCGTCGCCTGGACCGGCTGGAAGGCGAAGCCGACGTCGCCTCCGCCCGTGACCGGCCAGACGCTGGTCACCGACATGACGTACACCTTGCGCGGCTGGTCGACCGAGGCGCGCAGGTAGCGCACCCCGCAGCGGAAGGCGCCGCCCTTCACGTAGGGATGGCCGGTCGGGCCGCAGTCGTCCTTCACCTCCGCCCGCCCGGCGGGGGCGCCCGACTTGATCTCGACGCGGGCGAGGGTGGCGGTCACCGTGGCCGACATGACCCCGGGGATCTCCGCGGTCACCGAGCGCGTGGTCTGCCCGGCGCCCGCGAGCCAGACCCAGGTGGGCAGGTTCACGTAGCTCTTGACGTCCGGGCTGAGCTTGATCTGCGGTTCGGGGACGGTCAGCGCGGCCCGGGCGAGCTGGTAGAGCTCCTCCAGGGTGATCCCGCCCGGCGGGGTGCCGCCCTCGGGCACCCACACGGCCCCTTCGAGCCCCGTCCAGCAGGAGAGCCCGTCGGGGTCGGCGGCGTTGTACGCGGGCACCCACCAGCGGCCGTTCTCACCGACCTTGTCCTTGTACTGCTTGATGAAGGCGTTGAAGTCCTGTTCGGTGCCGTCCGGGTGGGTGTGGAACCAGAACTCCCGGACACTCTGGTCCTGCTGCCGGTTCAGCATGGTGTCGGCGTTGTCGCCCGGCTCGTACCAGCAGGGCCGTTTGACGCGGTAGCCGTCGCTCTTGGCGCCGAGCCCGTCGCCGCTCAGCACGATCTTGGAGTTGCGCAGGACGACGCCGCTCGTGCGGTCGTTCTGGTACCCCTCGCCCATGGGCCCCCCGGGGTCTGCCATGGGAGCGGTGACCATCGTGGCGGCCATGACGTACGACAGCAGTGATCTCATCGGCGGCACTCCTTCGCACGCTGATGGGGGTAGGAGGCGTGCATGTAGGTCCGGACCCGGAACGCTCCGTCGTCGCCCTTGCGCACGGCGGCGACCTGCAGGTAGACGGCGGCGGGCGGGCGGGTCCAGGCCGGCTGGCGGGCCACGGGGCGTCCTCCGGCGGCGTCGGTCACCCGGACGCCGGACTCGTCGACGCAGGCGTCGACCTCCGCGCCGCGCCCGGTGACCGAGGCCACGCGGACGGCGTACAGCTTGGCCGACCCGGTGGCGGACTCGCGGCGGTCCACGAAGCCGCGCACCCAGGTGTAGGCGTCGCGGCTCGCCTGGTCTTCGACGCCGGCGAGGTAGCCGTCGTCCTCGCCCTGGCTGACGACGGCCTTCCACGAGGCGACGTAGCCGTCGGTGAACGCCTTGACCATGGCCTGCTGTTCGGCGTCGAGGCCGGCGGGCCACTCGATGGAGACGGTCATGCCCGGGGTGACCTCGACGGTCTGCGCCCACGGGGTGGACAGCGCGCCGGGGGCGTCCGCGGCGGAGGCGGACGGATCGGCGGGGGCGCCGCTGGAGGCGAGATCGCCGCCGGGGGTGAACGGGCGCTCGGGCCCGCGCTCGGCGCAGCCGGCGCCCAGCAGGCAGCCGCCGCCCAGGATGACGGCGGCCAGGACGGCGCGGGCCCGCGTACCGGCCCGCCCCAGCATGCCCGGCCGCCCCAGCATGCCCGGCCGCATCCGCAGGCCGGCCCGCCCCAGCATGCCGGGCCGCATCCGCATGCCGCCGACGCTGATCACGCCCCGGACGGCTGAACCACCGTTATGCACGTATCGGCATGAGTCACTCGAATCACTCCAGCGACACCGGCACGAGTCGCCCGAACCCGGATCACCGCACGGGCATGGCCCACCCGGGCCCGGCGTACCGCGCCGGCATGGGTCGCCTGCGTCTCTCAGGCCCCGTGTCGTCCGAGCCACCACCGTGACCTCTGCCTCCTCACCTGGACGGGCGATCATGCGCGAATCGGATCATCTGGACCGGCGGCCGTCAGGCCGACGGCATCGAGTGCAACCGCCAGCTCGGCAGCAGTTCGTCGATCAGCGCCTCGGTCTCGGGGGCCATCCCGCCCCCGTAGGGATGGGAGGACGCGCGGCGGTGCAACCCGTCCACGACGGCCCGCAGCTTGAGCGGGTCGCCGGTGGCGTGGGCGGCCCGGAGCAGGTCACGCCAGAGCCCCTCGTCATCGGCGGCCAGCAGCAGCCCGGCCCGTACCGCGGCGACGGCGGCCTCGGGGTCTCCGTGCGCCAGCCGGACCTCGCAGAGCCGGTGCGCGGCGTCGGCCACGCTGGCCATCACCTCGTACTCCAGCTCGTCGGCCGCCAGCCAGGCGTACCGCCCGCGCGGCCTGCCGTTGAGGAGCGGGCCGCGGACCAGGCCGAGCGCCTTGTCCAGCAGCACGGCGCGCGCGCCGGGGTCGTTGTGGGAGCGGCGGACCAGCTCGCGGAACAGCTGCCAGTCGGAGCGCACCTCGGGGCCGAGCCGCAACCGGCCGGTGTCGTCGGTGCGGAGGTTCGGCCGGCCCTCGCTGTCGGTGCCCAGCCAGTCGGCGACCCGGGCGATCGTCGCGTCGCGGACGACGGCCTGCACGCCGCGCGGCCACAGGATGCCGCCGAGCACGACGGGATGCACGCCGGCCGGATGGGTGGCCAGGTACACGATCATCTCGCACGCCAGCTCGCCGCGGCCCTCCTCCAGCGGCGGCAACGGCCCGATCTCGATCGGGCCGAGGATGCGCACGTTGATGGAGGGCGTGGTGGTGAACTCCCGGGGCGCCTCCTCCTCGCGCACCGGCTCGCCGTCGCTGCGCGCGGCGGTGCGGAACAGGTCGATCACCGCGTCGTAGTGGCGGCGGGGCAGTAACTGGGCCGCCACGGTGACGCCGAGCGCCGCTATCTTCGCCTTGCCGTCGTCGGTGACCTGCCAGGTCCACGTGGCGTGCGGGAAGTCCCCGGCGATGACGTACCCGGCGGCCATCCGGGTGCCCGCGCGGCCGAGCATGGCCAGGCGGCGCGCCTCCTCCGGGTCGGGCGCGATCGCCGACAGCAGGTAGTGCGGGGGCCAGGCGGGGTCGGCGGCGCGTCCCTGGACCCGGCCGGTCAGCACGTGGCCGCCGGCGGCGGCCGTCTCCTCGGCCCTGGCCTCCAGTTCGGGCAGCGCCTCGGCCAGGCTGCCGGCGACCCGGACGCGGTCGGGGGCGATCATCGCCAGGTCGGCGCCGAAGCCCACGAGCGTGATGCGCATCTGGTCGGACCAGCGGTTGGTGGCCAGCTCGACGGCGAGCGCGGACAGCGCGTCGCGCACCCGGTGCCCGCTGACGGCGATCACACCTTGCGCGGCCTCCAGGTCGATCAGCACGCGGCCGGTCTCGGTCACGCCGAGCGAGACCAGGCCCGGGTACGGCGCGGGCACGTCCGCGAGGGCGTGGTCGTCGATGGCGCGGCCCTCGTGGGCGAGCAGCCGCCAGGTGCGTCCACCGTCGTGCGACTCCCACGGCTCGGGCGCGTCCTGCTCCGGCGGGTGGATCCACAGGTCGAGCCCTCGGGCGGACAGGTGGACGGCGTAGATGGTCGGCGGCACGCGGCCCTGCTCGGCCAGCAGCTTGCCGAGCAGGCGCAGCCCGGTGTCCAGCATGCGGCTGCCGGGGGCGTCGGAGCCGAGGCGCAGCGCGACCTCCGCGCCGGCGGCGTCGCCGCGCGGCCGGGGGATGCGGTGGCCGAAGGCGCGGTGCCAGAGCTGCTCGCGCCGGCGTCGGCCGAGCGCCACGAGCAGCCCGGCCGCGGCCAGCGACCCGCCGGCGAGGTACTCCAGCAGGTCGAGGCCGCCGCCGTGGTCGCGGGTCTCGGGCGTCTCGGCCACCGGCGAGACGGTGGTCCTCGGCGCCTTGGCCGAGACGGAGGGCGCCTTGGACGGGGGCGGCAGGTGGTAGGCGCGTTCGGGGAGCCCGGCCGGCGGCAGGCCCACGCCGGTGCGTCCCCGCTTCGCCACCTCGCCGGCGCCCTCGCCGTCACCGCCCTGCCCGGGGTCCGTCGCCTTGGGGCCGCTGGTGGCCGCGGGATCACCCTTCGCCTCCGGGACCTTCGCCTCCGGGGCCTTGGCCTCCGGGCCGCCGGTGACCGACGGCCGGCCGGTCGCCACGGGCCCCGTCGTCGCGATCGGGCCGCGCGTCCCGGTGCCGGACGGATCGGCCGTGCCTTGTTCGTGGCCGGTGGTGGAGGGCGCGCGGCCGTGCTCCGCCGGTCCGGTGGTGCGCCGGGAGTGCTGGGTCACGCCGGTGCTCCGGCTGCCCCGCGCGTCGTCCCCGGCCGCGTCTTCGCCCGCGGTGGACGGCAGGAACTGGGTGCGGCCGTCCAGTTCGGCAGGCGCGTCCGCGTGCCTCTTGAGCGTGGTCTCCCGCCGCTCGCCCACCGGGACGACATGGACGTTCCTGGCGTCGTCCGGCATGTCGAGCACCCAGCCCGGCCGGATCAGGTCGGCCATCTGCAGGCGGCTGCCGTCCGGCTGCTGCTTGTGCTGGTTGAGCCGGTAGATCTCGGGGTAGCGGCGCCCGTCCCCCAGGCACTTGTCGGCGATCTCCCACAGGCTCTCGTGGTGGCGGCCGTGCGGCGGCTGGACCACGTAGACCTTCTTGACCTGGCGGACCTCCTCCAGCGCGGACCCGCTCATGACCCCGGCCGTGGAGCCGCCCTCGGGGATGGGCGCGGTCAGTGCCGCGGCCACCACGGCGGGACGGGCCGGCGGCGCGGAGCCGATGCCGGCGATCGGGATCGCGACGGCGGACACGGTGAACAGCATCAGCGCGGTGGAGACCAGCCGGTTGGCCAGCGCCTGCGGCCCGCCCGACAACGGCACGCGCGCGGGCATGCCGATGCGGCGGATCCCGGAGTAGACCTCCACGATCACGCAGATGACGAGCTGGAACCAGGTGAGCCACACCAGCAGCACCAGGATGGCGACGGCCGTGGTGGTGCTGATCTGCCGGGTCAGCAGGTCGCCGTTGAGCAGGGCGGCGGGCAGCGGGGGGCCGGTCAGGCGCAGCAGGGCGTAGGGGACGCCGCCCATGAGCGCGGCCAGCGCCACGAGCGCCGCGATGCCGGCGATCACGTCGCCTGCGGTCCGCCGCGGCCGGATGCGCTGCACCGGCGGCGCCGCCCGGTACGGCGGGCGCGCGGGGGGTCTGCGCGACGCGGTCATGCTATCCCTCCTGGTCGCCGGGGTCGGGGCCCGCGGTGGCGGTGCCGGACATGTCGGAGCCCGCGAACCCGAACGCTGCGAGGAACATGGCGTCCCAGTGGGCGCTCACCGCGACGGTCACCGCGACCTGCCCGGCGGCGACGCCGCACCGGGTGAGCTTGACGTCGTCGCCGTCGTGCGCGTCGACGATCTCGCGGGCCCGGCCGCAGACGACCCGCTCGTCGCCGAGCAGGCGCACCTGCCCGGTGCCGCGCAGGTTCTCCACGTCGATCTGGTCGGCGGCCGCCCGCGCGGCCTGCTCGGCGACGTCGGACGCCCGCAGCCGGGCGTTGATCGCCGCGCCGCCGTCCACGAGCAGGCCGGCGAGCAGGAAGACCACCACCGAGAAGATCACCACGAACACCGACATGGACCCGCGGTCCTCCGAGGGCCGCCGGGCGGTCATTCGACCCTCCGGAACTGCTCCAAGGGCACCACCGAGTCGCCCTTCATCCGCCTGGCCGCGCCGAACCCGAGGAAGTCGAGCTTCAACTCGCAGGTGACGCTCGCGCGCACGGTGCCGCCCTCGCGCCAGTCGCTGCCGCTGAGGCTCACCGCCGGCGCGCACTGCGCGTCCAGCGCCGAGCGGGCGGCGTCGCGGGCGGCGCCCTCCGCCGCGTTCAGCGTGCGCTGGACGGACGCGGCGCGGGCGGCGTCCCTGGCGGCGCCGTTGACCTCGCCCTGCGCCTCGACGACGCGTCCCGCGCCGACCAGGAACAGCAGGAACAGCAGGAAGACCGGGGCCAGCATCACCGTCTCGACGGCCATCGACCCCTGGTCGCGCCCGCGCCGCCCGGCGGGCGCCGGGACGCCGCGCGATGCGGCGGCCGCGGTGGCGCCCTGGCCGGGCGCGGGGCGCGCGGTCACGGCTTTCCGCCGGTACCGCCACCCCCGCCGCCGAAGTTGCTCTGGATCTCGGCCTGCTTCTGCGTGACCAGCGTTTTGATCAGCGTGGCCAGGCCGAGGGCCACGCCCGCGATGATGGCGGTGATGATCACCCATTCGACGGCGGAGGCGCCGCGCGAGGGGGCGTTCCTGGCTCGGTCGAGACGCACGTGGAGTACGGCGATCAGGTAGGTGAACCATGGTGGTGTGAACATCTAGGACCCCAACATCTTCATCGCTGCCGGAAAACTCAGGAAGATCACGAAGCCGGCGCAGAGCAGGAGCTGGGCGACCAGCATGGACTGTGAACGCTCCCCCGCCTGGCCCTCGACCTCGGCCAGCTCGCGCCGGCGCATGGTCGCGGCCCGGGCGGTGAGCGAGGCCCGGACCTTGGCGCCGTCGTCGGCGACCAGGCCGAGCGCCGCCGACAGGTCGCGCAGCTCGTCGACGTTGATCTCGTCGCCGAGCCGGCCGAGCGCCTGCCAGGGGGTGATGCCGATGATCCGGGCGTTGGCCAGGGCCTCGCGGATGCGGGCCATCGCCCAGTTGCGCGAGTCGCCGCCCTCGCCGACCGACACCGCCATCAGCAGCGCCTCCGGCACGCCCCGGCCGCCCGCGAGGTTCATGGCGACCAGGTCGAGGAAGGCGCCCACGGCGTGCCGGAAGTCGCGGCGGCGGACGGCGGCGTCCCTGCGGATCTGCAGGTCGGGGAGGAAGAAGAAGACCAGGGCGACGATCAGCGCCGCCCACAGCGGCACCTGGAGCGGGACCCCCGCCTCCATCAGGGTGAGCCAGCCGGCCAGGATCGGGAACGCCAGCAGGCCGGACACCGCGAGCAGCACCTTGGTGGCCAGATAGCCCTCGAACGACTTGCCCAGCAGCGCCAGGTCGGCGCGGGTGGAGCGCACCTCCCAGCCCCGCGCGGCGTACAGCTGCGCGAGCCGCACGCCGACTTCGCGGCGCAGGGCGCTGACCTCCTCGTCGGGGTTGATCAGCCGCAGCCGCGCCGCGTCGTCGACCTCGCGGGCCGAGTCCAGCGCGAGCAACCGCGCGACCAGCCCTGGCCGGGGCGGGAACAGCGCCCGGACGAGCAGGAACACCCCGAGGCCGAACACCGCTCCCGCGAGCACGTTCTCAACCATGGACGCTCACCCCTCCCGTCACCGGTTCGCGTTCCAGCGGGGCGCCGGAGACCGGCCCGAGGAGCCGGGCGGGCTTGTCGAAGCGGGCGAGCCGCCGCATCCACGCGAAGCCCGCGCCGAACAGGCCCGCGACGACGACCAGGACGGCCTGTCCGAGCAGGGAGTCGTACTCCACGACGTAGGACGGGTTGAAGATCACCAGGGCGGCGGCGAAGGCGACGGCCGTGCCCACGACGATCTGGACGCTGCGCCGCGTCGAGCGGCGCTCGGCCTCGACGCGGCGGCGCATGTCGAGCTCCTCGCGCGCCGAGACCGCCAGCGCGCCCAGCACCTCGCGAAGGCCGGGGCCGCGCAGTTTGGCGTTGAGGATGAGGGCGGCGATGACCAGGTCGGCGGAGGGGTCGTCCAGCTCGTCGGCGAACATGCGAAGCGCGTCGGGCAGCGGCATGCGGGTGTGCAGGCGGTCGACCATGGCCCGCAGGTGGGGCCGCAGCGTCGGCGCCGCGGCCCTGATCGACGACGGGATCGCCTGCTCCAGACCGGCCGCGCCCGCGATGGTGTCCCTGAGCGACTCGGTCCAGGCCGCCAACCCTTCCAGGCGGGTCATGGCCGCGCGTTCCTCGGCGGCCCCGCCGGTCAGGCCGCGCCAGGCCAGCACGAGCAGGACCGCGCCCGCCGCCATGACCGGCCAGCGGGTGACGACCAGCACCAGGGCGCCGGTGACGGTCGCGATCGCCGAGCGGGTGGACAGCCGGCGCACCAGCTCGCGCCGCCGGGCCCTCCGGTCGGGTGTCGCCGGGCCCGGGCGCACCCCGTACAGTGCCAGGCCGAGCAGGAACAGGCCGCCGCCGGCCGCCGCTCCCGCGAGGACCGCCAGAGGGTCGAACAGCCCGGCCGGCATCGGCATCACGACCACGCTCCCATGGTCGGGTCGTAGCCGTGCTCGGCCAGGTCGTCGACGCAGGCGATGGGCGCGTGCGGGACGGCGTGCCCGTCCGGCCCCGGGGCGAAGACCTCCGAGGACAGCACCCGCCCGTCCACGCCGGCGACCTCGCGGACGCTGCCGACGTACCGCCGCAGCCGGCCGCCCTGGTGGTAGTCGTTGCGCTTCTGGATGAAGACGACGAAGTCGATGGCGCCGGCGATCAGCATGTGCGTCGCCTCGATCGGCAGGCGCTCCTCGGCCTGCAGCGCGTAGGTGGCGATGCGGTTGAAGACCTCCATCGAGGAGTTGGCGTGGATGGTGGACAGCGACCCGTCGTTGCCCTGCGTCATGGCGTTCAGCATCGTGACGATCTCGTCGCCGAGCACCTCGCCGACGATCACCCGGCTCGGGTTCATGCGGAGCGAGCGCCGCACCAGCTCGGCCATCGTGATCTCGCCCTGGCCCTCGGAGTTGGGCAGGCGGTGCTCGAAGGCCACGACGTTGGGGTGCAGCTCGGGGAACTGGTCGAGGCCGAGCTCCAGCGCGCGCTCGACGGTGATCAGGCGCTCGTGCGGCGGGATCTCGTTGGCCAGCGCCCGCAGCAGCGTGGTCTTCCCGGCGTTCGTCGAGCCGGCGATCATGATGTTCTTCCTCGCCGCGACGGCCGACGACAGGAAACGGCCGAGCTCGGGGGTCAGGGTGCCGTTGCCCACCAGGTCGCTGAGGAAGACCTTGCCCAGCCGCGCGCGGCGGATCGACACCGCGGGCCGCACCGTGACGTCCATGACGGCCGACAGCCGGGAGCCGTCGGGCAGGCGCAGGTCGAGCTGCGGGTTGGCGGTGTCGAACGCGCGGCTCGACAGGCCGCTGTAGGCGGCGAGGATCTGGATCAGCTCGATGAGCTCCTCGTCGGAGTCGGCCACCGGGTCGTGGACGAGCTCCTGGCCGTCGGCGTATCCGACGAACACCCGGTCGCAGCCATTGACGTCGATGTTCTCGACCTCGGGGTCGTCCAGCAGGGGCTGGAGCCGGCCCACGCCGAACAGCGCGGCGTGGATGCCCGCCGCCAGGGCCTCCTCCTCCTCGGCCGTCGGCGGGGTGCGTCCTGAGCCGATCTCGTTGCGCGCGTGCTCCTCGAGCACCTGGGAGATCAGCGCCCGCGCGAACTGGCGCTCGTCCTCGCCGGACATGGGGGTCAGGCCGCTGGCCTGGTCCAGCCGCCGCTGGTGCGCCAGCCGGTCGCCGACCTCCTGCCGGAACCGCTTGACCAGCGTGTGGTCGATGCTCATCGGCCCGCTCCACATCCGAGGCGGGGACGTGCCTGAGCCCGCGTCCTGCTCGTCGGCTCCCTCCGCCGGTGGGGCCGGGGCGTCGTCGGGAAGCTCATGCTCGGTCCCCCGTTCTCGGGCGGGGCAGGTCGGTGAGGGGGTCGGCGGCGCGGACGGGGGCGACGCGGGCGGCCAGGCGGCCGGCGAGCTCGCGGGCCGTGCGGATCAGCAGGGAGCGGTCCAGGCGGCCGCCCCACTGGCCCCGCAGCAGTTCGGCGCCCTTGGGGTCGTAGGCCAGGCCCGCCACGAACGCGACGTCCCTGCTCGTGGCGGCGACGATGCGGCGCACCTCGTCGATGGACGCGCGGTAGGAACGGGGATCGGAGATGACGACCACGCCGATCTGCCCGCCGATGAGCATGAGCCGCTCGCGCAGGTGGGCCACGTGGTCCAGGCTCGGCCGGGTGAACAGCAGCGTCACCTCGGCCTCGGCGATGAGGTCGGCCATCTGCGGGTGGGCGCCGAGCCGGCCGCAGTCGGCCAGGACGTCGGCGCCGGGCAGCGCGGCGAGGGCCCGGCCGAGCGGCCCCCACAGCCAGGTGAGCCCGGCGGCCTGCTCGCCGTGGGTGAGGCCGGTCAGGACGTCGAGCCCGCCGACGAGCTTCTGGGTGTGCTCGTGCACCTGCTCGGGGCGCAGGCCCCGGCGGGCGGTCGCGCCCAGGCTGAGCAGGCCGCGCGAGGGGTTCAGCACGCCGCCGTCCGCGCCGGGCAGGCGGTAGACCAGGTCGCCGCCGGAGGGGTCGCATTCGGCCAGCAGCACCGGCCTCGGCCAGACGGCGCCGAGCGCCGTCGCGGCGGTGGTGACGCCGGGCGCCCCCTTGTCGGCGGCGAGCGCGATGAGGGCCACCTCAGCCCGCTCCGGCGAGCTTGCCCAGGGCGATCTCGCCGCTGGAGGAGTACATGGCGATCGTCGGGGAGACCGTGGCGTCGACGATGACCGACACCAGGCCCGAGCCGCTGCGCTCGCTGTCGCCGACGCTCTCGACCAGCGCGCTCGGGGCCAGCACCTTGCTCTGCGCGGCGCCCCGGCCCGACCCCGGGACGTACACCACCTGGACGTGGTCGCCCGCCCGCAGGCCGAGCGGGACCTGCCCCGCCTTGAGGGCGAGACCGACGACGACCTTGCCGGGGCCGACCTGCTCGCTCGTCCTGCTGGTCATCGGCTCGGTCAGCAGGGTGCCGGGCAGGAGCGTGACCCGGGCGAAGGTCGCGGCGACCTGGTCGCGGTAGACCCAGGGGACGTAGGCGACGCCGGTGTCGGCGATCTGGACCTCTTCCATCGCGTCGGTGGCGATCGGCTGGCCGGGGCCGATCTGCCGGCTGATCTGGATGGCCGAGACGCGGTCGCCGCTGCGCATGACCAGCAGCGTGGTGGCCAGCGCTCCGCCGAGGACCAGGAGCAGCGCCAGAGCCGCGAGTGCGGGTTTGCGCTCGCGGGGCGGCACGGGGAGCTTGCGGGAGGCCGGCCCGGACAGCGCGCCAGGCGACCCCGGGCGCTCCGCGTTCGACGGCGCGCGGCCGTCGCGGTCGGATTTCTCGCTGATCCTCATGGGTGGGGGGCTCCCGGATCGGGGACCGGGCCGGCAGCCTCGACCATGCGCTGACACCGACCAGCGCCGGGGCCGATCGAGATGAACCGCATGACCACGGTGCGGAACGGCATGGTCACGGATATGGAGGACGGGGGGTCGCTGACTTATCTTTCCGGAAATGTCATCTCATTGTGTGCAGCTTGCACCACGTGCAGGGACAGAAACCGGACCCATGCTTATCCACTATGGATCGACTGTCAACGGGAGGGTCAAGAATCGAACTGCCCCCGCGACACCGATGGCGCGGATATATCGGTGGATATTCTCCTTTGTATCGCCGGTAACGCGCGTCACACTTACCACTGCTCTTTCCCCGGCGGGCCGCCGCCTTAACCGCCCGTTGCCCGTTCTTGACCTTCGGGGTCCGGCGAGGTCTCCTCGTCGATCCAGCGCAGATACGCCGGGAGGCCGCCCTCGACGGGCAGAAGGATGATCTCGGGGGTCTCGTAGGGGTGCGCCCGCCGTATGTGCTCGGACAGCTCGCCGGAGCGCTCCCGGGTGGTCTTGATGAGCAGCAGGTACTCCTCGGCCGTCTCCACCTCGCCCTTCCACCGGAAGACGCTGGTGACCGGCCCCACTATCTGGACGCAGGCGGCCAGCCGGGCGCGCACCGCCGAAGCGGCCAGCTCGGCGGCCTTGGCGCGCTCGTCCACCGCGACCTGCACCTGGACGTACTCCGACATGAAGACTCCCTCCCGATCGCCCGGACCGCCCGGACCGCCACATAGGCGATGCACACCGCGTTATCCACAGCACCACGACGTTATCCCCCGGCCCACATCCGCCCGAATCATCGCCAGATATCCGATTCAAGGCCAGAAATCCCGCCACAAGGTCATCGAGTTATCCACAGGGCGAGCAGTTATCCACAGCTCCACCCACAGCCCATGTGGGCAACCGTCCCGCGACATCGAACGGCAGCCCCGCTGGCCGCTCAGTACAAATCGCCCTATCAACCACATATCGCATCAAATATGCATGAAGCTCCCGTAATCCGCAGCTCGACCGGCCTTGCCGCGGACCGCGAGTGATGGAGAATCACTCGGCATCGGACGGAACATGTCGGGCGGCGAGTGGTACGTCATTGGGCCTGACGGCAACAAAGTGGACGAGCACGAAGACGGGCACCCGCAGGTCTGGTTGACGTAAACCTCCGGACCGGCCGAACTCCCGTCGCTACGTTGAAGCGCGGGAGCCCGGACCCGGAGGAGACGTCGCATGCGGATCATGCTTACCGTGGTCTCAGAGCACGGCCACCGTGAGGTCGTCGTCGACGGCGACGAGGAGACCACGGTCGCCGGGCTCGCCGCCGCGCTGGACGGCTCGCCCGCCGAGCGCCACGGCAACGTCGTGCGCCTGCCGCGCGCCCGCGCCCCGTACGGGCTCGGCGGGCAGCCGCGCCCGCGGACGGCGCCCGAGGCGCCGTCGCTGTGGGTGGACGGCAGGCGGCTCGCCCCGGACGCGCCGGTCACCGCCGCGCTGCGCGACGGCGACCTGGTCACGCTCGACCAGCGCGCCGCGGGGTCCACCCTCCTGGCCGAGCCGGGCGGCGTGGTCGAGGTCAGGGTGGTGGGCGGTCCCGCCGCCGGCTCGGTCCACCGGCTGGGCCTCGGCGTCCACGTCATCGGGTCCGACCCGTCCTGCGCCGTCCACGTCGATGATCACCACCTGGCGCCGGAGGCCGCCGAGGTGCGGGTGACCCCGGAGGACGTGCTGGTCAGGTCCATGTACTCCTCCGGCGGCAGGGCCGCCAAGCCATCGCGCCGAGCCCGCCGCGCCGCCCGCCGGCGCGCGCGGGGCCGGGCCCCCCACGGCAAGGGACCGGTCGCCGTGGCCGCGGGCGCCGAGGTCATCGGCGACCTGACGCGCGGCGCCGCGCACACCGTCCCGAGGCTCGCGGGCGAGCCCGTGGGAGCGCCCCGCCCCTGGCCGGAGGGCACGCCGCTGGCCTGCGGGAACTCCGTGCTGGTGCTGCGGGCCACCGAGCCCGCCGACGCGCACCTCGACGCCCTGCCGGACGGCGGCCTGGCCTACAACCGTCCGCCGCGCCTGCGCCCGGCCGAGCGGCGCCGCCGCTTCGAGGTGCCGGCCGAGCCGAGCCGCGGCGAGGGGGCGCGCCTGCAACTGCTCGCCGCCCTCCTGCCCGCCGTCCTCGGCATCACCCTGGTCGCGGTCTTCCACGTCTGGTTCTACCTGCTGATCGCCTTCATGACTCCCGCGATCATGATCGGCCAGTGGATCAGCGACCGCCGGCACGGCCGCAAGAAGTACCGCCAGGCCATGAAGGCCTACCGCGAGCGGCTGGCCGCCTTCGAGGCCGCGATCGACAAGGCCAGGGCCGTCAACGAGGTGGAGCGCCGCGCCGCCTCCCCCGACCCCGCCGAGCTGCTGCTCACCGCCACCGGGCCGCGCGGGCGCCTGTGGGAGCGCAGGAGCCACGATCCCGACGCCCTGCGCCTGCGCATCGGCCTGGCCGACCTGCCGGCCGAGATCGAGTTCGTCCCCGAACGGGGCGCTTCGCCCGACACGCCGATGCCCGAGCCGCCGCTGTCGGGGGCCGTGCCGGTCTCGCTGGCCATGCGGCGCCTCGGCGTGGCGGGCGTCACCGGGTCGCGCGAGGTCGCGCTCGGCCTCACCCGGTCCCTGGCCGGCGCGGCCGCCACCCTGCACAGCCCCCGCGACCTGGCGGTGGTCGTGCTGTCGGCCAACGCCGACGGCGCGGCCCAGTGGGGATGGACGCGCTGGCTGCCGCACTGCGCGCCCAGGGACGCCGAGTGCGTCGCCCTGGTCGGCGCCGACCCCGAAGCGGCGGCGCAGCGGGTCGCCGAGCTGTCGGCGCTGATCGCCGAGCGCCTCGGCGACGACGACGCGCACGGCCTCGGCGCGCTGACCTCCGCCAAGGGATGGGGCCGGTCCTTCACGCCGGACGAGGAGCCGCTGTACGCCTCCTACGACGACCGGCCCTACGACGTGCTGCTGATCCTGGACGGCGCCCAGGTGCTGCGCACCCTGCCCGGCATGCCGCAGGTCCTGCGCCAGGGGCCGCGCGCCGGGGTGTACACGATCGCCATCGACGAGGACCGGCGGCTGCTGCCGGAAGAGTGCGCGACGGTCGTCGAGTGCGGGGGCGACGGCTTCGTCCGGCTGCGCGGCGGAGGGCTCGAGGCCATCGGCGAGATCCTCGCCGACCAGGTCTCGCCCGCGTGGTGCGACCGCCTCGCCCGGTCGCTGGCGCCGCTGCGGGACGTCAGCAGGGACGACGCGGCGGCCGTGCTGCCCGGCTCGGTCCGCCTGCTCGACCTGCTGGAGCTGTCCCCTTCCGGCCGGGCCGTCGCGGCGCGGTGGCGGGCGGGGGGCCGCACCACCGAGGTGCCGATCGGCGTCGGGCCCGACGGGCCGTTCAGCGTCGACCTGCGCGCGGACGGCCCGCACGCGCTCGTCGCCGGCACCACGGGCGCGGGCAAGTCCGAGCTGCTCCAGACGCTGATCTGCTCGCTCGCCGTCGCCAACCGGCCCGACGAGATGACGTTCGTGCTGATCGACTACAAGGGCGGCGCGGCGTTCAAGGAGTGCGTGCGCCTGCCGCACACGGTCGGCATGGTCAGCGACCTCGACGAGCATCTGACCCAGCGGGCGCTGGCCTCCCTGGCCGCCGAGATCCGCCGGCGCGAGCGCCTGCTGCTGGCCGCCGGGGCCAAGGACATCGACGACTACCACGAGCTGCGCGACCACGGCGTCCGGGGCTCCGCCGCGACGCCCCTGCCCCGCCTGCTGCTGATCATCGACGAGTTCGCGGCCATGGTGTCCGAGTTGCCGGACTTCATGGACGGCCTGGTCGACATCGCCCGGCGCGGCCGGTCCCTCGGCATCCACCTGATCCTCGCCACACAGCGGCCGGGCGGCGTGGTCACCGCCGACATCCAGGCCAACACCTCCCTGCGCATCGCGCTGCGCGTCACCGAGCCGTCGGAGTCGGCCGACGTGATCGCGGGGCCCGAGGCCGCGCACATCTCCAAGGCGACCCCCGGACGGTGCTACGTGCGCTCCGGCGCCGGACCGGCCCAAGCCGTGCAGACCGCCCGCATCGGCGGAAGGGCGCCGACGGCCGCACGCCGCGGCGGCGGGCCGAAGGTCGTCGAGGTGGGCTGGCGCGACCTCGGACATCCGTTGCGCACCGGGCCCGAGGCGGGCGCTCCGTCCGCCGCCGACGCCGGGCCCGCCGCCGACCTGGCCCTCCTGGTGGACGCCGTCGCCGACGCCGCCCGCATGCTGGGCGTGAAAGAGCAGCCCAGCCCCTGGCTGCCGCCGCTTCCCGACACGTTCCTGCTGCCATCGGACGGCCGTGCGGAATCCGGCGGCGCGGCCGAGCAGGGCGAAGTGCCGCCGCTCGCCTTCGGCGTCACCGACATGCCCTGGGCGCAGGACCGCAGGCCGCTCGTGCTCGACCCCGCCCACGGCGGGCACCTGCTGATCGCCGGGACGGCCCGCACCGGGCGCTCCACGGCCCTGCGCACCCTGGCCGGCGCCATCGCCGCCCACGCCTCCCCGCACGACCTGCACCTGCACGCCGTCGACTGCGGGTCGGGCTCCCTGCTCCCCCTGGTCGCGCTGCCGCACTGCGGCGCGGTGGTCACCCGCGACCAGCTCGACCGGGTGGAGCGGCTGCTCACCCGGCTGCGCGAGGAGGTCGGCCGCAGGCAGCAGCTCCTCGCCGAGGCCGGGTACGCCTCCCTCGCCGAGGCCAGGGCCGCCCAGCGGCGCGGCCCGGACGGCGAGGCGGCGCCGCGGCTGCCGTGGCTGGTGCTGATGCTGGACCGCTGGGAGGGCTTCACCGCCGCGTTCGAGGGCTACGACTACGGACGGCTGCTCGAGGCGTTCATGCAGCTCCTGCGCGAGGGCCCGGCCGTCGGACTGCGCGCCGTGGTCACCTCCGACCGCTCGGGGCTGCTCGGCCAGATCTCGACGCTGTTCGAGGACCGCCTGATCATGCGGCTGGCCGACCCCGCCGACTACGGCCTGGCCGGCCTGCCCCCGCGCGGCATCCCGTCCTTCCTGCCCCCCGGGCGGGCGATGTCCCTCGGCGAACAGGGCGTCGTCGAGAGCCAGATCGCCCTTCTGTGCGATGACCCGTCCGGGCCGGCGCAGGTCGCCGCACTGCAGGACCTGGCCCGCGCCGCCGCCGAGGCCTTCCCCGAGCCGGCCGCGCCGCTGCGGGTGGACGCGCTGCCCCTGCGCGTCACCGCCGCGCAGGCGCTGGACCTGGCCCCCGGCTTCAAGCCGCCCTCGCCGCTGTGGGCGCTGCTCGGCGCCGGCGGCGACGCGCTGGCCCCGCTCGGCGTCGACCTGCTGGCGCAGGGTCCGGCCGCCGTGGTCGCCGGGCCGTCGCGATCGGGGCGCTCGTCCGCGCTGGTCACGGCCGTGCGGTTCCTGCTCGGGCAGGACACCCCGGTCGCCCTGGTGGCCCCCCGCCGCAGCCCGCTGCGCGAGCTGTCCGGCGAGCCCGGGGTGCTCGGGGTGCTCACCAGCGACGTCCAGGACCTCGCCGCGCTGGTGGCCGGCCAGGAGCGGTACGTCGTCGTCGTGGACGACGCCGAGCTGGTCTCGCCGGACTCCCCGCTGGGACAGGCGCTGGAGGAGACGCTGCGCAGCGGCAGGGACGGCGAGCACGCCCTGCTGATCGCCGGCACCACGGGAGACCTGGCGACCGCCTACCGGGGGTTCGTGGCCGAGGCGCGCAAGGCGCGGACGGGGCTGCTGCTGTCGGTGCAGAGCCCGGCGGACGGCGACCTGTTCAACGTCCGCCTGCCGCGCGGCGCCGTCGGCGGCCCGCCCGGCCGCGGGCTGCTGGTGACCTCAGGCACGCCCGTGCCCGTCCAGGCCGCCCTCACCGCCCCCTGACGCCCCTCCGGGCTCCGGGAGGGGGTCACTGGCAGCCGGTGTCGCCGTCGTCGGGGCGGAAGCACTCGATGGGCCCGCCGAACGTCGAGGTGATCTTGAAGGTCATTCCGGGGAACAGGGGGACCACGGCGACGGCGTCGCCTTCGACGACCACGCCGCGCTGGTCGCCCTTCTCCCAGGCGCGCACCTGGACTCCCTGGAGCATCTTGGGCCCGATGGCGCGCACGATGCCGCGCGCCCGGGCCTCGGCGGAGGACTGCCAGCCGCCCGCGGAGGCGCCGGCGCCCCGGGCGACGCGCGCGCCCTCACGGGCCGCGGCGTCGGCCACCTGACGCCCGTGGAAGACCAGCGCGAACTGCACGACGAGCAGGATCACCGCGAGCACGACCGGCATGATCAGCGCCAGCTCGATGACCGAGGCGCCGCGGTCGCCCGCTCGCCCCCGCCCGCCGCCGTCCGCCGTCGCCGTGTCCTGCCGCGGTGTCCTCACGCTCTCTCGCGCCATGGCCGCCACCCGGGCGGCCGCGCGCGAGCACGCCCGGCGCACGGGGCTAACGGGTGGCGGACTCGATGTTGCCCCGGTAGGTCGTGATGATGCGGGACGCCTCGGCCAGCTCCTCCGACATCCGCTGGAAGGCCTGGCGGTAGTTCTGCCAGGCGCCGCCGAAACGCACCGCGCCCGGGCCGGTCCAGGCGGTGCCGACCTTGGCCGCCTCACGGTCGAGCGCGGCCATCGTCTGGCGCACCTGCTCGGCCTGCTGTGTGAACTGGGCTGCCATGTTCTGCATTTCCGCGGGGTCGCCGCCGAGCAAGCTCTGGCTCATGGCCGGTCTCCTTCGGGATCGGTCGCACACAGTGGGTAGCCAAACGCCCCTACTTTAGACGGCCAACCCCTCAGACGCACCGGTTATACCTAGTGATTATCGGCTCCGCGCCGTACAAACGATCGTAGGACGCGCATGTAAGCGGGGGGGTAGGGGCTCACGGCGGATCAAAGCCCGCTTACACTCCGTTGAAGGCGCGCAAGGCCTCTGGAGGAAAGGGACGACCTCGGTGCGGAAGGTCCTGATCGCCAATCGTGGCGAGATAGCAGTGCGGATTGCCAGGGCGTGCAAGGACGCGGGCCTCACCGGCGTCGCGGTCTACGCCGACCAAGACCTCGACGCGCTGCACGTGCGCATGACCGACGAGGCGTACGCGCTGGGCGGGCAGTCGCCCGCCGAGACCTACCTCGACATCGGCAAGCTGCTGCGCGTCGCCGCCGACTCCGGAGCCGACGCCGTCCACCCCGGTTACGGCTTCCTCGCGGAGAACGCCGAGTTCGCCCAGGCCGTGATCGACGCCGGCCTCACCTGGATCGGGCCGCCGCCGTCCGCGATCACCGCGCTCGGCGACAAGGTCGCGGCCCGGCACATCGCCCAGGCCGTCGGCGCCCCCCTGGTGGCCGGCACCCCCGACCCGGTGTCGGGCGTGGAGGAGGTCGTCGCCTTCGCCTCCGAACACGGCCTGCCCATCGCGATCAAGGCCGCCTTCGGCGGCGGCGGGCGCGGCCTGAAGGTCGCCCGCACGATGGAGGAGATCCCCGACCTGTACGAGTCGGCCGTGCGCGAGGCCGTCACGGCGTTCGGGCGTGGCGAGTGCTTCGTCGAGCGCTACCTCGACCGGCCCCGGCACGTCGAGACCCAGTGCATCGCCGACCGGCACGGCAACGTCGTGGTGGTCTCCACGCGCGACTGCTCGCTGCAGCGGCGCCACCAGAAGCTCGTCGAGGAGGCCCCGGCCCCGTTCCTGTCCGGCGAGCAGCTCGACCTGCTGTACTCCTCCTCCAAGGCGATCCTGAAGGAGGCCGGCTACGTCGGGGCGGGCACCTGCGAGTTCCTGGTCGGCCAGGACGGCACGATCTCCTTCCTGGAGGTCAACACCCGGCTGCAGGTCGAGCACCCGGTCAGCGAAGAGGTCACCGGCATCGACCTGGTGCGCGAGATGTTCCGCGTCGCCGACGGCGAGCCCCTCGGGTACGGCGACCCCGAGGTGCGCGGCCACTCCATCGAGTTCCGCATCAACGCCGAGGACGCCGGCCGCAACTTCCTCCCGGCGCCGGGCACGCTGACCACGCTGCGCGCCCCCGCCGGCCCCGGCGTGCGCCTGGACGCCGGCTACGAGGCCGGCATGACGGTGCCTCAGTCGTTCGACTCGCTGGTCGCCAAGCTGATCGTCACCGGCCGCACCCGCGAGGAGGCCCTGGCCCGCTCGCGCCGCGCGCTGGAGGAGTTCGTCGTCGAGGGCATGCCCACCGTCCTGCCGTTCCACCGGGCCGTCGTGTCCGACCCCGCCTTCACCGGCGAGCCGTTCTCGGTGCACACCCGGTGGATCGAGACCGAGTTCACCGGCACGATCGAGCCGTACGCCGGGGAGAGCGCCGCCGAGGAGCCGGTCGAGCGCGAGCGGGTGGTCGTGGAGGTCGGCGGCAAGCGGCTGGAGGTCGTGCTGCCCGCCGCCTCGGCGATGACGCGCCAGGCCGCGCCGAAGAAGCCGTCCCGCCGCGTCGGCGGCAAGGGCGCGGCGGCCGCCGCCACCACCGGCGACTCGCTGGTCAGTCCGATGCAGGGCACGATCGTGAAGGTGGCGGCCTCCGACGGCGACGTCGTGCAGGCCGGAGACACGGTCGTGGTGCTGGAGGCCATGAAGATGGAGCAGCCCCTCACCGCGCACAAGGCCGGCGTGGTCACCGGCCTGGTGGCGGCCGTCGGCCAGACGGTCACGGCGGGCGCGGCCATCTGCGAGATCAAGGACGCCTGACCCCGCGCCCCGGCGGTCTGGACACGCGTCTCCGGTGACGGCTCGTACGCGTCTCCCGCGACGGCGCAAGCGATGTCGCCTGCGCGAGGAGACGTGCCATCGCGCGCGAGGAGAATGTGCCACCGCATGGGCGAGAAGGTGTCTCACGTACGCGCCCGTCGCGATGTCGCATGCGCGAGGAGATCATTCGCGTACGCGTCTGTCGCGACTTCGCGTACGCGTGGAGATACGGTGGCGTACCGAGGAACTCAGACGACCCGCCATTCGTCCTGTAGGACGAAGGAGGCATAAAGCCGTGACCACTCATACGATGCGCCGCGCCACTGCCACGTTCGTGGCCGTGCTGGCCGGACTGCTGACGCTGTTCGCCTTGCCGCACGCGGCACAGGCCGCGGCCCCCCCGGATCCCAACACGATCATCGCCGCCTGGAAGACGGGCGACCCCCTCTACGTCGCCCCCGGCGTCTCGCTCAGCTCCAGCCAGCTCTCGGACATGCGCAAGACCCTCAAGGGCGCCGACAGCAAGATCTACGTAGCCGCGCTGGCCGACGGCACCGTCACCGACAGCGCCTCGGCAGGCCCGCTGATCACCGCGCTCGGCCGGGCCCTCGCCGCCGAGGGCCGTCCGCGCGCCACGGTCGCCGTCCTGGACGGCACCACGCTGTTCGCCGGGTCGAGCGCGATCCGCAAGACGGGCCTGGCGGGCCAGCTCGCCACCGCGGCCACCAGCAACAACAAGGACGTCGTCTCGGGCATGGAGGACTTCGTCCACCGGGTCGACAAGGCGGCGAGCGGCGACACCAAGGGCGCGCTCAAGGCCGGCAGCGCCGCGGGCGGCGGTGGCGGCGGCGGGGTGCTCATCGGCATCCTCGTCCTGGCCGTCGTGGGCGGCCTCGGCATCTTCTTCATCTCCCGCAGCAAGAAGCGCAAGCGCGAGGCCCGCGAGGCCGCCGAGCTCGCCCAGGTCAAGCAGACCGTCGAGGAGGACGTCACCAAGTTCGGCGAGGAGATCACCGCGCTGGACCTCGACGTCAAGGTGTCGGACAACCAGGCCAAGACCAGCGGCGACTGGCAGCAGGCCCTGGACGCCTACGAGCGGGCCAAGAACGAGCTGGCCGCGGTCAAGCGCGCGGACGACCTGCGCGGCGTGACCACCGCCCTCGAAGAGGGCCGCTACGCCCTCGCGTGCGTCAAGGCCAGGGTGAACAACGAGCCGCTCCCCGAGCGGCGCGCCCCCTGCTTCTTCAACCCGCAGCACGGCCCGTCCGCGCGCGACGTCCTGTGGGCCCCGCCCGGCGGCGCCCCGCGCGACGTCCCCGCCTGCGCCGCCGACGCGCAGCGCGTGGAGCAGGGCTTCGACCCGCACATGCGCGAAGTCATGGTCGACGGCCAGCGCCGTCCCTACTGGGACGCGGGCCCCGCGTACGCCCCCTACGCCTCCGGCTACTACGGCGGCTTCGGCGGCGACCTGATGACCGGCATGCTCATCGGCACCATGCTCGGCGGATCCTTCGGCGGCTGGGGCGGCGGCGGTTACGGGGCCGGGTACGACGCCGGCTTCGCCCAGGGCGCCGAGTCCGGCGGCGGCGACTGGGGCGGCGGCGGCGGCGACTTCGGAGGTGGCGGCGACTGGGGTGGCGGTGGCGACTTCGGCGGCGGCGACTTCGGCGGCGGCGGCGACTGGTAGCACCCCGACCCCTCACTCCTGAGAGCCCTGGCGTCCAGCGCCGGGGCTCTCCCCTTTGCCCGAAAGCGATCTGCAAGGTGGGTGCAACCCGCCGTATATGATCACCTGCCACACTCGGCCCAGTTGTCGAGGAGGCTTGCGTTGCGTCGTTCCATCCCCCTGGCCCTGATGTCCGGGCTGTTCGTTCTCGCCGTCCCCGCCGTGCCGGCGTCGGCGGCGTCCCCGGCCGCCGCCACGGCGGCGCACACAGCGCTGGCGGCGCCCTGCAAGCCCGGGTCCGGGGTGAAGCTCCGCGGCAAGGACTTCACCGACGGGGCCGCCCTTCCGGAGAACCTGCGCTGCGCGGACCTGACGAACGCCAAGCTGGACGAGGTGGACTTCACCCAGAAGGACCTGTCCGGGGCGATCCTGCGCAACGCCTCCATGAAGGAGGCCGACTTCACCCAGGCGCACCTGGAGTACGCCGACCTCACCGGCGCCGACCTGTCCAACGCCGACCTCGGTCAGCTCCACGCCAAGCACGCGACCCTCAGGAACGCCGTGCTCACCGACGCCGACGCCGGCCAGGCCGAGCTGCCGCACGCCGACCTCACCGGCGCGGTCATGGCACGGGCCGAGATGACCCAGGCCAACCTGACCGACGCCAAGCTCTCCGGCGCCGACCTCAACGAGGCCACCCTCGGCCAGTTGCAGGCCAGGAACGCCGACTTCACCAAGGCCAAGATGCACGAGGCGAAGCTGGGGCAGGCCAAGCTCCAGTTCGCGGTGTTCAAGGGGGCCAACCTCAGCGAGGCCGAGTTCACCCAGGCCGAGATGGACGGCGCCGACCTGCACGGGGCGACGGTCGAGCAGGCGTCCTTCACCCAGGCCGACGACCTCGACCTGACCGGGGCGCTCGGCGAGCCCAAGGACGTCCCCAGCGACGCGAAGGGCAGCACCGAGGACCTGCCCGAGGACGCCGGTGACACCACGTCCGACTTCGGGCAGCCGGCGGCCTCCCGGGGCAAGGGCGGGCTGGGCCTGGTCCTGGTGATCCTCAGCGGCGTGGGGCTGAGCCTGACGCTGATCTTCTGGGGCCTGTCGCACCGGCGCAGGGTCGAGCGGGCGGCGCGGTTCGCCGGCGCCCGGCGCGCCGCGGAGGAGAACGTGATCAGGCTGGGCGAGGAGATCGACGCGCTCGACTTCGACTACAAGATCAACCACATGAACACCGGCAGCGTGGACCAGGACTGGCGGCGCGCGCTGGACGCCTACGAGGCCGCCAAGCACTCCCTGACCAACGCCCGCTCCGAGCCCGAGCTGGCCGGGGTCGCGGCGGCCCTCCACCACGGCCACGAGGCCCTCACCCGCGTCCGCTCCCGCCTCACCTGACCTGGCCGGGACCGGGCGACGGCGGGGCGGGATCAGATGATGGTCGCGCCGGGGAGCATCAGGCGGCGGGCGGCCTCGGTGATCGAGCCGGCGAGCGAGGGGTAGACCGCGAAGGTGTGGGCGATCTGGTCCACGGTGAGCCGGTGCTGGACGGCGAGCGACACCGCGAGGATCAGCTCCGAGGCGCGCGGGGCGACGACGACCCCGCCGAGCACGATGCCGGTGTTCGGCCGGCAGAAGAGCTTCACGAAACCGTCGTTGAAGCCCTGCATCTTGGCCCGGGCGTTGGTGGCCAGGGGCAGCTTGACGATGTTCGCCTCGACCTCGCCGGCCTGGATCTGCCGTTCGGCGATGCCGACGGCGGCGATCTCGGGATCGGTGAAGATCGTCGAAGCGACGGTGGCCAGGCGCAGCGGCTGCACGGCCTCGCCGAGCGCGTGCCACACGGCGATGCGGCCCTGCATGGCCGCCACCGAGGCCAGCATCAGCACGCCGGTGCAGTCGCCGGCGGCGTAGACGCCGGGGGCGGAAGTGCGCGAGACCTTGTCGACCTGCACGAAGCCGTTGCGGTCCAGCGTGACGCCGGCTCCCTCGAGGCCGATGCCCGAGGTGTTCGGCACCATGCCGACGGTCATCAGGCAGTGGCTGCCCTCCGCCGTCCGGCCGTCCTCCAGGGTGACGACCACGCCGTCCTCGGTGCGCTTGACCGACGAGGCGCGGGACTTGCCCATGACGTTCATGCCGCGGCGCCGGTAGACCTCCTCCAGCACCTCGGCCGCGTCGGCGTCCTCGTTCGGCATCATCCGGTCGCGGGAGGAGACGAGCGTGACCTCCGAGCCGAGCGAGCGGTAGGCGCCGGCGAACTCGGCGCCGGTGACGCCCGACCCGACGACGATGAGGTGCTCGGGCAGCTCGGGAAGGTCGTAGAGCTGGCGCCAGTTGAGCACCCGCTCCCCGTCCGGTTCGGCTCCCGGCAGGACGCGCGGGGTGGCGCCGGTGGCGACGATGACGACGTCCGCCCTGATGGTCTGGTCGCCGACCCGGACGACCTGCGGGTCGACCAGCCGTCCCGCGCCCTGGACGACCTGGACGCCCTCGGCGGCGAGGCGGGCGGCGATGTCGGCCGACTGGTGGGCGGCCAGCTCCTTGACGCGCTTGTTGACCAGCGGCATGTCGGCCCGCACGCCGCCGACGTCGCCGTCGGGGCCGCCGGTGAAGTTCACGCCGAGGGAGGAAGCGTCCAGCAGGGCCTGCTTGCGGACGGATGTGGCGATCATGGTCTTGGACGGCACGCAGTCGGTGAGCACGCAGGCTCCGCCGGGACCGTCGCGTTCGACCACGGTGACCTCGGCTCCGAGCTGGGCGCCGACCAGCGCCGCCTCGTAACCGCCGGGCCCGCCACCAATGATCACAATCCTCGTCACGTACCCCATTGTCCCGCATGACGAGCAGTGCGAGGCATGCAATACCCGGCCTAAACCCTCGAAGACCAGTAAAAAAGGTTGATTAGCCCCGGAAAACCCCTATGAATCCACGGTCGTGGTGTCGATCACCGGAAGAACGGCGCTGGTCGGCCACGGTTCCGCGCGTGTTGAAACCGCGAGGACGGATCCGCGCGCCGATCTTGGATTAGTCTTGTGTGCCGTGCCGGTTTACGCCGCCTATGGCAGCAACATGGACCCGAAGCAGATGGCTCAGCGGGCTCCTCACTCGCCCATGCGCGGGACGGGCTGGCTGCAAGGCTGGCGCCTGACCTTCGGTGGAGAGGACGTCGGCTGGGAGGGCGCGCTCGCCACGATCGCCGAGGACCCCGACGAGCACGTCTTCGTCGTCCTCTACGACGTGCCCGAGTGGGATGAGACCTCCCTGGACCAGTGGGAGGGCGCCGTGCTCGGCCTCTACCACAAGGTCCGCCTGCGCGTCGCCACCCTGGACGGCGAGGTCGTCGCCTGGTTCTACGTGCTCAACGACTACGAGGGCGGCCTGCCCTCGGCCCGCTACCTCGGCATCCTGGCGGACGCCGCCGAGAAGGCCGGCGCCCCCGACGACTACGTCGCCGACCTCCGCACCCGCCCCTGCACCTCCATCGGGGGCTGAGCCGTCGCTCAGCCTGACCGGGCGAGGAGGGCCGCGAGGGATGTCGCGGCTTCCAGGGCGTCCTGGTAGCGGACATACAGGGGGGCGAAGCCGAGGCGCAGGATGTCGGGGGTGCGGTAGTCGCCGATGACGTCACGGGCGGTCAGCTCGGCGACCAGCGTCTCGGCGTCCGGGTGGCGCAGGGACACCTGGTGGCCGCGCCGGTCGTCGCGCGGCGTCACCACCTCGACGGCGCCGCCGAGCAGCTCGTCCGCGCAGTCCATGAAGAACTCGGTCAGCGCGAGCCCCTTGGCGCGCACGTCCGCCAGGTCGACCTCCCGCCAGACGTCCAGCGCGGCGTCCAGGGCCAGCAGCGAGAGGATGTCGGGAGTGCCGGCGCGGGCGCGGGCGATGCCGGGCGCGGGCTCGTACCGGGCGTCCATCGCGAAGGGGTCGCGGTGCCCGCCCCAGCCGGACAGCGGCTGGCGGAACTCCGCCTGCAGGTGGCTCGGCACGTAGATGAAGGCGGGCGACCCGGGACCGCCGTTGAGGAACTTGTAGGTGCAGCCGACCGCGAGGTCGACCCGCAGCGCGTCCAGCGCGATGGGCAGCACGCCGACGCTGTGGCACAGGTCCCACACGATCCTCGCACCGGCCGCGTGGACCTTCGCCGTGGCGGCCGCCATGTCGTACAGCCGCCCGGTCCTGTAGTCCACGTGGTTGAGCAGGACCACCGCCGTCCGGTCGCCGAGCGCCTCGTCGAGGGCGTCGGGCAGGACGGGACGCAGCACCGTGCCGGTCAGCTCGGCCACCGACTCGGCGATGTACCCGTCGGTCGGGAACGTCGCGGCGTCCACGACGATCTCGCGCCGTCCCGGGGCCATGCGCACGGCCGCGACGAGCGCCTTGAAGAGGTTCACGCTGGTCGAGTCGGCCACGACCACCTGGCCCGGCGCGGCGCCGACCAGCGGGGCGATCTTCTCCCCCACCCGTTCCGGCGCCGTCCACCAGCCCTCCGGCCACGACCTGATCAGCCTGCGGCCCCACTGCTCCCGGACGACCTGCTCGACCCGCTCGGCCACCCGGCGCAGCGGCGCTCCCAGCGAGTTCCCGTCCAGGTAGACGACCTCGGGGTCCAGGTCGAACTCGTCCCGGACCCGCCGCAGGGGGTCCTCGGCGTCCAGTTTCGCCGCCCGCTCGACCAGCTCACCCATGCCCGCGCCCTCCGGCCGCCTGCCTCACCACCGAAATCCCATTTCCTGACGAACGTTACGCAATACGCGTTTCGCCCGGTACCACGGGGCCCTGACCTCCTGCCCAGGACCTCAGCCCCAGGCGATCCAGAGGAACCACGCGAAGGGCAAGGCGATCACCAGCAACCCGATGGTGAGGACGAGGGGGCGACCCGAGCGACCGCCGGTCTCCCCCGCCACGGCCTTCAGATCGACCACGACGGTGCCCGCCACGACGTCATGCAGGCACCTCTTACTCGGACCGAAGATCCACAGGCCGTCCACCAGCGAGAAGAGAAGCCCCACGTAGGGCATCGCGGTCCCCGCCGCGGAGACGACAGACCGCACTCCGGCTTGGGACGGCGTCAGAGGGTTGCCATCAGCACGGACGACCCGCAGCCGGCACAACCGCTTTCCGATGGTCTGTCCCCAGTAGGCGTGACAGATCCACAAGTACAGCAACCACATGACGGCCACCGCGACGTCGAGGTACCAGAACGGGTTTCCGGCATAGGGGTTGGCGAACCAGAGGTCGAGCCAACCGGACCCGGCGGCCTGCTCGCCGCCGTCCGGCGCGGGACCGCTCAAGGCCACGGCGCGGATGGCGACCCCGGGCACGGTCAGGATCAGCGTATCGATGAGGCTCGCGCCGAACCGGTGACGCCGCGCGGCGATCACCGCTCTCGGCGGAGCGAGGGGGAGTGAGGTCACCGGGGAAGTGTGGCAGCGCTCCTTACCTCCCGCCACAGGTGGGGGATGCGCCGGCGGCGGGGCGAGAACCGCCGCCGGGGGTTCGGGTGAAAGAGGGTGACCACACCGAGGAACGGAGCACAGGCTTGACAGCCGAAGCGATTCTGGAGGACGCGGAGCTGATCCAGCGGTCCAGACGCGATCCCGCGGCCTTCGGGGTCCTGTTCGACCGGCACGCGCCCGCTTTGCACCGTTATGTAACCCGGCGGCTGGGCGATTCACTGGCCGACGACGTCGTGGCGGACACGTTCCTGGCCGCTTTCAGGCGCCGCGACCGTTACGACGCCCGCCACCCCAATGCCCGCCCCTGGCTGTACGGCATCGCCGCCAACCTGATCGGCAAGCACCGCCGCACGGAGGTGCGGTTCTATCTCGCCTTGGCCAGGACCGGCGTCGATGAGGTGGCGGAGAGCTACGCCGACCGGGTCGAGGCCCGCGTCTCCGCATCGGCGGCGCAGCGCGATCTCGCGGGGGCGCTCGCGCTGCTGTCGCCGGAGGACCGCGAGGTCCTGCTGTTGATCGCCTGGGCCGATCTGAGCTACGAGGAGGTGGCCCTCTCCCTCGGCATACCCATCGGAACCGTTCGCTCGCGGCTGCATCGCGCCAGGAAGAAGACCCGCGCGGCGTTGGGCGGCCTCGATCCGTCCGCCGTCGCCACCGACGAGGAGGACGCCGACCATGGATGACCTGAAGATCCTCGGCGAGATGCGCGCCGACGCGCCGACGCCGGACGCCGACCGGCTGGGCGGCGTCCGCCGCCGGGTGATCCGGGACGGGCGGAGGTTCGCGCTCATGCCGTCCATGCTGATCGCGGCGGTGGCCGCCGTGCTGGTCGTCGCTATCGCCCTGCCGATGTCGCGGAGCACGCCGGAGGTTCCGAGCACTCCCCCCGTTCGGACCGTTCTGCTGAACTCCGAGACGGTGCTGGAGAAGGCGGCGAAGACCGTCGAGAAGCGATCTCTCGCGCCCGAACCCCGGGCCGACCAGTGGGTGTACACCAAGAGCCTCGACAGGCAACCCTCCGACGGCAAGACCACGGTGCAGGAGGGCTGGACGCGTTACGACGGCAAGCAGACCGCCGGACGCGACCGGGAGGGCGTGTTCCGGATCAGCGACGTTCCGCCCGATCCGAACGACGACGACCTCTCACCCCAGCAGTACCGCGAGAAGCTGCTCAAGCTCCCGACCGACCCGGACAAGCTGCTCGCCCACGTCCAGGGCGACCGGCACTGGATCGACTACCCCAAGGAGGAGGCGCAGTCCGGGGAGGACCCGGACTCGCGGGCCTACCGCATTCTGTCGCTGTACCTGGGCCAGCAGGCGGTCATGCCGCCCAAGCTGGAGGCGGCCATCTTCCGCGCGATGGCGAAGATCCCGGGAGTGGGGATCGAGCAGGGCGTCAGGGACGCGGCCGGACGAACCGGGCTCGGCCTGTTCCGGCCCACCAAGGGCGAGGAAGGCAGACGCCGCTACCTCATCCTCGATCCCCGCACCTACCGGGCGATGGCCGACCAGACGATCTGGCTGCGCGACGAACTGATCAACGGCGAGGTCGCCTTCCGCAAGGGCGCCGTCTTCGCCGACGCGGAACTCGCCTCGGGCATCGTCGACAAGCCGGGCCAGGTCCCGTAGCCCATACGGCCGAGCCGGCGGACACGGGACGGGCTGACGCGAGCCTTCGTCCGTACCACCCTGAACGTTCTCAGTGACGGGTTCGCCGGGCCTGCGTTCCCTGCGCGTACCGCTCACACGGCCGACGCGCCCGGCGGGGTCTGCTGGATGGTCAGCGAAGGAGGCGGTGGGCGGTGGTGGCCAGTAGAAGGGCGGTGTGGACGGTGGGGTCGGTGACCGGGTGTCCCAGGAGGGTTTCTATGCGGTGGAGGCGTTGGTAGAAGGATTGGCGGCCCAGGTGGAGGGCGGCGGCGGTGCGGGTGGGGCTGCAGCCGTGGAGAAGGAAGGTTTCCAGGGTTGTCACCAGGTCGGTGCGGTGGGTGCGGTCCCAGTCGACCAGGGGTCTGATGGCGCGGCGGACCAGGTCCGCCGCGTGGGAGGGGTCGAAGTGGCGGGTGAGTTCCAGGTCCAGGGCCAGGGCGCGGGTAGTGACGACGGGAGTGACGCGGCGCAGGCCCAGGGCGGCCCGGGCGTCGCGGAGTGAGGGGCCGAGATCGGTCAGGTCCGCGACGGGGTGCCCCACGGCGACGTGGAGCTGGGTGGCGCTGAGCCGGCGCAAGGCCTCCTCCAAAGCCTGGGCGGCGGCGCCCACCGTGTCCGTCAGGGAAGGGGGGACGGCCAAGGCGCCGAGTACCAGGCGTGACACCCGGCCGCGGATCGCGGAGGTGTGCAGGATGTGCGCGGCCCGGTCGACGACGGCCAGCGCCGCCGCGGTCTCCACCGCTTCGGCGGCCACCCCGACCAGCACGTGGCCGGGCGGCAGCTGGAACCCCGCCATCATGGCCCGCACCGCCGCGTCCGCCTCGGCGGTGCCCTCGATCAGGTCGCGCAGCAGCGCGGACACCTGCCGGTCCCGCTCGCTCGGCGGGCTGCCGGTGCGTAGCATCGCCAGGGCCAGCGCGACAGCCGTCCGCTCCAGCGCGATCATCAGGTCCTCGCCGGGCAGCGCCGACCCGGGCCCCGCCACCAGCCGTCCCCAGGGCCCCCCGTGGAGGGTGACCGGCGTCTCGCACGCGGCGTGCTCCACGGCCCGCCACGCCTCCCGGTCGCCCGCCACACCGTGCGCGGCGACCAGCGCCCCGCTCGCCGCCACCAGCACCAGCGGCGCCCCGATCACCTCGGCCCCGGTGGCGAGCACCCCGGCCACCCCGGCCCCCGCGATGAGCGTCTCGTTGAGCGCCCGGGTGGCCCGGTCCCCGAGGCGCAGCCGCCGGCTGGCGTAGTCGACGATCAGCGTGTTGGCGTGCTCGGTGATCCGGATGAACGGCACCACCGCGTGCAGCGCGATGAACGGCAGCTCCTGCCGCCGCGCCTCCTCCACCAGCTCACGCGGCGTCTCGGGGAAGGTGCGGCCGAGTTCCAGCGCGACCCCCGCAACCCCTCGCTGCGCGATCTCGCGCAGGTAGTGCCGCCGGGCGCCCGCGTCGGTGCCCGCGAGCCCGAGTCCGGTGGTGAGCAGCAGCTCGCCCCCGGTGAGCAGCGGCCCGATCTCGTAGATCTCGCTGGAGTGCACCCAGCGCACCACGCGGTCCAGCGATGCATCGCCCGCGAGTATGCGCGGCCGGGCCTCGCGCAGTACGTCGAAGGCCAGCAGTTCGCGAAGCGTGAGCGGCATACCTACCCGCTTTACGGATTGTCCGGTGAAGGTGGCCATAATACGGACGATCTGCCCGTTCTCGCCGGGCGCCTCCCGGGAGATAGTTGCCCCATGACCAGCGAAGCCGCCGACCCGGCCACGATGCTCGCCATCGCGCTGGAGGAGGCCAGAAAGGGGCTCGCCGAGGGCGGCATTCCCATCGGCGCGGCCCTGTTCGGCCCGGACGGGCGCCTGCTCGGCCGGGGACGCAACCGCCGCGTCCAGGACGGCGACCCCTCGGTGCACGGGGAGACCGCGGCGTTCCGGAACGCGGGACGCCAGCGGACGTACCGGGGCACCACCATGGTGACCACCCTGTCCCCGTGCTGGTACTGCAGCGGGCTTATCCGCCAGTTCGGCATCACCGGCCTCGTCGTCGGCGAGAGCCGCACCTTCACCGGGCAGCACGAGTGGCTCGCGGAGAACGGCGTGTCCGTCACGGTGCTGGACTCCCCCGAATGCGTCGAGCTGATGACCGCGTTCATCGCCGCCGACCCGGCGCTGTGGAACGAGGACATCGGAGAGGATTCATGACCCATGAAGACGGTCCCGATCATCGATCTGACCCCATGGTTCCAGGGCGGCGCCGCCGATCGCGCCCAGGTGGCGGGGCAGGTCGACCAGGCGCTGCGCGAAATCGGCTTCCTGCTCGTCACCGGCCACGGGGTGCCGCCGGAGCTGCGCGCCGGGGTGCGGGCCGCGGCCAAACGGTTCTTCGCGCTGCCCGAGGAGGCGAAGCGGCGCTACGCCGTCACCGTCGGCGGCCGGGGCTGGCTGCCGCCCGGCGTGGAGGCCAACGGGTACGCCGAGGGCACTCCCACCCCGCCGGACCTGAAGGAGACGTTCGCGGTGGGCGCCGACGACCCGATCGGCGACCCGGTGATCGACGCTGAGTGGTTCCTGCGGAACGTGTGGCCGCCGGAGGTGCCCGAGCTTCGGAGCCTGGTCACCGAGTATCTGGCCCGCATGCGCGCCCTGGCCGATGAGCTGCTGGTCGTCTGCGCGGCGGCGCTCGGCCTGCCGGACGGCTTCTTCACCTCGCGGGCCGGCCACCCGTCGTACACGATGAACATCAACAGATACCCGCCGCTGTCGCAGGTCGGCCCGCCCGAGCCCGGCCAGTTCCGCATCGGCCCGCACACCGACTTCGGCACGGTGACCGTCCTGGACCGGCAGCAGGGCGTCGGCGGCCTGCAGGTGTTCACCCTGGACGGCGAGTGGATCGACGCGCCGTACGCCGAGGACTCCTTCACCATCAACATCGGCGACCTGCTGGCCCGCTGGACCGGCGACCGCTGGCGCTCCACGCGGCACCGGGTGCTGCCGCCCGACCCGAGCGCCCCGGACGAGGAACTGGTGTCCCTCATCTACTTCTACGAGTGCGACCCCCTGGCGGAGGTGGAGTCCCTGGGGTCACCGATCGGCACGGTCGCGCATCCTCCGGTCATCGCGCACGAATACCTCATGGAGAAACTGAAGGCGATCACGGTATGACGGTTCTGGAACCCCCCGGCGTCGCAGTACGCGAAGGCGACTATGGCGCGAAGGTCACCGCGGTGGAACCCGGCGGTGTCGAGTTCATCCCCCTGGCCGACCGGCACGGCACGCCACGGCAACTGCTGTGGACGTGGATGTCCCCCAACCTCGAATTCGCGACCATCTTCCTCGGCGTGCTGGCGGTCGCCGCGTTCGGGCTGAGCTTCTGGCAGGCCGTGCTGGCGGTCACCGTGGGCACCGGGCTCGGCGCGCTGTCGCACGGCGTGCTGTCGGCGCGCGGCCCGGCGGCCGGAGTGCCGCAGATGGTGCTCGGGCGGCTGCCGTTCGGGTACTGGGGCAACCTGCTGCCCTCGGCGTTCAACACGGTGGCGGCCGGCATCGGCTGGTTCGCGGTGAACAGCGTCAGCGGGGCGCTGGCGCTCAACACGCTGACCGGGCTGCCGGCGTGGCTGTGCCTGGTGGTCGTGGTCGCGGCGATGGTGGTGCTCGGCTTCTTCGGGCACAACCTGGTGCAGGCGTTCGAGCGGTACGCCTTCCCGATGCTCGCCGTGATCTTCCTGGTCGCGTCGGCGATCATCCTGACCAAGGCGGACCCAGGGTTCGCGGGCAGCGGCGGCGGACTCGGTGGGTTCCTGCTCACCGTCGGCGCCACCTTCGGGTACGCCGCCGGCTGGAACCCCTACGCCGCCGACTACACCCGCTACCTGCCGCCGGACGCCGGCAAGCGGGCCGTGGGGCTCGCGGCCGGGCTCGGCGTGTTCGTCCCGTGCGTGCTGCTGGAGGTGGTGGGCGCGGCGTCGGTCACCATCGGCGGCGACGCCCTCGGGCAGCCCACCACCGCCTTCACTTCGCACTTGCCCGGCCTGATCGCCGGCCTGACCCTGCTGGCCATCGCGCTCGGCGCCGTCTCGGCGAACGCGCTGAACGTCTACTCTGGCGCGATGTCCCTGCTCACCATGGGCGTGCGCCTCCCGCTCACGATGCGCCGCGCGCTCACCGCCGTCGCGTGCGGCGTCGTGGGCTTCGTCGTGGCTCTCACCGGACTTGAGGACGCGGGCCACAAGTACGAGTCGTTCCTGCTCGTCATCTCGTACTGGATCGGCCCGTGGCTGGCCGTCGTGCTGGCCGACCAGTACCTCAGCCGCGGGGAGGTGCCCCTGGCCCGCCTGTACGACCGGTCGCACCGCAGCCCCGCGGGGCCGATCGCCATGCTCGCCGGCGTGGTGCTGTCGGTGTGGCTCTTCTGCAACCAGGAGTTGTACGTGGGCCTGGTCCCGAGCCGGTTCCCCGCGGTGGGCGACATCACGTTCGAGGCGGGCTTCCTCATCGCGGGCGTCGTCTACGTCGCGCTCAAACCCCTGCGCCGCTGACCCCGGCCCCGTGGCGCCCGGCGTCACGGGGCCTCTTCCTGCACGTCGCGCCGCCCGGGCCGAACCCGTCGGCGAAGCGTCATCGTGGTCGAGTTCAGGCGTGCTTCGAGGCTTCGGTGGTGGCGAGGACCTCACGGAACTCCATGACCGCCGGCCGGGCTTGCTGGGCGATGGGAACGGCGCGGAGCACCATGCGTCCTGTCTCCAGGATGTGGGTGCTGCGGTACGCCGGAGACATGCCGCCGATCGTCCCCGCCGCCTGCCGCACCCCTTCGTCCGTACCGCCCTGAACGACCGTGCACAGCGCTCCATGCAGGGCGATGTTCGCCTTGTACTGGTAGTCCCCTGTCTGTCGGAGCACCTCATCGCGAGCTTCGGCCGCCGCGGCCTCCTCGCCGGCGCCGGCATGGACCCAGCTCTCCGCGAAATGGATCTGATCCGGCTTCCAGAAGCCCCACGGGTCCGAGCGGGCGTCGGTCTCGGCGAGCCGGAGGAGGGCGTGCAAGGTCTGCTTCGCCTCGTCATGCCGGCCGAGCATGGACAGCGCCTTCGCCCGCGTGGTCATGAAGTCGACGCTCGGCTTCCCGGCGATCTGTTCTGCGGACTCGACCAGGCGGAGGACGGTCTCGGGTGCGCGCTGACCGTACAGTCCGTGCCCGGCCTCCTCGCCACGTACGAGCAGGCGGAGCCCGAAGTCACCGGAGAGGTCGGCCGACCGGCGGGCGGTGCGCCACCAGCGGATCGCGGCGCCGTGATCACCCCGGCGGGTCAGCGCGTTCGCGAGGATGGCCGAGAGCGTGGCCGTGACGCGGTGCAACCCGGCCAGCTCGGCGGGAGCGCAGGCATCCAACTGCCTGCGCACCGCCATCAGGTCGATCGCCAGGTCCGCGGCCACCTGCGCGGGCGGCCGGGTGCGCAGCGCGTGCAGATGATCGGCGCAGCTCACCTCCCACTCTGCCACGCCGCGGAAATCGTGGTTCAGAGACAGGCTGAGAAGCCGGCGAACGGGTTCGCCTGGCATGCCGAACGCTCCGAAGGCAGCGCTCGTGGCAGCGAATCGCAGAAGCTGTCGGCGTTCCGTGGCGGCCTCCTCGTCGGAATTCTCCTTTGTTGCGAGTGTACGTAGCCGGTCGATTTCCACAACCAACCCATAAAGCGTTACAAGTCGCCCCTCAGCCCCCAGAGCATCATCAATCCCTTTGACGTGATCGGCGTGCGGGCGCGCGAGCCCACGTTCCCACCTGGACAGCTCGCCCTGATCGACGAAGGCGGCCTTGGCCAGCTCACGCTGCGAAATACTGCGCACTTCCTCCCGCCAATGGCGCATATAAGCACCCAGTAGATGCCATGGCGACTCGTCGAGGACGACCGGCTCGCACGCGCGCGGCATGAACAACTCCCCGTGATGGATCGATGGGAATGCGCACCCCATCAACGTTCTCGTCGGACCGCTCCCAAAGCTCCTCCACTATGACATCAGCCACGCGAAAACAGCTGCGTAAAAGCGCCTCGGGTGACCGGGGCACCGGCCCCGGTCGTCCGGCGGACCCGCCGAACGGTCTCCACCTCGATCAGAAAGGAAGACCAGCACATGAACGACTTGTACGCCCGCGACCTCACCGGCATCGCGTTCACCCGGATGTGCGGCGGAAACACCGGCGAGGAGGGCGAGGCGTGCGTCGAGTTGGCCCCGATTCCCGGCGTGGACGACGCGTTCGCCCTGCGTGACAGCAAGAACCCGGATGCCGGGACGCTCCGCTTCAGCGGTTCCGAGCTGCGCACCGCCGGCATGACCACCATCTAGCGAGACCATCACCCCGGGTGGCTCCCGCCCGCCGCAGACAGGCGGGAGCCACCCTCACCGTACGGGGCGTTCATGCACTTTCACTGCTACTCGTGGACGGGAATCGGCGACGACCAGCGCCGGGAAGGCGAACGCCGCCCGCCGCTGCCTCCCGGCGACCTCGCCGCGTTCCGCGCCTCGCCGCTGCCTCCCATGCGCACCTGCGACTGGCTGCTCAAACCCGCCAGCATGATCGACGCCTCCCCCGAGACCGTCGCCGAGGCACTGACCTGGCTGGCCGAACGCTACAGGGCCGCCGAGCCGTCCTTCCTCCACCCGGCCGGCGAAGCCCGCATCGGCCTGGACACCCGCCTGGCCAACGCCGAGGAATCACTGAGGGGCGGCGTGGACGTCCAATGGGGCATCTGGCTCACAGCCGGCAGATTCCTCACCCTCAACACCACCTGCTGCACCCCCAACCGCCACGCCCCGTACGCCTGTCCTGAAGCCTGATGTTCACCCGGCATCGAACGATGAGCGGTGCCATCAACGACCACACCACTCAGAACACAGCCGATAACGGAATCGGCCGACGATATCTTCACCGTCCCCACCGGGTACAAGCGAGCGCATGGCTGCTGGGTGATCCGTCATGATGAGCGGCATGACGCGCCTTCATCCGGTCTGGCCGCCTTTGCTGTTGGTCGCCGGCCCCTCCACTGGCTGTGGCCTGGTGCCGGGCCTGACAGGACACCATGTCTACGACGTCACCAGTGAGGCGATGCTGCCGACGCTCAAGGTGGGGACGACTGTCACGGCGAAGACGGTCGACGGCTACGCCCCCAAGATGGGCGACGTCGTGGCGGTCCGGACGCCGGACAACTGGTCCTTCGGCGGAGGGGTGGTCCTCACACGGGTCATCGGCGTCCCGGGAAGCACGCTGAGGTGCTGCGATGACGACGGCCGGGTACAGCTGAACGGGAAGTTCCTGGACGAGCCTTACATCGCTCGCTCGTCCGGCTACCGGAGCTTCGGTCCCGTCACGGTGCCACCAGGGCGCATCTGGACCATGGGCGACAACCGCGACGCGTCCATCGACTCCCGTTCCTTCCAGAGGTCTCTGGGCGACGGCACCATCCCCGCGGAGAACGTCGTGGCGATCATCTCCTCGAACTGACACCACCCCTGGCTTCCGCCGATTCGCCTCGGCGGGCCGGGCCACGTGTGCGGGTGCGCGGGTACCGGCGTGTGTCGGTGGGAGGCATCCGGTTGTAGCCTCGGTGAGCGTGAGCAAAGACGCTTATTCACTGGCCGCGGAGGCGGCGGGGGTGCTGAAAGCACTCACCGGGGTTGAGTCCTTCGATGTCGCGCTGGTCATGGGGTCAGGGTGGGTCCCGGCCGCCGACGCCATCGGGACGACGATCGCCGAGCACGACGTGACCGAGGTGCCGGGGTTCGCCGCGCCGTCGGTGGCCGGCCACGCCGGGAAGGTCAGGGCGGTCGAGACCGAGTCGGGCAGGAAGGCGCTCATCTTCCTGGGCCGCACCCACCTGTACGAGGGCCGGGGCGTGGAGCCGGTGGTCCACGGCGTGCGGACGGCCGTCGCGGCCGGGGCGGGCACGGTCGTGCTGACCAACGCGGCCGGCGGGCTGCGGCCCGAGACGCAGGACGTCGGCGACCCGGTGCTGATCAGCGACCACATCAACCTGACCGGCGCCAACCCGATCACGGGCGCGACCTTCATCGACCTGACCGAGGTCTACTCGCGGCGGCTGCGCGAGCTCGCGCGCGAGGCCGACCCGTCGCTGGCCGAGGGCGTGTACGTCGCCTTCCGCGGGCCGACCTACGAGACCCCGGCGGAGATCCGCATGCTGCGGACGCTGGGCGGGGACCTGGTCGGCATGTCCACCGTCCTGGAGGCCGTCGCCGCGCGCGAGGCGGGGGCCGAGGTGCTGGGCATCTCGCTGGTGACCAACCCGGGCGCCGGGCTGGCCGGCGAGCCGCTGAAGCACGAGGAGGTCCTGGAGGTCGGCAGGGCCACGGCGGCCCGCATGGGCGTCCTGCTGGCCAAGGTCGTCAACAAGCTGTAGGGCACCTTGGGCCAGGCGTCCGGGCCGCCCAAGGCCGCAGCGCCCAAGGCTGCGGGCGCTCAAGGCCGCGGGCGCGCTCGACACGCCCGGGGGCCCCGGGTCGCCGAGGCACCTTGTCACGGGGCGGCGGCCCGGTCGCCCCGTGACACCGGATCCAGCGGTGTCACGGACGCGGCGAGGCCACGCCTGACCCCGGATAGTTTCTGTGAGAAATGCGAACGAAGGGGTTCGATGTCCGATTTTGTGCGGCGGGCGGAGGAGTGGCTGGCGCAGGATCCCGACCCTGAGACCCGGGAGGAGCTCAGGCGGATCCTCGACGGCGGCGACACCGCGGCGCTCCAGGACCGGTTCGGGGCCAAGCTGGAGTTCGGCACGGCCGGGCTGCGCGGCGAGCTGGGCGCGGGGCCGAACCGGATGAACCGCGTGACCGTCATGCGGGCGGCCGCCGGGCTGGCCGCGCGGCTGGGGCCGGGCGGGCACGTCGTGATCGGGTACGACGCCCGGCACAACTCCGACGTGTTCGCCCGCGACTCGGCGGCGGTGCTGAACGGGGCGGGGTTGCGCGTCTCGCTGATGGGCCACCACTGGCCCACCCCTGTGCTTGCCTTCGCCGTGCGGCACCTTGGGGCCGACGCGGGGGTCATGGTCACCGCCTCGCACAACCCGCCGCGCGACAACGGCTACAAGGTCTACTGGGGGGACGGCGCCCAGATCGTCCCGCCGCTCGACGTGGAGATCTCGGCGGCGATCGACGCCGTCGGCCCGGTGGACCGGCTGCCGCTGGGCCAGGAGTGGTGGACGCTGAGCGAGGCGGACATCGTCGAGCCGTACCTGGCCGCGATCACCACGCTGCCGATCGGGGACGATCGCGACCTGCGCACCGTCTACACCCCGATGCACGGGGTGGGCGGGGAGCTTCTGCTGCAAGCCTTCGCCGTCGCCGGGTTCGAGCCGCCCGCGGTGGTCGAGGCCCAGTTCGCCCCCGACCCCGACTTCCCGACGGTGGCCTTCCCGAACCCGGAGGAGCCGGGCGCGATGGACCTGGCGCTGCGGCTGGCCGAGAAGGCCGGCGCCGACGTGGTCATCGCCAACGACCCGGACGCCGACCGCTGCTCCGTGGGCGTGCCCACGCGGGACGGCGGCTTTCGCATGCTGACCGGCGACGAGGTCGGCGGGCTGCTCGGCGAGTACGTCATCGAGCACACCACCGCGCCGGACCGCCTGGTCGCCGAGTCGATCGTGTCCTCGTCCCTGCTCGGCAAGATCGCCAAAGCGCACGGGGTGCGCCACGCCGAGACGCTCACCGGCTTCAAGTGGATCGTCAAGGCCGGCGACGGGCTGGTCTACGGGTACGAGGAGGCGCTCGGCCACAGCGTCGGGTCCGACCAGGGGCTGCCCGTGCGCGACAAGGACGGCATCGGCGCGGCCCTCACCGTCGCGGGGATGGCGGCGCGCGCCAAGCGGGACGGCAAGACGCTTCTGGACCTGCTGGACGAACAGGCGCAGCGGTACGGCCTGCACGCGACCGCGCAGCTCTCGTTCAGGGTCGCCGACCTGTCGCTGATCGCCGCCGCGATGGAACGGCTGCGCTCCCGGCCGCCTCAGGCGCTCGGCGGGCGGGCGGTCGGTTCGGCGGAGGACCTGAGCGCGGGCGTGGACGGCCTGCCGCCGACGGACGGGCTGCGCTACCGGCTGGACGGCGACGCCCGCGTGGTGGTCCGCCCGTCGGGCACCGAGCCGAAGCTGAAGTGCTACCTGGAGGTCGTCGTCCCGGTGACCGGCACGGTCTCCGACGCCAGGACGGTGGCGGCGAGCGACCTGGACGCCCTGAAGACCGACCTCACGGCCGCCCTCGGCCTCTAGGAGGTGATGAGGGCGGCTATGACGAGGATGAGGGCGGCGGCCAGGGCGCCGAGGGCCGAGGGGGACCAGGTGGCGGTGAGGGGCGCCCTCTCGCCGGCGGTGCGGGACTTCTTCTCGACCAGTTCGGTGAGCTGCTGGGCTACCCAGTCGGCATGCGTGCGACCGGCCATGGCCTGCGCCGCCGCGTGCTCGGCCTTGGAGAGCTGGGGCTGGGTGCTGGGGTAGCGCCCGGCCTTGGCGGGGACGCCGGCGGTGCCGCGCCGTACGGCCTTGGCCCGCTCGCGGGCGCTCGCCTGCGGCGTCCAGCAGCGCACGCTGTCGTCGCCCGACTCGATGATGATCGCGTGCGAGACGTGGATGCCGTCGATGGCCTTCCACGGCACGAAGTAGTTGCGCAGCGGGTTGCGCACGAAGATGCCGTCCTCGCGGGCGAGGACGGCCGGGCGCAGACAGCCGACGAAGACGGCGGCGGTGAGCACCGCGAGCACCGCGCCCGCGACCAGCGCCGACGGGATGCTGCCGTGGGCGATCAGGTCGGCCGTGTTCAGCGCGGCGAACACCATCCACACCCAGCCGAGCACCCATGCGATCTTGGACCGGAAGACCTGTGGCTTCACCGCTCGCTCACCGCTACCTTTCCGTTCAGCAGGCGGTCACCACGCTAACGCCTCCCGCGCACTGCTCACGCCTGCCATTTGAGCTGCGCGAAGCCCGGCTTGATGACACCGTTGATCAGCGCCAGCCGCTCGTCGAACGGGATGAACGCCGACTTCATGGCGTTGACCGTGAACCACTGCAGATCGTCCCACCCGTAGTCGAAGGTTTCGACGAGGTTGGCGAATTCCTGGGACACACTGGTGTCACTCATCAACCTGTTGTCGGTGTTGACGGTGACCCGGAAGTACAGGCGGCGCAGCAGGCCGATCGGGTGCTCGGCGAGCGACGAGGCCGCGCCGGTCTGCAGGTTCGACGTGGGGGCCATCTCCAGCGGAATGCGCTTGTCGCGCACGTAGGCCGCGAGCCGGCCGAGCTTGGCGGTGCCGTCCTCGGCGACCTGGATGTCGTCGATGATGCGTACGCCGTGCCCGAGCCGGTCGGCGCCGCACCACTGGATGGCCTGCCAGATGGACGGCAGCCCGAACGCCTCGCCCGCGTGGATGGTGAAGTGGGCGTTCTCCCGCTGGAGGTACTCGAAAGCGTCCAGGTGGCGGGTGGGCGGGTACCCGGCCTCGGCGCCGGCGATGTCGAACCCGGCGACGCCCACGTCGCGGTAGCGCACGGCCAGTTCGGCGATCTCCATGGACCGCGCCTGGTGGCGCATCGCGGTCAGCAGCGTGCCGACCCGGATGCCGCGCCCCTCCGACCCGACCCGGAAGCCCTCCAGAACGGCCTCGACCACCTGATCGAGGCTGAGTCCGCCGGAGGTGTGCTGTTCCGGGGCGTAACGGACCTCGGCGTAGACGACACCGTCGTCGGCGAGGTCCTCGGCGCACTCGGCGGCGACGCGGATCAGCGACTCGCGCGTCTGCATGACCCCGACGGTGTGGTCGAAGGTCTCCAGATAGCGTTCGAGGGACCCCGAGTCGGACGCCTCGCGGAACCATTCGCGCAGGTTGTCGGCGTCCTTGCTCGGCAGCCTGTCGTATCCGGTCTCGCGGGCCAGGTCGATGATCGTCTGGGGCCGCAGGCCGCCGTCGAGATGGTCGTGCAGGAGGACCTTCGGGGCCTTGCGGATGCCGTCACGTGTGGGCTGCTGAGTCATCGCAACATCCTAGAGAGTGGTCTGCCGGAGCCCCGGCTCATTCGTCGCGGTTCACGGTGTCGGGCGAGAACGCGGGCAGGCAGACCGCGACGTACTCGGCGCCCTCGGGGCCGGCGGCGTAGCGGATCTTCTCGCCCGGCAGGGTCGTGATCGCCTCACCGGCGTGCACCTCTGTCGTGCCCCCTTCGTGCTCGACCACGACGGTGCCGCGCAGCACGAGGGTGTACTCGGTGAACTCGGGCGTCTGGGCGGGCTCCTCCCATCCCGCCGGAGCCACCATGTGGGCGATGGACACCTGGTCGTCGCCGGTGTTGACCCGTCCGACGTACTCGTCGATGACCTTCCCACCCGGGACCGGGATGCGGGTCGCGCCCGCGATTCTGCGTACCACGCGGCCAGTCTAGGAGGCGCACATGAGAACTATGTCCAATTCCGTCCAAGGGGGTGCGCGACCGGCTCCGCCGTCCGCGCCGGCCGGCCGCGGATCGGCGGGCGGACGCCGGGCGTCAGTGGGCGACGTCGATGACCAGGCGGGCGGGGTCGGACTGCTCGAAGACGCGGAACCCGGCGCGCTCGCGCAGCACGAGCGCCACGGTGACGACGCCCTCGTAGTCGCCGGTGCGCACGACGCCGAGGAGGTTCGGCAGCCCGGGCCGCAGGACGGGCGTCCGGGGGAAGGTCGGCCTGCCGTTCTCGGTGTGGGCGTTGGCGGGCTTGAGCGTCACCTGCAGGTACGCCCCGCCCTTGATGTCCACGAGCTTGCCCGAGCCGTCCTCGTACAGTTTGCGCACCCAGTCGACGCTGTAGCCGGTCTTGGCGCCCCGCAGGTCGATGACGACCCGGTCGAACCCGGGATGCGCGGCGAACCGCGCCCCTGTGACCACGGGCGGCCGCTCGGGAGAGCGCGTGACGGCGACCCGCCTGGTGCTCGTGGGCGCGGGCGGTTCGCTCGCGCCGGCGGTCGGCGTCCGGGTGACCGGCGGGACGCCGCCCGTCTCGCCCGGCGTCGGGACGGCTTGCCCGGACGGCGTCACGACGGGCGTCACCGCTGGTGTCACGGCCGGTGTCACGGTCGGTGAGGAGACGGACGGGTCCGGGGACGCCGGAGCGGGGCCCGGCGAAGACGCGGCGGGCGTGCTGCTCGCGGAGGTGTCGGAGCCGGGCGCCGCGCCGCAGGCGGCGGTGGCCAGGGCCACAGGCAGGAGGGCGGCTGCGACGGCGATCCTGTTCATGGCCTCGGCTCCTCCACTGAATGCGCCTACTCCTTTGACCCCGAGAATGCCTCACAGGTTCGCGAAGAAACTCCGTAACCCGAAAATGTGTCCGATGTGCCCCTTGACCTCCGGACGGACGCCACCGCACGCGCCAGGCCCCCGGCGCGAGTGCGCGCCGAGGGCCTGAACGAGGGGACGTCATGAGGGCGGAGCGAGGGGGAGGCGATCCGGACCGGCCTGGATCGGAGCCGGCCGTGGATCAGGCGTTCTCCAGAACGGGCAGGTCGTCGTTCTCCTGCTTCGCCTTCGCCGCCGGGGAGGTCGCGCGGCGGGCGAACAGGCCGGTCAGGGCGATGCCGAGCCCGATGACGGCGATCACCGCGCAGACCGCGAACGAGGACCTGATCGCCGGCATGGTGACCGCGCCCCCGTGAGCGGTCACCACGGCGGTCACGACCGCGAGCATCAGCGCGCCGCCGACCTGGCCGGAGGTGTTGAGCAGCCCGGAGGCCAGACCCTGCTCGTCGTCGGCCACCCCCGCGGTGGCCTGGATGTTCAGCGAGGGGAACATGAGGGCGAAGGAGATGCCGAGCAGCAGCATGCCGGGGATGACCATCGTGGCCAGGCTCGGGTGCTCCCCCGCGCCGAGGAACACGGCGTACCCGGCGACCAGGGACACCGAGCCGATGGCGATCAGCCGGGCGGTGCCGAACCGGTCGGCGAAGTCGCCCATCTTGGTGGAGGTCAGGGCGACGAGCAGACCCGCGGGGAGGAACGCCAGCGCGGTGTGCAGCGCGGTCCAGCCCAGGAGGTTCTGGAAGTACTGCATGGCGACGAACTGGAAGCTGACGTAGGAGCCGAACAGGACCACCAGTCCGAGGTTGGCCCGCACGAGCGGGCCCGAGCGCAGGATGGCCAGGCGGACGAGCGGGTGCTTGACCCGCAGTTCGGTCACGACGAACAGGGCGAGCAGGGCCACGGCGCCCGCGAGGCTCGCCAGCGTGCGCACCGAGCCCCAGCCGGCCTCGGGGGCCTGCACGACGGCGAACACGAACAGCAGCATCGAGAAGGTGATGGTGGCGGCGCCGACCAGGTCGTGGCCTCCGTGGGTGCGCTCCTCGCCGGAGTGGCGCGGCAGGAGCCTGAAGCCCGCCACGAGCGCGATGATCGCGACCGGCACCGGGCTCAGGAAGGTCCAGCGCCAGCCCAGCTCGGTGAGGAAACCGGACAGGACGAGGCCGAGGGAGAAGCCGCTGGCGCCGCAGGCGGTGAAGATGCTGAGCGCCCGGTTGCGGGCCGGGCCTTCGGCGAAGGTCGTGGTGATGATCGACAGTGCGGCGGGCGCGGTGAAGGCCGCGCTGATGCCCTTGATGAACCGGGCGACGATGAGCAGGCTGCCGTTGTCGACCAGGCCGCCGAGCAGCGAGGCCACGGCGAAGACCGCGAGGGCGGTCAGGAAGACCCTGCGGCGGCCGAGCAGGTCGGCGGTGCGCCCACCGAGCAGGAGCAGCCCGCCGTAGCCCAGGACATACCCGCTGACGACCCACTGCAGGGTGGAGGTGGACAGGCCGAGGTCGGCCTGGATGGACGGTAGGGCCACTCCCACCATCGAGACATCGAGCGCATCGAGGAAGATCACGGCGCTGAGCACGGTCAGCGCCCCCCAGAGGCGCGCATCCCAACGCTGGTCATGTGAGGTGAGGGACATGGGAGAGGACACTACATGCGCATGCATTCAATGCACAAGCATTTAATTCCCGTGCATTTATTGACGACGCATGCTACAGTCAGGTCATGGACGACGATGTCGATGTTGTGAGCTCATGGCGGGAGATCCTCGCCTGTCATGCCACGACCTGGTGCGCGCTCGAGCGCGAGCTCGGCGACAAGCATGGGCTCGGTGTCAGCGACTTCGAGGTCCTCGACCGCATGGTCGAGTCCGACCACGGCAAGTACCGCGTCCAGGAGCTCGCCGACGCCGTCCACCTCAGCCAGAGCGCCCTCTCGCGCCTGATCTCCCGCCTGGAGAAGGCCGGCCTGGTGTGCCGCAACATGTGCGAGGTCGACCGGCGCGGGGTGTTCGTTCAGATCACCGAGGCCGGCATCGAACGCCACCGCCAGGCCCTGCCCACCCACCGCGCCGTCCTCAACACCTCCCTCACCGACCTCCCCCACTGACCCCCGGGAGAACCTGGGTCTGACCTCCTATTACTCGGGTTTCTCAGACGGGGTGGATCTTCGCCACTACGGTTCGCGCTGGTTCGGGGACAAGCGCGGGGGTTGACGGTTGGCCGAGGCGGAGCGTCAAGCCGAGTCGTGTTCGCGGCGCACCCTGATGCGCTCGGTCAGTTTCTCCCAGTTGCCGGACCCGATCGCGACCTTCTCCTCGTGGGTGAAGGGTGCCTGTTCGAGGAACGAGCGGGCGACCCCGTCGGCGGTGTCGAGGAAGGGGAATCCGCCAGGTCGGGTCCCGAAGGTGTAGGGGTAGTCGGTCGAGTACATCATGCGCCCGGTTCCGACGACCTCCGAGGTCCACCTCATGTAGCGCTCGCTGACCGTGCCGCTGCCGCACACCCAGAAGTTCTGCGTGAAGTAGTCGGTGAGCGGGCGCTCCAGCTTGGCGTTGTGCGCCATGACCCCGATGTGGTCGAGGTAGAACAGGACGACCTCGCCCCAGTGTCCTGCGATCACCTGCAATCCGGGGTGCCGGTCGAAAACGCCGGAGAAGATCATCCGTAGATACTGGACACCCAGGTCGTAGTACCACCCCAGGCCCGCCGTCGCGAGCGTCATCCCGGTACTGCGCGCCAGCCCGGCTCCGTCATCGAAGCCCGAGTAGTAGGCCTTGAGAACCTCGGGGACCGGAGTCTGGGGATGGAAGTGCAGCGGCACCTGGAGGCGCTCGGCCGTGACGTACAGGTCGTCGAACTCCGGGGCGTCGGCCGGCTTGTCCCCCGTTCGTCCGTACAGCATCGCACCGGGGAGGCCGAGCCGGGTGACCGCGCGTTCCAGTTCGGCCGCGGCGGCTTCGGGAGCCGCGGTGGGGATGGCGGCGAAGGCCTGGAACCGGTCGGGCCGCCCGGCGACGATCTCGGCCAGCGTGTCGTTGACCTCGCGGGCCACGCTGACGGCGTCTTCGGGCGCGAGGTTCTGCACGCCCGGTGAGGCCAGGGACAGAACCGCGACGTCGATGCCCTGGTCGTCCATGTCGGCCAGACGCGCCTCCCCGAAGTCCCGTAACCGCCGCGCGAAGGGCTCGTCGCCGAAGCCGAGCTGCGGGAATCGCGGCACACCCGCCTTGGCCCACGCGTCGAGCAGCGCGGGTGGAGCGATGTGTTCCTCGAGTGCCACGATCTTGATCTTGTCTGGCATTCCGCGCTCCTTCGCCCTGTTGTTTCCATTGGAACCAACGACACCGTATCACTGGAACTATCAACGGAAACACACGCGCGGTATCGTTGGAAAATGGCACCGAGTTCACACGGCGGGGACGGCGTGACCGCCGTCGAATCCGACACCGCGGCCCTGGGCCGCGAACAGCTCCGGCAGCGGATCATTGAGGCCGCCGCCGGCCTGCTGGCGCGCGAGGGTCGCGACGCGGTCACCACTCGCGCGGTCGCGGTCGCGGCAGGAGTGCAACCACCAGCCATCTACCGCCTCTTCGGCGACAAGGACGGGTTGCTCGACGCGGTGGCCGAGCACGGCTTCGCCAGGTTTCTCGAGACCAAGCACACCGCCCCCGATTCGCGGCATCCCGTCGAGGACCTGAGGGCCGGCTGGGACCTGGCGGTCGAGTTCGGCCTGGCCAATCCCGCGCTGTACACGCTGATGTACAGCGAGCCCGCGAAAGAGACGTCGGCCGCCTTCAAGGTCGGCATGGAGATCCTGATGAGCCGTATCCGACGCCTCGCCGTCGGCGGCTGGCTCCGCGTCGACGAAGAACTCGCGGTCACCCTCATCCACGCAACGGCGCGCGGTGCCGTGCTCACCTGGCTGACCCTGCCTGAAAGCCGGCGCGACCCGGCCCTGCTGACCACTCTCCGGGAATCCATGATCGCCGCCGTGACCAACCAGGAGCCCGCCGTGCAGGACTCGGGCCCGGCCGGCGCGGCCCGCGCCCTACGCGCCGCGCTGCCCGAACAGACGACCCTCAGCAGCGCGGAACAGCATCTGCTGAAGGAATGGCTCGACCGCCTCGCCGCCGATGCCTGAGACACCCCAACAGGACGATCTTCGGACGCGTCAGATCAACGGGACCGTGTCCCCTCACCCTGGCCCGCGAGATCAAGGCCCACGCCCCGCACTGCCGCGTGCCGTTCACCGTCCATGAGCTGAAGCGGCTGAGCCGAGACGCCGCCGAACTCACCGCCCTGGCCGGCCATCTGACCGCCCACGGCCTGATCCTGGAGATGCCGACCGGCCCGCTGCCTGGCATCTACGCCCCCAGCGGTCCCGGCCGCACGCTCTTCCGCTTCTTCACCGCCATGGCCGAGACCGAGCGCGAAGCCACCCTGGAAGGACTCGACGCCGTCGCTCAAGCTCGCGCCGACCGGGCAGGACCTGGGAGGCCGCACACGGTCCTCAGGGGTCGTTGCGGGATGCGCGACCGTCGGTGGGTCAGGCGGTGACGCGGTCGATGACCAGTGGAAGCAGTTCAACGGGGCCCTCGGTGATGGCGTAGGCGCCGGTGAGGGCTTGGAGGGCCCGGTCGAAGCGGGACGGGTCGTCGGCGTGGAGGGTCAGCAGGGGCTGACCTTCGCGGACGACGTCGCCGGGCTTGGCGTGCAGGGTGATGCCCGCGCCGAAGGACACCGCGTCCTCCTTGCGGGCCCTGCCCGCGCCGAGGCGCCAGGCGGCCAGCCCCACCTGATAGGCGTCCAGGGTGGCGAGGACGCCCGAGGACGGCGCCGTCACCTGCGTGGTCTCGGCGGCGGCGGGCAGTCCGGCGTCCGGGTCGCCGCCCTGCGCGCTGATCATGCGACGCCAGGCGTCCATGGCCGAGCCGTCCTTCAGCGCGTCCGCGGGGTCCTTGCCGCTCATCCCGGCCGCGGCCAGCATCTCACGGGCGAGGAGCACGGTGAGCTCCACGACGTCGGACGGACCGCCGCCGGCGAGCACCTCGACGGCCTCGGCCACCTCCAGGGCGTTGCCGACCGTGAGGCCCAGCGGGCGGTCCATGGCGGTCAGCAGGGCCACCGTGGTGACCCCGTGGTCGGTGCCGAGGTCGACCATGGTGCGGGCGAGCTCGCGGGCCGTCTCGACGTTCTTCATGAACGCGCCCGAGCCGACCTTGACGTCGAGCACCAGCGCGCCCGTGCCCTCGGCGATCTTCTTCGACATGATCGACGAGGCGATCAGCGGGATCGACTCGACGGTGCCGGTGACGTCGCGCAGCGCGTAGAGCTTCTTGTCGGCGGGGGCGAGCCCGTCGCCGGCGGCGCACACCACCGCGCCGGCCTGCCGCAGCACCGCGAGCATCTCGTCGTTGGACAAGGAGGCACGCCAGCCGGGGATCGACTCCAGCTTGTCCAGGGTGCCGCCGGTGTGGCCGAGGCCGCGCCCGGACAGCTGCGGGACGTAGGCGCCGCAGGCGGCCACGAGCGGAGCGAGCGGCAGCGTGATCTTGTCGCCCACGCCGCCGGTCGAGTGCTTGTCCGTGGTGGGCCGGTCGAGCCCGGACCAGTCCATGCGCGCCCCGGACCGGATCATGGCCTCGGTCCACCGGCCGATCTCGCGCCGGCCCATGCCGTTGAGCAGGATCGCCATGGCCAGGGCCGACATCTGCTCGTCGGCGACCTCGCCGCGGGTGTAGGCGTCCACCACCCAGGCGATCTGCTCGGAGGAGAGCTCGCGGCCCTCCCGCTTGGTGACGATGACGTCGATCACGTCCATGAACTCAGGATCCCCCGGAACGGTGGTCGGGCATGAAAGGTACGGTCCCGGCGCTCGCGAGCCAGGGACGCCGTCGCACGTCAGGCGTCACGCGTCAGGCATCACGCGCCGGACGTCGGCGTCGCGCGTCAGGCGCCGCGGGAGAGGTCGTCGGGGCCGAAGGCGTGCGGCAGGACCTCGGCCATCCGCCACGCGCCGTCGGGGGTCTCCACGAGCAGCTCGGGACCGCCGTGCTCGAACAGGAGCTGGCGGCACCGGCCGCACGGCATGAGCAGCTCGCCGTGGCCGTCCACGCACGTGAAGGCCACCAGCCGCCCGCCGCCGGAGGCGTGCAGCGCCGACACCAGCCCGCACTCGGCGCACAGCCCGAGCCCGTAGGAGGCGTTCTCGACGTTGCACCCGGTGACGACGCGGCCGTCGTCCACGAGCGCGGCGGCGCCCACCGGGAACTTGGAGTAGGGCGCGTAGGCGTTGGCCATCGCGTCGGTCGCGGCCTCGCGCAGCGCGTCCCAGTCGATGGGGACGTCGGTGGTGCCGGTGTCGCTCACGTGCTGGTTCCCCCGTTGTTCCGATGGCGTCGGTCGTGGCACGGCCGGCTCGCGCCGGCCCGCCTGCTGTCGTGGCGCGGCCGTCCCGTGGCCTGGCCTGTGTGGCGGTACGGCCGTCTCACGTGGCCTGGCCCTTGCGGTACGGCAGGCCGTCGGTCGCCGGCATGCGCAGCCGCTGGGAGGCCAGCGACAGCACCAGCAACGTCGTGAGGTGCGGCGTGAAGGAGGTGAACTGCTCGGGCACGGTGTCGGTGGTGGCGAACACCGCGAAGACCAGGACCGCGAAGATCCCGGTGAACAGCGCCGCGCGGCCACGCTGCTGCCGTACGAGCTGGTAGACGGCGAACGCGGCGAGCAGCATCGCGACGACCAGCAGCAGCGCGTGGACCGAGGTGCCGCCCTGGCGCAGTTGCAGGGCGTCGGTGTACCCGAACAGCAGCGCGCCGCCGGCCAGGCCGCCCGGCCGCCAGTTGCCGAAGATCATGGCGGCGAGGCCGATGAAGCCGCGCCCGCCGGTCTGGCCCTCCCGGTAGATGCCGGCGGCCACGATCGACAGGAACGCGCCGCCGAGCCCGGCCAGGGCTCCGGAGACCACGACGGCGAGGTACTTGTAGAGGTACACGTTGACGCCGAGCGACTCGGCGGCCACCGGGCTCTCGCCGCACGAGCGCAGGCGCAGCCCGAAGGCCGTGCGCCACAGCAGGTAGAAGCTGAGCGGGACGAGCAGGATGGCGAGGATGACGAACAGCGACACGTTCTGCGTCACGCCGTAGAGCACGCCGGCGAGGTCCGAGAGCAGGAACACGTGCGTGCCGGCCAGGTCGCGCAGCGGCGTGCCGATGCCGGGGACGCTGACGGTCTCGATGGGCGGGATGCGCGGCGACTGGGTCTCGCCGCCGCCCTTCATGCCGACGAACACCAGCTTGGACAGGTACTGGGTGACACCCTGGCCGAGCAGGGTGATCGCGACGCCGGAGATGATGTGGTCGACGCCGAAGGTGACGGTCGCGACGGCGTGCAGCAGACCGCCCAGCGCCCCGCCGATGGCCCCGGCGATGACGCCGGCCCACGGGGTGCCGAAGGTCAGCGCGCCCCAGGCGCCGCACCAGGTGCCGACGATCATCATGCCTTCGAGGCCGATGTTGACCACGCCCGACCGTTCGGACCACAGTCCGCCCAGGGCGGCCAGGCCGATGGGGACCGCGAGCCCGATGGCCGCGCCGATGGTGCCACCGGAGGTGATGTCGTTGGCGCCGGTGACGACCCGGGCGAGCGACATCATGACCAGCAGCGCCAGGACGCCCAGCAGGGCCACCTGCCAGTTGAGCGTGAGACGCCGGGCGGCCGGGGGCGCGGCCGGCGCCTTGGCGGACAGGCCGGTGACCGTCATACGGCCGCTCCCTGGGGCTCGGTGGGGGCCGCGGTGGACAGCTGGCGGCTGACCCGGCGCTGCTCGGCCACCGCGCGGTACCGGTGGACCAGCTCGTAGGCGATGATGACCGAGAGCACGATGGTGCCCTGCATGATGATCACGATCTCCTTGGGGATGCCGTTGAAGTCCAGGATGTCGTTGGAGTTGTCCAGGAAGCTCCACAGCAGGGCGCCCACGGCGATGCCGATCGGGTTGTTGCGTCCCATCAGGGCGATCGCGATGCCGGTGAAGCCCAGGCCCGCCGGGAAGTCCAGGCTGTAGGAGTACGACGCGCCGAGCAGCTGCGGCAGGCCGACGAGCCCGGCGACCGCGCCGGACAGGATCATCGTGTACAGCACCATCTTCTTGACGTTGATGCCGCTGGCGACGGCCGCAGTCTCCGACCGGCCGGTGGCCCGCAGGTCGAAGCCGAAGCGGGTGCGGTTCAGCACGACGTGGTAGGCCACGCCGAGCACGGCCGCCACGATGATCATCCCGAACACCTTGGCCTGGGTGCCGGAGACGAGCGCGATGCCGGGGAAGTGCCCGGACGGGCCGATGGGCTTGGTGCCGACGTTGTTGCCGTTCAGGACGGCCAGCCGGCCGGGAGTGAGCAGCCAGGCGCCGAAGCCGGTGGCGATGGCGTTCAGCATGATCGTGGAGATGACCTCGCTGACCCCGCGCGCGGTCTTCAGCACCGCGGCGATCGACGCCCACAGGCCGCCGACGAGCACGGCGACCAGCATGATGACGCCGACGTGCAGGGGGCCGGGCAGGGTGACCGCGCCGCCGACCGCGGCGGCGACCAGCACGGCCAGGCGGTACTGGCCGTCCACGCCGATGTTGAACAGGTTCATCCGGAACCCGATCGCCACGGCGAGGGCGGAGATGTAGTAGGTGGTGGCGGTGTTGAGGATCAGCACCTGGATGGAGGAGGTGGCGCTGAAGTCCAGCAGCAGCCCGAGCGTCTGGAACGGCTGGTTGCCGTTGAGCAGCAGGATGATCGAGGTGACGACGCCGGCGAAGACGACGGCCAGGACGGGGGCGGCCAGCGCGAGGACGCCGCCGAGCCTGACCCTGCCGAGCAGCCGGTCGGTGAAGGACGAACTCATGCTTCCTCCCCGGCCTCGGCCGCCGCCGAGCCGAGTCGCTCAGGGCCGTCGGAGGCGGCCGGTAGCTGGTCCGCGGGCTCGGCCGTGGCGCCGGTCATGGCGGAGCCGAGCTGTTCGGGGGTCACGGTCGCCGGGTCCACGTCGGCGACCATGCGGCCGCGCAGGATGACCTTCAGGGAGTCCGACAGGCCGATCAGCTCGTCCAGGTCGGCCGAGATCAGCAGGACGGCCAGCCCACTGGCGCGCGCGGCCCGCAGGTGGTCCCAGATGGCGGCCTGCGCGCCCACGTCCACGCCGCGCGTGGGGTGGGAGGCGATCAGGACGACCGGCTCGCTGCTCATCTCGCGGCCGACGATGAGCTTCTGCTGGTTGCCGCCGGACAGCGCCATGGCGTCCACGTCGATGCCGGGGGTGCGCACGTCGTACTCGCGGACGATGCGCTCGGTGTCGGCGCGGGCGCCGGCCCGGTCGATCCACGGCCCCTTGACGTTGGGCCTGCGGGTCTGGTGGCCGAGAACGCGGTTCTCCCAGAGGGGGGCGCCGAGCAGCAGGCCGTGCCGGTGGCGGTCCTCGGGGATGTAGCCGATGCCGCCCTCGCGCCTGCGCAACGTCGCCCAGGCGGAGATGTCGGCGCCGTCCAGGGTGATCGTCCCCTCGGCGGGGCGCATGCCCATGATGGCCTCGACCAGTTCGGCCTGCCCGTTGCCCTCGACGCCGGCGATGCCGAGCACCTCGCCCTTGCGGATGTCGAACGAGACGTCCTCCACGACCGCCCGTCCGTCGCCGGCGCGCACGGTCAGGCCGCGCACGGCGAGGGCCACCTGGTCGGTGACCGTCGACTCGCGCGTCTCGGGGCTGGGCAGCTCGCTGCCCACCATCAGCTCGGCGAGCCGCCGGGCCGTAACGTCCCTCGGGTCGACGCTCGCCACGGTGGTGCCGCGCCGGATGACCGTGATGGCGTCGGCGACGCGCAGCACCTCGTCCAGCTTGTGGGAGATGAAGATGATGGTGAGGCCCTCGCGGACCAGTCCGCGCAGGTTGTCGAACAGCTCGTCGACCTCCTGGGGCACCAGCACGGCGGTCGGCTCGTCCAGGATCAGGATGCGCGCGCCGCGGTAGAGGACCTTGAGGATCTCGACGCGCTGCCGGGCGCCCACGCCGAGGTCCTCGACCAGGACGTCGGGCGAGACGCCGAGGCCGTAGGCGTCGGAGATCTCCTTGATCTTCCGGCGGGCGGCGGCGAAGTCGATGCCGATGCCGCCCTTGCGCGGCTCGCTGCCCAGGATGATGTTCTCCAGGACGGTGAGGTTGTCGGCGAGCATGAAGTGCTGGTGCACCATGCCGATGCCGGCCGCGATGGCGTCCCCCGGCGTGCGGAAGGAGACGGGCGACCCGTTGACGCGGATCACGCCTTCGTCCGGCCGCTGCATGCCGTATAGGATCTTCATGAGCGTGGACTTGCCCGCGCCGTTCTCGCCGACGATGGCGTGCACGTGCCCGCGCAGCACGGTGAGACGGATGTCACGGTTGGCGACGACGCCGGGGAATCGTTTGGTGATCCCCTCGAGCTCGACGGCGGGCTCCGGGGCGGGAGCCGAAGAAGTCGAAGTGCTGATGGCGGCCTCCTCCATGCGGACGGCCTCGGTGGCGCGGCCGGCGCCCGGTGGGGCACGGCGGCCGGCCGTGTCGGCGGATCTGACGGGGCTCTGGAATCGCGGCCCGCGCCCGCGGGCGGAGCCGTAACCGGCACGCGGGCCGGCCGCGGGCGGGTGCCGCGGCCTTGCGTGGCTGAGCGGTGAACCGACAGTAGCCCAAGGGGCCCGGTGATGCGGACCCGGGCCCCTGGACCGTCAGCGGATCACTCGGAGGGAACCTTGATCTCGCCGCTGATGATCTTCTGCTTGTACTCGTCGAGCTTGTTCTTGATGTCGTCGACCTGGCCGCCGGTGGTGGAGAAGTCGACGCCGCCGGCCTTGAGGTCGTAGGTCGTCGGGCCCGCCTTGACGGTGCCGTCCACGTAGCTCTTGAGGAAGTCGAACACCGCGACGTCGACCTTCTTGAGCATGGAGGTCATGATGACGCCGCGCACACTCTCGTCGGCCGTGAGGGCCTGGTCGGAGTCCACCCCGATGGCCAGCGCCTTGGACTCCTTGGCCGCCTCGAAGACGCCGCCGCCCGAGCCGCCCGCGGCCTGGTAGACGATGTCGGCGCCGGCGTCGTACATGCCCTGCGCGGCGGTCTTGCCCTTGGCCGGGTCGTTGAACCCGCCGAAGTCCGGCGGCTGGGTGAGGTACTTGACGTCGACCTTGATGTCCGGCTTGACGGACTGGGCGCCCTTGGTGAAGCCGACCTCGAACTTCTTGATCAGCGGCACCTGCACGCCGCCGACGAAGCCGATGTGGTCCTTCTTGGTCTTCATCGCCGCGGCGGCGCCGACCAGGAAGGAGCCCTCGTTCTCGGCGAACACCAGGTTGGAGATGTTCGGCCCCTGGGCGGCGTCGTCGATGATCGCGAACTTGGTGTCGGGGAACTCGCCCGCGACCTTCTTGATCGCCTCGGAGTAGGCGAAGCCGACCGCGATGACCGGGTTGTAGCCGCTCTGGGCGAGCAGGCGGAGCCGCTGCTCCTTCTGCGCGCCGGTCTCGCCGGCCCCCGCCTCGAGCTCCTTGGCGTCGGTGATCTTCAGATCGGTCTTGGCCTTCTCCAGGCCCGCGGCGGCGGCGTCGTTGAACGACTGGTCACCGCGCCCGCCGATGTCGTACGCCAGGCCGACCTTGGGCCCTGCGGCCGCCGGCGCGGAGGCCGCGCTCGACGCGCCCGGGGACGCCGCGTCGGTGCCTTCCGATCCGCTGCCACCACATGCCGCTACGGCCATGAGCATGGCGCTCACCGCGGTCGTGGCGGCCAACTTGCCTGCGTGAATGCGGAGCAAGGTGACTCCTTCCGTGTTCTTCGCCGTCCAACTCGTGTGCACGCGCGAAGCAGACCGCACGGCAACCCTGCACGGAAGATAGTTGTTTGACCGGTGTTGGCCAAACCGCCGCCCGGCTCCGAAATAGGTCCGTTATGCAGCTCACGCCACCCTGTGACCTGCGGAACCGCGAGATGGGGGGACGGGGAGCCGCCTTTCGGACGTCCCCGTCGGGCCTGGCGCCGTCAGGCGGTGACGGGCTGCGCGTCGGACCTCTCGGCGGAGACGGTGCATCCGTCCCACAGAGAGGTCAGGGCTGTGGCGGCCATCACACGCACGCCGACGCCGATGCAGCTCTCGTCCACGTCGAAGGTGCCCTGGTGGATGTCCATCTGCCGGGTCTCCCCCGGGGCGCGCACCCCGAGCCTGGCGTAGGCGCCGGGCACCGACTCCAGGTACCACCCGAAGTCCTCGCCGCCGAGGGACTGCGGCGTGGGGACGGTGGACTCCAGGCCGAGCACCTGGTGGGCCGCCTCGCGGAGCATGTGCACGCTGGTGGCCTCGTTGATGGTCGGCGGGACGCCGCGCAGGTAGTTCATCTCGGCCTCGACGCCGTAGGCGATGGCGACCGAGTCCAGCAGCGACTTGAACAGGTCGGGGGCCTCGTGCCATGCCTGCTCGTCCAGGCAGCGGATGGTGCCCTCGGCGACGCCGTCGTCGGGGATGGCGTTGGCGACCGAGCCCGCCTGGACCCGGCCCCACACCAGCGACAGCGACGAGCGGGGGTCGACGCGGCGGCTCAGGGCGGCCGGCAGCTCGGTGACGATCTTGGCGAGGGCGAAGACGAGGTCGGCGGTCAGGTGAGGGCGGGCGGTGTGGCCGCCGGGGCCGGCGACGCGGACGCTGACCTTGTCGCAGGCGCCGGTGATCGGGCCGACGCGCAGGCCGAGCTTGCCGACCTCCACGCGGGGGTCGCAGTGCAGGCCGAAGATGCGGTCGACGCCGCTGATGCCGCCGGCCTCCAGCACCTTCAGCGCGCCGCCGGGCATGACCTCCTCGGCGGGCTGGAAGATCAGGCGCACCCGCCCGGGCAGCAGGCCGGCCGCCGCCTGCTCGGCCAGGAACAATCCGGTGCCGAGGACGATCGCGGTGTGCACGTCGTGGCCGCAGGCGTGGCACACGCCCGGGACGGTCGAGCGGTAGGACACGTCCTTCTCGTCGGGCAGCGGAAGGGCGTCGATGTCGGCGCGCAGGGCGACGGTGTGGCCGCCTCCGCTGCCGATGTCGCAGATCAGGCCGGTGCCGCGGGGCAGGGGGGTCGGGACGAGCCCGGCGGCGGCGAGCCGCTCGGCGATTCGCTCGGTGGTCCTGTGCTCGACGAAACCGAGTTCGGGGTGGGCGTGCAGGTCACGCCGGAACCCGATCAGGGAGTCGTTGTGAGCGCCCAGGAACGCGTCGAGCTCGCCCCTTAGATCACTTGCCGGCATGGCCCATCGCCCCGTTCGACGTTCGCAGGTTGGTGGTGACGAAGCGGTCCTCCGCGAGTTCGACGATCGTCGCGTCGACGATGTCGTCCAGGGTGCCGCCTCCGGTGAGAATCGCGCGCTGGCGCTCGCAGGAGTTGCCCTGCTCCACCACGTCGGTGATGGTGGCGAGCTCTTCGGGGCAGCCGAGGCGTTCGGCCACCGGGGCGAGCTCGCGCGTCAGCTCATAGAGCATGTCGCGCATCGGCGCGGTCGATCCGTGGTCGTCGGTGATGACGAAGGCGTCCAGCCCGTAGCGGGTGGCCCGCCACTTGTTGTCGCGCACGACCCAGGGCGCGGGGTGCGGAAGGCGATACCCGCGATCGAGCTGCTGGTCGAACTGCTGCACGAGGCACTGCGACAACGCCGTCACCATCCCGACCTCCCGAAGGGTCGGTATACCGTCGAACATTCGAATCTCAATCGTGCCGAAGTCGGGGTGTGGCCGGATGTCCCACCACACTTCCTTGATGCTCTTGATGGTCCCCGCGCGCTTCAGGGTGTCCATGTACTCTTCGAACTCGGCCCAGTCGGCCAGCATCTGCGGCGGTCCCGCTGTCGGCAGAGAACCGAAGACGATGGCCCTGCTGGAGGCGAGCCCGGTGTCTTGGCCGCCCCAGTAAGGGCTGGAGGCCGTCAGCGCGAGGAAATGCGGCAGGTAGGCCGCAAGTGCGTTGACGATGGGGATGACTTTATCCCTTTCCCGCACCCCCACGTGGACATGTACGCCAAATGTTTGGATCCTCCATGCCAGCCACTGCATCTCCTCGACCAGCTCGGTGTACCGCTGGACGGGGGCGTAGACGGCCTCGCGCCAGTCGCTGATGGCGTGGGTGCCGGTGCAGGCCAGGGCCATCCCCTGCGGGTCGACCACCTGCCGCAGGCGGTCGATGGTGGTGCGCAGGTCGCGCACGGCCTCCGACACCGTGTGGCACACGTCGGTGATCACCTCGAGCTGGGACTGCATCAGCTCGTGCATGACCTTCGGACGCGGGGTCTCGCTCAACTCGGGGACCGCGTCCAGCACCAGGCGCGCGTCCTGGCGCAGACGGCGGGTGCGCTTGTCGACAAGCTGGAGTTCCCATTCGACGCCCAGTGTCGGGCCGCGCGAAGGATTGAACTCGATTGGCACAGCACGCCTCCATGCGAAAGGTCCCAAGGCCGAGTCTCCGCCTTCGCGACGGCATCGGCCAACCCTACGGTCACCCCAGTACGTCCCGACTTACGGCTTTCCGCACTTTGGCCACCAGACCGGAGGAGGTACCCACTCATGCATGGTCAACCGCAAAACGGTCGTTAACCGTCTCTGCCCGCGCAGGAGGGCTTATATGCGGACGGAGGCCAGGCTCAGCGATCGGCGGGGCGCCGCGGACGCCAGGCGCGCCAGCCGATGACCCCGACCACGACGGCGAGCACCACGTTGACGACGATCAGGATGCCGTGCACCACGTAGAAGGCCGTGGGATGCCCGTCGGCGAGGTTGAACCCGAGCATGACCCACTCGACGACCATGAAAGCGGCCAGGACCAGCAGAAAGCCGGCCATACGTCGTGTCATCTTCACCGCCTCCATGGTACCTCCACGGTTACTGACCAGGCACACTCGCGATCTTTGTCGTGTCTTGCCCCACGTGAAAAGCGACAAAGCTACTCTGAATTCCCTATGGGGATGAAGCACGTATCAGCAGTCAGCGCGCTCGCGCTCGCCGGGGGGCTCACGCTCGTCACCCCCGCCCAGGCGCGTTCGGCGACCGACGACACCGCGCCCGTCGGCGGCGGGATGCTCGGCCGCCACGGCGTGGTGGTCGACCCGGCGGCCGCGGCCCTGCCGAAGACCGGGGCGTCGGCCTTCGTGGTGGCCGACGGCGACACCGGCGAGGTGCTGGCCGCCAAGGACCCGCACGGGCGCTACCTGCCGGCCAGCACCCTGAAGATGCTCACGGCCGTCACGCTCATCCCCAAGCTCGACAAGACCAAGCTGATCAAGCCCAGCGCCGAGGCGTGCAACGTCGAGGGCAGCGCCGTCGGGCTCACCCAGCACAAGATCTATCGGGTGCGCGACCTGCTCCGCGCGCTGATGATGGTCTCCGGCAACGACGCGGCCGTCGCGCTCGCCGAGGCCAACGGCGGCCTGCCCCGCACCCTGGCCGACATGAACGCCGAGGCCAAGCGGCTGCAGGCGCTGGACACCGTCGCCAAGACGCCGAACGGCCTCGACAAGCCCGGCCAGAGCAGCTCGGCCTACGACCTGGCGCTCATCGCCCGCGCCGGGCTGGCCAACGCCGACTTCCGGGAGTACGTCGGCACCAAGGTGGCGAACTTCCCCGCCCCCGGCGGCAAGCACTACGAGATGGCCAACCACAACCGGCTGCTGGGCCGCTACCCCGGCATGATGGGCGTCAAGAACGGCTGGACGACCAAGGCGCTCGGCAGCTTCGCCGGCGCGGCCCGGCGCGACGGGCACACCATCATCGTCTCGATCATGCACCACGAGGGCGGGTTCTGGGAGGAGGTCAAGGAGCTGCTCGACTGGGGGTTCGCCTCCCGGGGCCACGTGGCCGCCGTCGGCACCCTGGTCTCCCCCGTCCCCGACGTCAAGCCGACCAAGCCGGTCGGCGGCCCGCCCGGCGCCGTCCCCGCCGTCTCGCCCCGGCCCGTCGTCGCGGCGCAGGACTCCCCCCTGGTCGGCATCGGCGCCGGCGTCGTGGCCGCGGGCCTGCTCGGCGGCGTGGTGTGGGTCGTCTACGGCGTGCGCCGCCGCTCCCGCACCCGGCGCGAGGAGCCGTCCGAGGTGTGACCGCTCAGCGGGCCCCTCACTCTGTATCGAGGCGTGCTCAGCGCTGTATAGATGTGTGCGCGGCGGGCCCTCACTCGTACCCGCCGGCGGGCGCGGGGGTCGGCTCGGGAGGCGGGGCGCCGTTGGCGGTGGAGGTCCAGGCGGCGACGTACAACACCCAGCGGCTGGACAGGTTGAGCCACACCAGCAGGCCGACGATCACCGCGAACGTGCCGTAGATCGGGTTGCTGAGGGTGTGCGAGAGGAGCAGCGTGGCCGCCTGCTTGAGCGCGCCGAAGCCGACGGCGCCGAGCAGCGCGCCCTTCAGCGTGGTGAACAGGGGTTCGCCCACCTTGCCCATCCAGCCGAGGATGACCAGGAAGACGAGCATGTCGGCGGCGACGCTGATCAGCACGCCGGCCGTCCGCACGAGCGCCGCGGCCACGACCGAGTCGGCCAGCCCGAGCCAGCCGACGATCGTGCCGGTGGCCTGCACGGCGAACCCGCCGACCAGGACCGACACCACGAGCGTCAGGCCCATCAAAACCAGGGCGACCAGGTCGCGCAGCTTGCCGACGAACCAGTTCATCGGCGGCTCGCAGCTCACGCAGATCTCGTGGACGGCGTCGCGCAGCGCGTCCACGACGCCGAGACCCGCGTACAGCAGGCCGAGCAGGCCGATGACGCCCGCGCTGCCCCGGGCCGTGGCGAGGTCCTGGACGCGCAACTGGTCGGCCAGGCCGGGGAGCTGCTGGTCGATGGCCTTCACCAGCGTGGTCAGCGCGTCCGGCCGCAGCGTGAGCACGTACCCGAACAGGGCGAACGCCAGCGCCAGCAGGGGGAAGAACGACAGGAAGGCGAAGTAGGTCACCGCGCCCGCCAGCCTGTCGCCCCGCTGGCTCTGGTAGCGGTGGAAGGTGCGGATCAGGTGGTCCAGCCACGGCCAGCGCACGCGGGAGCGTTCGGTCCTGACCCGCCCCCACCGCTTGACGGCCTCGATCGTGCGCAGGATCGCGGCCCACGTGCTTCCCATGCAGGCCATCTACCCCACAGGTGTACGGTATGCGAGCCCGCCCGCGGGGCCTTCGGGCACCGGGCCGGTGTGGTCAGAGCTTGGGCAGGAAGCCGACCCGGTCGCGGACGGCCTCCATGGTCTCGCGGGCCACGGCCGAGGCGCGGGCGGCGCCGACGGCGAGCAGGCGGTCGAGCTCGGCCTCGTCGGCCAGGAGCTTCTCGGTGCGCTCGCGGATCGGCGCGAAGGCCTCGACGACCACCTCGGCGACGTCCTTTTTGAAGGCGCCGTAGCCGAGGCCGGCGTAGCGGGCCTCCAGCTCGGGGATCGGCGTGCCGCTGAGCACCGACTGGATGCGCAGCAGGTTGGTGACGCCGGGCTTGTTCTCGGGGTCGGCGACGACCTCGGAGCCGGTGTCGGTCACCGCGCGCATGACCTTCTTGCGCAGCGGCCCCGGCTCCTCCAGGACCTCCAGGAGGCCCTGCGGGCTGGAGGAGGACTTGGACATCTTCGCCAGCGGATCCTGGAGGTCGGTGATCTTCTCGACCTCCTTGGGGATGAACGGCGCGGGGAGGTTGAAGGTCTGGCCGTACCTGCTGTTGAAGCGCTGGGCCAGGTCGCGGGTGAGCTCCAGGTGCTGCTTCTGGTCGGCGCCGACCGGCACGAAGTCGGCCTGGTACATCAGGATGTCGGCGGCCTGGAGGATGGGATAGGTGAACAGGCCCACCCCGGCCGAGCTCTCGCCGTATTTGGCCGACTTGTCCTTGAACTGGGTCATGCGGGCGGCCTCGCCCATGCCGGTGTTGCACATGAGGATCCAGGCGAGCTCGCTGTGCTCGCGCACCTGGCTCTGCACGAACAGCGTGCTGCGCTCGGGGTCCAGACCGGCGCCGAAGAGCTGGGCGGCGGACACGCGCGTGCGGCGGCGCAGGTCGGCGGCCGACGGGTTCACGGTGATCGCGTGCAGGTCGGCGATGAAGTAGAACGCGTCGTGGGTCTCCTGCATGTCGACCCACTGGCGCACGGCGCCGAGGAAGTTGCCGAGGTGGAAGGACTCGGCGGTGGGCTGGATGCCGGAGAGCACGCGAGGTCTGGCCATAGCACTCAATTGTGTCAGGAGTCGGGGACCGTCCGCGACTCGCGCACGGGGCATGTCCCCGTGGATCAGGAGGGGTCCCGGGCCTCCTCAGGGTCCTCGGCAGGGGGCGCGACGACCTTCCTGATGACGCGGACGCGGGCGATGCGGCGGCCGTCCATCTCGGTGACGATCAGGGTGCAGGCGGGCCGCTCGACCTGCTCGCCCATCTCGGGCAGGTGGCCGAGCGCGGCCATGACGTAGCCGCCGAGCGTCTCGTACGGGCCCGCCTCGAGCTCGATGCCGGTCTCGGCGGCGAAGTCGGGAAGGTTGACCAGGCCGTCGATCTCCATCTCGCCGGCGACCAGGCGCACGGACTCGCCGTCGGCGTCGTACTCGTCGCGGATGTCGCCGGTGAGCTGCTCGACCAGGTCCTCCATGGTGACGATGCCGGCCGTGCCGCCGTACTCGTCGACGACGATCGCCAGGTGCTGGCCGTCGTCGCGCATCTCGCTCAGCGTGGGCAGAACCCGCTTGGTGGCCGGCAGCAGCTTGACCGGCCTGATGGGCACCAGCTCGCCGATCGGCTCGATGCGCCCGGTGAGCACCGGGTCGAGCAGGTCACGGACGTGGACGAACCCGACGATGTCATCGTAGGAGTCGCGGTAGACGGGGAACCGGGAGTGCGGCATCGCCGCCGCCAGGATCGCCGCCTCGGCCAGAGGCGTGTCAAGCGCCATGAACTCCACCTCGGTGCGCGGCAGCATCACCTCGCGCAGGTGGCGCTTTCCGGCGGTGAAGACCTCGTCGATCAGGTCGCGCTCGTCCTTGGTGAGCTCCTGGTGGCCGACGACCATGTCCCGCAGTTCCTCGGTGGTCATCTCGGCGCGGTCGGCCTGGGGGTTGCCGCCGAGCAGCTTGACCACCCCGTCGGTGGACTTCGACAGCAGCCAGATCACCGGGCGCGACAGCGCGGCCAGCCGGTCCAGGAACGGGGCGACCACCATGGACAGCCCTTCGGCCCGCTGCAGGGCCAGGCGTTTGGGCGCCAGCTCACCGAGGACCAGCGTCACGTAGGAGATCGCGAGGGTGACCACCACCAGCGCCAGCGGCCGGGCGGAGGCCGCGGGCAGCCCGGAGCGGGCGATGACGGGCTGGAGCTGGCCGGCCAGCGTGTCGGCGCCGACGGCGGCCGACAGCACGGTGGCGACGGTCACCCCGATCTGCACGGCCGACAGGAAGCGGTTGGGGTCGCGGGCCAGCCGTGCCACGCGCGCGCCACGCCGGCCCTCCTCGGCCAGCCGCCGGATCTGGCTCTCACGCAGGGAGACCAGGGCCATCTCGGCCGCGGCGAAGAACCCGCCGATCAGGACGAAGACGAGGACCAGGACGATGTTGGCCGCGACGTTGTGCACGTCGATGTCCGTTCGGGTGAGGCGCTCAGGATGATCTGGTCAGCGTACCCGCTGCCCCTTGTCCGCTCGCCGCCGGAGGCGCGTAAGCTAGACGATAGACCTACAAAATCAAACACGATCACACACGATCGAACGGAGGCCGGGCAAGTGAAGCTGCTGGTAACCGGGGGCGCGGGCTACATCGGGAGCGCCGTGGCCGCACAGCTCGTCGAGGCGGGCCACCAGGTCACCGTCCTGGACGACCTGTCCACGGGGCACGCCGACGCGGTGCCCGCCGGCGCTTCGTTCGCCGAGGTCCCGATCGCCGAGGCGGCCGACGTCCTTGACCCGTCGTTCGACGGCGTGCTGCACTTCGCGGCCCGCTCGCTCGTCGGCGAGTCGGTGGAGAAGCCGTCGCTGTACTGGTCCAACAACCTCGGCGGCACCCTCGCGCTGCTGGAGGCCATGCGCGGTCACGGCGTGCGGCGCATCGTGTTCTCCTCGACCGCGGCGACCTACGGCGAGCCCGAGGGGACCCCGATCACCGAGACCGCCCCGACCCGCCCGACCAACCCCTACGGCGCCTCCAAGCTGGCGGTGGACACGGCGCTGACCGCCTTCGCCGGACTGCACGGCCTCGGCGCCGTCAGCCTGCGCTACTTCAACGTGGCCGGCGCCTACACCGCGGCGGACGGGCGCGTGTACGCCGAGCGGCACGCCGTGGAGACCCACCTCATCCCGAACGTGCTGGCCGTCGCGCTCGGCCGGCGGGAGGCGGTGAGCGTCTTCGGCACCGACTACCCCACCCCCGACGGCACCTGCGTGCGCGACTACATCCACATCGCCGACCTCGCGCGGGCCCACCTGCTCGCCCTGGACGCCTGCCGGCCCGGGGAGCACACGGTCTACAACCTGGGCAGCGGCACGGGTTTCTCCGTGCAGGAGGTCATCTCGGTGTGCCGGGAGGTCACCGGCCACCCCATCCCCACGGTGACCGGCGAGCGGCGCCCCGGCGACCCGGCGGTGCTGGTGGCCTCCTCCGAGCGCATCCAGCGTGAGCTGGGCTGGAAGCCCGAGCGCGCCGACCTGCGCTCCATCGTCGCCGACGCCTGGGCGGCGATCGCGCGCTGACCCCGGCCGGTCCGCGCGGCCCCGACTGGAATCACGTTCCGCGAAAACCGAGTCTCATTCCGTCATCGTGTGGTGAGATCTCCTTCGTGAGGAAAGCTGGAAGCTTTTCACCTTTGACGCTGAGGATGGCGTTCGCCGGTCTCATCATGCTCTGCGCGAGCATGGCCGCGGCCGGCGCCGTCTTCGCGACGACCTACCCCCGCGGAGGCCCGGCCGGCGCCACCTGTCCCACCCATGCCGGGTGAGACGGACGCCGGCCCGCGCGGGCGGGCGCCGGCGCGGGCTCGGCGGCGCGCGGGCGCAGGACGGGCGCGCACGGCGCCGGGGGTCAGCCGTGGCGCAGCGAGACGTGCACGCGGGCCTGGTTGTTGGCCGGCCGCCGGTCGCCCACGCGCGCGGAGTACACCGTGGCCCTGGCGCCGACGTCGCGCGCCCGGCCGCGGGGCACCCGGAAGACCAGGTCGAACGTCCCCCGCGCCCCTGACCTGATCGGCCCGAGCGCGCAGCCCAGCCGTCCGTGCCGTTCCGCGCAGCGGGCGCCCTTGGCCGACAGGAACCGCGCCCCGTTCTCGGTGAAGTGGACCCGCGCGTCGCGCACCACCCGCGGCCCGCTGTTGCGCACCGTCGCCCTGACCGGGAACCGCTCCCCCGGCTTGGCGCTGGTGGCGGCGGGCGACAGCCGGACCGCGAGGTCCGCCCCCTCGTCGACCCGGGTGACCACCTCGGCGCTGTTGTCGGCCTCGTTGTCGTCGACGACCTCCGACGACAGACCGGCCGTGGCGCGCAGCGGGCCGCGGGCGCCCGCCCGCACCAGCCCGAGCACCGTCACGGCCCCGGAGCCGCCGGCCGCGATGTCGTCCGGCGACGGGCACACCACCTCGTTCTTCGCGGCCCCAGGACGGCAGGTCGCCACGTTCACCGCGGCGATGTCCACCTGGTCGGGCAGGTGGATCTTCAGCACCGGGAGCACCGCGTCGCCCGGTCCGGCGTTGCGCACCTTCACCTGGTACGACAGCCACTGACCCGGCTGCGCGACCCGCGGCGACGCGGCGACACGCACCGACAGGTCGGCCCCGCCCCACCGCCCGGGGGCGGACCCGGACGAGGCGTTCACCACCAGCGGCGCGGCGGAGACGACGAAGAAGACCAGACCGGCGGCGATTCCAGCCGTGAACAGACCCATTGATGTGCGACCCCCAAGCGTTCGGCTCAATTGAACGCCGCCGGGGTCGCGCGCCGCCCGCCCGACACGCGACCCCTGGTGCAGGCGAACCCCACGCGACCGCAAAACCTGGTCACGACGTCCCGCCGGCACCCGACCTGGGCTGATGTGTCCTATTCCGCGAGGGCGGGGGCGCCCGGCGCCGCGCCCCGCTCGATCACGTGCCGGGGCAGGAACACCAGCGCGGCGAGCGCGATGACCGCGCCGGTCACGGCCAGCCAGGGGATGACCGCGGCAGCGGCCGCCGCGTGCGCCTCCGCGGGCACGCGGGTGGCCGCATGGTCGCGGACGACCGAGGCGTAGGCCGTGCCGGCGACGGCCAGGGCCACCGACCCGCCGATCTGGCGGAAGAAGGTGAGCTTGGCGGTGGCCGTGCCGATGTAGCCGGCCGGGACGGCGTACTGGACGGCCACCGTCAGCCCCGACAGCATCGGCCCGACGCCGAGGCCCATGAGCGCCATCCACGCCACCAGCGCCCACGCCGGGGTGTCGACGGCCAGGCCCGAGCACAGCAGCCCTCCGGCGGCGATGAGGAAGGGCGCGGCCACCAGCCAGGGCTTGTACCGGCGCGTCCTGCCGATCAGGCCGCCGGTCAGCACACTTCCGGCCAGCATGCCCAGCATGAACGGGTAGATGCGCAGGCCGGACTCGGTGGCGCTCATGCCCTGCGCCTGCTGGAAGTAGCGCGGCAGGAACACCGCTCCGGCGTACAGGCAGGCCGCGGTGAAGAAGGAGGCCAGGTTGGCGATGGTGTAGGAGCGGTTGCGGAACAGGTGCATCGGCACGATCGGCTGCTCGGCGCGCAGTTCCACCGGCACGAAGACCGCCAGCAGCACGACGGCGGCGGCCAGCGGGCCCGCGACCGCCGGGCTGGTCCAGGAGTGGCCGTCCAGGCCCTTCTCGGTGAGGCCGACGAGCAGCGCGCTGATGCCGACGGTGAAGACGGCGATGCCGAGATGGTCGGGCCTGGCCCGGCCGGTGCCGCCGGCTCGGGGCAGCCGCAGCGCGATGATGCCCAGCAGCACCGCGCCGACCGGGAGGTTCACGAAGAAGGCCCACCGCCAGCTCGCGTGGTCGGTGAAGAACCCGCCGAGGAACGGCCCGGCGATGTAGCTGGCGGCCATGACCCCGCCCAGCGCGCCCTGCACCCTGCCGCTCCTGTCCGGCGGGAACAGGTCGGCCACCAGCGCGAGCGACAGCGGGATGAGCGCGCCCGCGCCGAGCCCCTGCAAGCCGCGGAAGGCGATGAGCTGCCCCATGTCCTGCGCCAGGCCGCACAGCGCCGACCCGAGCAGGAACAGCGTGACGCCGACCAGCAGCAGCGGCCTGCGCCCGTAGGCGTCCGACAGCCGGCCGTACAGCGGGACCGTCACCGTCGAGGTGAGCAGGTAGGCCGTCACGACCCAGGTGTACAGGCCCGCGCCGCCGAACTCGGCGGTGATGCGGGGCAGGGCGGTGCCGACGATCGTCTGGTCGAGCATCGCGAGGAACATCCCGCCGAGCACGCCGAGCAGCAGGAGCCCGTTCCCCTTGGTGGACGGCTCCGTCCTCGCCGGAGCCGTGGTGGTGGCCGCCATCTGTCGTCCCTTCGCCCTTCGTGGCATGGCCGGACCGCGGCGAGCGCCGCGTCCTGTCCGGCCGAACATGTAGAAGGTGACATGTCTGGAATGACATGTCAATCCTTGGATATCATGACGCCATGTCCCTGCGCATCGCCCTGCTGGGCCTGCTGTCCTCCTCCGGCCCGGCGAGCGGGTACGACCTCACCAAGAAGTTCGAGGTGTCGATCAACCACGTGTGGCAGGCCGGGCACAGCCAGATCTATCCGGAGCTGGCCAAACTGGCCGCCGACGGCCTGGTCACCGTGGAGGCCGAGGGCGCGCGCGGACGCAAGACCTACGCGGTCACGCCCGAGGGCAGGGCCGAGGTCCACCGCTGGATGCTGGAACACGTACCGGCCGAGCCCGCACGCAGCGAGAACGCCCTGCAGGCGTTCCTGCTGCCGCTCCTGGACACCCCCGAGGCCGTCGCCGTGCTCGAAAGGATGTCGGCCGTCAGCCGGGCCAGGCTCCGCCACCTCTACGAACTGAAGGTCGCCAACCCGCCGGCGTCCGGCCGCCTCGGCGTCCACGCCCTCGAACTCGGCATCATGCAGACCGAAAGCTTCCTCACCTGGGCCGCCACCACCATCGACGCCCTCCGCCACGACGCCTAGCGCGGTGACCACATACGTTCACCGAGTACGGCTCTCCACCCCGGCCGCACCTAGCGCGGTGACCACATGCGTTCACCGAGCACGGCACTCCACCCCCGGCCGCATACGGAGCAGTGACCACATACGTTCACCGGGCGCGGCACTCCACCCCCGGCTGCACCTGGTGGTGACCACATACGTTCACCGGGCGCGGCACTCCACCCCCGGCTGCACCTGGTGCGGTGTCCACATGCGTTCGCTGGGCGCGGCACTCCACCCCGGGCCGCACCTGGTGCGGTGTCCACATGCGTTCGCTGGGCGCGGCTCTCCATCCCCGGCCACGGGCTGTAGTGATCGGCGCCGGGTCGGCGGGTCGTGGTACGGCGATGCCGGCGCCTGCTACGGCGCCCGAGCCGGTGAACGTTCGTGGACGGCGCACTAGCGACGGCGGCGCCGGTGTGCGGAGTTCGACCGGCGAAGGCTCGCGGGGCCCGCGCTAGTCGCAGGGGGCCGGGGCGGGTCTGGTGGTCTCGGGGGTGAAGTCGACCTTGGCGAAGTACTTCCTCAGCAGCGCCTGCGCCGTGCGGTCGGCGTACATCTGGGAGATCGCGGCGCGCACCGCCTGGCACGCCCGCACATCGCCCTTCTTCACCGCCACGGCGTAGCGCTCGTCGGTCAGCCGCGCTCCCAGCACCTTGTAGCGGATGCTCTCGCGGTCGGCGAACCCGGCGAGGAGCAGGTCGTCACCGGGAACGGCGTCCACCTTGCCCTGGCGCAGCAGGTCCATGCACGCGGCGTAGGTCGAGGCCGACTCAAGCTGGACGCGCACGGCATCCTGGACGAGCCCGGTGGTCACGCTGGCCCCCGGAGCGCACATCTTGTGCCCTTCCAGGTCGGACAGCTTCTCGAACGGATCTCCGTCGCGTACGAGCACGTCCACGTGGCCGGTGTAGTAGGGCCCGGCGAACGTCACCGCGTCCTTGCGGCCGGCGGACATCGAGTAACTGGCGATGACCAGGTCGGCCTCGCCGGAGGCCAGCACCGACGCCCGCTCGCTCAGAGGCACGGCACGGAAGGAGACGCCGCTCTCCGGTACCCCGAGCTGCCTGGCGATGTAGGAGCCGACCTCCACCTCGAACCCGTGCCACCCGCCCTGGCCGTGCAGGGCGATGCCCGGCACCAGGTCGCGTACGGCGATGGTCAGCCGGCCGGTCATGGCGGCCTTGTCGACGATCGAGCGGAAGGTCGCCAGGGTGGCGGACGGGCTCGGCGAGGGCGCGCTCGCGGTCTTCGGCGGCGCGGTGCCCATGTGGGACGACGGCCCGGGGCCGCCGAGGCCGAGGCTCGGCCCCCACTGCCGTACGGCCAGCGCGCCGCCCCCGGCCAGGACCAGGACCGCCGCCGCGGCCGCCGCCCAGCGTCCCCTGCGCGGGCGCCGGGAGGGGGCCATGCCGCTCGTGGGCGCCGCCTCCGGCGACCCGGGCGGGCCGCCGGCGGCGTCCGGGCCCACCATCGCGAACCGGGCGTTCTGACCGGCCGGAACGCCGCCTTGGGCGTCCGGCCAGGCCGTGGGCGTGCCGCCGGGGCCGGCCGCCCAGGCGGTGTCGCGGGTGCCGCCGGTGCCGCCCGTCTCGCGGCCCGCCAGCTCGGCGCCCTCGCTCAGGACCGCGGTGGAGGCGCCGTCGGCGTCGGCGTGGCCGAGCAGCCGCAGCAGCACCCGGTCGGCCGTCGGGCGGGACCGCGGATCCTTGGCCAGGCAGGCGCGCACCACGGCGCGCAGCGGGTCGGGCATGGCGCTCAGATCGGGCTCGTGGTTGAGCACGCGGTTGAGCACCACGGCGATGGAGGTGCCGCCGAAGGGCGCCGACCCGGTGGCGGCGAAGGCCATGGTCGAGCCCCACGCGAACACGTCCGCGGCCGGACCCACCTCTCCCCCGGAGATCTGCTCGGGCGCCATGTACGCGGGCGTGCCGACGGCCCTGCTGGTGATCGTGCCCGTCGAGTCCAGGATGCGCGCGATGCCGAAGTCGACCACGCGCGGCCCGTCGACGGCCATGAGCACGTTGTCGGGCTTGAAGTCGCGGTGCACGATGCCCGCGCGGTGGATGGCGGTGAGCGCGGTGGCCGTGCCGACCGCCAGCCGCTCCAGCGCGCCCGCCTTGAGCGGCCCCCCGGTCTCGACGGCCTCGCGCAGCGGCCTGCCCTCGATGTACTCGCTGGCGATGTACGGCGTGTCCCCGTCGAGGTCGGCGGCGATCACCCGCGCGGTGCAGAACGAGGCGACGCGCTGGGCGGCCTTGAGCTCACGCGCGAAGCGCGACCTGGCCGTGTGGTCGCCGCTGAACTTCACGTGCAGCAGCTTGACCGCCGCGCGTTCGCCGGTGTCGTCCTGGCCGAGGTACACGACCCCCTGGCCGCCCTCTCCGAGGCGGCCGGTCAGTCTGAAGGGGCCTATCTGCTCGGGATCTCCTCGTCCGAGCGGCCCGAGCTCCGGCATTCCCGTCCTCTGGTCGTGTCAGGTTCCGACCATGAGAACTTTACGGCCCCTTGGGAGTATTGCCGGTGCCCGAGACCACGACGTGACCTCCTCCGGCGGGCGTCATGACCCGGGCGGGTCCCAGGATCCGGGCGGCACGGGACCCCGCCGGGCGCGGGCTTTCGCCGGGCGCGGGCTCTCGCCGGGCGCGGGCTCTCGCCGGAACGGCGAAGGGCCCGTCCGCCGGACTCCCGGCGGAGGGCCCCACGTCTGCTCGCAGGCGTCAGCCGGCCATCTTCTTCTTGAGGTTCTCGTCCAGCGCCGCCAGGAAGTCCTGGGTGGTCAGCCACTTGGCGTCGGCGCCGACGATGAGGGCCAGGTCCTTGGTCATCTGGCCGCCCTCGACGGTCTCGATGCAGACCTGCTCCAGCGCCTCGGCGAACGCGGTCACCTCAGGGGTGTTGTCGAGCTTGCCGCGGTGGGCGAGCCCACGGGTCCAGGCGAAGATCGAGGCGATCGGGTTGGTCGAGGTCGGGTTGCCCTTCTGGTGCTCCCGGTAGTGGCGCGTGACCGTGCCGTGCGCGGCCTCGGCCTCGACCGTGCGGCCGTCGGGGGTCATCAGGACCGAGGTCATCAGGCCGAGGGAGCCGAACCCCTGGGCGACGGTGTCGGACTGCACGTCGCCGTCGTAGTTCTTGGCCGCCCAGACGTAGCCGCCCTCCCACTTCATCGCGGCGGCGACCATGTCGTCGATCAGCCGGTGCTCGTAGGTGATGCCGGCGGCCTCGAAGTCGGCCTTGAACTCGGTCTCGTAGATCTCGGCGAACAGGTCCTTGAACCGGCCGTCGTACGCCTTGAGGATGGTGTTCTTCGTCGACAGGTAGACCGGGTAGTTGCGGGTCAGGCCGTAGCGCATCGAGGCGCGAGCGAAGTCGCGGATCGACTCGTCCAGGTTGTACATGGCCAGCGCGACGCCGGAACCCGGGAAGTCGTAGACGTCGAGCTCGATCGGCTCCGAGCCGTCCTTGGGGGTGAAGGTCAGGGTGAGCGTGCCCTCGCCCGGGATCTTCAGGTCGGTGGCGCGGTACTGGTCACCGAACGCGTGACGGCCGACGACGATCGGCTTGGTCCAGCCCGGGACGAGCCTCGGCACGTTGGACATGATGATCGGCTCGCGGAAGATGACGCCGCCGAGGATGTTGCGGATCGTGCCGTTCGGCGACTTCCACATCTTCTTCAGGCCGAACTCCTCGACCCTCGCCTCGTCGGGGGTGATGGTGGCGCACTTGACTCCGACGCCGTACTGCTTGATGGCGTTGGCGGCGTCGATCGTCACCTGGTCGTCGGTCGCGTCGCGGTGCTCGATCCCCAGGTCGTAGTACTTGAGGTCGACGTCGAGGTAGGGCAGGATCAGCTGGTCCTTGATGAACTTCCAGATGATCCGGGTCATCTCGTCGCCGTCGAGTTCGACGACGGGACCCGCTACCTTGATCTTGGGCATGCTTGGGGTTCCCCTTCTTACAACTTCTTACGACTAGGCTGACCAAACCGGTCTTTCTACGCACGCAATCGTCGTGAGGCTACCCGACCGGGTATGCCGGGCCGCTATCTGCCCGTCATCCACTGCACGGCGACGCTGGCGGCGACCACGGCGAGCACGCAGCCGAGGACGCCATAGGTGACGGCGTCGGTGCGCCGCTTGCGCACCGCGAGAAGGCTCTCGCCGCCGTCCGGGACGATCAGTCGCAGCACGGCGCCCAGCAGCAGCGAGCCCGCCACGACCAATGAGCCCGCCCATGCGGGCAGGCCCACCGCGATCGCCCCAAGGCCGATGGCCGCACCCGCCAGGACCAGCAGGTACGACCCCCAGCCCTTACCGTTCGTCAATCGGTACCCACTTCTGGTCGCGCTGCCCGATGTACTCGCTGTCGGGACGGATCAACCGGTTGTCGGCGTGCTGCTCGATCACGTGAGCGGTCCAGCCGGACATCCGGCTCACCGAGAAGACGGGGGTGAACAGGTCCGTCGGGATACCGAGATAGTGGTAGACCGTCGCGGCGTAGAAGTCGACGTTCGGATAGAGGCCCTTCTCGGCGAAGACGACCTCCTCCATCTCCTTCGACATCCGATAGTAGGTGTCATCTCCGCCGGCCTCGCCCAACTCGCGCGACATCTTGCGAAGGTGGGTCGCGCGCGGGTCCTCGGTCTTGTAGACGCGGTGCCCGAAGCCCATGATCTTCTCGCCGCGGGCCAGCTTGTCGCGTACGGCCTGCGCCACGCCGTCCGCGGGGATGCTCTCCAGCGTGCGCATGACCTGCTCGTTCGCGCCGCCGTGCAGCGGGCCCTTCAGCGTGCCGATGGCGGCCACGATCGCCGAGTGCATGTCCGACAATGTCGCCGCGCACACGCGGGCGGCGAAGGTGGAGGCGTTCATGGTGTGGTCGGCGTGCAGCACCAGGCAGGCGTCGAAGACGTCGACGGCGTGCTGGTCGGGGACGCGGCCGGTGATCTGCAGCAGGAAGTTCGCCGCGACGCTCAGCTCGGGGTCGGGCTCGCGCAGCGGGGCGCCGGTGCGGGCCGCGTGGTACCGGGCGACGAGGATGGGCTGCTGCGCGGTCAGGCGCGCGGCCTTGCGGCAGTTGGCCTCGGCCTCGTTGGAGTCCTTGTCGGGGTCTTCGGCGCCGGCGAGGGAGACCAGCGTCCGTAGCGCCTCCATGGGGCCCTGTTTCTCGGCGATCTCGGCGACGTTGGCTTCGACGAGGGCGCCGAGGGTGCGGCCCCTGACCAGCTCGGCTCCGTAATCGGCCAGCTGCTGTCGCGTGGGGAGCGTGCCATGCTGCAGCAGGTGCGCGGTCTCTTCGAAGCTCGTGCGGCCGGCCAGGTCGTGAATGTCGTAGCCGCGGTAGAAGAGGCGACCGGCTTTGCCGTCGATGTCGCTCAGCGCTGTGGACGCGGCGACGACATCGGCGAGGCCTTTGGTGGGGTTGTCCGCCATGTGTTGTTTCCTCCGCTTATCTTCGTCCGCAGTCTACCTGTGAGCTGGTAAAACCGGCCGAGGAGGTCCAGACCAATTTCTGCATTGATTCTCGTTATGGCAAAGGAGATTCCCCAACCCCTCGTTTGGGTAAGCCGGAGCTGTAGCGGAAGTAACGGCGGGCTACCTGGGGAGGAACTGCCGTGGAGGGGCCGTTCATACGCGTCGAGGACACCGGTGAGGTGGTCCCGTTGCGCCCCGAGATCACGACGATCGGCCGAGGCCGAGGCGTCGACGTGAGGCTGGCCGATCCGAGCGTGTCACGGCTGCACGCCGAGTTCGTCCGCCGTGGACCCTACCTGTATGTCGTTGACCTGGGCCTGTCCCGCAACGGCACCCGGGTGAACGGCAGGCCGATCGCCCGGAGGGTGCTGGACGACGGCGACGTCGTCTCCTTCGGCGCGGCGCGCTGCCGTGTGGGCGGCATCCCGAGGGAGGACTTCGCGCCGGAGGTCGAGCTGCGCCGCGCGGCCGCGCCCGAGCTGACCAGGCGGGAGGTCGACGTGCTGACCTCCCTGTGCAGGCCCGCGCTGTCGGACGAGGCGTTCGTCGCGCCGGCGACCGCCCGCGAGATCGCCGACGACCTGGTGGTGACGGAGGCCGCGGTCAAGCAGCACCTGCTGCGCCTGTACCAGAAGTTCCGCATCCCCGAGGGCATCAACCGGCGCACGAGGCTGGCGAACGAGGTCGTCGCCCTCGGCCTGGTGCGTCCCACGCCCGTGGTGCCCCCACAGCGCACCTCCGGGCCGGGCGAGTCCCCGCCCCCACAGACGGCCGGCCGCAGGGCCTCATGACGTCCACGCCACCGGCGCTTCCGCGTCCGCCTGGCGGCCCCCGGCCCTGAACGCCCCAGGGACGCCGAGACATCGACGTCCCTGGACGTGTTTCGGCGGCGGAGCGAGGGCACGGTCGGCCATCGGCGCCCAAGAGCCAGCCGTGTCCGCCGGCGGTCAGAGCCAGCCGTGTTCGTCGGCGATCAGGGCCGCCTCGGCGCGGGTGGCGGCGCCGGTCTTGCCGATGGCCGCCGACAGGTGGTTGCGCACGGTGCCGTTCGACAGGCGCAGCGCCCTGGCGATCTCGGCGACGGTGCCGCCGTGCCGGGCCTCGCGCAGCACGTCCCGCTCGCGCGCCGTGAGCGGGCTCGTCCCGCTGGCCAGCGACTCGGCCGCCAGGGCGGGGTCCACGACGCGCAGCCCGGCGTGCACCCTGCGGACGGTCTCGACCAGATGCTCCGGCGAGGAGTCCTTCACGACGAACCCCGCGGCGCCGTTCTCCATCGCCCGCGCGAAGTAGCCGGGCCGTCCGAAGGTCGTGCAGATCACCACCCGGCAGGAGGGGACGGCCGCGCGCAGCTCCGCGGCGGCGGCCAGCCCGCCGCCGCCCGGCATCTGCACATCGAGCAGCGCCACGTCGGGGCGGGTGCGCCGCGCCGCCTCCACCGCCTCGGCGCCCGACCCGGCCTGAGCTACCACCTCGATGTCGGCCTCCAGGGCGAGCATCGCGGCCAAGGCCCCCCGGACCAGCGCCTGATCGTCCGCCAGCAGCACCCTGATCATGACCGCCTCACGTCCGGCTCGCCCGGAGGCGGTAGCCGCCCTGGGGCAGCGGGCCGGCCTCCAGGCGGCCCTCGACGGCGCACAGCCGTTCGGCCAGGCCGGTGAGGCCGTTGCCGGCCGGGCGGACGCGGGCCGGCGAGCGGCCGTTGTCGCGGACCTCCAGCGTGGCCTCGCCGAGCCGCACCTCGCACCGCGTCGCGCCGCTGTGCCTGATCACGTTCGTGACGCCCTCGCGCAGCACGTACGCGAACGGCTCGACCAGCTCGGCGGGCACGTGGTCCACCGAGGCCGGCAGGGTGGCGGCGATGCCCGCCGCCCGCAACGCCTCGCGCGCCCCGAGCAGCTCCACCGTCAGCGACGGCCGGCGCCGGCCGGACACGGTGGCGCGGATCTCCCCGTGCGCCTGCCGCGACAGCCGTTCGACGTCACGCAGTTCGGCAAGCGCCCGTTCGGGGTCCGCGCCGCTCTCCAGCAGGCGCCGCGCCAGGCCCGTCTTGGCGGTGATCGTCGTGAGGCTGTGGCCGAGCACGTCGTGCAGATCCCTGGCCAGGCGGGCGCGCTCGGCGGCGGCGGCCAGCGTCTCGATCTCCCGCCTGGCCCGGCTGAGCTGGATGACCAGCCGGACCAGCAGGCCGATGGCCACCGGGGTCACCGTCTGCGAGATGAGCTCCTGCGCGTCGCTCCAGCCGACCCCGCCGTTCAGCGCCCAGGTGGCGGCCAGTTCCGCCGTGCCGACGGCCAGAGCCAGCAGCAGGCCCCAGCGCGCGGGCAGCAGCCACACCGCCGCCGTCAGCGCGTAGGCCAGGTGGCCGAGGTCGGCCGGGTGCCCGCGCAGCAGCGCCACCCCCGTCCCCAGGGCGAACAGCAGGCCGACGATCACCAGCCGGTCGCGGGGCGGCCGGGTGACGCCGTACATCATCGCGAAGACCCACACCGCTCCGTAGAGGAGAACCAGGGCGGCGACGAGGACCTGCGCCGGCCCGGCGCCCGGCCGGACGACGGCGGTGATGGCGTCCCGCAGCGGCCAGACCAGGAACAGCGCCAGCACGACGACGCCCCGCGCCCTCCGCCACCGGCCGTCGCTCACCGGGGTGAGGTTCCACACCGGCCACGCCGTGGCACCGAAGAGGCCCTGCTCGTGCATGGATTCACCTTAATCCCGGCCGATGACGCCGCCCCATCGCCCGAAGGCCCATCTCCATTGACCCGCCTGGTGCGGTATCCCTGAACGTTCGGCCGGTCGGCCGCCGTACGAGGGCGCCGGTTTCGCCGTACCTATGACCGGCCGCTTCGGCGCCGAAGAACGCATCCCCTGGGGCGGGGATATGCTGCGCCCGGTCAAGGTGGGCGACCTCCGCACCAGCACCTGCCGCCCGGCGATCGGCACGGTGCTCAACCGGCCGGTTCACCAGGGCGGCCACCACATACTCAGTCTTCCCATCCCCACCAGCACCTGCCCACCGGCGATGGGCACGGTGCTCACCCGGCCGTCCCACCAGAGCGACCACCACCTACTCATCCGCCGGATCGGTGGTCGCGTTCTCACCGTTGTCCCGATCAGGTGCGGGCGCCGTCGTGGCGGTAGCGGATGATGACCGCCGCGCCGAGTGCGAGCGTGTACAGCCCCAGCACCAGGGCCGCCTGACCCACCCGGCCGCCCCCCGCGGCGGCGGCGTGCGCGATGTCGGCCAGCCAGTAGGTCGGCAGCGCCTGGGCGACGGAGGCCAGCGCCCGCGGGAAGACGCTCACCGGGATGAGCAGGCCACCGGCGAAGCCCAGGAGCAGCAGGAGCGCACCCTGGTAGGTCTGGACGTTCTGCGGCGTGGCCACCTGGCCGACGAGCAGGCCGAGCAGGGCGAACGGCACGGTGCCCGCCCACACGCCGAGCACCGCCCCGGCCCAGCCGCCCGCGGACAGGTGCACGCCCGACAGCAGCGCCGCGGCCAGCGTCACCCCCGCGATCGGCAGGACGGCCACCAGCATCGCCACCGTGGCCTTCGCCGCCAGGTATCCGGCTCCCGTGAGCGGGGTCAGCCGGAGCTGGCGCTGCCACCCGGCGCCCCGTTCGACGGCCGCTCGAGCCCCGGTGTCGAGCGCCGCCCTGAACGCGCCGAAGGCGGCCAGGCCGCCCATGATGGAGGCGGCCCCGTTCGCGCCGCCGAACATTCCGGCCTGCAGCAGGAACAGGCCCACCGGCAGCGCGACGGCGAACGCCAGGAACCTGGAGTCGCGAACCACCCGCCTGACCTCGAACAGCACATACGCGATCCTCATCGCCGCTCCTCCTCAGGGTCCTCGGTCAGCCGCAGGAACGCCTCTTCCAGGCCCTGCGCGACCACCTCGATGTCGCGGGCGGCCGGGAAGCGGGCCAGCAGCTCCCGCACCACCGCGTCCGCGTCCGCGCAGCGCAACTCGGCGCGGTCGCCGCGCACCCGCGCCTCGACCACCCCGGGCAGCCGCCGCAGTTCCTCGGCGTCCACGCCGGGGACGCAGGCCCGGACGGTACGGCCGGACACCCCGGCCATGACCGCGGCGACCGGGCCGTCGGCCGCGATCCTCCCGTCGCGCATGAGCACCACCCGGTCGGCGTAGTCCTCCGCCTCCTCCAGGTAGTGGGTGGCGAAGATCACCGTCCGTCCCGAGTCGGCGAAGGCGTGCATCGACCGCCAGAAGTCCCGGCGCCCGCCCACGTCCATCGCCGCCGTCGGCTCGTCCAGCACCAGCAGGGCGGGGTCGCAGACCAGCGCCATGGCGAAGCGCACCCGCTGCTTCTGGCCGCCGGACAGCCGCGCGGCCCGGCGCGGGCCGAGATCCTCGACGCCGGCCTTGCGCAGCGCCTCCTCCACCGGCAGCGGAGCGCGGTGCAGCGCGGCGGCCAGCGCCACGGTCTCCCTGACGGTGACGTCATCGAGCAGACCGGCCTCCTGGAGCATCGCGCCCACCGCGCCACCGGCGACGGCCCGCCTCGGCGGGGCGCCGAACAGCCGCACCTCGCCCGCGTCCGGCCGGGTCAACCCCAGCAGCATGTCGACCGTGGTGGACTTGCCGGCGCCGTTGGGACCGAGCAGGGCCACGACCTCGCCGCGCCCGATCAGCAGATCGACCTCCTCCACGGCGCGGACCTCGCCGTAATGCTTGCGGAGTCCGCGGAGCTCCACCGCATACCCCTGGGCCGTCCGTGCGGCCTGTGTCGTCGTCATGCAGCCAGCATCCGGCTCCCCGCCCCGCCACTCCCCCGCCGTTTGTCACGACCACCCCACGACAGATGTCACGGCCTCCACCGCGTGCTGCGGCTCACCGTGCCTTTCGAGATCGACATCGACCTGGCCGAGGCCGAGCGCCTCTAAGTTGCCGTCCGCGCCGGTGGCTCAGCGCGTCATTCGAGACCGGTTCCGGCGATCACTTCCGGCAGGCGCGACGATTCCCTTGAATCCACCAAGCCTTGGTGAGACAGGTCTGTGTGAGCTGCCCGCCGACCGGGCCGGATGACCGGTGCCGGCAGGAAATATACTTTTCGCTACAGGGCGGCGGCCGAGGACGGGCGTCGGGGCCGTGGGCCGAGCGCCGCCCGGCCTGATGTGCGGATGGACGGCGGCGGCTGCACGAACGGGCGGGGGCTCGCGCGGAGCGGAGGTCATTGGCGGCCGTCGCGACCTGCCGCAGTCTGCGCGAATCCGGGGCGATGCGTGTCGCGCGGTCGGATCATGACCCATAGTCGTAGGCGGGATCCCGGCCTCGGGGCCCGGTCGCCGCGGCGGCATCGCGTCCTGGTGCCGGATCGGCATGACCACGACAGCGAACGGCATCGTCGTCCACGGGCCGCCGAGGGGCGCAGATCTGGCGAACCGGCCGACGGCGCCGGTTGGCGGAAACGGAGACGGACGTGCGGCACTACGACCTTGTGGTCCTGGGGGCGGGCAGCGGCAACATGCTGCTGAACGACGACCTCGCGCACCTGCGCACCGCCGTCGTCGAGCCCGACCGGTTCGGCGGCACCTGCCTCAACCGCGGATGCATCCCGACCAAGATGCTGGTCGCCGCCGCCGACGCGGCGACCGGCGCCCGCGCGGCGGCGCGGCTCGGCGTCACGGCCACGGTCGAGAAGGTCGACTGGAAGGCCATCCGCGAGCGGGTGTTCGACAGGATCGATCCGCTGCACGACAGCGCGCAGCGGTACCGCCGCCGGCACGGCGTCGACGTGTACGCCGAGGAAGCCCGGTTCGTCGCGCCTAAGGTCCTCCAGGTCGGCTCCGAGCGGATCAGCGCGGACACGATCTTGGTCGCGGTCGGGTCCCGGCCGGTCGTCCCGGACATCGCCGGGCTCGACGGCGTTCCGTACCACACCTCGGACACGATCATGCGCATCGACGAGATGCCGGCCTCGCTGGTCATCGTCGGCGGCGGGTTCATCGCCGCCGAGTTCGGCCACATCTTCGGCGCCCTGGGTTCTGAGATCACGATCGTGCAGCGCGGTCCGCGGCTGCTGACGGCGGAGGACGAGCAGGTGTCGGCGCGGTTCACCGAGCTCACCGCACGCCGGCACCGCGTCCTGCTGAACGCCCACGCCACCGCGGTGACGGGGGACGCCGACGGCGTCGAGGTCCGCGTGGTGGGGTCCGAGGGCGAGCAGGTCGTGCGCGCCGCGATGATGCTGGTGTCGGTTGGCCGACGTCCCAACACCGACCGGCTGGACTGCGCCGCCGGCGGGATCGACCTCGACGAGCACGGCCACATCCGCATCGACGCCGCGTGCCGCACGTCGGTGCCCGGCGTCTGGGCGGTCGGCGACGCCGCCAACCACTACCAGCTCAAGCACATGGCCAATGCCGAGGTTCGGGTCGTACGGCACAACATGCTGCACCCGCAGGACGTGCGCGACCTGCGCACGACGGTCGCGCCGCACGCGGTCTTCACCGACCCGCAGGTCGCCTCCATCGGGCTGACCGAGCAGGACGCCCGCGCCCGCGGCATCCCCCACCTGGTCAGCGTGCGCGACTACGCCGACACCGCGTGGGGGTGGGCGCTGGAGGACACCACCAGCTTCGTCAAGATCCTGGCTGACCCGGCCGACCGCACGCTCCTCGGCGCGCACATCATCGGTCCCCAGGCCGCCACGCTCATCCAGCCGCTGATCCAGGCGATGACGCTCGGGCAGACCGCGGACCGCATCGCGCAGGACGTGCTGTACATCCACCCCGCGCCGACCGAGGTCGTCGAGCAGGCGCTGCTGGCCCTCTGACCCGGTCCCCCGGCCCGAGCGCGGGACCGGGGCGAAGCCGGGGCCACGCGAACGCAGGACCCGGCGGCGCCTTCCGCCGGTACCGGCCACGGTCAGCGGGCGATGTCCGGCCGGGTCGCGGACCCGGTTCGGCCACGGCCAGTGTGCCGGTGGCCGGCCGGTCAGCGGACCCGATTGGGCGGGGCCAACAGCCCGGTGCCCGGCCGGGTCAGCGGGTGCGGTGTTCGGCGGCCTCGACGACGTTGGTGAGGAGCATCGCGCGGGTCATCGGGCCGACGCCGCCCGGGTTGGGCGCGACGAACCCGGCGACCTCGCGGACGTCCGCCGCGACGTCGCCCGCGAGCTTGCCGTCCACCCGGGAGACGCCGACGTCGAGCACGGCCGCGCCGGGCTTGACCATGTCACCGGTGATCAGGCCGGGCACGCCCGCGGCGGCCACGACGATGTCGGCCTCGCGCACCCGCGCCGGGAGATTCTGGGTGCCGGTGTGGCACAGGGTCACGGTGGCGTTCTCGGTGCGGCGGGTCAGCAGCAGGCCGAGCGGGCGGCCCACGGTGATGCCGCGGCCGATGACGGTGACGTCGGCGCCCTTGATCGGCACCCCGTACTCCTGCAGCAGCACCACGATGCCGCGCGGCGTGCAGGGCAGCGGCGCGTCCACCATGTGGACGAGCCGACCGAGGTTGACCGGGTGCAGGCCGTCGGCGTCCTTGCCCGGGTCCATGCGCTCGATCAGCGCCTGGGTGTCGAGGTGGCGGGGCAGCGGAAGCTGGACGATGTAGCCCGTGCAGGCCGGGTCGGCGTTCAGCTCGTCGATCGCGGCCTCCACCTCGGCCTGCGAGGCCGTCTCGGGAAGGTCCTTGCGGATCGAGGCGATGCCGACCTCGGCGCAGTCGCGGTGCTTGCCGGCGACGTAGATCTGGCTGCCCGGGTCGTCGCCGACCAGGATCGTGCCGAGGCCGGGGGTGACGCCCCGCTCGGCGAGCCTGCCGACCCGCTGCGCCAGGTCGGTCTTGATCTTCGCCGCTGTGGCCTTGCCATCGAGAATCCGCGCGCTCACAGCTCGCCATCCTCCCACGCCGCCCCGCCGCCCGAGGATACGAGGGTGCCGCTCCCCGCCCTGCCGCCCGGGCGAGGTGGGAGGCCGCCTTCCCTCGCCGGGGAACGGCCCGCCGCTCCCCTCGACATGGCACGCCCGGCCCCGGCGAACCGCCGCCGGGAGAACGGCCGCCCCCGGCCGCCGGGCGCCCGGGGCCGGGGATCGGTGGGGTCAGTGGCAGCAGGCGCCCGCGCCGGCGCCGCCGTAGCGGTCGTGGTGGGGGAACTCGCTCACGTGCCTCTGCCGGCCGAGGAAGGTGAAGTCGAGGTAGTTGTAGGTGTTCAGCAGCACCTCGGGGCCCCGGCCGAAGGTCGAGTAGGTGTGGAAGACGCGGTCGCCGTCGCGCAGGAAGACGCTGAGGCCGTGCCCGTCCTGCCCGTTCTGGGCGAAGAAGTGCAGGCCCTTGGCCTCCAGGGTCGCCTTGTCCATGTAGTTGTACTCGACCGGCGCGACGGCCTCGTCGTTGCTGGCGTGGAAGTCGTAGTTGAAGTCGCCGCCGTCGGAGGAGTACCACGGCACCTGCCAGCCCATGCGCCGCCGGAACCGCTCGATGGAGTCCAGCGGCGCCCGCGACACCAGGGCCAGGGTCGTCTCGGAGTCGTTCAGGTGGCGCAGGTCGCCGACGTGGTCCACCAGGAACGAGCAGCTCGTACAGCCCTCGTCGGCCTCGCGCACCCACATGAAGTGGTACACGATGAGCTGGCGCCGCCCCTCGAACAGGTCGGCCAGGCCGGCCTCGCCGCCCGGTCCGCGAAAGACGTACGGCTTGGTGACCTCGACCATGGGTAACGCGCGGCGCTCGGCGTTGAGCGCGTCCCGGGCCCGGGTGAGTTCCTTCTCCTTCTCCAGCAGCTCGGTGCGAGCCTTCAGCCACTCCTCGCGCGACACGATCGCGGGTGTCTCCACCGGTCCTCCCTGAGATGCGACGACTGCCTTGCCCAGCGCCGCCGCGCGACCGTGCCACCCGCAGGGGGCACGGTACGGGCGGGGGCCCGGCGGGCGGCACGCGGCCGGGCCGCCGGACCCGTGTCCACGGTAGACCGGGCGTGCCCGGCGGTCGCCCTGATAGGGGGAGGTCAGGGGTGGTGGTGTGGTGGCGGCCCGGCCCGCTCGCCGGGCCGCCGCGCGATCAGTGACCACTAGCGACTAGTGCGGTGACCACGTACGTTCACCGGGCGCGGCTCTCCACTAGCGACTAGTGCGGTGACACATACGCTCACCGGGCGCGGCTCTCCATCCCGGGCCACGTGCCGCAGTGATCGGCGCCGCGTCGGCGGGTCGTGGTACGGCGATGCCGGCGCCTTGCTACGGCGCCCGAGCCGGTGAACGTTCGTGGACAGCGCACTAGCAGTGACCACCAGTGGCGATCAGTGGAAGAAGTGGCGCGTGCCGGTGAAGTAGAGCGTGATGCCGGCCTTGGCGGCGGCCTCGACGACCTCCTCGTCGCGGACGGACCCTCCGGGCTCGACGACGGCCTTCACCCCGGCGTCGATGAGCACTTGGAGCCCGTCGGCGAAGGGGAAGAAGGCGTCGGAGGCGGCCACCGAGCCCTCCGCCCGGTCACCGGCCCGCGACACCGCCAGGCGGGCGGAGTCGACCCGGTTGACCTGACCCATGCCGACGCCGACGGTGGCGCCGCCGGAGGTGAGCAGGATGGCGTTGGACTTGACCGAGCGGCAGGCCTTCCACGCGAACGCCAGGTCGGCGAGGACCTCGGGCGAGGCCGCCGACCCGGTCTTGAGCTCCCAGCCGGCCGGGTCGTCGCCGGGGGCGTCCACCCGGTCGACGCTCTGGACGAGCAGGCCGCCGTCGATGCGGCGGAACTCGGCCGGGTTGGCCGGGCCGGCCGGGCAGCGCAGCAGCCGGAGGTTCTTCTTCTTCGTCAGCACGGCCAGGGCCTCGCCGGTGAACGACGGCGCCACGACGACCTCGGTGAAGATCGGCGCGATCTGCTCGGCGAGCTCCTCGGTCACCTCGCCGTTCACCGCGATCACTCCGCCGTACGCCGACACCGGGTCGCAGGCGTGCGCCTTGCGGTGCGCCTCGGCCACGTCCGCGCCGACGGCCAGGCCGCACGGGTTGGCGTGCTTGATGATCGCCACGGCCGGCTCGGCGAAGTCCCACGCGGCACGCCAGGCCGCGTCGGCGTCGACGTAGTTGTTGTAGGACATCTCCTTGCCGTGCAACTGCTCGGCGTTGGCCAGGCCGTCCTGCCCGCCGGAGTAGAGCGCGGCCCCCTGGTGGGGGTTCTCGCCGTACCTCAGCACGGCCCGGCGCTTCCAGGCCGCGCCCATGAAGGACGGCCAGGCGGTGTCCTCCTCGGGGGCGTAGACACTGGCGAACCACGAGGCCACCATCGTGTCGTACGCGGCGGTGTGGGCGTAGGCGACGGCGGCGAGGCGACGGCGCTCGGGCTCGGCGAAGCCGCCCTCCTCCACGGCCCTGCGCACGTCGTCGTAGCGGGCCGGGTCGGTCACCACGGCGACCGTGCCGTGGTTCTTCGCCGCCGCGCGGATCATGGCCGGGCCGCCGATGTCGATCTGCTCCACGCACTCCTCCGGCGAGGCGCCCGAGGCCACCGTCTGCTGGAAGGGGTACAGGTTGACCACGACGAGCTGGAACGGCTCGATCTCCAGCTCTTCGAGCTGCTTGACGTGGGAGGGGTTGGAGCCGTCGGCCAGCAGGCCGGCGTGCACGCGCGGGTGCAGGGTCTTCACCCGGCCGCCCAGGCACTCGGGGAAGCCGGTCAGCGACTCCACCGGAGTCACCGGCACGCCGAACGAGGCGATCTTGGAAGCCGTGCCCCCCGTGGACACGATCTCGACGCCGGCGGCGTCCAAGGCCCGGGCGAGCTCCTCCAGCCCGGTCTTGTCGTAAACCGTGATCAGCGCGCGCCGGATGGCGATGCGGGTCACTTGGTGCTCCTCCCTGTGTCCAGACGGGCCGGACCACCCGGACCGCCCGGAGATTGCGACTGGCTCAGATGGTCCCGCTCGCCCAGGCGGACGTGGCGGCCGGCGACCGTCCAGCCCTCCCGGGCCATGCGGCCCACGATCTCGACGAGCAGGCGGCGCTCCACGGTCTTGATGCGCTCGTGGAGCGCGTCCTCGTCGTCGCCGTCGAGGACGGGCACCGCCTCCTGGGCGATCACCGGGCCGGTGTCCACGCCGGCGTCGACGAGATGGACGGTGCAGCCGGTCACCCGCACGCCGTAGGCGAGGGCGTCGGGCACGGCGTGCGCGCCGGGAAAGGACGGCAGCAGGGCGGGATGGGTGTTGACCACCGGGAACGCGCCGAGGACCTCCGGGCCGAGGATCTTCATGAATCCCGCGGAGACCACGAGGTCGGGCTCGTGGGCGGCGATCGCCGCGCGCAGAGCCTGGTCCCAGGCCGAACGGGCCGGGTGATCGGCCAGCTTGACGACGAAGGTGGGCAAGCCGGCGCGCCGGGCGCGGGCGAGCCCCTCGATGTCGTCGCGGTCGGCGCCGACCGCGACGATACGGGCTCCATATGCGTCATCAGCGGCGGCGTCCATGAGGGCCTGTAGGTTGGTCCCGGAACCGGAGACGAGGACCACGAGCCGAGCCGACAGGGCTGCACTCCTTCGGGGCGACGGTTGACGGTATGGCGTCAGCGTATCGGCCCGCCCGCTCCACGACGCAGAGGAGGTCAGGTGCAACCACCCGCGGAGACATCAACGGGGAGCGAGATCGGGCGCCGGGCGCTGCTGCTCTCCATCGGCGCGCTGGCGCTCACCTTCCTGGTGCCGGTGTTCGGCCTGGCCCTCGCCGTCTTCTCGGCCGTCGTGTGCTACCGGGCGTGGCGGGCGTTGTCGGCCCGGCATCGGCCGGTCGTGCTCGCCGTCCTCGGGATGCTGCTGTCGCTGGCGTCCCTGTGCCTGGCCACGCTGGTGATGTGGGTCCAGACGTACTTCAGCGGAGAGCTGACGGCCTACACCGAGTGCATGAAGGGGGCGGGCACGGCGACCTCGCAACAGGTGTGCGTCGGCGACCTGGAACGCGCCGTGGAGCACCGGCTGCCGTTCATGCCCAAGGGCAGCGTGAAGCTTCCCTTCCCTCCGTGAGCCCCGACCTCACCGTGGCCTGGGCTCGACCCTCGGACCGTGGGACCGGCCTGACCCCGCGGGGTGTGCCGCCGCTTATGGTGGCGTAGAGAGACAAGGACACCAGGGCCTGCCTCGCTGACACCCCGGTGACCAGGACGCCGCCGGGCGCGTCGCCGCCGAACCGAGGAGAACCATGAACCACTGCGAGCACATCGCGGCCATCCACGACGTCGAGCCCACCCCGCAGGAGGGCTGTGCGGAGTGCCTTGCCATGGGGTCGCGCTGGGTCCACCTGCGCACCTGCCTCACCTGCGGTCACGTCGGCTGCTGCGATTCCTCTCCCAACCGCCACGCCAGCCACCACTACGCGAGCGAAGGCCACCCGGTCGCCGAGTCGTTCGAGCCCGGCGAAGACTGGGCGTGGTGCTACGCCGACGAACAGCTGTTCGAGCCGTCCCCGAGCGGCAAGGGCGAGCGCTCCCACGCCACGCGCTTCCACCTCTAGCCGTCCCCGCGGCACGGCCGGACGACGGCCCGACGACGGCGCGAGCCGGACGACGGCGGCGCGACTCGGCCGCTGCTCAGGAACGGCCCTCGGCGAGCGGCCGTCACACCGCGAGCACTGTCACACCGCGTACGCCGTCACACCGTGAGCGCCGGAACCCGCGTCCCGGCACGGGGTCAGGAGTCGCGGTCCCAGGCGTAGGGGTCGACGTAGATGATGTGGCCGCCGCGGTCGTCGGACTCGTCGACGATGTCGCGGCGCGGCGGGCGTGGCTCCTCGCGCCTGGCCGTGCCGCGGCCCGCGCCGGCCGCGGCCCCCGTCCCGGCGAGCCCCTTCCCCGTGGGACGCCTGCCCGCCGGCCCCTTGCCCGCGCGTGGCGCCTTGGCCGAGGGGCCGTCCACCGGGGCCGGGTCGAAGGTCTCCACGGCCGCCGAGGCGTGCTCGTCCGCCCAGTCGGCCCTGATCACCGGGATCGGCTGGGTGTCGGCCTCGGTGGCGTCCATCCAGTGGCCCGGCAGCTCACCGGTGTGGGCCGGCGCGGCCAGCTTGACCTTGCTGGCCACCTTGACCAGCGCGTCCCCCGCCCTGCGGACCGGCGTCGCCTCGACCGTGGCGCCGTGGAACACCAGCCACCAGTTGGCCAGCCCCGCGGAGATGCCCGCGGCCACGCCGACCTCCAGGGTGACCGACAGCGCCACCTCCCACGCCGAGGGCCCGACGGCCGCGAGGCGCGCGCCGCCGAGCGGGCCGCCGGCCAGCGCCGCGAGCAGCCCCGACGCCAGGCCGGTGGCCAGACCGCAGACGAAGCCCCACAGCGGCGCCGACTCGAAGTGCGGGGTCGGCGAGACGCGCGCCACCACCACCCCGGCCACCGCGCCGGCGATGAACGGCACCGCGAGCACGCCCATGATCCACGGCGGCATGGAGCCCGAGTCGGGCAGGGCGCCGAGGATCGGCAGGGCGGGAAGCGCGCCCAGTTGCACGCCGGTGGGCGCGACCAGCGTGCCCGTGCCGAGGGCGAACCCCGGCCCGCTGATGTAGGCCAGGCCCCAGATGACGAAGTTGAACAGGTAGAGCACTTCGACCAGCAGCAGCAGCGCCCCGCCGACGAAGCCGGGGGCCAGCAGCTCCGACAGCCGCCTGACCTGGCCGAAGTCGGCGACGACGGCCACGAGCACCAGAATGAGCCCGGCCACCAGCAGGATCGACAGCGCGACGGCCGTGCCGACCGCCACCGAGCGCGCACGCTCGGGCAGCAGCCGCAGCATCGAGCGCCACGGTCCGATCGTGCGGGCGGTGGCCAGCGAGCCGGCGACGAACGCCAGGACGAGGTGGCTGACCAGCGCCTCGCCGACGGACGGCTGGGTGAGGTTGTTCTGCGCGGCCAGCGCGATGGCCCCGGCCAGCAGCGCGTACGGCGCGGCCAGCGAGATGCCGGCCTGGGCGATGAGCACGAGCTGGGCGCGGCGGCGGGCGTTGGCGAGGTCCTTGGTGCTGCCCTTGGGCAGCCGGGCGGGCAGCCGGAGCCGCAGGTCGGCGTCGCGCGCCATCCACATCGCCGCGCGGTACAGCAGCGCGGCGGGCAGCACCGTGAGGCCGATCGGCAACAGGCCGACGCGCCCGCCGGGGATGGCGAAGCCGGCGTGGTGGGCGGCCAGCCAGACCTGGCAGGCGGCGCGGAACACCCCGGGGAGCCCCTGCCCGAACGCGCCGCGGGGCGCGGCGATCCACCCGATGAGGGTGAGCGTGGTCAGGACGGCGAGGCCGACGCCGAGGGTCCAGGCCGCGGCGAGCATGCCGGACACGGGCAGCGGACGGCGCGCCTCGTCGTCGTCGCCGCTCCCCGCGAGGGGGATGCGACTGAGGACGGTGCGGGGGGCCGCCCGGAGCTGGTCGAAAAGGGCCGTCACAGTAGTCGATGTTCTCAGCATGCCCAGCCGTAGTGGGCGTACCGCGCCCCGCGTGTCGCCCCCTTTGTCCCCGGACGGTCAAGAGACTACGTAAGGCGTGCTCCGCCGGCCGAAGGCTTGACGGCCCGATGTCTGCATTGCAAACCTGTCTGTGACGCAGACATATGACTCTGGAGGCCGCCATGACGGAGTTCGAGCCGGACGGGTTACTGCGCGACGTGGAGGCCCTGCGGCGGCGCGCCCGATCCGACCGGCACGCCTTCCGGTTACCGCTGCTGTACTTCGGCGCCTTCACCCTGGGCACCGCGCCCCTGTATGCGCTGGCCTACGCGGCCCACACGCCTCCGGAGGACGGGTCCGCCGATGGCGTCACCACCGGCTTCACGTCCTGGCTGCTCGCTGGTGAGACCTGGCTCGATCTGGTCTGGCTGGCTGGGCTGGCCGCCGGAGCCGTGCTGACCGTCTGGTGGTATCGCCGCCACGGCGACAGCGCCGGCATCCAGACTTCCGCGAGAGGCCCGGCCACCACGTGGGCCGTCGCGGGCGTCGCGCCGTTGATCTGGTTCCTGGCCCCGCTCGTCAGCCTGTTCGTCTGGTTCCTGTGGCCGCTGTTCGTCCGCAACACCTTCGGCCTGCTGGCCCTGGCCTTCGGCCTCATCGCGCTGGCACGGACCGAACGCAGCCGCCACCTGTGGATCGTCACCCTGCTCTACACGGCCGCCGCGGTGCCCGCCGTCGTGTACGACATGCAGAACATGTACTACCGGCTGTTCCATCTGTTCGGCTTCACCCCTGAGACCATGCCCTACGGTCCGCTCCAGGGCAGCCCCGTGCTGCTCCCGGGCCTCATCCTGCTCGTGGGCGGGCTCGCCGCGAGAAAGGAAAGCCGCGCATGACCCACCCGACCGGCGGCCTTTCCGATGTCGTCCACCAGCGCCACCGCCTCGGCATCCTGACGATCGCCGCGGAGGCCACGCGCGTCGAGTTCACCTACCTGAAGAACGCGCTGGAGCTGACCGGGGGCAACCTCAACCGCCATCTGGCGGTACTGGAGGACGCCGGAATGGTCACCCTGGAGAAGGCGATCGAGGGCAGGCGCCCAAAGACCTGGGTGGTCATCACCAAAGCCGGCCGTGGGGCGCTGGCCGCCGAGATCGCCGCCCTGGAGGCGCTGGTCCGGCGTCACCGCGCCCAGCAACCGTAGAGCGGCGAATCTGGTACGCACGAGACGGTCCGGGCATGGGGCCGGGCCGGCTGCTTCCTGAGAGGGACGCCCGGCCTTCGCGGCCGGGCGTCCCTCTGTCTTGCGTTTTCGCGCTGTCGTTTCTACGCGGCCGCGTCAGCGGGTGCGCATGATCTCGCGCATGAGGCGGGCGGTCTCGCTGGGGGTCTTGCCGACCCGCACGCCGACCTTCTCCAGCGCTTCCTTCTTGGCCTGCGCGGTGCCCGCCGAACCCGACACGATGGCGCCGGCGTGCCCCATCGTCTTGCCCTCGGGCGCGGTGAACCCCGCCACGTAGGCCACGACGGGCTTGGTCACGTGCTGCTCGATGTAGGCCGCCGCGCGCTCCTCGGCGTCGCCGCCGATCTCGCCGATCATCACGATCGCCTCGGTCTCCGGGTCGGCCTGGAAGGCCTCCAGAGCGTCGATGTGCGTCGTGCCGATCACCGGGTCGCCGCCGATGCCCACCGCCGTGGAGAACCCGACGTCACGCAGCTCGTACATGAGCTGGTAGGTCAGCGTGCCCGACTTGCTCACCAGGCCGATGCGGCCCTTGGAGGTGATGTCGGCCGGGATGATGCCGGCGTTGGAGGCGCCGGGCGAGGCGATGCCGGGGCAGTTCGGGCCGATGATGCGGGTCTTGGCGCCCTTGGCGATGGCGTAGGCCCAGAACTCGGTGGAGTCGTGGACCGGGATGCCCTCGGTGATGACGACGGCGAGCGGGATCTCGGCGTCGATCGCCTCCTTGACGGCGGCCTTGGTGCCGGCCGGCGGCACGAAGATGACGGTGACGTCGGCGCCGGTGGCGGCCATGGCCTCGGCCACGGTCGCGAAGACCGGCAGCTCGACCCCGTCGAAGTCGACCGTGGTGCCCGCCTTGCGAGGGTTGGTACCGCCGACGACCTTCGCACCGGACTTGAGCATGCGACGGGTGTGCTTGGAGCCCTCGGAACCCGTGATGCCCTGAACGATGATCTTGCTGTTCTCGGTCAGCCAGATTGCCATTACGCACCTACCGCAGCGAGCTCGGCGGCGCGCTTGGCCGCTTCGTCCATAGTGTCGACGAGTTCGACGCGGGGCAGGCCCGCGTCCTTGAGGATCTGCCGCCCGAGGGTGGCGTTGTTGCCGTCCAGCCGGACGACCAGCGGGTGGGTGACCGCCTCACCGCGGTCGGACAGCAGCTTGAACGCCGAGACGATGCCGTTGGCGACGGCGTCGCAGGCGGTGATGCCGCCGAAGACGTTGACGAAGACGGACTTCACGCTCGGGTCGGACAGCACGATCTCAAGGCCGTTGGCCATGACCTCGGCCGAGGCGCCGCCGCCGATGTCGAGGAAGTTGGCCGGCCGCTGGCCGCCGTACTGCTCGCCGGCGTAGGCGACGACGTCGAGGGTCGACATCACCAGGCCCGCGCCGTTGCCGATGATGCCCACCGCACCTTCGAGCTTGACGTAGTTGAGGTCCTTCTCCTTGGCGCGGGCCTCCAGCGGGTCCTCGGCGGCCTTGTCGGCGTAGGACTCGTGCTCGGCCTGGCGGAAGGTGGCGTTGTCGTCCAGGGTGACCTTGCCGTCGAGCGCCTTGACCTGGCCGTCCTCGGTCAGGATCATCGGGTTGACCTCGACCAGCGTGGCGTCCTCGTCCACGAAGACGGCCCAGAGCTTCTCGATGATCTCGGCGGCGCCGTCCAGCGCGGCCTCCGGCAGACCGCCCGCCTGGGCGATCTCGCGGGCGCGCGCGCGGTCGACGCCGGTCAGCGGGGAGACCGGGATCTGGGCGACCTTCTCGGGCGAGGTGTGCGCGACCTCCTCGATCTCCATGCCGCCCGCGGCGGAGCAGATGGCGAGGAAGGTGCGGTTCGCGCGGTCGAGTAGGAAGGAGAAGTAGTACTCCTCGGCGATCGCGCTGGCCTCCTCGACGAGGACCTTGTGGACCGTGTGCCCCTTGATGTCCATGCCGAGGATGCCGGTGGCCTTGCTCTCGGCGTCGGCGGCGTCGGCGGCGACCTTGACGCCGCCCGCCTTGCCGCGGCCCCCGGTCTTGACCTGGGCCTTGACGACGACGCGACCGGTCAGCTGCTCTGCCGCCGCGCGCGCCTCCTCCACGGTGTGCGCGACGACGCCGCGCGGCACCGGGATGCCATACTCCGCGAAGAGCTCCTTCGCCTGATGTTCGAACAGGTCCACGAGGGTCCGTCCTTGCTTGTCCGGCTGTCTTCTTCTCTACGTTGAGACCAGACCTCAGAGCACCCGCGATCGCCGGAAGCCTGGCCTGAGAAGCCTAGCCGCCACCAGGACGTGCGGCGCTCGCCGGGGGTCCATTACCCGCACGCCGGCGGTAATCGGATACGCCGTCTTTCCCAAGAATCCCGCAAATCCCGCGACGATCCCCTACCACCCCGCTTACCGCTACATTTCCACAAGTCGTGATTTCACCGTGATCTTGACTGGAGAGAATGCGAAACCCCTCGACGACGGGGCGAGGGACTATAACGGGAGGAACCCCCCAAATGAGGCGACTCATCGCCCTGGCCGCGGTCACCGCGGCCGTACCTGCGCTCGCGCTGGCCGCCCCGGCCACCGCGCAGTCGGCGACCACCACCGCGGCGCCCGCCACCGCCAAGCCCGGCAACCCGGTCGACGCCCTGCGCCTGCAGTTCGCGAAGAAGAGCGGCGTGCGGGTCGACGAGAACACGAGAATGGGCATCGGCAAGCAGGACATTTTCGCGTTCCGGGAGACCGGAAGCCTGCGTTTCGGCCGATCGGGCGTCGACGCCTACGACGCGAAGATCACCCTCAAGGGCTTCGACAAGGACGGCGACAGCACCGTCCGCGCCATCGTGGTCGGCGGCAAGATGTACCTCAAGAGCGCGCTTTACGACGAGCTGCTGCCCGCCGGCCGCACCTGGGTGCGCACCTCCGGCAAGCCCTCGACCTACAGCAACGGCCCGATCGACCTGCTGAAGCCGAACGTCCTCAAGGCCATCCTCGCCACCGCGAAGGCCAAGAGCCCCGGCGGCACGGTCGGCGGCGCCAGGACCACGCTGGTGCGCGGTTCGATCCCGCTGTCCTCGCTCGGCAAGGTCTCGCCGATGCTGTCGTCGATCGCCAAGTCGAAGAACGGCAAGAAGATCACGGTGCCGTGGCGGATGTGGATCGGCGCCGACCAGCTTCCCCGCCGCTTCCAGACGACCGTCAAGGTGCCCGTCAGCCCGTCCACCGGCTCCTCCCTCGGCGACGTGTACATCGCCGCCGACAACCGCTACACCTCCTGGGGCGCCAAGATCGTCATCACGGCGCCCCCGGCGGACCTGGTCGTCGACGAGAAGGACCTCACCGACGAGCTTCCGGTGATCCCCGACCTCACCACCAAGATCCCCGGCCTTCCCACCCGCGAGCACTGACGCAGTGAGGCCCGGTGAGCGTGCTCACCGGGCCTCACCCGTTCAGGGGCCGACGGACACGGCCGGGACCGGTCTCAGGGCCGGCCGGTGGGTCAGAGTTTCTCGAGGGGGGCGTAGGCGAGCAGGAGGGTCTTCTCGCCGCCGGAGCCGAAGTCGACCTTCACCTTGGTCTTCTCGGCCATGCCGTCCACGGACACCACGGTGCCGAGCCCGAACTGGTCGTGGGTGACGCGGTCGCCCGGGCTGAGGTTCGGAACGGCGCGGCCGCCGGCCTTACGCGCGGGCGCCGCCTGGGCCCGCGTCTCACGTTTGGTGGCCGCGCCCCAGGCGCTCTTGGCCGGATCGCCGCGCCAGTCGACCAGGTCGGCGGGCACCTCGGCCAGGAACCGCGAGGCCGGGTTGAACGCCGGCGACCCCCACGAGCTGCGGACGGCGGCCCGCGAGACGTAGAGCCGCTGCTGGGCGCGGGTGATGCCGACGTAGGCGAGCCGGCGCTCCTCCTCCAGCTCGCGGGGCTCGCCCAGGGAGCGGGTGTGCGGGAAGACGCCGTCCTCCAGGCCGGTGAGGAAGACGACCGGGAACTCCAGCCCCTTGGCGGTGTGCAGGGTCATCAGCGTGACGACGCCCTGGTGATCTTCACCCTCGGGGATCTGGTCGGCGTCGGCGACCAGCGAGACCTGCTCGAGGAAGTCGACCAGCGTGCCGTCGGGATTGGCCTCCTCGAACTCCTGCGCCACCGAGATCAGCTCGTTGAGGTTCTCCAGCCGGCTCTCGTCCTGCGGGTCGCCCGAGGTCTCCAGCTCGGTGCGGTAGCCGGTGGCGGTCAGGACCTCCTCGGCCAGCTCGGAGATCGGCAGCTCCTTGCCCCGCAGCTCCTCGAGCAGGGCGACGAACTCCTTGATGGCGTTGAGCGAGCGCGTGGCGAGCCCCGGCGCCTCGTCGGCGCGGCGCAGCGCCTCGTAGAACGGGACGCGCTCGCGGACGGAGAAGGCGTCCACCATCGCCTCGGCGCGGTCGCCGATGCCGCGCTTGGGGACGTTCAGCACGCGGCGCAGCGAGACGGTGTCGGTGGGGTTGGCGAGCACGCGGAGGTAGGCCAGCAGGTCGCGGACCTCCCTGCGCTCGTAAAACCGCACGCCGCCGACGACCTTGTACGGCAGGCCGGTGCGGATGAAGATCTCTTCGAACACGCGGGAGGCGGCGTTGGTGCGGTAGAAGACCGCCACCTGGCCGGGGGTCACGTCATCCTCGTCGGCGAGCCGGTCGACCTCCTGGGCGACGAACATGGCCTCGTCGTGCTCGTTGTCGGCCACATAGCCGACGATCTTGGGCCCGGCGCCCTGGTCGGACCAGAGGTTCTTGGGCTTGCGGCTCTCGTTGCGCGAGATCACGGCGTTCGCGGCCGACAGGATGGTCTGCGTCGAGCGGTAGTTCTGCTCGAGCAGGATCGTGCGGGCGTTGGGGTAGTCGCGCTCGAACTCGAGGATGTTGCGGATGGTCGCGCCGCGGAAGGCGTAGATCGACTGGTCGGCGTCGCCGACCACGCACAGCTCGGCCGGCTCGACCGCGCCCTCGCGCACCACGTCGCCGTCGGCGGTGCGGATCTCGGGGTGGCCGACCAGCTCTCTGATCAGGATGTACTGCGCGTGGTTGGTGTCCTGGTACTCGTCGACCATCACGTGGCGGAAGCGGCGCCGGTAGTGCTCGGCCACGTCGGGGAAGAGCTGGAACAGGGTGACCGTGAGCATGATGATGTCGTCGAAGTCCATCGCGCCGGCCTCGGTCAGCCTGCGCTGGTAGGCGGCGTAGGCCTCGGCGAGCGTGCGCTCGAGATGGGTCTGCGCCTTGCCCGCCGCCGTCTCGTAGTCGATCAGCTCGTTCTTGAGGTTGCTGACCTGCGCGGAGAACGAGCGCGGCGGATAGCGCTTGGGGTCCAGGTCGAGCTCGCGGCAGACCATCGCCATCAGCCGCTGGGAGTCGGCCTGGTCGTAGATGGAGAAGCTGGAGGTGAAGCCCAGCCGCTTGGCCTCACGGCGCAGGATGCGCACGCAGGCGCTGTGGAAGGTCATCACCCACATGGCCTTGGATCGCGGGCCGATGAGCCGGTCGACCCTTTCCTTCATCTCGCGGGCGGCCTTGTTGGTGAAGGTGATCGCCAGGATCTCCTGCGGCTGCGCATCGCGCTCGGCCAGCAAGTAGGCGATGCGGTGGGTGAGCACGCGCGTCTTCCCCGACCCCGCCCCGGCGACGATCAAGAGCGGGCTGCCCGCGTGGACGACGGCGTCCCGCTGCTGCGGGTTGAGCCCGTCGAGCAAAGGGTGATCAACAATGGGGTTCACGGCTCGGGTCGACACGCCCCTAGATTATGGCCGCCCACCGACAATGGGCGCCCCTTCGGCTCCTCTCGGGCCGCCGGATAGGCTTCGCGCCGCACGAGCTCGCACGCCCGGCGCCGGTCGCGGAAATATCGCGACCGTGCCGCTTGTTCAGCGCCCAGTGGACCAAGGAGGACGACCGTGACGGCACTTGACGACACCGAGATCGGCACGACCCTGGTGGTGACCGCGCACCCCGACGATGTCGACTTCGGCGCCGCAGGCACCATCGCGGCCCTTACCGACAAGGGTATTCGCGTGGTGTACTGCATCGTCACCGACGGCGACGCCGGAGGGTTCGACCGCGAGCTCGACAACGGCGGGATGGCCGAGCTGCGGCGCGGCGAGCAGATCGCGGCGGCCAAGGTGGTCGGCGTGGAGGACGTGCGCTTCCTCGGCTACAAGGACGGCACGGTGGAGCAGACCCTCCCCTTGCGCCGCGACATCGCCCGGGTGATCCGCCAGGTGCGCCCCGACCGGGTGATCACCTCTCATCCCGAGCGCAACTACCTGCGCATGGGGCCGAGCCACCCCGACCACCGCGCCGTCGGCGGCGCGACGCTCGACGCGGTCTACCCCGACGCGCGCAACCCGTACGCCTTCCCCGAGCTGCTCGCCGAGGAGGGCCTTGAGGCGTGGACGGCGCGCGAGGTGTGGCTGACCGGCGGGCAGGCCAACAACCACTACATCGACGTCACCGCCACGCTCGACCGCAAGTTCGCGGCGCTGCGGGCGCACGCCAGCCAGACCGCGCACATGGACGACCGGCTCGAGACCTTCGTCAAGGGCTGGCTGGCGACCAACGCCCAGGCCGCCGGCCAGCCGGAGGGCACCTACGCCGAAGCCTTCCAGGTGGTGCCCACCGCCTGACGCGAGCCACCGCCTGACGCGAGCCACCGGGTCCGCCGGCGGCCGTGGCCCCGTCCGGCTCAGTCCGCCGTCCCCCGGCCGCCACGGTCGAGCCGGCGGGTGACGCGGGCGGCGAGGAATCCCAGCGAGTTGGTCGCCAGGTGCAGCAGCGACGGCGCGAGCAGGCCCCCACGACGCCGCAGCTCCAGGAAGAACGCCCCGGCCAGCCCGGTGACCGCCACCGACCCCGCCACCGTCGCGGCCGCCCCGTCCTTCGCGGGGCGGGTCGCGGGCGGGTCGGCGGCCTGGACGAGGTGGCCGAGGGCGGGGTTGGCGGCCGCCATGTCCAGGGACGGCAGGATGTGCCAGAGGCCGAACAACGCCGACGAGCCCGCGACGGCGGCCGACGGCCCGTGCGAACGGCGCAGCGCGGCGGGCAGCACGCCCCTGAAGGCGACCTCCTCCAGCAGCACGGTGCCGAACGGCACCTGAAGCAGGATCTCCTCGGCCAGGCGGGCGCGGGACAGCCCGAGCGCCCGCTGGTCGCGGAAGTAGCGCCGCGTCGGCGGCAGCAGCACCCCCGCCGTGTACACCGCCGCCACCGCCGCCGCCAGGCATCCGCCGATGCGCGCACCCCTGCGCGCGTCCGTGAAGCCCATCTCCGGCCACGACAGCCCGCCGCGCCGGCCCAGGAGCACCAGTGCGCCGGTGGCCGCGGCCGAGGTCAGGGGCGCCAGCCGCCGGGCCGCGCGGTTGTTGAGGACGTTGGCCGCCGCCAGGACGCCCACCGCCGGCAGCAGCAGCCGCGTCGCGGGCATGACGCCCTCGTCCCGCGCCGGTGTTCCGCTCCCGCGCGGGGCTGCTTGGACGGCTCGCGTGCTCATGACCCACCTCCTGGCTTCTGACCTGCCGGCCTGATCGCCGACGCCGACGCCGACGCGGCCCACGCTACGGGGCCCCGACGACCCGGAACGTCTACCCTGGCTCAGCAGGTGTTGACGCCGTTGTTGTATCCCTTGGCGAAGGACTGCTGGCGCTCGGCCGGGGTGCCGTGCGCGTCCTCACGCCACCAGGCGTCGGTCGGGTCGCCGGCGGCCGCCAGGTTGGCGAGCAGCTCCTCGTCGTCGCCGCTCTCGGCCTCCAGCTGCCCGGCGTCGATCAAGCCTTTGAGCGCGCCACCGGCGTAGCAGTCGGCCTGCAGCTCGCGGTTGATGTTGAGGCTGAAGTCGCTCATGAGCTGGGCCTGCACGGCGTGGCCGAGCTCGTGCGGAATGATCACGTACACGGCCCCGTCGCCCTTCTCCTCGTACAGGGAACGCATCCACTGCGCGTCATAGGCGACGAAGTGCCCGACCGGGCAGTAGAAGGCGTTCTCGGGCACCGCCGGCTGGCCGCCGCAGTCGGGACCGTCCTGGCCGGAGTACGCCTCGAATTTGCTCAGCGGGCGGTAGGTGCGCCCGGCGGCCTGGAAGGTCTGCTGCCAATAGCGCTCGGTGAGGGTGCGCGCGAGCTCGACGTCCTCCTCGAACGTCTGGCCGAGCGCGGACGGGCTCGCGGACCCGGAGGCGGGGCCCGTGGCGGGGTCGGGCGCGGAGTGCCGGTCTTTCGGCGACGCCACGAGGGAGCAGCTCGCCGTCAGCACGGCCGCGAGCACGAGCGTCGAAAGTGCGCGAGGGGTCACACGCCCATCCTGGCCGACCGGCCCCCGCGCCGCGAACGGTTCCCCGTCGCGGGACGGGCGGCCACCCGGCCACCCGGCCACGCAGCCACACGGCCATACGGCCATACGGCCACACGGCCACACGGCCACACGGCCACACGGCCACGCGGGCGGGTCAGACCAGGCGGCGGGCGGTGGCCCAGCGAGACAGCTCGTGCCGGTTGGACAGCTGGAGCTTGCGCAGCACCGAGGAGACGTGGGTCTCGACCGTCTTCACCGAGATGAACAGCTCTTTGGCGATCTCCTTGTAGGCGTACCCGCGCGCGATGAGCCGCAGCACCTCGCGCTCGCGCGTGGTCAGCGAGTCCAGCTCGGGATCGATGGAGGGCGCCTCGGTGGAGGCGAAGGCGTCCAGGACGAACCCGGCCAGACGCGGCGAGAACACCGCGTCGCCCTCCGACACCCGGACGATCGCGTCGGTCAGCTCGCGGCCGCTGATGGTCTTGGTGACGTATCCGCGGGCCCCGCCGCGGATGACGCCGATGACGTCCTCGGCGGCGTCGGAGACCGACAGCGCCAGGAAGCGGACCGGCGCCCCCGAGCCGAGGACCCGGCGCAGGACCTCCTGGCCGCCGCCCCCGGGCATGTGCACGTCGAGCAGGACGACGTCGGGCTTGAGCGACTCGATGGCGGCGACCGCGGACTCGACGTCCTCGGCCTCGCCGATCACCTCGATCTGGGGGCCGAGCTCGGCGCGCACCCCCGACCGGAAGAGCCGGTGATCGTCAACGATCAGAACCTTGACCATATTCACGGCATTCACGGCTTCCTCACCCTTCGGGGCAGGTGGCGGATCACGACTGCTCCCGTTTCATCGTCAACATCACCTCGGTGCCCTCGCCCGGCTCGGTCTTGACCCGGGCGCCGCCGCCGTGGCGTTCCATCCGGCCGATGATCGACTGGCGGATGCCCATGCGGTCGTCGGGCACGTCGTCCATATTGAAACCCTTGCCGCGGTCCCTGACGAACACGGTGACCTCGCCGGGCTCGACCTCGGTGTACACGGAGATCACCGACGCCTCGGAGTACTTGGCGGCGTTCACCATCGCCTGCCGCACGGCCTGGAGCATCGCGCGCAGCCCGTTGTCCAGGTCGCAGTCGCCGACGCAGACGATCTCGATGGGCACGCCGTGCTCGTCCTCGATCTCGGCCGCCACGCGGCGCACGGCGGCGGCCATGGTGGCGTCGGCGTCGGCCTTGGGCTGGTACAGCCAGTTGCGCAGCTCGCGCTCCTGCGAGCGGGCCAGGCGGGTCACCTCGAACGGGTCGCCCGCGTTGCGCTGGATGAGCGTCAGCGTGTGCAGCACCGAGTCGTGGACGTGCGCGGCCATCTCGGCGCGCTCCTCCTGCCGGATGCGCTCGCGGCGCTCCTTCTGCAGTTCCTTCCACAGCGCGGTCAGCCAGGGGGCCGCGATGAGCGCGATGCCGCCCACCACGACGGCGGTGAAGACCAGGCCGGGACGCGCCTCGGCGAGCTTGCCCTGGGCGGCCAGGAAGCCGATCGCGCCGCTGACCACCAGCAGCAGCCCGATGCCGGTGCGGATCCACGAGCGGCGCACCTGGCGGACCGCGTCGGTCATCCAGCGCTGGCGGCGGCCGGGCTCGGCCTGCTGGAACAAGATGAGCGTGCCGATGCCGCCCACCGCGATCGACCAGGTGCCGACGCCGCCGGTGGAGGCGCCGGTGAGCCAGCCGAAGGCCGTCAGCGCCATGCCCAGCACGGCGTAGGCGGCGATCTGGCCCCAGTCGCGGCTGGGCGCTTCTCCTTCGTGGGGCTCGTGCGGGGTGAACATCCAAAGCGCGGCGTACGCCAGGACGCCGAGCCCGTCCAGGACGCTGAGCAGCACGAAGGCGAGCCTCAGCACGACCGGGTCGAGCTTCAACTGGGCGGCGGCACCCTGGGCGACGCCCGCGACGAGCCGGCCGCGGAGCGGACGGACCAGGCGGGGGTAGGCCTCGGGAATGGTGGGGGTCTCAGACATCTCTCGAGCATCGTCACACGTGAAGGGAAGGAACGCATCAGGGCGCTCCCTGACTCCTGCCCTGAGTGCTCCGGGACGAGTCAGGGGTCTCCCCGATGGTGGGCGACGCGGGCGCGCGGCCACGATGGAGCCATGAACGACGCACGCGGTCCCGATACGACGATGGAGCCAGGTAGCTTCGCACCTGTGAACGAGGAGCGCGTACTCCAGCGTAGCGACGAGGGACGCATGCTCACGGGCGTGTGCGCCGGCCTGGGCCGCTACACCGGCATGGACCCGGTGATCTTCCGCGTGGGCTTCGCCGCGCTGGTCATCGGCTCCGGCATCGGCATCATGCTGTACGTCGCGGCGTTCCTGCTGATGAGGAGCACGAACGGCGGGCCGGGGTACGTCGAGCAGTGGAGCCGCAGGGTCTTCGACACCGAGACGGTGATGGCGCTGCTCGCGGCGATCTTCGCGCTCGGCCTGATCATCAACCTGGCGGCCGGCGGCATCAGCACCGCCACCGTCGTGGTCGGCACCCTGCTGGCCATCACCCTGCTCGCGGCGCACGCCCGCGGGGTCGACCTGCTGGCGATGGCGCGCAGCCTGCCCGAGCGGGTCAGGGGCAAGAAGGGCACCCGGCCGGCGCCCGACAGCTGGCTCGGCCACCCGTTCGGCGGCCCCCCGCCCTTCCCGCCCACCCCGTTCGCCGGCGGCCCCGGCGCGGCGGCCCCGCCCGCCGGCGACCCGTACGCTCAGCGCACCGCCGCCACCGGCGACCCGTACGACCCGTACGGCGCGTCCGCGCGCGACCCGTACGGTCCGCCGACCGATGACCGGTATGCCTCATACGCTCCGCCGGCTCCGGGGGCGCCGCCCGCTCCGCCCGCTCCGGGTGCGGCGCGCGCCGCGTCCGCCATGCCCGCGGACACCTCGCTCTCCGGCGCCTCTCCCGGCGAGACGCTTCCCACGGACGGCCGTTCGGACGCGTCCCCGGCCGAGACGCTCCCCGCGGACGGGTCCTCCGGAACGCGGCTCGGCGAAACCCTTCCCGCGGACGGCTCCGGGCCGCGGCTCAGCGAGACCCTTCCCGCGGGTGGGTCCGCCGACGTGACGCGGGTCCAGGCGTCGCCGGCGGACGCCCCTCCCCCGGCCTCCGCCGCGTTCACCCCTCCGGCCTCCGGCGCGCCCGCGGACTCCGGTCCCGCACCGGCCCCTGACGCGCACGGCCCGTACCGGCGCCTCGCCGATCTGGCCGAGGAGGCGCGCGCCGCCTCCGGTTCCCCGGCCGGCCACGAATCGGCCCGGTACGGCTCCTCCACCGGCCGATCGGCCCGGTACGGCTCCCCGGCGGGCTCGGCCGGCTCCCGCTATGGGGACCGGCGGCCCACGGGCGGCGGGTTCGACAGCTCGGGTGAGCCGTTCGCGCCGCGCGGCCCCTACCGCCCGTACGACTCGCAGCGCCAGTACGAGCCGCCCGCCTGGGTCTACGGCAACACGCCGCCCGCCCGCACGGCGCGGCGCGACCGGCCGAAGTCGTTCATCGGCGCGGTCACCGTGTTCATCGCCTTCATGGTCGGAGGGATCATGGTTGCCACGCAGTCATCCTCCAGTTCGCTCAACGCGCCGGTCATCGGCGGCGCGGTGCTCATCACCATCGGCGCCGGGCTGCTGGTCGCGACCTGGTTCGGCCGGGGAGCGGGCCTGGTGGCGACCGGAACGATCGTCGCTTTCCTCCTCGTGGCCGGATCGACCGTGAACGGGATCCCGAAGAAGATCGGCAGCTACACCTGGGAGCCGGTCGACAGCTCGCAGGCCGTGCGCACCTACTCGGTGGGCATCGGCGACGGGACGCTCGACCTGCGGGACACCAAGTTCCCGCCCGGCTCGAGCACCCGCTTCGACGCCTCGGTGTCCGTCGGCGAGCTCAAGGTCATCGTGCCCCGCACCGCGCGCGTGAAGGTCTTCGGCTACACCCGGCTCGGCGACGTCAAGATCGAGCACGTGGTGCAGGGCGGCGCCGACGTCCACCATGACAAGGTGATCGAGCCGGACGTCACCTCCGCGGGGACGGTGCCGGTCATCGAACTGCACGTCAAGGCCGGCATCGGAGATGTGGAGGTCAGCCGTGCGGCATAGGACCGACTGGTTGTCACTGCTCGCGGGGCTGCTGTTCGTCGGCGTCGGCATCCGCTTCGTGATCGCGCCCGTGCCCGACGTGATGGTCATGGCGCCCATCGTCATCTTCGGCCTCGGCCTGGCGGGCTTCGTCGGCGTCCTCAGCAAGGCCTTCCGCAAGCGCTGACGCCGGGTCCCCCCTCACCTCGCTACCTAACGGATTGAATCGAGTTTATCCGTTAGGTAGGCTCTGCCCCGTCCTCTAACGGATGCATCTGTTTTTACCGTTGACAAGGATGGGCGAAGGGAGAGGGCGCATGACCTTCCAGATCGGGCATGTGGGGCTCAACGTGACGGACCTCGAGCGCAGCAAGCGGTTCTACCTGCGCCTCCTCGGTTTCGAACTGCTCAAGGAGTCGACCGAGGGCGACCGGCGGTACGCCTCCCTGGGCCGCGACGGCCGGACGGCGCTGACGCTCTGGCAGCAGAGCGAGGGCCGCTTCCCGACCACCTCGCCGGGCCTGCACCACCTGGCCTTCCAGGTGCCCGACATGGACGCGGTGCGCCGGGCGGAGGCCACCCTCAAGGAGATCGGCGTGCGGTTCGCCTACGACGGGCCCGTCCCGCACGGCGAGGGAAGGCCGTCCGGCGGCGTGTTCTTCGAAGACCCCGACGGCATCCGCGTGGAGATCTCCTCCCCCACCGGCGCCGAGGACCTCAAAGCCCCGGTCGCCGACGCTCCCACCTGCGGATTCTTCTAATGGAGCACCCGGGGGAGCTGCTGCTCCAGCGCCGGGCCGGCGTGACCAGGCCCCTGGGGTCGGCCCGGGCGCGTCCGGAGATCCCCGACGTGGCGGCCGCCTTCCTCCGCGACCAGCGCATGCTCGTGATCGCGACCCCGGACGACCAGGGACGGGTCTGGGCGAGCGCGCTCACCGGGCCCGAGGGATTCGCCGACGCGCCGGACGAGCGGCACCTCCTCATCGGCGCGCTGCCCACCGGGCCCCTGGCCGGGCTGTTCGACGAGGCCGGACAGGACGGGCGCGACATCGGCGTCATCGCCATCGAGCCCGCCACGCGCCGCCGCATGCGCGTGAACGGCCGAGCCCGGCGCGAAGGAGACCACCTGGTCGTCCGTACCGAGCAGGTGTACTCCAACTGCCCCAAGTACATCCAGCGCCGCGAGCCCGCCTTCGGCCCGGCGCGGCCGTCCGAGCCGTCCGGGGTATCCGAGCCCTCCGAGCCGGTCGAGCGATCCGAGCCGTCCGGGGTGACCGAGCCGTACGAGCCGTCGAGGCCGTCCGGGGTGACCGGGCCGCCCGCTCCGTCCGGGCCGTCCCGCCTGCTCGGTGCCGGCCGGGCGCTCACGGCCGCGCAGCGCCGGTGGATCGGCACGGCCGACACCTTCTTCATCGCCACCCACGTCGACGGGCTGGGCTCCGACGCCTCCCACCGGGGCGGCGCGCCCGGGTTCGTCCGCGTGCTGGACGAGCGGCGGCTGGCATGGCGGGAGTACCCGGGCAACTTCATGTTCATGACGCTCGGGAACCTGCGGCTCAACCCTGCCTGCGGCCTGCTGTTCCCCGACTGGGAGAGTGGAGGAGGGCTCCGGATCACCGGCCGGGCCACGCCCGGCGGCGGCGAGGCCGGAGAGATCGCCTTCGAGGTGGAGGAGGTCGTGGAGATGGCGGGGGAGGTGCCCGCGCCGTGGCGGTTCGTCGAGGCCTCTCCGTTCAACCCTCCGCTCCCCGTCCGGCACGAGGAAGGACCGTCGCGATGAAACCTCCTGTACCGCCCTTCGACGAGGAGAGCGCGCGCATCAAGGTTCAGGCCGCGGAGGACGCGTGGAACACCCGTGACCCGCGGAAGGTGGCCCTCGCCTACACCGAGGACTCGGTCTGGCGCAACCGGTCGGAGTTCGTGACCGGCCGGGAGGAGATCGTAGAATTCCTCACCCGGAAGTGGTCCGGCGAACTGGACTACGCCCTGCGCAAGGAACTGTGGGCATTCACCGGCGACCGCATCGCCGTGCGGTTCCAGTACGAGTGCCGCGACGCCGCCGGCCAGTGGTGGCGTTCCTACGGCAACGAGCTGTGGGAGTTCGACGCCGAGGGCCTGATGCGCCGCCGCGAGGCGAGCATCAACGATCTGCCGATCGGCGAGGAGGAGCGCCGTATCTTCGGCCCCCGTCCCGCGGAGGAGCACGGCCGCCCGTTCCCCCTCGCCTGACCGTCGCGACCGCCGGGAGCGGTGTTTCGACGCCCGAGGGGTTGACCGGCCACATCAGGGGCGTACGTTCGCATTTGTCGGTTCTCACTCCATCCACTCCTCTCACCGTTAGTGCGCTCGCCACCCACCGCCTCCCCCGCAGGGGGGCGCCTCCGGCCGCCGGCCGGGGACGGCACCTCCCGCGAGGTCCGGCGATGTTCGCACAGGTCGGCGCACGGCAATAGTTCAAGCAGCCAGCGCGCTTGGAGGACCAATGACCCGTATCAACCTCACCGTCGACGGCGTCAAGTACGAGGAGGATGTCGAGCCACGCCTGCTCCTGGTCCACCTCCTTCGCGACCGGCTGGGGAAGACCGGGACACCGATCGGCTGCGACACCGGCAACTGCGGCGCCTGCACCGTCATGCTCGACGGCAGGAGCGCCAAGAGCTGCTCGGTGCTCGCCGTCCAGTCCGACGGATGCGACGTGCTGACCGTCGAGGGCCTGGCCGAGGGCGAGCGGTGGCACCCCATGCAGCGGGCCTTCCACGAGGAGCACGCCCTCCAGTGCGGCTACTGCACACCCGGCATGATCATGGCGGCCATCGACCTGCTGAAGGACGACCCCGACCCCTCCGACGAGGCCATCCGCGACGGCCTGGAGGGCAACCTGTGCCGCTGCACCGGCTACTGCAACATCGTCCGCGCCGTACGGCGGGGCGCGCAGAGCATGAGCGACCAGGAAGCGGTGAGCGGCAGATGACCGAGGAGCTCGACGCCGGCCTCGTCGCCCAGAAGATCGCCGAAAGCGACATGCTCGGCGAGCCCGCCCCCGACCGGCACGAGGTGGGCGCCGCCCGCAGGCGCAAGGAGGACGCGCGGCTGGTCACCGGCCGCACCCAGTGGACCGACAACATCCAGCTCCCCGGCATGCTGCACGTGGCGTTCCTGCGCAGCCCGATGGCGCACGCGCGCATCACCGGCGTCGACACCTCGGCCGCGCGGAGCATGCCCGGGGTGATCGCCGCCTTCAGCGGGCGCGACTTCGCGGGCGAGCAGGGCACCCTGCCGTGCGCCTGGCCGGTCACCGAGGACATCGTCATCCCCGACCACCCGCCGATGGCCGTGGACGAGGTGCGGTACGCGGGCGAGGCGGTCGCCTGCGTCGTCGCCACCGACCGGTACAAGGCCAGCGACGCGCTGGAGGCCATCGAGATCGACTACGAGCCGCTGCCCCCGGTGCTGGACATGACCGAGGCGCTCAAGGACGGCGGCCCCAAGGTCCACGAGGCCGGCAACCGCGCCTACACCTGGAAGTACGCCGAGGGCGACATCGACGCGGCCTTCCGCGACGCGCCCGTGGTGATCGAGCGGACCTTCGTCCAGCAGCGGCTCATCCCGACGGCCATGGAACCGCGGGCCGTCGTCGCCCAGACCGACGGCGACCACTTCACCCTCCACTCGGCCACCCAGATCCCGCACATCCTGCGCATCATGCTGGCCCAGGTCACCGGCATCCCCGAGCACAAGCTCCGCGTGGTCGCGCCGGACGTGGGCGGCGGCTTCGGCTCCAAGCTGCAGGTCACCGCCGAGGAGGTCCTGCTCCTGCTGCTCACCAGGCGCCTCGGCAAGCCGGTCAAGTGGACCGAGTCGCGCTCGGAGGGCAACCTGACCGTGCACCACGGCCGCGACCAGCTCCAGCGGGTCTCCCTCGCCGCCGACGCCGACGGGCGGCTGCGCGGCATGCGGGTGGACCTGCTGGCCGACATGGGCGCGTACCTGATGCTGGTCACGCCGGGAATCCCGATCCTCGGCGCGTTCATGTACAACGGCATCTACAAGATGGACGCCTACGACTTCACCTGCACGGGCGTGTTCACCACCAAGATGCCGACCGACGCCTACCGCGGCGCGGGCCGGCCGGAGGCGACGTTCGCCGTCGAACGGCTCATGGACGAGCTGGCCGCCGAACTGTCCCTCGACCCGATCGAGGTGCGGCGACGCAACTGGATCACCCACGAGGAGTTCCCGTACACCACGGTCGCCGGGCTCACCTACGACTCCGGGAACTACGAGGCGGCCACCGACAGGGCGCTCGCCCTGTTCGGCTACGACAAGCTGCGAGCCGAACAGGTCGACCGGCGCGACCGCGGCGACCCGGTCCAGCTCGGCATCGGCGTCTCCACCTTCACCGAGATGTGCGGCCTGGCCCCGAGCCGGGTCCTCGGCTCGCTGAGCTACGGCGCCGGCGGGTGGGAACACGCCTCCGTCCGCATGCTGCCGACCGGCAGGGTGGAGGTCGTCACGGGCGCCAGCCCGCACGGGCAGGGACACGAGACGGCCTGGAGCCAGATCGTCGCCGACGCGCTCGGCGTGCCGTTCGAGGACGTCTCGGTCCTGCACGGGGACACGGCGATCTCGCACAAGGGCATGGACACCTACGGCTCGCGCTCGCTGGCCGTCGGCGGCGTCGCCGTCGTCCAGGCGTGCGAGAAGGTCAAGGAGAAGGCCCGGCACATCGCCGCCCACCTGCTGGAGGCCTCCGCCGACGACGTCGAGTTCGACGGCGGGAGGTTCAAGGTGCGCGGCACCGACGCGGGCAAGACCATCCAGGAGATCGCGCTGGCGGCCTTCGCCGCGCACGACCTGCCTGACGGGGTCGAGCCCAGCCTGGACTCCGACGCGACGTTCGACCCGGAGAACTTCTCCTTCCCGCACGGGACGCACCTGTGCGCCATCGAGGTCGACACCGAGACCGGCGCCACGAAGATCCGGTCGTACGTCGCGGTGGACGACGTGGGCAAGGTCGTGAACCCGCTGATCGTCGAGGGACAGGTGCACGGCGGCCTCGCCCAGGGCATCGCGCAGGCGCTGTTCGAGGAGGCCGTCTACGACGCCGAGGGGAACCTGCTCACCACGACCATGGCCGACTACCTGGTGCCGTCGGCGGCCGACCTGCCCGACTTCATCACCGAACGCACCGAGACGCCGGCCACGAGCAACCCGCTCGGCGTCAAGGGCGTCGGCGAGGCGGGAACGATCGCCTCGACGCCGGCCGTGGTGAACGCGATCGTCGACGCGCTCCGCCCGTACGGCGTGAACGACGTCCCCATGCCCTGCACCCCCGAACGAGTCTGGCGCGCCCTCCAGGGAGGCACCTCATGATTCCAGCGCCGTTCGACTACGTCCGTCCCTCCTCGCTCGACGAGGCCGTCTCGGTGCTCGCCGACGCCGGAGAGGACGCCAAGGTGCTGTCCGGCGGGCAGTCGCTGCTGCCGCTGCTCCGGCTCCGGCTGGCCTATCCGAGCGTGCTGGTCGACGTCGGACGCCTCGCCGAACTGCACGGCGTCCGCGACGAGGACGGCCACGTGCTGATCGGCGCCACGACCACCCATGACGAGGTGGTCCGCTCGCCCATCGTCAACGCCGAATGCCCGCTGCTGGCACTCGCCGCCGCCACCGTCGCCGACCCGGCGGTGCGTCACCGCGGCACGTTCGGCGGCTCGCTCGCCCACGGGGACCCGGCCGGCGACCTGCCCGCGGTGGCCCTGGCCCTGGACATGGAGTTCCTGATCCACTCCGCGTCCGGCGAGCGGGTGGTGGCGGCCCGCGACTTCTTCCTCGACTACCTGGAGACGGCTCTTGAGCCCGGCGACATCCTGGCCGCGGTGCGGGTGCCCAAGCTGGGCGAGGGCTGGGGCTTCCACTACGAGAAGTTCCACCGCACCGCCCAGTCGTGGGCCATCGTCGGCGTCGCGGCGGCCGTGCGCGTCTCCGGCGGCACGGGCGGCGAGCCCCGCCGGGTCGAGGAGGCCAGGATCGGCCTGACCAACATGGGCCCGACCCCGGTCCGCGCCACCGCCGTCGAGACGGCCGTCCCGGGCCTCGAACTGAACGGCTCCTCCTACGGTCCCACAGCGAACGGCAACGGCTCCAACCGAACCAACGGCTCCGGCCGGCCCGGCGCCTACGGTGCTGACGGCGCCCACGCCGGCGACGCCCTCCGCCAGGCCGCCTCGGCGGCGGCCGACGGCACCTCACCGCCCACCGACCTCCACGCCACCCCCGACTACCGCAGGCACCTGGCCGGCGTCCTCACCCACAGAGCCCTCCTGACAGCCGCCGCCACCGTCTGACCTCGGCACCACGGGCGCCGCATCCCACCCCCACGATGCGGCGCCCTGGGCCGCCTCAGCCCCCCTCACGGACGTCCTCCATCTCTTCGGGGAGCAGCGTTGACGAAGCGGGGAACCACCAGGAGACCAGACGCGGAAGAGCGGTCAGGAAGGCAGACGCTGAAGGACGACCATCAGGCGAACAGGTCGTCGATGGCATCGGCGGTGGCCGCACGCTGGATCCATACATCGAGCCGGGCCGCCTCCGTACAACCGAGGATGCGTCCCCGGGCCTCCTCGGAGACCGCGACCCCCCGCGTACCGAGCAGAATCAGGACCGCCTCGGCCTTCCCTTCGGCCCGGCCCTCGATCTTCCCTTCGGCCCGGCCCTCGGCTTTCCCCTCCGCACGGCCCTCAGCCCTACCCTCAGCCCGACCTTCGGCGACGTATTGCCGCGCGAAGTCGCTTTGGTACTCGTAAGTCCCGGTAGCCATTAATTCCTCCATATGTTTGCGAGCCACCTCGGGGAGCATCATCAGGACGAAATCAGCGTACAGCCGTGCCTGATCCGCGTCGATGGTGGCCAAGGCCGCGAACAACGCATCCATGATCGGCTGCGCTTCGATGTCACCCCCGTGGGCGACCGCCGACAACACCGCCAGCTCCGGTGCGCGAACCGCCTCGGACGGATCGGTCACCACCGGAACGGTCGCCGGACCGGCGACCATGGGGGTGAGCCGCCAGCCGGGATGGCCCATGTCGATCGGTGCCGCGCACCACTGCGCGATCGGGGCTTCGGTGCACACCACCAGGAGAATCGCCGGGCAGCGCGCCCGAGCCCGCACCGACGCCAGGTACACCGGCCAGCTCCACCGCTTGTGCGGATCACGGCCACGCTGGACCTCCACCACCACCGCCAGCACCGGCGACGCACCTGACGAGAGCACCACGACGGCGTCCGCCTGGTACTCCACCGGCGGGCACTCGGTGAGGTCACCCGACTCAATTCTTACCTCGCTGTATTCCGGCATTTCCATACCGAATCCATCGCCCAGCAGCTCGGCTACCAATGCCGGACGATTTCGGAAAAGCAGGATCAGCGCCTCGTGTTCTTGAGAAGGCACGGCAGCGACATTACATCCCCACCAAAGCCTGACCAAAACTTTGCATCAATACTGGACATAACCCGCTCGACCAATATCCCGAATAGCATTTATCGCGTTATCGAGGGCAGCAAAGCAGGCGCCACGGGGTGACCATCTCCGTCAACGCCGCCCTCGCCGTCCTCGGAACCCTGCTTTCCTGGTCGGCCGCCTGAGCCCGAAGGCGCGTTCGCGCACTGTCTGTCCTGCCCTCCCGACCTCGTCATCACCATGTCGCGCATGGCCGCGGCCTGGACGATCACGAGATGAGGAGTTCGAGGTGGGCACGATCAGCGTTTTCGCGAACGTCTGTGCGGACGGCGTCATGCAGGGGCCGGGCCGGGCGGAGGAGGACACCAGGGGTGGATTCCGGCACGGCGGCTGGGGCACCGGGTACACCGACGAGGTGATCGGGAGGTTCGTCGGGCGGATGGACAGGGCCACGGCGATGCTCTTCGGGCGCCGTTCGTACGACGACCTGCTGGGATACTGGACCTCGGTGACCGACCCCAACCCGTTCACCGAGGTGCTGGTGAACTCGCCCAAGTACGTCGCCTCCCGCCAGGCGCGCACCGAACTCGCCTATCCCAACTCCACGCTGCTGGCGGGGGATGCGGCCGACACCGTCGCACGGCTCAAGGGCCGTACCGACGGCGTGATCAGGGTGCTGGGCAGCGGTGAACTGGTGCGCTCACTGCATGCGGCCGGCCTGGTCGAGGAGTACGTCCTGCTGATCCACCCGATCGTGCTCGGTTCGGGGACGCGCCTGTTCGGCGAGGGGGAACGGACCGACCTGATACTTCAGGAGGCGACGACCTCCACGACCGGAGTGGTCATCGCACGCTACCGGGTCAAGTGACGAGGGAGGATCGGGATATGCGGTACATGCTGCTGTTCCATTACAGCGAGGCGAGCGAGGAGACGATCGGGGCCGAGGCGATGGCCGCGGGGATGCGGGCCATGGCCGCTTACGCCGCGACACTGGAGCAGGCCGGCATCCTGGTGAGCGGCCAGGTGCTGCGGCCGTCGACCGGTTCGACCACGCTCACGCTCGTCGACGGGGAGCCGCGGATCCAGGACGGGCCGTTCGCCGACACCAAGGAGCAACTCGGTGGCGTGATCGTCATCGACGTGCCGGATCTGGACGCCGCCCTGGAGTGGGCGCGGCAGGCGCCGCCGCTGTCGTGGGGCACCGTCGAGGTCCGGCCCGGTGCGGTGCACATCGACGCCGGGACGTGGGTCGCGTCGTCGTGACCGGTGAGACGGCCGCGCACGTCGCCGAGCGCACCGCACGGGCGTCTTATGGCCGGCTGGTCGCCCTGCTGGCCGCTCCGACCGGCGACCTCCAACTCGCCGAGGACACCTTGGCGCAGGCCTTCGAGCAGGCTCTGATCACCTGGCCGCGCGACGGTGTGCCGGACAACCCCGAAGGCTGGCTGCTGACGGTCGCACGCAACCGGCAGCGAGATCTGTGGAGGTCCGCCGCGCACCGCCGCAACCAGCCGCTGGAGGCGGCCACGGACATCGGTGCCGACGCCGTCCGGCAGCTGGACGATCTCGACCCGGGCCGGATCCCCGACCGGCGACTGGCCCTGCTGTTCGTGTGCGCGCACCCGGCCATCGCCGCCGGCGTCCGTACCCCGCTGATGCTGCAGGCCGTGCTCGGGTTCGACTCCGCCCAGATCGCGCGGGCCTTCGCCGTGCCCGCCGGGGCGATGTCGCAACGACTGGTGCGGGCCAAGCGGCGGATCAAGGACGCCCGGATTCCCTTCGCCGTTCCCGGGCGGCAGGCGATGCCCGAACGGCTGCCGTCGGTGCTGGAGGCGGTGTACGCCTGCTACGCGCTGACCTTCGCGGAGCGGGGCGAGGGGACGTCGCCCGCGGGAGAGGCCCGGTACCTGGCCGTCACGACCGCGAAGCTGCTCGGCGACCAGCCCGAGGCGTGGGCGCTGGCGGCGCTGCTCACCCTGGCCTCGGCGCGTGCCACGACTCCCGGCGACCGCTATCTGCCGTTACAGGACCAGGACCCGGACGGGTGGGACCGCCGTCTCATCGCCGAGGGCGAGGCCTACCTCCGCCGGGCCGAGCGGCCCGGCCAGGCCCCCGGGCGCTTCCAACTGGAGGCGGCGATCCAGGCGGTCCACTGCGATCGGGCCCGCAGTGGCGCCACCGATTGGGACGCACTGTGCACGCTGTACACCGCTCTGGTGGCGATCGCGCCAAGCCTGGGGAGCCGGGTCGCCCACGCCGCCGTCATCGGCCGGACCCGCTCACCCCAGACGGGGCTGTCGCTGCTGGCGGCATTGCCCGTCGAACGGGAGCGCTTCCAGCCCTATCACGCGGTACGCGGCGACCTGCTCGCCCGGCTCGGCCGGCACAAGGACGCGGTCGCGGCCTACACCCAGGCGTCCACCCTCAGTACGGACCCGACCGTTCGGGCCTTCCTCGAACGACGTGCCAAGGAAACGTCCCGCTGACCGCTCCTCCACCAGGGCGGATACCTGTACGGCGCGGAGAAGGCAGGGCGGCGCGGTGGACCGTGTACGGGGTGGGACGGATGATGCCTGGCCAATCACTGGGGTAGCAAGGTAGGTGAGGACGGTCATAATGGCGCAAGAGCGACGAGGGCCGTCCCGCGTCCACCGGCTGGGCGGCACCTGGATGAGGAGCGGGTCGATGACGATGCGGTTCGAGCACGAGTTCACGGTCCCGGTGCCGCTTGAGCAGGCGTGGGCGGTGCTCCTCGACGTCGAGCGGGTGGCTCCGTGCCTGCCGGGCGCTGCACTGGACAGCGCGGAGGGCGACGACTTCACCGGGCGGATGAAGGTGAAGGTCGGGCCGATCACCGTCACCTATCGGGGCCGGGCGAGCTTCGAGGCGGTCGACAAGGACGCCCACACTCTCACCCTCAAGGCGTCGGGCAAGGAGGCGCGTGGCACGGGCACCGCGACCGCGACGGTGAGCGCGGCGCTGGCCGGGGAGGGCGCCCAGACCCGGGTCAAGGTCGAGACCTCCTTCAACGTGACCGGCCGTCCCGCGCAGTTCGGACGCGGGGTGATGGCCGAGGTCGGCGCCAAGCTGCTCGACCGCTTCGCAGCCAACCTGGCGGCCCTCCTCCACGAGAGCCCCGCCGAGCCCCTCGACGCCGCGACCCCCGAGACTCTCGCTGACACGACGGACGCCGCGACCCCCGAGACCCCCGCTGACTCGACAGTCGCCGCCGCGCCGGAGACCCCTGCCGAGGCCGCAGCCGAGGTGACCGCTCCGCCGCTGTCCAGCGCGCCCGCCACGACCCCGTTCAACCAGCCGGGAACGTCTTTGCCGGACGCCGAAGAGCAAGAGATTCCGGAGATCGTCCCGGTGGGTGACCAGGAGCCGGCCACGGTGACGGCGATCGGCGCACCGGCCGACGTGGTGCCGTTGAGGGGCACCGGCGACCAGGACGTCCAGCAGCCGGCCACCGCGGAGCCATCCGGCCAGGCCGCCGAGGAGGGGACCGGCAAGGCCGTCGAGGAGCCGTCCGCCCAAGCCGCCGCGGAGCCGCCCGTCCAGACCACCGCGCCGGCGGAGGCCGCTGGGCCGGGCGGAGGGGAGCAACCGCCCGCGCGGCATCTCACCGCCGTGCCCGACTCCTACGAGCCGCCGTACGCCAAGGAGGCGGCGGCGGGCCGCGAGGTGCACCCCGCCGGGACGGCCCGCACGTCCCGCACCGCCGAGGAGGAGGCGCTCGACCTGCTGGAGATCGCCGGAGTCCCCGTGCTCAAGCGCGTCGCCCCGGCCGTCGCCGCCCTGGCAGCCGTGATCTTCCTCGCCTGGCTCGTACGCCGGGTACTCGCCCGGCGCTGACCCTACCTGCGCACGCTCCTGCCAGGCGCGCGCACCGTACAAGGGCGCCGGCATCGCCGTACCCCGACTAGCGCACTAGTCAGCGGGAGGCGGGGACGGCGATGTGGGTGGGTTAGGGGAGGCCGTGGGGAAGACGGTGTGGGTCCGATTGGCGAAGGGGGTCGGGATGGGGATGGGGCGGTCGTAGACGCCGATGGCCCAGCGGCCTGGTCGGGGAGCGATCTGGGTGGCGAGTTTCTCGACGCGACCTGGCAGGATCAGCACCTGCGCGAGGTACCCGCCGTCGCACCGGCCCACGGAGTCGTCCACCACCTTGCAGCCGGCGTACATCTCGCTCTGGTTCATTCGCAGACGGTGGTCGATGATCGGCGTGTCGGCGGGGAACACCCAGACGGTCAGCCGCTGGGGCCGGTCCAGCCAGTCGGAAGGGACCGAATCGCTGCTGAAGAAGTCGCCGATCCCGTCCCTACCGCATCTGCCGGTCATCATCCCGGAGTCGGACGTGCGGATCGCCACCCATGCCATCGGATCGTCGCAGACGATCTTGAATGAGGTGGAAGTACTCAGCGGCCGGAAGGTGATCTCCCTGCCGGTGACCATGGTGGTGGAGACGGCCGCCGTGATCAACGGGCCGTCCAGATCGTTCGTCGCCGGCAGGCCGTCAGGCGGCGCGATGCTCACCGCCGTCACCGGCGTCCTGTCCACCGCCGCCGGAACCAGTTCCGGCCTGGCGATCAGTACGGCCGCGGTGGCCGTCACGACGCCAGCGAGGGTCAGCGCCGAGGCGGTCCTACGCCGTCTGATACGGCGTCCGCGCTCCACGATGCCGGGCACGTCAGGAAGGCCGGCGTGCAGGTCGTCGGCCAGTGCCGCGCGGAGGTCGGCTTCGGTGAAGGTCATCGCTCAGCTCCCGTCAGGTGAGTCTCGGAGTCGACGCGGAGGCGTCGCAGGGCCCGGCTGAGCTGGGCCTTGACCGAGCCGACCGAGCAGCCGAGCACGTCGGCGCACTGCACCAGGGTCAGGTCCTCGAAGTAGTGCAGGACGATGACCGCCCGCTGCTGCCGGGGCAGGTCGCCGATCGCCTGTCTGAGGACGTGCCTGCGGCCGACCTCGGCCGCGAGGTCCCGCTGGTCGGGCAGGTCGGGCAGGTGCTCGGCGGGCACCTCGCCGCGCCACTTCCTGCGCCACCAGGATGCGTGGGTGTTGACGATGATGCGGTGCACGTACCGGTCGGGGTCGCCGTCGATGCGGCGCCAGGCCACCCACGCCTTGGCGAGCGCCGTCTGGACGAGGTCCTCGGCGGTGGCCCGGTTCCCCGTGAGCAGATAGGCCGCATGCCGCAGCCGCTCGTAGCGCGCCGCCACGTAGTCGTCGAACCCGTCGTCCATCCATGGTCTCCGTCCGGAAGGTCTCACAGTGACCTACACGACGGGGACCGGATCCGGTTGACACGCGGGCCAAGAGCCCCGGGGATGCCGGGACGCCGCCGCACGGCGGTGCCCGGCGATCACCAGGGTCGAGGGGAGGGGTCAGGGGCGCTCGGTCTCCCAGGTGACGGTGTCCTCGACGGTCATCGGGCGGGTGCGCATGAGGGTGGTGTCCAGCGGGCGCAGGTAGGTCTGCTGGACGCCGGGCACCTGGTCCTCGATGACGAACGTCGCGCGGGTGTAGGCCGGGTCCCCGGCGACCTGCACGTGGGGCACCACCTTGAAGTCGGCGCTCATGAGGTCGCGCTCGATCTTCGTCAGGACGTACCCCCGCTGGTTGTTGTAGAACTTCAGGTGCGGGTTGATGGCCAGGTAGGGGTGGGTGGCGGGGTCGGAGTCCGCTCCGTCGCCGCCGGTCGTGATCGACGTGGCGACCAGCTCCGAGCCGACCGACGGGCCGGTGGGGTCGTCGTAGTCGAGCTTGAGGTCCGAGGCCCAGTGCGCGTGCACGTCGCCGGTGAGCACGACGGGGTTGCGCACCTTGGCGTCCACCCATCCCTGGGTGATGCGCTGCCGGGAGGCGACGTACCCGTCCCAGGCGTCCATGCTGGTGACCTTGGCGGGTCCGGCGTTGTTGTCGCGCTGGGCGAAGAAGACCTGCTGGCCGATGATGTCCCACTGGGCGCGGGAGTGGCGGAAGCCGTCCAGCAGCCACCTCTCCTGGGCGGCGCCGGTGATGGAGCGGGCCGGGTCGACGGCGGCGGGGCAGTCGCGGTAGCCGTCGCCGCAGCCCTGGTCGTCGCGGTACTGCCGGGTGTCGAGCATGTGGAAGGTGGCCATGCGCCCCCAGCGGACGCGCCGGTAGAGCTGCATGTCGATGCCGCGCGGGACGGAGGTGCGGCGCAGCGGCATGTTCTCGTAGTACGCGCGGAACGCGGCCTCGCGGCGGGCCAGGAAGTTCGGCTGCGGCACCTCGGGCTTCTCGGGCACCTCGTCGGCCCAGTTGTTGTCGACCTCGTGGTCGTCGAACACCACCAGCCAGGGGGCGGCGGCGTGGGCGGCCTGCAGGTCCAGGTCGGTCTTGTACTGGGCGTGCCGCTGCCGGTAGTCGGCGAGCGTTTCGGTCTCGGGGCCCTCGTGGTCGCGGACGTTGCCGCCGGGGATGGTGTAGGTGTTCTTGGTGTACTCGTACTGGTAGTCGCCGAGGTGCAGGATCAGGTCCGGGTGATCCTCGGCCAGCCGCCGGTAGGAGGTGAAGTAGCCGTGCTCGTACTGGGCGCAGGAGACGAACGCCATCGACAGCGGCGAGCCGTAGGACAGCAGGTGCGGCGCGGTGAGCGCGCGTCCGACGGGTGACAGGTACGGGCCGACGCGGAAGCGGTACCAGTACTCGCGCCCGGAGGGCAGGGCGTCCACCTCGACGTGGACGCTGTGTCCCCATTCGGGGGCGGCCACGGCGACGCCCGAGCGCACGACGCGACGGCACCGCTCGTCGGAGTACACCTGCCACAGCACGGGGAAGGGCCGCGCGGGCATGCCGCCCATGCCGTCCTCGGCCAGCGGCTGGGTGGCCAGGCGGGTCCACAGGACGAAGCCGCTGTGGTCGGGGTCGCCGGAGGCCACGCCGAGGGTGAACGGGTCGGAGCGCAGGCCCCGGCTCGCGAGGCTCTGCGCGGTCTCGGCGGCGGGGTCGGGGTCGGCCAGCGCGGCGGACGCCGGGATGGTGGCGATCGCGCCCGCGGCGAGGCCGGTCACGAGGAAGGAGCGTCGGTCGAGGTGCGGCATGCGGGGCTCCCCATGGGATCAAGATGCGACATCCGCAGCCTTGCCGAGGATCATGACCGCCCCGTTAACGGCAACTGTCATAGAAAGGGCGACATATACCACTGAAACCCCCGCAGGCGTAAGGAAGGCGATATCCCAGCATCGCCACGGCCGCCCCGCGCCGCGCCCCGTCGCGTCAAAGGTCGCGGCAAGCGCCGGTCAGCACTCCGCCGTGCCCGGCGGCACGGGCATCCGCCCGGGAATACCCCGGTCAGGGCAATGCCGACTCGGGAGAGACCACGCATGCAGCCGGACGTCAGCGTTGTGCTCATCACCGTCAACGACTCCGCCCGCCTGCCGCGCGCCATCGCGTCCGTGCTCGGCCAGTCGTTGCGCAACCTCGAACTGATCATCGTCGACGACGCCGGCGCCGACGACACCGCCGCCCTGGTGTCCCGGCTGGACGACCCGCGGGTCAGGTACGTCCGCCGCGACGCCCCGAGCGGCCACCGCGGAGCGCCGCGCAACGCCGGGCTGGACGCGGCGCGCGCGCCGCACGTCATGTTCCTCGACGGCGGCGACGAGCTGACCCGGCACGCCTGCAAGAGCCTGCTGCTGGAGGTCGAGCGCACCGGCGCCGACTTCGCCGCCGGGCAGATCGCCCGGCCGGCCGGGGCCACCGGGCGCACGCAGCGCTACCGCCCCGAACTGTTCCGCCCGCGCCGGGTGGTCGACGGCATCCGCGCCGAACCGCGCCTGTTCCTGGACGGGTTCGCCACCAACAAGCTGTACCGCACCGCGTTCCTGCGCGAGCAGGGCCTGCGCTTCGCCGAGAACCTGCACCACGAGGACCACGTCTTCACCGCCGCGCTCTTCTGCGCCGCCCGCCGCTTCGCGATCGTGCCGTGGACGGTGTGCCTGTCGCACCCGGCCGCCGCCCCGGCCTCCCCGCCGCCGTCCGCCGGGGACCTGGACGGCGTGCGCGACCGGGTGCGCGCCGCGCAGATCAGCGACGCGGTGCTGCGCGACAACGGGTGCTCCGACCTCGTCGGACACCGGCAGCAGCGCTTCCTCGCGCAGGACCTGCGCGTCCATCTCAACAAGCTGCCCCGCCACACCAAGGTGTGGATCAAGGAGTTCGCCTCGGTCGTACGCCCCTACCTCGCGGAACTGGAGCCGGGCGTGCTCCAGCGGGCCGATCCGATGATCAGGGTGTGCTGCCACCTGATCGCCGCCGACCAGGCCGAGGACCTGCTGGTGGCGGCGCGGTCGCTGACCGGTCCCAAGGCCGCCCCCCGCCACGCCCTGCGGGTGGACGGCCGGACGTACTGGGGCACGCGCGCTCACCCCGCGCTGGACATCACGCCGTTGCGGCTGGCCGAGCTGCCCTTCGCCGCGTCCCGGATCAGGCACGAGGTGGGCGAGATCTCCTGTCAGGGGACGGTCGTGTCGATGACGGTCCGCACCTACGACCCCTTCGCCGTGCTGCGCCGCTGGAAGACCACCGCCGAGCTGACGGTCAAGGGGCTGCGCGTGCCGCTGGCGCCGCGGCGGCAGCCGGACGGCAGTTACCTCACGCAGGTGGAGGTGGACCTGGCGCGGGCCAGGCTCGGCCGCCTGGGGTTCGACGGCGGCCGGGACGTTCGCGTCTCCCACGTCCGCCCGGACGGCCATCGCACCAGTGACCGCCTGCTGGTCGACCCGGCCACCCCTCCCCTGACCCTGACCGCGGGGCGGCACGAGGTCACCGTCGCCCCGAGCGGCGACGGCGCCGTCCTGCGCGTCTCCTGGCGGCCGTCGCGGGCGCTGCGCCGGGCGGCGCGGCTGCGCTCGCTGCGCGACCTGGCCGGGCGCACCGAGCTGAAGCTGTGGGTGTACCGGGGACTGATCAAGGTGGTGCCGCGCCGCCGCGACCTGGCGCTGTTCGAGTCCGACCTCGGCGCCTCCTACACCGGCAACCCCCGCTACATCTACGAGGAGATCCGGCGGCGTGACCTGCCGCTGCGGGTGCGCTGGTCGGCCCGGGCGAAGGCGGCCGGGTTCCCCGCCGATGTGCCGCTCGTGCGGCGGATGAGCTGGCGGTACGTCTGGACCATGGCCCGGGCGGGCTACTGGGTGGACAGCCACGGGTTCCCGCTGGACTTCCCCAAGCCCAAGGGCACCCGCTACCTGCAGACCTGGCACGGCCAGGCGCTGAAGACGGTCGGGTTCGAGTCGCCGGACCTGCGCGGGGACTTCCCCGGCCCGCGCGAGCGGTGGCGCTCCGCCGTGGCCCGCTGGGACGCGCTGGTCTCCCCCGGGCCGGAGTTCGAGCGCGTCTTCGTGCCGTCGAACGAGTACACCGGCGCCGTCCTCGGGTTCGGCTCGCCGCGGTGCGACGTGCTGGTGAACGGGGACCCCGGCGCGGGGCCGCGCGTGCGCGAGGCCCTGGAGATCCCCGAGGACCGCCGCATCCTGCTCTACGCGCCGACCTACCGCGACCTGGACAGGCGCGGCGGCACGTCGGTGCGCGTCGACCTGGACGCCCTGGCCCGCGCGCTCGCCGACCACTGGGTGGTGGTGCTGCGCACCCATCCGGCAGAACGCTTCACCGTGCCCGAGCGGGTGCGCCACCTCGTCCGGGCGGCCGGACCGTACCCCGAGGTCAACGACCTCATCCTCGCCTCCGACGCGCTGGTCAGCGACTACTCCTCCATCATCTGCGACTACGCCTGCACCGGGCGGCCCATCCTGCTGTACGCCGACGACCACGACGACTACGTGCGGATGGACCGCGGACTCAACTACGACCTGCGCGAGATCGCCCCCGGGCCCGTCCTGACGACCACGGCCGAACTGGTCGCCGCGCTGCGCGACCTGCCGGCCGTCAGCGCCGAGCACGCCGAGCGGTACGCCGACTTCGCCGCCCTGTTCTGCGCGGAGGAGACCGGCAAGGCGGCGGCGCGCGTGGTGGAGGCGTTCTTCTCCGGCCTGCCCGGCGAAAAGGGCACATGAACGCGGTCGTGTTCGCCTGCATGGACGCCGACACGCTCGGCGGCGTGCAGCAGGTGACCCACACGGTCGCCCAGGGCCTGGCCCTGCGCGGGCACGAGGTGCACGTCATCGGCCTGCACCAGGCGCCCGAGCCGTTCCGGTACGTCGAGCGGCCGCTGTACGAGCGCCACGTCGTGCAACGGCGGCCGCTCGGCGAGGGCGTCCGGTGGGTGGCGCGCGGCCGGGTGGCCCGGCTGCTGGCCTCCATCGGCCCCGGGTACGCGGTGCTGACCTCGCCCGGAGCGGTGTCCTGGCTGGCCGACCTGCTGCCGCCGCGGCTGCGCGCCATCGGGCAGTACCACGGGTCGTACGAGCGCGCCCGCGGCACCACGCACCTGGCCTCGGTACGGCGCGACTACGGCGCCCTGGACCAGGCCGTCTTCCTCAGCCCCGAGGACGCCCGCCGGTTCGCCGAGGAGGCGCTGCTGCCCAACGCCGCCCACCTGCCCAACCCGCTGCGCGCCTGGCCGGACAGAACGTCCCCTCTGGACGTGCCGCGCGTGCTCGGGGTGGGCCGGCTGGCCCCGGTCAAGCGGCTCGACCGGCTCATCACCGCCTTCGCGCGCGCCGGCCGCACGCGCGGACACTGGGAGTTGCACCTGATCGGGGACGGGCCGGAGCTGACCCGGCTGCGGGCGCACGCCTCCTCGCTCGGGATCGGCGACCGCGTGGTGTTCCGCGGCCGGGTGCCGGCCGCGCGGATGGGGCAGGAGTTCCTCGACGCGGCGATCTTAGGGCTGTCCAGTGAGCATGAAGGGCTTCCCCCGGCCGTGGCCGAGGCCGCCTCGTACGGCATGCCGTCGGTGGCCTTCGACGTCTCGGGAGGGGTGCGCTCGCTCGTGCTCGACGGCACGACCGGGACGCTGGTGCCGCCCGCGGACGTCGAGGCGTTCACCGCCGCGCTGAGCGCGCTGATGGCCGACCCCGCCCGGCGCGGGCGCCTGGGCGCCGCAGCCAGGGCACGGGCCGCGGCGTTACGGCCGGAGAACGTCCTGGACCGCTGGGAGACCCTGTTCGCGCACATCCGCCGCTGACCGGCCGTCCTGGAAGGGGACCCGCGGAACGGGCGCGGAGTCCTGGAAGGGGACCCGCGGAACGGGGGCGGACTCCTGGAAGGGGAGCCGCGGAACAGGGGTGGACTCCTGGAAGGGGAGCCGCGGAACAGGGGTGGACTCCTGGAAGGGGGCGCGGGGGGCGGGGACGGTGAGGAGGGAGAGCTGGCCGGAGGTGAGCATGGCGGCCACCGGGCCGGGCTCGCGGCGGCTGTTCACCTGGTCGCGGAGGCGCTGCTTGCGCAGCGACAGCCACCGCCGGGCCGCCGTCCTGCGGTAGGCGAGAAGCCGCGGGACGGAGGGCCGCGGGCCGCCCGCCGGCTCGTAGCCCCTGGCGCGCAGGCGTCCGCCCAGGACGCTGTCGCACAGCGCGATCTCCCACGGCTCCAGCCGGGTGATCCAGCTTCCCACCCTGGCCTGGGTGATCTCCTGGTGGGTGTTGCTGTGCCACACCTTGTGGGAGGGCACCGCCGCCGTCGCCATGCGCCGGGGCTCGCACATCGCGGGGTCGAACTCCTCGCCGAGGAAGCGGCACACCTTGGCCAGCTCGCCGTGCGGGTCGGCGGTCAGGTCCTCGTACCGCAGCTCGTGGAAGGTGCCGGCCGGCAGCGTTTCGGCGTAGCGGCGCCCGAGGTCGACGGCCTCCGCCCAGGTGGCGATCGCGTGAAGGATATCCAGTTTGTACCAGGTCATCTCCTTGAGCGAGGCGACGCAGTCGCGTCCGTCCCTGACCAGGTGGACGAACTGGGCATCGGGGAACAGGCGCAGCAGCGCGCCCACATGCCGGATGTAGCAGGGCCGCTTGTCGCCCCAGCGCGGCTTGCCGAACCGCTCGGCGTACGCGCGGAACGCCTCGCCGATCACCGAACCCAGCGACCCGGGTCCCTCGACCGCCCTGCGGACGTAGGCCGCGCGGTCCAGACCCAGCTCGCCGAACCTGGTGCTTCGGTCGGTGGCGATCCACTCGGCGAGCCCGCGGCGGTTCTCCGCCTCGCGCATGTCCCCGTGCAGGCGCCGGCGGAAGTACGCCTGGAGCAGGAAGCGGTTCTCCGGCGGCACCGCGATGCGCGGGTGCGAGTGCAGCATGAGCTGCAGCATCGTGGTGCCGGAGCGCGGGCAGCCGATCACGAAGACCGGCCGGTCCGTCCGCATCGGCTACACCCCCGTGAAGAAGGGGTCGGTGCGCACGTGCGGTTCGTCGTCCGGACCGGCGGGCGGGTGCGCGGCCCCCGCCGCGAGGGCCCGGGTGGACTGCCACATGCGGTAGACCAGGAAGATCTCGTTGAGGACGAGGAGCGCGCCCGCGCCGGTGGTGACGGGCAGCAGCGCCGCGGACCCGAGCACCGGGCCGACGATGAACACGGCCGCGTGGAACTCGATGCCGCTCATCAGGTGCGTGCGCACGCGGTGCCGGGCCAGGCACAGGCCGACGCGCTGGCGCAGGCCGGCCGGCGGCTCCTCCCCCTCCGGCGGCGAGGGGACCTGCCGGGCGTCCACCGCGTGCCAGGAGGCGGTCGCGCCGTCGGGCGCCGCCTGCCCGAAGGAGGCCGCGTGGCCGTGCGGGCCCGTCCAGTCGTGCGAGGACGCCTGGTCGAAGGGGGCCGCGCGGTCGTAGGGGTAGGTATGCCCGTACTCGCTGGACGGGGACGCCTGGCGGGGGATCAGCGGCCCGTTGTAGGTCTCGGTGGGCTGGTCGGCGTTGTCCGCGTTGTCCGCGTTGTCCGCGTTGTCGATGTGCTCGCCCGGTGACCGTCCGGGCGCGCGCGGACCGGGCGGCGCGTCCTCGAACCGGTACCCCGGGTCGGCCATCTGGTCATACGGGTCGTAAGGATCACAGAGGTCGTAGCCAGACGGATCCGGCGGCTCGTTCGCGGCCGCCGCGGCGGCGTAGGGCATGTCGTACTCGGGATCCTGCGCCAGCGACTCCACGGCCATCGCGTCGCGGACCGCGTCCAGCTCCTCGCGGCGGGCGGCGCGCCTGCGCGCCTTCACCGTCTGGCGCACCCGCTTCATCTGGGGGGCGTTGACGTAGCGGAACAGGTCCAAGATGGCGATGCCCGCCCCGAGCAGCACGAACGCGAGCCGGCCGGTCGCGGCGTACTGCCCGTAGGCAAGGCCCGCCGCACAGCAGACCACCCGGATGCGGTCGCCGACGTAGTCCAGCCACAGCCCGAACGGGGTCCCGGTGCCCTTGAGCCGGGCGATCTTGCCGTCAACGCAGTCGATCATGAAGCTCACATAGAACAGCACCGCGCCGAGCACCAGGTGACCCATGGCGAAGCAGCCCGCGGAGACCATGCCGAGGACCAGCGAGAAGCGCGTGAGGGCGTTCGGGGTGATCTCGGTGTGATTCGCTACGAACAGTGCCACCCGGCAGGCCACCGGGTCGACCATGAACACCGTCCACCATGAGTCTCTGCGTTTGCGCGTCGCGAGGACGTCATCGAGCGAATATGGCCTCATGACTGCCAGCATGGCCACGCGAAGCCACCGAAAATCACCGTCTGTAACTAACATGAGATCTCTAGATGGTTTCTTGACCGCCACCGGCGACCGCCTCCGAGGGCTTGACCTTCCCCTCCGCCGTCCGCCGCGCGAAGCCGGATCGCGTCTCTCCCGGCGCTCCGCCCCTGGTGCCGGACCCATACCGATATTGAGCCACTTATCCGGTTATTAGTACGGCTGGGATAAGGTGACGCGGCGCCGAGCCAAGGAGGATTTTCGATGCGGCGATGGGTTCCCACCGTGATCGCGACCACGATGGCACTGGCGGCCACGCCCGCCGCCGTGGCGTCCACCGGCCAAGCCGCCTCCGGCCCGGCGCGGACCGGCCAGGCGAGAGCCGCCGCCTCCTCCACGGCCACCGCCACCGTCTCCTCCACGGGCGCCTTCTCCTCCACGGCCGCCGCCTCTTCCACGGCCGCCGGCAAGGTGAACTGCGCCAAGGTGAAGTGCATCGCGCTGACCTTCGACGACGGCCCCGGCCGCTACACCTCCACGCTGCTGGACCTGCTCAGGCGGCACCACACCAAGGTCACCTTCTTCCTGGTCGGCGCCCAGATCGGCAAGTACCCCTCGATCGTGCGCAGGATGGCCCGCGAGGGCCACGAGATCGGCGACCACACCTACGACCACCCGCACCTGACCACCCTGCCCGACGGCGACATCAGGGACGAGCTGACCCGCCCACGGGACGCGATCAAGAAGCTCACCGGCAGGGCGCCCGATCTCATGCGCCCGCCCTACGGCGACACCGACGAACGGGTGGGCGGCATCGCGGCCGAGCTCGGCATGGCGCAGATCCTGTGGAACGGCACCAGTCGCGACTGGGAGCTCCGCGACACCGCCGCCATCACCAGGAAGGTGCTCGGCCTGGCCAAGCGCGACCGCGTCGTCCTCATGCACGACGTGTGGCCCGAGACGGTGAAGGCCATGCCGAAGATCCTCACCTCACTGGAGAAGAAGGGGTACCACGTCGTCCCGGTGACCGCCCTGCTGCGCGGCAGGTCGCTGGCCGCCGGCGAGGTCTACCCCGTGGGCGGCTGGAACTGACCGGCCGGCCCGCCGCGCCGACCGGCGAACCGCCGCGACCGCCCCGTCACCACAACCGACCGGTCGCGGCGATCGAGCGGCCGTCGCAACCGACCGGCCGTCGGGGCGGGCGGCTGCTAACGTTGCCCGCGTGACCCCTCCCGCAACGACCCAGGCAGGCCGGCGATGAACGACGGGCACGAGAAGGCCGAGCTGTACGCGATGGACATCTCGGACGTCACCTGGCTCAGCGCCCCCGGCAGCACGTCCGACGACCGCATCGAGATCGCCTATCTGCCGGGCGGCGCGGTCGCGCTCCGCAACCCCGCCGACCCCAACGGCACGGTGCTGCGCTTCACACCGGGCGAGTGGAACGCCTTCGTCCTCGGCGTCCGCGACGGCGAGTTCGACGACTAGGGGCTGACTCCTAGCCGCCCGCCTCGGCCATCGCCGTGAGGCGGCGGGCGAGCGCCGCGGCGGCCTCCCGCAACTCGACGGGCTCCAGCACCTCCACCTCGAAGCCCAGCCACGCCACGTGCAGGGCGAGCCGGTCGAGGTCGTCCCCGCCGGTGACGAGCAGGCACCACCCGTCACGGTCGTCCTCGACCCGCCCCACCTGGGGCGGCACCAGCCGCCGCACCTGGTCGGGCATGGCGTGCACCCGCACCCGGGCCACATACCGGTACGGCGCCCCGGTCACCGACCGCTGCACGTAGGCGACCGGGTCCGGATGCTCCCGCGGCCGGAAGCGCCAGGTCGTCGCCGCCACCTCGCGCATGCGGTCCAGCCGGAAGGTGCGCCAGTCGTCGCGGTCGACGTCCCAGGCCATCAGGTACCAGCGGCGGCCGGTGGACACCATGCGCACCGGCTCGACCGTGCGCTCGCGCTCACCGCCGTCGCGCCCGGTGTACCCGAACCGCACCCGCACGGCGTCGCGGCAGGCCCGCGCGAGCGTCACCAGCAGCTCGGCGTCGATCGCGACCTCGGGGACGGCCATGGTCGCGGTGGCGCCGTACACCGCCCGCACCTCGGCGCGCAGCCGGGGCGGCATCACCTGGTCGAGCTTCGCCAGCGCCCGCAGCGCCGCCTCGCCCGCCCCGGCGACCGTGCCCCCCGACTCCAGCCGCAGGCACACCGCCGTCGCGATCGCCTCCTCGTCGTCCAGGAGCAGCGGCGGCAGCCGGGTGCCCGCGCCGAGCCGGTAGCCGCCGCCGACGCCCGCCGTCGCGTGCACGGGGTAGCCGAGCGCGCGCAGCCGTTCCACGTCGCGGCGCACCGAGCGGTCGGTGACCTCCAGCTCGGCGGCGAGCTCGGACGCGGTCCAGGACGGCCGGCGCTGCAGCAGCCCCAGCAGCCGCAGCACCCGCTCGGTCGTCGCCTCCACGGTCACGCGTTCATCGTTCCACAGATCGCGGAACGATCCTGTCCGCTATATGCGCCAGGTTGGACCCATGACCGACCAGACATGGAACTCCCTGCTCCGCGAGCAGTTCGCCTGGCACTGGACCGAGCAGCTGCGCGATCGCCTCGAGGGGCTCACCGATGACGAGTACTTCTGGGAGCCGGCGCCCGGCTGCTGGAACGTCCGCCCGCGCGGCACCGGCACCGCACCGATCCAGGCGGGGTCGGGCGCGATGACCATCGACTTCGCGATGCCGATGCCCGAGCCGCCGCCGTTCACGACGATCGCCTGGCGACTCGGGCACGTGATCGTCGGCGTGCTGGCCGTGCGCAACGCCGCGCACTTCGGCCGGGCGAGCACCGACTACCAGTCCTTCGAGTACGCCCCGACCGCGGCCGCGGCGCTGGCCCAGCTCGACGCGGAGTACGCCACCTGGCTGGCCGGGGTCGAGTCCCTCGGCGAGACCGGCCTCGCCCGCCCGTGCGGCGAGGCGGAGGGGCCCTACGCCGACCGGTCCCTGGCTACGCTGGTGCTGCACATCAACCGCGAGCTGATCCACCATCTGTCCGAGGTGTCCCTGCTCCGCGACCTCCACCTGCACACCCACCAGTTGACCGGCCGGGAGGCGAGCTGAGATGGCCCGCGACGTACAGATCACCTTCGACTGCGCCGACCCGGCCGCGCTGGCGGCGTTCTGGGCCGAGGCCCTGGGCTACCGGACGCAGGACCCGCCCAAGGGCTTCGACTCATGGGAGCAGGCCCTGGAAGCGATGGGCGTGCCGCCCGAGAACCGCAACGACGCCTCGGCGGTGGTCGATCCCGACGACGCCGGGCCGCGGCTGTTCTTCCAGCGGGTTCCCGAGGGCAAGCAGGCCAAGAACCGCGTGCACCTCGATGTGCGGGCGGCCCCCGGGCTTGAGGGCGAAGCGCGGATGGCGGCCCTGGAGGCGGAGGCCGAGCGGCTGGTCTCCCACGGCGCCACCCGCCTCCAGCGCCACGACCCCACTCCCCCACTCGGCGCCGGCCACATCGTGATGGCCGACCCCGAAGGCAACGAATTCTGCCTCGACTGACCAACCCCCCGGCGACCACCGACCCCCGGCACGCCCGGTCGGCCCGGCAATCCCAGTCGGCCCCGAGCACTCGGCACGACGCTCTCACTCCGGTGTCGGCTGGGCGTGCTCGGCGCCGCGTCAGCGGGACGTGAAACGCCGATGACGGCGCCCCGTACGGCGCGGAGCTCGGCACACGCCCCTCGACCCACGCCCGTCGGCTCACGCCTGTCCCGCTCTCTAGGATGTCGTCAGAGGCGCCGCGTCGGCGGGACGTGGGACGGCGACGACGGCGCCGTTTTACGGTGGGTGACCGGGTGGACGGTCGTGGAGGGTGCGTCGGCGTCAGCGGGGGACCACGTCGATGAGGGCGGCGTTGCCGTCGTCGTCGATCTTCACCACGGCCGCGGCGCGGTCGGCCGCGAGTTCGGAGCCGACGCGTCGGGCCTTGTCCTCGGGCAGGAACAGGCTGTCGATGCCGCACCGCAGGTCCCCGTAGCCGCCGGTGCGGCATGCCAGGTACGGGCCGGCGGCCGGGCGCCGCCGCTCGACGCCGGCGCCCTTCCACAGCGCGCCGTCGCGAACCAGTGGCACGTACACCCGGCCCGCCGCCTGCCCCTCGGCGGACGGCAGGCCGGGGTAGGTCAGCATCACGTAGGCGCCCCTGAACGGGTCGACCGGGTCCACCGGCCCCGCGGCGAGACGGTACTCGGCGCCCGACAGCCGGGCCGACAGCTGCGGTCGCAGCACGACGACCAGCAGCGCCATCTGGAGCAGCAGCGCGGCGGCCACCATGATCGCGGTGCGCCGGGAGACGCGCGAGGAAGAGCCGCTCATCGGGTCGCCTCCATCAGCCGCCGGCGCCCGTACTCGACCAGCGCCCCGGTGACGATAAAGATCACGCCGAGCGCCAGGAACAGCGCCGCACCGGACAGCAGCGGCTGGAACACCGCGAAGCTCTGCGCCGTGACGAACACCACCAGGGCCACAGTGGCGATCAGCACGAGGTGGGTCTCATCCCGCCGGGCCGCCGCGACCGCGAACCAGCTCGCCGCGAGAATGTACAGCAGCGTGCCCGCCACGGCCCGCGCCGTCTGCGCGGCGGTGAACCCGCCCATCGCCGGATCGACGTCGCCAGGGGCCCACGCGACCAGGCCCACCGCGGCGACGACCATGACCAGCGCCGCGAGCACTTCGTACCGGTCGCCCGCCCCGCCGAGGACGCGCCTCGCGAGCATCTCGCGCCGGTCCTGCGGGCCACCGAGGACCTGCGCCGCGGCCGGCTCGCGTCCATCCCCCGCGCCACCGAGGACCTGCGCCCCGGCCGGCTCGCGCCGATCCCCGGCGCCACCGAAGACCTGCGCCGCGGCCGCCTCGCGCCGATCCCCCGCGCCGCCGAGGACGAGCGCCGCACCCGCTGCCACGGCCGCTGCGGTGAGCCCCGCCCACAGCGCCGGCGCGCCGTACATCTCGCCTTGTGAGACGCCGGGGAAGGCCGCGACGAACAGTCCGCCCAGCGCCAGCAGGAACCCGGCCGCCCGCCAGACCGCCGCGAACCGCCCGGACCAGGGACTCGGCGCGACGACGTCCCTCACGATCCCGGCGGGGACGGGGCCGCCCGTCACGACCCCGCCGGCACGGACGGGGCCGTCCTGCGTTTCGCCGGCGCCGTCTGGTCCGGCGATGGCCCCGGCGCGCGTTCGGAGGCGTTCGTGGAGGACGGCCAGGGAGATGGCGGCTGTTCCTGCGGCCACCAGGCAGACCGCGACGCCTCCGGCGGAGTCGGTCTGTTCGCCGGCCCACCAGCCGTACCAGGACGCCCCGAGGACGAGGGCCGCGAGCAGCGGCCCGGCGGCGCGGGTCGCGTACGCGTACGCCAGCGCGCCCGCCGCCCAGACGCCCAGCAGGCCGGAGCCGTACGCCGGGACCTGCAAGCTTTGAGCGGCCTGGAAGACCACTCCTCCTGCCGCCAGAACCGCCACCAGCCGGGCCGCCGATCTCACCGCCGGCCCGGCGAGCGCCTCGCCGAGGACCGCGGCGGCCAGCCAGACCACGGTGATGCCGGCGAAACGGACCAGCGGCGACAGCTGATCGAGGTTGGCCGCCACGACCCAGATGAGCCCGACGCCGAGGAAGCCGCCGCCGAGCAGCAGGACGACGCGCTCCAGGCTCAGCCTCCGTCCGGGGACGTACCGGCCGGCGATGCGCTCGGCGGCGGTCGCGTCGATGACGCCCTCCGCCTGCCAGCGAGCCAGCTCACCGCGCAGCCACGCCAGCCGCCGGGCCGGGACGCGAACCCGCGTCGGTTCCATGCCGCGTTCCTTTCCTTCGCCCCCGTAGTCCGTCATGCCCCGGAACGGGGCGCTTCGCCCGGGCGCGGGCCCGTCCACGCCCGCGCCAGCCGCCGGCCGGCGCGCTGCATGGGGCGCTCGACGAAGCGGTAGGTCAGCCGGCTCAGCGCCAGCACCACGACGAGGAAGGCGAGGGCCAGCAGCGCCTGCACGCCGGCGGGACGCTCGCGGGGATCGCCGAACACGGCGAGGAACAGCTTCAGCAGGGGATGGTGCAGCAGGTACACCGAGTAGCTGATCACCCCGAGCCAGACCAGCGCGCGCGGCACCGTGCGGCGGCGCAGGGCCATGCCGCCCGCGAAGGTCAGCGCGACCAGCGCGAGCGTGGTGATCCACACCCTCGGGTAGGCCCACCCGCCGGAGGGGAAGGCGAAGAAGGGGACCGCCGCCAGCACGGCCGTCACGACGGCGACCGCGCGCAGGCCGCCGGTCTGCCCGCGCTCCCAGCGGTGGATCACCGTGCCGGTGAACATCACCGCGAGGATCGCCGGCCCGAGCCACGGGGTTCGGCTGCCGAGCAGCACCAGCGTCACGGCCAGACCGCCGAGGATCACCGCGCCGGCCCGGCGCGCCCACCCGGACGGGGCGAGCACGCAGGCCAGGCCCGCCACGAAGGCGCCGAGCGCGGCGAACGCCGCCGGGCCGCGGTCGAGGACGGGAGCGGCCAGCAGCAGCCCGACGACCAGCGCGGCGAGGGCGAACCCCACGGCGCACAGGCCGCTGCGGCGGTGGACCCCCGCGACGAACAGCACCGTCACCAGCAGGTAGAAGACCATCTCGTAGGAGAGCGTCCACATCGTGTCGGCGACGCCGCCCGAGCCGACCACGTCCAGCAGCATGGTGGCGTGCGCGGCCGCCGTGGCCGCGTCGGGCACCACGGCCGGCCGCAGCGGCACCAGGGGCAGCGACGCCAGCACCAGCCCGGTGACCAGCAGGTACAGCGGGTAGAGCCGGAAGAACCTGCCGACCCAGAACGCCCGGACATCGCCCCTGTGCTCCAGCGAGGCCGGGATGATGTAGCCGCTGACCAGGAAGAACACCAGCACGCCGTACATGCCGAGGTTGAACCAGCCAGGCCGCAGCCCTGGCAGGAAGCGGTAGAACATGTGCTCCAGGAGCACGGCCGTCGCGCCCACGCCTCTGATCGCGTCCAGCCATGCCAGGCGCGGCCCGGAACCCGGACCGGCGGGGGACGGCGCGGTGCGCGGCTGAGCCGTAAGCATTTGCCAGAATTTACTCGGTCAGCGACCGTCCAAACCCTGAACTCCGGCACTCATTCCGCTTTGTCCGATATGTCGACCGAGTAGCCGGTCACTCCCACTCGATGGTGCCCGGGGGCTTGCTGGTCACGTCGAGGACCACGCGGTTGACCTCGCGCACCTCGTTGGTGATGCGGGTGGAGATGCGCGCCAGCACGTCGTACGGCACGCGCGACCAGTCGGCCGTCATGGCGTCCTCGCTGGTCACCGGCCGCAGCACGACCGGGTGCCCGTACGTGCGCCCGTCGCCCTGGACGCCGACCGAGCGCACGTCGGCGAGCAGCACCACCGGGCACTGCCAGATCTCGCGGTCGAGACCCGCTCGCGACAGCTCCTCGCGGGCGATGGAGTCGGCCTCGCGGAGGATCGCCAGGCGGTCCTCGGTCACCTCGCCGACGATGCGGATGCCCAGCCCGGGGCCCGGGAAAGGCTGGCGCCACACCATCGCCGGCGGCAGCCCGAGCTCTTCGCCCGCCCGGCGCACCTCGTCCTTGAACAGGGTGCGCAGCGGCTCGACCAGGCTGAACCGCAGGTCGTCGGGCAGACCGCCCACGTTGTGGTGCGACTTGATGTTCGCCGTGCCGGTGCCGCCGCCCGACTCGACCACGTCCGGGTACAGCGTGCCCTGGACCAGGAAGTCGACCGGCCCGTCGGCGAGGATGGCGCGCTGCTCGTCCTCGAAGACCCGGATGAACTCACGACCGATGATCTTGCGCTTCTCCTCGGGGTCGGACACCCCGGACAGCGCCTTCAGGAACCGCTCGGCGGCCTCCACCACCCGCAGCCGCACCCCGGTGGCGGCCACGAAGTCGCGCTCGACCTGCTCGGCCTCGCCCTTGCGCAGCAGGCCGTGGTCGACGAACACGCAGGTCAGGCGGTCGCCGATAGCCCGCTGGACGATCGCGGCGGCCACCGCGGAGTCGACCCCGCCCGACAGGCCGCAGATGGCCCGCCCCTCGGGGCCGACCTGCCGCCGGACGGCCTCGACGGCGTCCTCGACGATGTTGAGCATGGTCCAGGAGGGGCGGCAGCCCGCGGCGTCCAGGAAGTGCTTCATCACCGCCTGACCGTGATCGGAGTGCAGCACCTCGGGGTGGAACTGGACCCCGTACAGGCCCCGCTCCGGGCACTCCATGGCCGCGACCGGGGTGTCGGGCGTCCACGCGGTGACCGTGAAGCCCTCGGGGGCGGAGGAGACGCTGTCGCCGTGCGACATCCAGACCGACTGGACGGCGGGCAGCCCGGCGAACAGCACGCCCTCGCTGCCCACGGTCAGCGGCGTGCCGCCGTACTCGGCGATGCCGGTGTGCGCCACCTCACCGCCGAGGACCCGGGCCATCTCCTGGAAGCCGTAGCAGATGCCGAACGTCGGCACCCCGGTGTCGAACAGGCCCTCCGGCGCCGCGGGCGCGCCCTCGGCGTACACCGACGCCGGGCCGCCGGACAGGATGATCGCCTTCGGGTTCTTCGCGAGCATCTCGCTCACCGGCATCGTCGAGGGCACGATCTCGGAGTACACGTGGCACTCACGGACCCGCCGCGCGATCAGCTGCGCGTACTGCGCGCCGAAGTCGACGACCAGGACCGTGTCGAACTCAGACACCGGAAGGACCCCCAAAGGAAAGACGCCGCGGTCCCCACAGTCTATCGGCGCCTCTACCCGCCGGAACGCGCCCGCCGACGGCCCGCTCCCACCGGCCGTCCGGCGCCCGCCCGTCCCTGATCCTGAACCGCGCCACGTTCCGGTGCGTCGTAGGGGCATGAGGACTTCGATCGGCACGGCCGCCGCGGCGCTCGCCACCGCGCTGCTGGTGGTGGCGTGCACGGACGCCGGGAGCCGCACGGCCTCCCCGGATGTGCCGCCGGCGACGCTGGGCGCCATCCGCCTGGTCGCCTACACCGGCTGCGACGACATGCTGGCCGGGCTGCGCGAGGCGACGGTCAAGAACGTCGGCCCCTGGGGCATCGGCCCCGGCCAGATCTTCACCGCCACCGGCAGGTCGGCCGACGGGCGGATGACCGCCGACGCGAAGTCCGCCGTCCCCGGTTACTCCACCACCAACGTGCACGAGGCGGGCGTCGACGAGCCCGACCTGGTGAAGACCGACGGCGAGCGCATCATCACCTACGCGCGGGGCGTGCTGCGCGTCGTGGACGCCGCCTCCAGGAAGGTCGCCGGCAGCCTGCGGCTCGTCCCGCCCGACAAGGGCTACGCCCCCGCGAACCTCCTGGTCCACGGCGACCGCGCCCTCGTGCTGTTCACCGAGGGCGGGACGGTGCCGTTCGGGGACAGGGCCATGCGCCCCGCGGCACCCCCTGGCCCTCAGTACACGCTGGTCGACCTGAAAGAGATGAAGATCCTCGCGTCGATGGCCACCGCCGGGTCCCATGTGGACGCCCGCATGATCGGCTCGACCGTGCGCATCGTCGTCCGGTCCCAGCCGGAGATCACCTTCACCCACCAGCCCGGTCCGGACGAGCCCGAGGCCGAGCTGATCCGGCGCAACCAGGAGATCGTCCGGGCGGCGCCGGTCGACGCCTGGCTGCCCACCTACGAGATCACCGGGCCCAGGCGCGCGACCACCAAGCACAAGGTGGCCTGTGAACGGGTCAGCCACCCCCGGCAGTACTCCGGGACCTCGATGCTGACCGTCCACACGGTGAAGTTGGAGGCCGGGTTCGACGGCGACGAGCCGATCAGCGTCGCCGCCGACGGCGACACCGTGTACGCCACTCCGACCAGCATGTACGTCACCAGCAACCCCCGCTGGGGGTTCCGGAACGCCATGATCGACGACACGCCCCCGCCGCCCGCGACGCTCACCCCGGCCACGCCCGTCACGCCGGCCGAGACCGGCCTGCCTCCGTCGCCCGTCGCGAGCGGCCCGGCCGTGACGCCCGGTGGCGGCGGTTCGGCCGTGACGCCCGGTGGGGGCGGCTCGACGGTCGCACCCAAGGACCCGCCGAGCACCCCGCCCGCCGAGAAGGTCGGGCCGAGCGGCGACCCGTCGATGCTCTCGTTGACGCCCATGCCCTCGCTGAGGATGAGGGTGACCGACGCCCCGCCGGACGCGAGCCCCTCGCCCACCCTCACCTCGACGCCCGCGCCCACCGCACCGGCCTCGCCCACGGCGCCGGCCTCGCCCACCTGGACGCCGAGTGGCGCGCCGAACGCGACGGCCGCCCCGGAGCCGCCCGAGCAGACCGAGGTGCACCGCTTCGACATCAGCGGCGCGGGAGTGCCCGAGTACGTCGCCTCCGGCGCGGTGCCCGGTCGCCTGCTCAACCAGTACGCCCTGTCGGAGTACGAGGGGAAGCTGCGCATCGCCACCACCACGTTCGACCGGCCGGGCGTGGCCACCGAGCAGAGCACCAGCGCGGTGTACGTGCTCGACGCCGCCACCCTGTCCAAGGTGGGCGAGGTCACCGGCCTCGGCGACGGCGAGCGCATCTACTCGGTGCGCTTCATCGGCCCGGTCGGCTACGTGGTGACCTTCCGCCAGGTGGACCCGCTGTACACCCTGGACCTGCGTGACCCCGCGGCGCCGAAGGTCACCGGCGAGCTGAAGATCACCGGCTTCTCGGCCTACCTCCACCCCGCCGGCGACGGGCGGCTGATCGGCGTCGGGCAGGAGGCGAGCGGGGAGGGCAGGACGCTGGGCACCCAGATCTCCCTGTTCGACGTCAGCGACCCGTCCAAGCCGGCCAGGCTGGCGCGCTTCCACCAGGAGAAGTCCGGCTCGGAAGCCGAGTGGGACCCGCACGCCTTCCTGTACTGGCCGGCGACCGGGCTCGCCATGCTGCCGCTCGGCAGCTGGGGCGGCCACACCGACGACTACCGCACCGCCGCCCTGGTCCTGAAGGTCACCGACGACTCGATCACCAGCCGCGGCACGATCACCCACCCGAAGGAGAAGAGCCCCAAGGGCTTCGCGCCGGCCACGCCGACGATCCAGCGCTGCCTGATCGTCGGCGACACCCTGTGGACCCTGTCGGACAGCGGCCTGAAGGCCAGCGACGCCACCACCTTGGCCGACCGGTCCTGGATTCCCTTCACCGGCTGACCGCGCCGCCCCGCAGGGAGGGCCGGGCCGCCGGCGCGGACGGCCAGGCCTCCGGCGAGGCGGCCGGTCGCCGGTGAAGGTCGGGGAGCTTCCGGGTCGTATCGCGCAATACGCCCCGGAGTGCCGGGCCGCACGGCTCCGGGCTCGCGAGGGACCGGAACGTGCGGCCAACGGCAGCCCCGACCGACCGGCTCGACGCCGGAACCGAAGACCGCGCCGGTCAGACCGGCTCGGCCTCCGGACCGAAGACCAGACGATCAGACCGGCCCGATCTCCAGACCGAAGACCAGACGATCAGGCAGGTTCGATCTCCGGAGCGCGGACGGATCAGACCGGTTTGGTGTCGGGTTCGGGGACCGGGACGATGTCGGGGGCGCCGAGGCGGATGGCGTCGGCCTCCTGGTCGGTGTCCTGCTCCTGCGAGGCGCGCTCGGCCTCGACGCGCTTGGCGTAGTACTCCACCTCGCGCTTGACCTGCTCGGCGTCCCAGCCCAGCGGCCCGGCGAGCAGCTCGGCCGCCTCCTGGGCGACGGCCGTGCCCCGGTGGAAGGTCTCGATCGAGATCCGCGTACGCCGCGCCAGCACGTCGTTCAGATGGCGGGCGCCCTCGTGCGTCGCCGCGTACACGATCTCGGCGCGCAGGTAGTCGTCGGCGCCCGACAGCGGCCGGGCCAGCGACGGATCCCGCTCGATCAGGGCCAGCACCTCGTCGATCATCGTGCCGTACCGCTGGAGCAGGTGCTCGATGCGGGCCACGTGCAGCCGCGACGACCGCGCCAGCCGGTGACGGGCGTTCCACAGCGCCTGGTAGCCCTCGGCCCCGACGAGTGGGATCTTGTCGGTGCACGACGCCGGCACCCGCTGGTCCAGTCCGTGGACCACCGCGTCGACCGCGTCCCTGGCCATCACCCGGTACGTCGTGTACTTGCCGCCGGCGATCATCACCAGGCCGGGCACGGGGTGGGTCACGACGTGCTCGCGGGACAGCTTGGAGGTCTCCTCCGACTCCCCGGCCAGCAGGGGGCGCAGCCCCGCGTACACGCCTTCGACGTCGTCGCGGGTCAGCGGCACCGACAGCACCTCGTTGACGTGGTCGAGCACGTAGTCGATGTCCTGCCGGGAGGCGGCCGGGTGCACCCTGTCCAGCGACCACTGGGTGTCGGTGGTGCCCACGATCCAGTGGCGTCCCCACGGGATCACGAACAGCACGGACTTCTCGGTGCGCAGGATGATCCCGGTCAGGGAGTGGATGCGGTCGCGCGGCACCACCAGGTGCACGCCCTTGGACGCGCGGACGTGGATCTGGCCGCGTCCGCCGACCATCTCCTGGATCTCGTCGGTCCACACACCGGTCGCGTTGACCACCTGCCGGGCGCGGATGCTCAGCTCCGCCCCGCCCTCGAGATCGCGCACCCGGACGCCGGTGACCCGCTCGCCCTCGCGCAGGAAACCGATCACCTTGGTGCGCGAGGCCACGTGGGCCCCGTACGAGGCGGCCGTGCGCAGCATCGTCGTGACGTACCGGGCGTCGTCCACCTGGGCGTCCCAATATTGCACCGCGCCGGTGAGCGCCGACTTGCGCAGCGCCGGAGCGAGCCGCAGCGCCCGGCGCCGCGACAGGTGCCGGTGCCCCGGCATGCCCCGGGTGAGCCCGGTGGAGAAGCCGAGCGTGTCGTACAGGGTCAGCCCGGCGGCGACGTAGGGCCGCTCCCACACATGGTGGGTCAGGGGGAACAGGAAGGGCACCGGACGGACCAGATGGGGGGCGATGCGTTGCAGGAGCAGCGCCCGCTCCTGCAACGCCTCGCGCACCAGGTCGAAGTTGAGCTGCTCCAGGTATCGCACGCCACCGTGGATCAGCTTGGAGGAACGGGAGGATGTGCCGGAGGAGAAGTCGCGCGCCTCGGCCAGGCCGACGGTGAGCCCGCGCGTCACGGCGTCCAGCGCCACGCCCGAGCCGACCACGCCGCCGCCCACCACGAAGACGTCCAGCTCGTAGTCGGGATCGGCCATCCGGGTCAGCGCCGCCGACCGCTCGGCCGGGCCCATGCGCGCCGAATGCATGCCGCCGTCGCGGATCTCCACCTCAGCACCCTCCCACTGAACCGATGAGTCGACGCGCTCCACGCCTACGCCACTTTCGGGCACCTCGTGCCCGCGCGGACCTACGCGCCGTCGGGCCCGCTGCCGCGCGTCCCCGCCCGTTCGCGCCGCCGGGTCGCCGTTATGCGCGGCCTTCGCTTCTGTGCCCGCATCGGCCCCGCCGGCTGTGTGCGCTGTCATCTGCGACCCCCTGGGGTGCGGCTTGTCGCGTCGTGTCCAATTTCTACCCGTGAGTAGATACCAGCATGCGATAGGCGTGCTCCACCGGGGTCGGCGCGGATCGCCGATGGACCGGCTCACGCGTGCCGTGCTCCATCAACCACCCCACTGAACCCCGTGCACCCCACCTCCCACCGGTAGATCTTTCCGTCGCTCAGACCCGCACCACCCGCAGGCCGGCGTCGGTGAAGGCGTCGGCGTCGGCGTCGGTCAGGCTCGCGTCGGTGATCAGGGTGTCGATCTGGCCGATGTCGCAGATCTTCGCGAACGCGCGCCGGCCCACCTTGGAGGCGTCCGCCACGGCGACGACGCGAGAAGCCCTGCCGATCAGCAGGTTGTTCACGCTCGCCTCACCCTCGTGGTGGGCTGACGCGCCCGCCCCGGCGTCGATGCCGTCGACCCCGAGAAAGGCGATGTCCAGGGTGACCTGCTGGAGCACCCCGGTGGCCAGCGGGCCGATCAGCTCGTACGACTGCGGCCGGGCGACCCCGCCGGTGACGACGAGCTTGACGTTCCGCCGCACGGTCAGCTCGGCGGCGATGTTGAGCGCGTTGGTCACGACGGTGATCTGGGCGCCGGCCGGAGTCCGCACGGCGAGCGTCCGCGCGACCTCCGACGTCGTCGTGCCGCCGTTCATGCCGACCACGGCCCCGGGCTGGACCAGGGCGGCCGCCGCCTCGGCGATGCGCTGCTTCTCGCCGGCGTGCCGGGCCGTCTTGTAGCGGAGCGGCAGGTCGTAGCTGACGCTCTGGGCGACGGCGCCGCCGCGCGTGCGCATGAGCATCTGCTGCTGTGAGAGCTCGTCGAAGTCGCGCCGGATCGTCGCGGTCGACACCCCGAGGATGCCCGCGGCCTCCTCCACCGTGAGGCGCCCCTGCTGGGCGAGGAGCTCCAGCAGGGAGTTCCAGCGTTCATACCGGCTCATGGTCCGAAAGCGTCGCACACCACACCGCCACATTCACCTGTCCGCCCGACCTCGTCTGCGCAATCATGCTCATTACTGTGATAAAACCCGCAGAAGAGAGCAAACGCGTGGAGGAGGGCCCGTGACAACGCACACCGAGATGGAGATCGCCTCGCAACCGGCCTGCTGGCGCCGCGGAGCCGAGATGGCCGCCACCGCGGCCCTCCCGCGGCCCGGCGAGCGCGTGGCCGTCGTCGGCTGCGGCACCTCCTGGTTCATCGCCCAGGCGTACGCCGTCCTGCGCGAACGCGCCGGCCACGGCGAGACCGACGCCTTCGCCGCCTCCGAAGCGCCCATCGCCGTGCCGGCCTCCGCGAGCCCCCACACCCGCGAAGCCCCACTCGCCACACCGACCTCCGCCGGTACCCACGCCGCCGAAGCCCCACTCGCCACACCGACCTCCGCGGGTTCCCCGGCCGCCGAAGCCCCGCTCGCCGTACCGATGGCCGCGGCCCCGCCCAGCGCCGGGGCCGCCTACGGCCGGGCCTACGACCGGGTGCTCGCCCTGACCCGGTCCGGCACCACCACCGAGGTGCTCGACCTGCTGCGCCGCCTCGACGGCACCCCGGTGACCGTCGTCACCGCCGACCCGCGCACCCCCGTGATGTCCCTCGCCGACGAGGTCGTGGTCCTCGACTTCGCCGACGAGCGGTCGGTCGTCCAGACGCGCTTCGCCACCACGCAGCTCGCCCTGCTGCGCGCCCACCTCGGCGAGGACCTCGGCCAGGCGATCGCCGACGCCGAACGTGCCATCGCCGAGTCGGTTCCCGAGGCCTTCGTCACGGCCGAGCAGTTCACCTTTCTCGGCCGGGGATGGACGTGCGGGCTGGCGCAGGAGGCCGCGCTCAAGATGCGCGAGGCGTCCCGTTCCTGGACCGAGGCGTACCCGGCGATGGAGTACCGCCATGGGCCGATCAGCATCGCCGGCCCCGGCCGCGTGACCTGGATGCTCGGCACCGCCCCCGAAGGGATCGCCGAGGACGTGCGCGCGGCGGGGGGCGCCTTCGTCGGTGGGAACGCCGATCCGATGGCCGAGCTGGTCCGTGTCCAGCGGGTCGCGGTGGCCCGCGCCAAGGCCCTCGGCCTGGACCCCGACCAGCCACTTCACCTGACCCGATCTGTGATCCTGTCCTCATGAGCATCACACTGGCCGACGCCCGCGTCGTGACCCCCGCAGGTGTGCACGACGGCTGGATCACCATCGAGGACGGGCGCATCACCCATATCGGCCGCGGACGCGCCCCTCACGGCGACGGGCACGGCCTGGACGGGCGGTACGTCGTCCCCGGGTTCGTCGACGTCCACACTCATGGCGGCGCCGGCGGGTCGTTCCCGTCCGGCGACCAGGAGGAAGCGCGGCGCATCGCCGCCTTCCACGCCGCGCACGGCACCACGACGATCATGGCGAGCCTGGTGACGGCCTCGCTCGCCGACATCGCCCGCGCCACCACCGCCCTGGCGGAACTGTGCGAGGACGGCGTGCTGGCCGGCATCCACTTCGAGGGGCCCTACATCGCGCGATCTCGCTGCGGCGCGCACGACCCGGCTCTGCTGCGCGACCCGTCCCCCGGCGAGCTCGCCGGCCTGCTCAAGGCCGGACGGGGGCACGTCCGCATGCTCACCATCGCCCCTGAGCTGCCCGGCGGGCTCGACACCATCCGCGCGGCCGTGTCGGACGGTGTGATCGCCGCCCTGGGGCACAGTGACGCCACCTACGACCAGGCGATCGCCGGCATCGAGGCCGGCTGCACGGTCGCCACCCACCTCTACAACGCCCTGCCGTCGCTGCACCACCGCGAGCCCGGTCCCGTCGCCGCGCTGCTGGAGGACGAGCGCGTCACCGTCGAGCTGATCAACGACGGGTTGCACGTCCACCCGGCCATGCTCCGCCTGGCCGCCCGCGCCGCGGGCACCGGCCGCGCGGTACTGATCACCGACGCGATGGCCGCCGCCGGCATGGGCGACGGCACCTACCGGCTCGGACCGATGGAGGTCGAGGTGTCCGGCGGCGCCGCGCGGCTGGTCGAGGGCGGCGCCATCGCCGGCAGCACGCTGACCATGGACGTCGCCTTCCGCCGCACGGTGCGGGAGGTCGGCCTGTCGGTCGCCGACGCCGCCGTGATGGCCTCGCTCACCCCCGCCCGCGTGCTGGGGCTGGACGACCGCGTCGGCTCCATCGCCGTCGGCAAGGACGCCGACCTGGTCGTCCTGGACGAGGACCTCTCCGTCCACCGCGTCATGAGACACGGCACCTGGATCACCACCCCATGACCCGAGCCCTCCCCCCGCGCACCTCCCCCACTCCCCCGAGGACACGGCCGAGCTCGGCATCGGCTCGATGATGTCCGACGCCTCGTTCTCACGGGATCTGGTGGAGGGAGGGGATCGCCACCCCGCCGGAGGGGGCGGGGTGGCGGGGTGGGTCAGGGGACGTGGGGGGCTACCACTACCTCTACGCGCTGGAACTCTTTGAGGTCGGAGTAGCCGGCGGTGGCCATGGTGCGGCGGAGGGCGCCCATGAGGTTCATGGAGCCGTCGGCGACGGTGGACGGGCCGTGCAGGATCTGTTCGAGGGTGCCGATGGTGCCGACCTCGACGCGGGCGCCGCGCGGGAGCTCGCCGTGGTGGGCCTCGGAGCCCCAGTGGTGGCCGCGACCGGGGGCCTCGGCGGCCCGGGCGAGGGGTGAACCGACCATGACGGCGTCGGAGCCGCAGGCGATGGCCTTGGCGATGTCACCGGAGCTGGTCATCCCGCCGTCGGCGATGACGTGGACGTACCGGCCGCCCGACTCGTCGAGGTAGTCGCGGCGGGCCGCGGCGACGTCGCCGATCGCGGTCGCCATCGGCACGGCCACGCCGAGCACGGTGTGGGTGGTGTGGCCCGAGCCGCCGCCGAACCCGACCAGCACGCCGGCGGCGCCGGTGCGCATCAGGTGCAGGGCCGCGGTGTAGGTGGCACAGCCGCCCACGATGACCGGGACGTCGAGCTCGTAGATGAACTGCTTGAGGTTGAGCGGCTCGGCGCGGCCGGAGACGTGCTCGGCGGAGACCGTGGTGCCCCGGATGACGAAGATGTCGGCGCCGGCGTCGATGACGGCCTTGTAGTGCTGGGCGGTGCGCTGGGGCGACAGCCGCGCCGCGGTGGTGACGCCCGCGGACCTGATCTCCTCGATGCGGCGGCCGATGAGCTCGTCGCTGATCGGGGCGGAATAGATCTCCTGAAGGCGCTTGGTCGCGGCCTCGCCGTGCATCTCGGCGACCTCGGACAGCAGCGACGCCGGGTCCTCGTAGCGGGTCCACAGACCTTCGAGGTCGAGGACGGCGAGCCCGCCGAGCCGCCCGATCTGGATGGCCGTCCTGGGCGAGACGACGCTGTCCATGGGGCTCACCACGACCGGCAGGTCGAAGCGGTAGGCGTCGATCTGCCAGGCGATGGAGACCTCTTCGGGGTCGCGGGTGCGCCGCGACGGCACGATGCCGATCTCGTCCAGCGCATACCCGCGGCGTCCGCTCTTGCCACGCCCGATCTCTACCTGAGTCATGCTCTTGTCGTTCCCGTCCCTCGGTGAAGCCGCCGCTGTACTCGCGCGTCCTCGTACGTCATTACCCTCGCGCGCCCCGTTCGTCCACGGGGCGCGTCATCCCATCTGGCGCGCGGGGTCAGCGGCCGTGGTAGTTGGGGGCCTCTACGGTCATCTGGATGTCGTGGGGGTGGCTCTCGTTGAGGCCGGCCGAGGTGATGGGCATCAGCTGGCCGTTCTCGTGGAGGTCGTCGATGGTGCGCGAGCCGGTGTACCACATGCCCTGGCGCAGGCCGCCGACGAGCTGGTGGGCGACCGCCGCCACCGGGCCGCGGTAGGGCACCTGGCCCTCGATGCCCTCGGGGATGAACTTGTCCTCGCTGGCGACGTTCTCCTGGGAGTAGCGGTCTTTGCTGAAGGAGCCGCCGCGCTCGCGGTTGCGGACGGCGCCCAGCGACCCCATGCCGCGGTAGGACTTGAACTGCTTGCCGTTGATGAAGATCAGCTCGCCGGGCGACTCTTCGCAGCCGGCGAGCAGGGAGCCGAGCATGACGGTGTTGGCGCCGGCGGTCAGCGCCTTGACGATGTCGCCGGAATACTGCAGGCCGCCGTCGCCGATCATCGGCACCCCGGCGGGACCGCAGGCGAGCGACGCCTCGTAGATGGCCGTGACCTGCGGGGCGCCCACCCCGGCCACGACGCGGGTGGTGCAGATGGAGCCCGGGCCCACCCCGACCTTGACGGCGTCGGCGCCGGCGTCGATGAGCGCCTGGGCGCCGGCGCGCGTGGCGACGTTGCCGCCGATGACGTCGACCCTGCCGTTGGCCTTGATCTTGGCGATCATGTCGCACACCCCGTGGGAGTGGCCGTGGGCGGTGTCGACCACGATCACGTCGACGCCCGCCTCGATCAGCGCCATGGCGCGCTGCTCGGCGTCACCGGCGACGCCCACCGCCGCGCCGACGACCAGGCGGCCGTCGGAATCCTTGGTGGCGAGAGGATATTGCTCGCTCTTGGTGAAGTCTTTGACCGTGATGAGGCCGCGCAGCCTGCCCTCGGCGTCGACGAGGGGGAGCTTCTCGACCTTGTTCTGGCGCAGCAGGTGGAACGCCTGGTCGCGGGAGACCCCGACGGGCGCGGTGACCAGCGGCATGGGGGTCATGACCTCGCGCACGACCCGGCTCTGGTCGGTCTCGAAGCGCATGTCGCGGTTGGTGACGATGCCGACCAGGACGCCGCCGCGGTCGGTGACCGGGACGCCGGAGATGCGGTAACGGGCGCAGAGCTGCTCGACGTCGGCGAGGGTGTCGTCGGGCGAGCAGGTCACCGGGTTGGTGACCATGCCGGCCTCGGAGCGCTTGACCAGATCGGCCTGCTGCGCCTGCTCTTCGATGGAGAGGTTGCGGTGCAGGATGCCGATGCCGCCCTGACGTGCCATCGCCACGGCCATGCGCGCCTCGGTGACGGTGTCCATCGCGGCGGAGACCAGGGGGATGCGCAGCGTGATCGACCGCGACAGGCGGGTGGTGGTGTCGGCGTCACCCGGCTGCAGATCGGAGTACGCGGGCACCAGGAGCACGTCGTCGAACGTGAGCCCCGGCTCGGTGAACTTGGCCATCTGCAACCCTCCTGCCATGGCGCTCTCAAGATGGGGAAAGGCGCCGGCCCCCTGCGGTCAGTTTAGTGGTCCGCTCATCACCGGCTCGGCGACCCTGTGGACAACCGGCCCGACGATCCGGCGGCCGTCCGCACCTGTGGATGAACGGGTCGAGAGATCCGATGATCTGCCGGTTCGGTGGGCGGCCGGTCGATGTGGCACAGCGGACAGAGAAATTTCAGGTCCTGTCATCTTTTCGGCACCAGAGAGCGGAGATCTCAGTCCTGGCGCCCGGTGTGGACAACGCACGGCGAGGCGTCACGCTTCCCTCGGCCCGCGAACCCCTGCCCCATCGGCGCAGACCGTCCCTTCCCTGGAGAAGCGGGGTCTCCTGCTCGCCGGGCCGGCGCTTCTCACGCCGTCAGGCGGCGTGTGACCGCCGTGACCGCTGTGCCACGGGAGGCGAAGGCGAGGTGGCGGGCGTCCTGGGCATCCCCGCCACTTGCCCTCATCAGGGTAGGTGGGGGTCATAAGGTGGAATGCGTGCTGGAAGACGTCCCCCGCGACCCCTTCGCGGAAGACCCCAACGACCCTGCCTCCGTGCTCGGTGATCTCGACGACTCCGAGCCGCTCACCACGACCGAACGCGAGGAGGCGCTGACCGACCTCGCCGATGTAGAGGTCTTCCGCTCGCTCCTTGAGCCCCAGGGGGTTCTCGGGCTGGTCCTCGACTGCCCCGAGTGCGGTGAACGGCACTACTTCGACTGGGACCTGCTGCGCGGCAACCTGCGGCAGATGATCGACCACGGCCGCCCCCAGGTGCACGAGCCGGCCTTCGCCCCCGACCCTGCCGACTACGTGAGCTGGGAGTACGCCAGAGGCTACGTCGACGGGGTGATCGACACCGAGGAGAGCCGCTGATCGACGTCCCTGGCGAGCGCCTGGAGCAGGCCCACCACAGGGTCGGCGTCCTGGTCGAGAGGCCGCCGCCCGGCGAGCGCGTCGATGATCGCGTCCGTCCTGACCACGTCGGCGTCGGCGTCGGACCCCCGTTTTCGCAGTGAACGGGCCGGGTGGAGGGCGGTCAAGCTATCGACTCCATGTCGGCCATCGCCCGCAGCCTTGCCAGCGCCCGATGCTGGGCGACGCGAACCGCACCTGGTGACATACCCAGTACGTTACCGGTCTCCTCGGCCGACAGTCCCGACACCACCCGCAGAATGATCAGCTCGCGCTGGTTCTCCGGAAGACGCGACAGCAGCGCGCGGGCGTGTTCGGCCTCGATGTAGCGCACCACGGTCTCCTCCGGCCCCGGCCCCTGGTCGGGACCGTCCGGCAGGTCCTGGGTGGGCACGGCGGAGCGCACCGAGCTGCGCAGCGCGTCGGCGACCTTGTGCGAGGCGATGCCGAAGACGAACGAGGCGAACGGGCGCCCCATGTCGCGGTAGCGCGGCAGCGCGGCCAGCACGGCGATGCAGACTTCCTGGGCCACGTCGTCGGCTATGTGGTAATGGCCGGACACCCGGCCCAGACGGGCACGGCAATAGCGCACCACCATCGGGCGCAGTTGCCCGAGCAGTGACTCGATCGCGGTGCGATCTCCTTGCACGGCGAGGCTCGTCAGATCCCTGAGGTCGGACTCGTCCGATCTCGTCGCAAGCCTTACCCCAGCTTTGGCGTCGGCGACGCATCCCTCGGTCACGTTAGGCATGATGCCCGCCACGATCGCGCATGTCGTCATAGTGAACGGATACGGATTGGTCACATTGACGCGACGATAACGCAGGGTAATCGAGCGAACACAGTAGTGTTTGCATATTTCACTCGCGACCCGAATTCGCTGGATATTCGTTAGATGTCGCACCAGCTCGCAGGCGGCGCGGAGCGCCCTGGCCGACGCACTGCTGCACCGGTCGGTTTACCGTCCCGTCAAATCGAGGGGCGGCAAAATCGATTCGACGCAAAAAAGCACGGCCCCCGCCCTGCGGCGGGAGCCGTGCTTCGATCGATTGATCGGATCAGTGGCCGTGACCGTGGCCGTGCCCCTGACCCCCGGCGGCCGGAGCCTCCTCCTCGGGCTTGTCGACCACGAGGACCTCGGTCGTGAGCAGCATGCCGGCGATGGACGCGGCGTTCTGCACGGCCGAGCGGGTGACCTTGACCGGGTCGATGACGCCCTCGGAGATGAGGTCGCCGTAGGAGCCGGTGGCGGCGTTGAGGCCGTGGCCGGCCGGCAGCTCGCCGACCTTGGCCGTGACGACGTAGCCCTCCAGGCCGGCGTTCTCGGCGATCCAGCGGGCCGGCTCGACCAGCGAGCGGCGGACGATGGAGACGCCGGTCGCCTCGTCGCCGGTCAGGCCGAGGTCGTCCAGCTCCTTGGCCAGGTGCACGAGCGCGGAGCCACCGCCGGAGACGATGCCCTCCTCGATCGCGGCGCGGGTCGCGGAGATGGCGTCCTCGAGGCGGTGCTTCTTCTCCTTGAGCTCCACCTCGGTGGCCGCGCCGACGCGCAGGATGCAGATGCCGCCCGACAGCTTGGCGAGGCGCTCCTGGAGCTTCTCGCGGTCCCAGTCGGAGTCGGTCTGCTCGATGGCGTGCTGGATCTCGCGGACGCGGTCCTGGATGGCCTGGGGGTCGCCGGCGCCGTCGACGACGGTCGCGGTGTCCTTGGTGACCACGATGCGGCGGGCCGTGCCGAGCACCTCGGTGCCGGCGTTGGCCAGCGTGAGGCCGAGCTCCTCGGAGATCAGCTGGCCGCCGGTCAGGATCGCCATGTCCTGCAGCATCGCCTTGCGGCGGTCGCCGAAGCCGGGCGCCTTGACGGCGACCGAGGTGAACGTGCCGCGGATCTTGTTGGTGACCAGGACGGCCAGGGCCTCGCCCTCGACGTCCTCGGCGACCACGAACAGCGGCTTCTTGGTCTGGGCGACCTTCTCGAGCAGCGGCAGGAACTCGGCGATCGAGGAGATCTTGCCCTGCTGGAGCAGGACGTAGGCGTCCTCGAGGACGGCCTCCATGCGCTCGGGGTCGGTCACCATGTACGGCGACAGGTACCCCTTGTCGAACTGGAGGCCCTCGGTGAACTCGAGCTCCAGGCCCATGGTGTTGGACTCTTCGACGGTGATCACACCGTCCTTGCCGACCTTGTCGAACGCCTCGGCGATCAGCTCGCCGATCTTGGCGTCCTGCGCGGAGATGGTCGCCACATTGGCGATCTCCTTCTTGTCCTCGACGGGGCGGGCCCGCTCGAGGAGGCGGTCGCTGACCGCGCGGGCGGCCAGGTCGATGCCGCGCTTGAGTGACAGCGGCGACGCGCCGGCGGCGACGTTGCGCAGGCCCTCGCGGACCATCGCCTGGGCGAGCACGGTGGCGGTGGTGGTGCCGTCACCGGCGACGTCGTTGGTCTTGGTCGCCACTTCCTTGGCGAGCTGAGCGCCGAGGTTCTCGTAAGGCTTGTCGAGCTCGACCTCGCGGGCGATGGTGACGCCGTCGTTGGTGATGGTCGGCGCACCGAACTTCTTGTCGATGACGACGTTGCGGCCGCGCGGCCCGAGGGTCACCTTGACGGCGTCCGCGAGGGCGTTGACGCCGCGCTCAAGAGCGCGCCGCGCGTCCTCCTCGAACTCCAGGATCTTGGGCATTAAAAGGTCCTCCCAGCGTCAGGCCCCGGGCCTCGTGAAAGGGCCCGGGGCTTGACACGCGTATTCGGGTAAGGCTCCGTACAGGTGGTCGCTTACGCGCCCCGGGGCTTACTTCTCGATGATCGCGAGAACGTCGCGGGCGGAGAGCACGAGGTACTCCTCGCCGCCGTACTTGACCTCGGTACCGCCGTACTTGCTGTAGAGGACCACGTCCCCTTCCTTGACGTCGAGCGGGATGCGCTTCTCGCCGTCCTCGTCCCAGTTGCCCGGGCCCACCGCGAGGACCTTGCCCTCCTGGGGCTTCTCCTTGGCGGTGTCCGGGATGACCAGTCCGGAAGCGGTCGTCTGCTCGGCCTCAAGCGGCTGGACCACGATGCGGTCGCCGAGCGGCTTAACGGGAACCTTGGTGGCGGTCGTCACGATCGGACCTCCCCTTCAGATTGTGGTGATGAGCTGAAGAGGCGACCAGCGGCCTGCCGTCGCGGGTGTCAGACCTGCCTCGTCGCATTATTGATTGGCACTCTCACTAGCCGAGTGCCAACACTGAACAGTATGCAAGGCCGCCGACACAGTCAACACGGACAGGCCGCCCCAGGTCAGTCCGGTCATGAGCCGCCGTACGACTCGCCCGAATTGTCCGCCTATGGGGGCGGCCTCGGCGCACGGTCGCGGTGACCCCGCGCGCTCACGAGGTCCTGCCACGCAGGCGGGAGCAGCGCGATAGCGTCGGGAGACGTGGACCTCTACGCCTTCCGCGAATTGCTGACCCCCCGCGGGCAGAAAGCCCTCGGCGAGGCCGTGGGCTCTGTGACGGACGGCACAGATCCGGTGACGGCCGCCAGCCGGCTGAGGAAGACCTACGACGCCCCTCTCGCCGCGGCCGCCCTCACCCAGGCACGGCTCCGGGCGCGCGGCGCGGTCAAGTTCGGGCACGACGCCGCCCGCATGTACTTCACCCCCGACGGGCTGGAGCAGGCCACCCGCGCCGAGGTGGCCGCCCACCGCGCCCGCCGCTTCGCCGCCGGCGCGCGCGTGGCCGACGCCTGCTGCGGCATCGGCGGCGACCTCATCGCCCTGGCCCGCGCCGGATGCGAGGTCGACGCCGTGGACCTCGACCCGCTCACCGTCGAGGTCGCGCGGGCGAACGTCCTCGCGCTCGACCTCGGCGACCGCGTCACCGTCCGCGCCGCGGACGCCGCGGAGGTGGACCCGGCGGCCTACGACGTGCTGTTCGCCGACCCGGCGCGGCGATCCACCGGCAGGCGGGTCTTCGACCCGATGGGGTACTCGCCGCCGTGGCCCGCCGTGCTCGCGATGGTGGCCCGGGCGCGCGCCGCCTGCCTGAAGGTCGCGCCGGGCATCCCCTACGAGTTCATCCCGCAGGGCGCCGAGGCCGAATGGGTGTCCTACCGCGGCGAGGTCAAGGAGGCCGTCCTGTGGACGGGCGCCTTCGCCGCGGGCGGGGACCCCGGCTCCGCCGAGACGATCCTGCGCAGGGCGACCCTGCTGCCCTCCGGTCACACGTTGCCGGCCGACCCGTCCCTCGGCGCGCCCGGCCACGGGCCGGTGGCGCGCTATCTGTACGAACCGGACGGCGCGGCCATCAGGGCGCATCTCGTGGCCGAGGTCGCCGCCCAGGTGTCCGGCCACCTGCTCGACCCGCACATCGCCTACATCACCGGGGACGACCCGGCCACGACTCCGTGGGCGTCGCGGTACGAAGTCCGGGAAACCCTGCCTTTCTCCCTCAAACGCCTGCGCGCCGCACTCCGGGAACGCCGCGTCGGCACGGTGACGCTGAAGAAACGCGGTTCGGCGCTCGACCTGGAGCGCCTACGGCGAGATTTACATCTTTCCGGGGATAATTCGTGTGTCGTGGTGCTGACCCGCATCGGCGAACGTCCCTTCGCCATCATCTGCGACCCATCCTGACCTGCCACGATGCCTTTCGTCGCCAACAAATAGGGGCAATCCAGCGATAATCACGATGTTTTAAAGTCGGACCCGAAAGTCACCGGCCGAGCCACTACAGTTGGCCAACGCGCGGGATTCTGCCTGATCCATGGTGCACCCGCCCGATTCGCCACAGAGAACGACCGTACCGACCCCACCGCCGTGCGGCCGACCGCCCGCGAGTGAAGGAGCTTTCGGTGGATCACTCCAACCACACCCTCCTCCAGGCTGGAAGCCAGACCGCCATCTCCGACCGCATGCGCGAACTGCTCGCCAGGGCGGCGCAGGACCACGTCTACGAGCAGCGCACCCAGGGCGCCGTGCTCGACGAGATCCGGCAGCGGCTGGAAGGCATGGAGTGGTTGCTGCGGGAGGTCCGCGAACGCGAGCTCGGCGGGTTGAACGGCGCGCTGGAAGGGGTCAGCGGCCGGCTCGGCGAGCTGGTCAGCCGTCCCCCGGCCTGGGCGGAGGGCCTGGCGCAGCACGTCGAGATCGTGCGCGACCGCGTCGACGGGGTGGGCAACCGCGTCGCCGGGCTCGGCGACCGCATCGAGGCCGTCGGCGACCGCGTCAAGCCCATCGCCGAGCTGCCCGGCCTGTGGACCGACCTCGGCACCGTGCGCGAAGGCGTCGCCGAGGCCCTCAAGCGCCTCCAGGCGGTCCTGGAGGGCACCCAGGGCATGCCCGAGCTGACCAGGCGCCTTGCCCAGCTCGGCGCGAGCATGGAAGCCGCGGGAGGCCGCTTCACGCGGGTCGACAAGGCCCTGCTCGACCTCACCCAGCGCACGGAGCGCGTCGAGGGCGGCGTCCTGGACCTCGGCGAGGGCCTGGACGAGACCCTCTCGCCGGCCGTCCAGCGCCTCACCGGCTCCATCGAGCAGCTCGCCGGCAAGGTCGACGGCATGACCGCCAAGCTCGCCGAGACCGAGACGTGCCTGGCCGCCCGCCTGGAGGGCGTCGAAGGCCGCCTGAAGCCGCTGGAGGCGCTGGACGGGCGGCTCGAGAGCGTGGACCAGCGCCTCGGGAGCGTCGACGGGCGGCTCGACGGCGTCGACGGTCGGCTCGCGGCGGTGAGCGACCGGCTGGCCGGCTTCGACGGGCGGCTCGAGACCATCGCGGGACGGGTGGACACCACCGACGGGCGGGTGAGCGACCTGTCGGGCCGCTTCGACACGGTCGACAGCCACGTCGGGGCGGTCGAAGGACGGCTGGAGACGGTCGACGTCCGCCTGCAGAGCATCGACGGCCGCATCGAGACCGCCCAATCGTGTCTCACCGGGCTCGACGCCCGCGTCGACACGGCCCAGTCCTGTCTCACCGGGCTCGACGGCCGCATCGAGACGGTCCAGTCGTGCCTCGCCGGGGTCGACGGCAACCTCGCCGGCGTCAAACAGCAGATCGCCGACGCCGACGGCCGCCTCACCGACCTGGCCCAGCACCTCACCGGCGTCGACGGCCGCCTGTCCAAGCAGGACGAACGCCTCGGCGCCATCGACGCCGGGTTCGAGGACGTCAACGAGCGGCTGGAGATGGTGGACGACCGCGTCGAGGCGGTCAACCAGCGGGTGGGGCAGCTGCCCGCGCTGCTGGAGGTCGGCGAGGTGCACAAACGCGTCGGCGAGCTGATCCGCGCCCAGGCCGACGACCAGGGCAGGCGGTTCGACACGCTCGACGAGCGGCTCACCGAGGCCGCGGCGGCCCTGCCGCCCCTGGGCGAGCTGGTGGAGCTGGTCCGCGCCCGCCCCGACCGCGACCAGCTCTCGGAAACCGTCGACCAGATCGTCCAGCCGACGCACCGCGACCTCACCCGCAGGCTCGGAGCCCTGGAGGAGACCATGCTGGCGCTCGCCGAGGCCCTTCTGCGCCCCGCCCGCTCCCCCAAGGACTGACCGCCTCCCGACCGCCCGGCGCCGCCCCTCCAACGGGACCACTCCGGCGGCACCTCACGACGGACCACCCCGGCGGCACCTCACGACGGACCACCCCGGCGCCGCCTCACGACGGACCACCCCGGCGCCGCCTCACGACGGACCACCCCGGCGCCGCCCCACCCGACGGGCATCGGGTGGCGAGCCGTCAGACGTGGACGGTGGTCACGGGCATGGAGGAGTCGGCGGGAATGTCCAGCGGCGAGGGGGCCACCCCGGCCGCCACCAGCTCCGACCCGAGAGCGGCGATCATCGCGCCGTTGTCGGTGCACAACCCCGGACGCGGCACGCGCAGACGCACCCCCGCGGCGTCGCACCGCTCCTGCGCCAGCGCGCGCAGCCGCGAGTTGGCGGCCACGCCGCCCCCGATCAGCAGATCGTCCACCTCGTAGCGCCGGCACGCCTGCAACGCCTTGCGCGTCAGCACGTCCACCACGGCCTCCTGGAAGGACGCCGCCACGTCCGCCACGGGCACCGGCTCGCCCGCGCGCTCCTTGGCCTCCACCCAGCGCGCGACGGCCGTCTTGAGCCCCGAGAACGAGAAGTCCAGCGTGCCGTCGTCGTACTTGCCACGCGGGAACGCGACCGCCGTCCCCGACCCCTCGGCCGCCGCGCGGTCGATGTACGGGCCGCCCGGGAAGGGCAGGCCGAGCACCCTGGCCACCTTGTCGAACGCCTCGCCCGCCGCGTCGTCCACCGTCGAGCCGAGGGAGATCACGTCCTTGGCGACGTCCGGGACCAGCAGCAGAGACGAGTGACCGCCCGACACCAGCATCGCGATCGACGGCTTGGGCAGCGGACCGTGCTCCAACTGGTCCACCGCCACGTGCGCCGCCAGGTGGTTCACCCCGTACAGCGGCACCCCGAGCCCCAGCGCGTACGCCTTGGCCGCCGCGACCCCCACCAGCAGCGCCCCGGCGAGCCCGGGGCCCGCGGTGACGGCCACGGCGTCGATGTCGGAGAAGCGCAGGCCCGCCTGCTCCAAGGCGCGCTCGACGGTCGGCGTCATGGCCTCCAGGTGCGCCCGCGACGCGACCTCGGGCACGACGCCACCGAACCGCGCGTGCTCCTCGACGCTCGAGGCGACCGCGTTGGCCAGCAGCGTGTTCCCGCGGACGATGCCGACGCCCGTCTCGTCGCAGGAGGTCTCGATGCCCAGGACCAAAGGTTCCTCAGCCATTCGCGCTCCCCGCCTCCTCCAGCTTTCTCATCATCATGATCGCGTCGGTTCCGTCGTCGTAGTACTCGCGCCGCAACCCGATGCGCTCGAACCCGAAACGCTCGTACATCCCCTGCGCGGGCGGATTGTCCGCCCGGACCTCCAGGAACACCGCCGTCGCGCCCCGGCGCCCGGCCTCCTCCAGCAGCGCCCGCAACATCGCGCTGCCGATGCCCGCCCGCTGGTGGCCCGCGTTCACGGCGATCGTCTGCACGTCCGCCTGGTCGCCCGCCGCCGCCAGCCCGGCGTACCCGACCACCTCTCCGCCGGCCACGGCCACGATGTAGTGCCGGGTGCGCGGCTGGTCGGCCAGCTCGCCCCGCAGCATGCCCTCGCTCCAGGCGTCGAACGGAAACGTCGAACGCTCGATCGCCAGAACCGCCGGCAGGTCGTTCTCGGTCATCTGGCGCAGCGTGGCGCCGGTCATACGGTGACCTTCTTCGGCGGACCGGGCACCCGGGCGTCCGGACGGCGCAGGTAGATCGGATGCGGCGCCGTCAGCACCCCGTCGTCCCCAGGGGCGCCCGCGGCCAGGCGCTCGGCGGCCAGCCCGGCCAGCGCGCCCGCGGCCGGATAGTCGGCGGCGCCCGGCACCAGCCGGTCCTCGCCCACGATCTCGGCGTACATGCGCGCGCCCGCCCCGAGCACCGGCAACCCGCCCGGCACATCCTGCGGACGGTCCACCGACGGGCCCTCCACGCGCGTGCGCATGTCCGCGTATCGCGCCCAGAAGACCTCCTTGCGGCGCGCGTCGGTCGCCACCACGAACGGCTCGTCCAGGCCGCTCGCGTACGCCAGCACATCCAGCGTGCACACCCCGTACGCCGGGACACCGGCCGTCAAGGCGAACGCCTGCGCCGTCACCAGCCCCACGCGCAGCCCCGTGTACGGCCCAGGACCCGCCCCCGCCACGATCGCCGTCACATCGCGCAGCGAGGCCCCCGCCTCGCGCAGAACCTCGCGCACGGACGGAACGAGCAGCTCACCGTGACGGCGCGCGTCGATCGTCGTCGACTCGGCGAGCACCCGCTCGCCGTCGTGAAGCGCCGCCGTGACGGCCGGAGTCGCGGTATCGAAGGCCAAGACCAGCACGAATCAAGCCTAGTGGTGTTTGGCTGTGCCTATGGCGCCCCCTTCGGTCGCGCGGTGCTCAGGCGCCTTTGAGCCGGCGCCCGAGCACGGCATGGGGGGCCAAGCCATGGATCTTGTCCGGCCGCTGTTCGTAAGGCGTCCAGGGCCCGTCCGCCCCTTACGAACACCGCCCGATCCTTTGAGGAAAAGGAGCCGCCCGGCGCCGATGTCCAGCCCACCGGACGCCCCACCACTCCCCCTGAGGCCGGTGAGGACCAGGTGGAGCCCTACCTGAGGACCGAGAACGGCCACCAGGCCGCTGCGGCGGACACCGCGGCCGAGGCACTGCTGCGGAACGGGCTCATCGCCAACAGCATCGCCGTTTCCGGCGACGACGACCGGCCGCTCATCCAGCGCTCGTCAAACGCGCTGCTAAACGGGACGAGCACTCTGGCCGAGTGCGAGATTCCCGACGAATACGTGGTGCGCCCTCGCCCACCGCTCATCGTCAACCAGGCCGCTATAAACCGCGCCTCCAGGTGGTGACCGCACTGCACCGACTGCCGTAGCAGTCGACCGGGTAGGGCGTACGCCAGGGACCGAAGGGGAGGCCGGTCCCTGGCGGCACCTCTCGAACACGTGGGCCGCCTGCGCGGGCATTCCGAAGGTTAACCTCGCGGGTCTCCGGTAGCGACAGAATTCCGGCATGAACGCGCCGACTCCCACCCCCAGCTCATCACTGAGCCTCATCCCGACGGAGCCGGTCATCTCGGTGACCGGGCCGGCTCTCATCGACGCACAGCCGTACGACCCGTCACTCACCGATCAACTCCAGGGATGGGGCACCGTCGCCGCCGTGGTCGCCGCGTTGCTCATCGCGCTGATCGGATGGTGGGTCGACGCCCACCGGCGCGAGAAGGATCGAAGCGAGGGAGAGGCGCAGCGGGAAAAGGATCGGCAGTACGCCGAGGACCAGCGGGCGCAGGATCGGGCCGAGGCTGAACGTCAGCGTGCGGAAGACCGCGCGCACGCCGAGCAGCAGCGCGCCGCGGATCGTGAGGAAGCTCAGAGGCAGAGGACAGAGGACCAGGCCGAGGCCGAACGGCAACGCGCGGCGGAGCGAGCCGACGCAGAGCGGCGGCTCCACGAAGAACGGCAGGCGGCCGACGAGCGGCTACAGCTGCAGCTCGGCGACCAGCGCGAGCGCGAGCGGACGCACTTCCTGATCGCCCAGATCCAGGAGGCCGGCGACCTCTACGCCCAGACCGTGGCCAGCCAAGACACCGACCGGCAAGCGATCGCCCGACAGCGCCTGCTCACGCGCCTGCCTGCCATCCCGGGACGGTACGCCTCGCTGCTCAAGCGGAAGATGGGGGTCCCGCACGACAACGATGCCAGCTTCACGGGGTCGCGCCGCATGCAGGCGCTGAACATCAACGAACCCGCGAAGATCGACCCTCACATGATCTATGACGAGCTGGCCGAGAACATCGCCGAGCTGCTCGGCTCTCGTTCGGCGAGCAGCCCCTGACCACGGGGCGAGGTGCCCGTGGTCAGGCGTCGCATCAGCCACTCACGGTCGGTGTCGTACCTCAATGTCGGCGCCCGCCGCCAACACCGCGCACACGTCCCACTGGGATGGGGCTGACACCTTCGAACCCCGCCAGTGCGCGCGCGTCAACCGCGCTCTTGGCGATCTCGTATGCGTCTCGCCACTGGTCGTCCATCTGCAGGCGAATCTCATAGGCGTTGTGGGGACATTATCGCCAACGCCTTCGTCACCAACGCTCCGCAGGGTGTGACCGTGACGGTCCTCAAGGGCGAGGGGTTCATGAGCCGCGAGTGCGGCAACTGGGCGCGCGCCTGACTGCCACGAGCGAATTAGCAGGGCGGTGGTTGCCTTCAGAGCTTGCCTCGGTCACATCGGCTAGGCGCGTAATAGGGGGCCACCGAACACATCGTTCGTATGCTCAGCGTGCACGCAAGGCGAGCGGCGCGACGAAGGTGTACGGGCTCACCCTGGCCCGCGCGCAGTGGCGGTGAACGTCCGGCGAGGCCGCGAGGAGAACGGCCCGCGAGCTGGACGCGATTGGACGGCCGCAGGAATCCGGGGAGACCGTAGGGGGACCGGAAGCTTCGTACGAGGCTGGTTTCCGGCGGTTCTTCCGGCACGACCCAACACGCACATGGGCAGTTGACCGGCCGAAACACATCTAGGCGGTATTACGCGTCCCCATCCGGCACGTTCCGAATGCTCTACGGGGCCGGATGGGGATTATTGGGTGCCAGCGGGGCGGCTGGGGTTCGGAGATCAGGTGGTGCGGGAGGCGTAGACGATGATGTTGTCCAGGTATTCGTGGGTTTTGCGGTCGAAGACGCCGCCGCAGGTGATGAGGCGGAGGCCGTCGTCCACGTAGACGCGCTGGGCGGGGAAGTGGTCCTTGGCGATCTGCTCGATGGCGTCGACCTTGTAGGTGGCCGTCTTGCCGTCGCTGCGCAGGATCTTGACCAGGGCGCCCTTCTTGACGTCGCGGAGGCGGTAGAAGACCGCGGGGGCCGTCTTGGTGTCCACGTGCCCGATGATCACCGAGGCGCCCTCGTCGCCGGGCACGACGCTCTGGTCGAACCATCCGGCCGTCGCGGGCTTCTCGAACGGCGGCAGCTCGACCTCTCCGTCGTCGGAGAGCCCGAGCTTCATCAGGGGCGCCTTGAGGTCCAGCGAGGGGATGTCGATGCGCTTGGGGACGGTGGCGGCCTGCCGGGGCGCGGCGGCGTCCTTGTCCCGGTCGGTCATGGCGAACATGATCGTCCCGGTGACGAACCCGATCGCCACGACCTTCAGCCACTTGGGGGAGTCAGCCATGGGTGGTGCGGGGGCGCGAAGCTCAGCCGGTCTTGGACCTGCGGCGGGCCACCGCGACGCCGCCGGCCAGGGCCGCGGCGAGGGCCGCCGCGACCACCCCGCCAGGGATGCCGGAGGGCTCCTCGGCCGGTCCGCCGGCCGCCGTGCCGCCGCCGCCCGCGCGCGGCGCCCGGGTGGGCACGACGCGGTTGCGGGTGGGGGTGGCCGTGGCCTTGGGCCGGGCGACCACGGTGAGGGTGGCCTTGCCGATGTCGTTGGTGGCCTCGCACTTGACCTCGACCTGGTAGCGGCCGGGGTTGGAGTCCTCGTCGACGAGGGCGAAGCCGTGCACCTCCGGCGGCGGCGCGGCCGCGGTCACCGGGGTGGAGGTCGCGGCCGGGCTGGCCGGGGGCGGCTGGGTCAGGGTGACCAGGCCGGTGAACGCGTCGGACCGCGCGGTGGCGCGGTAGGCGGTGCCGCCCTGCGGCAGCGGGCAGTACGCCCGGACCCTGATGGACCGCGTCGCCCCGCCCTGCACCCGGTCGGGAATGAGCTGGACACGGATGTCCTGCCTGCTCACCGACGGGCTCGGGGTGGGCGTCGGGGCGCCGCTCTGCGCCTCCGCCGTGCAGGCGACGCCTCCCGTGAGTAGGAATGCTCCAGCAACCGCGACCTGCCCGACCCTGTGCACCGTCGCACTCCACTTCGCCTGCGATACGACCCCGCCCGACACGACCACGCTTAGGCGCTACCCCACCTGCATACCCAGAAAAATAAGGGCAATCCATTGGAACGATCTTCATTCCGATGATCCATAGCAACAGGGGCGCGCGTCAAGGCTGGCTAGATTACCGGTCTAGATCGCGGAAAGGCGGTCAATCGAAGGAGCCGGGCATGTCCTTCCACCGCGGCCCGACGCCGCGCAGCCGCATCAGCCGCTCGTCGCCCGCGTCGCCGCGCTCGATGGTGATCTCGAGCCGGTCGTCGGCCAGGCCCTCCACCAGGCCCTCCCCCCACTCGACCACGGTGACGGAGTCCTCCAGGGAGGCGTCGAGGTCGAGGTCGTCGACCTCCAGCGCGCCCCCGAGCCGGTAGGCGTCCGCGTGGACCAGGGCCGGGCCGCCGGCCAGTGACGGGTGGACCCTGGAGATCACGAACGTCGGCGAGGTGATCGGGCCGCGGACCTTCAGCCCTTCGGCGATGCCCTGCACCAGCGTGGTCTTGCCGGCGCCCAGCGGGCCGGACAGCACCACGAGATCGCCGGGGCGCAGCAGACGGGCGACCTCCTCGCCCAGCGCCCACATCTCCTCGGTCGTCGCCGCGCGCCTCATCGTGGTCCCTCCACCGCGTGCCTGGTCGAACCGTGCATCGAACTCTTCCCCCGTACCCCCTACTCGCGGGCCCCGCTCACGAGGCTTCCTCCTCGCCGGGACCCTCGTCCTGCTGTGGCGCGGCCCCGTCGGCCTTCCCCGAGCCGCCGGCGGCGACGGCGGACATGGTCGTTCCCGCCTCGTCCGCGGCCTCGGCGGGCCGCCCGGCCGCGGCGACCCTCTCGAGCAGTTCGGCGATCACCTCGTTGACGACCGCCGGCTTCTCCAGCAGCACCAGGTGCGAGGTGCCCGGGACCTCGGTGAGCCGCGAGGAGGGCACGCCGGCGTTGATGGCCTTGCTGTGGTCGGGCGGGGTCAGCCAGTCTTTGTCGCCCACGACGACCTCGACCGGCACCTTGCCCACGATGTCCAGCGCGGCCAGCTTGTCGTGCGACATCAGCGCCGGGTAGAAGTCGGCGATGACATCGGTGGGCGTGGAGCGGATCATCGACTCGGCGAAGTCGACCACCGTGGGGCTGACGTTGGACGGGTCGCCGAACGCCAGGTAGCGCAGGGCGAGGAACGACACGTCGTTGCCGGCCTGCCTGCCCCGGTCGATGAGCGCGGCGCGGCGGCCGAGCACCGACACCGCCGGCGGCGCCGCCCAGTGGACGACCTTGGACACCAGCGCCGGCAGGCCCAGGGTGATCTCGGCCAGCTTGCCGGCCGAGGTGGAGATCAGCGCGACGCCGCGCACCTTGTCGCCGAACAGCTCGGGCCGGCTGTCGGCCAGCGCCATGACCGTCATGCCGCCCATGGAGTGGCCGACCAGCACACACGGACCGGGCACCAACTGCCTGAGGATCTCGGCGAGATCGTCCCCGAGGCGGTCGATGGTGCAGTCGTCGGCCGGAGTGCGCGCCGAGCGCCCGTGGCAGCGCTGGTCCCAGAAGACCAGGCGGTAGCGGTCGCGCAGGTCGCGCCGCTGGTAGTGCCAGGAGTCGAGGTTCAGCGTGTACCCGTGGCAGAACACGACGGTGAGGGGGGCGTCCTCGGGCCCGTCGACCTCGGCGTACAGCTCGACGCCGTCGGAGGTCTTGACGGTCGTGCGCCGCCCGCGCAGCTCGCCGAACGGCTCGCTCGCCTCCAGGTCGGGCCGCAGGCGGATGCGGCCCACGACGTACCGTTTGGCCAGGGCCGTGGCCGCGAGCCCCGCCGACGCCGTCCCGACGACCGCCCCGGCGATTCCGACCCTGCGCCGTCTCGACATTCACGACCTCCTATCAGCGGTGAACGCGCGGCACGCGTGAACCGATGCTGGTCACGATCTCATGAGTGATCGTGCCGAGGGAATCGGCCCAGTCTTGGGCGGTCGGCTCGCCCGCCGTCCCCGGTCCGAACAGGATCACCTCATCGCCCTCGCTCACCTCGTCGTCGCCCAGGTCGATCATGAACTGGTCCATGCACACCCGGCCGGCGATCGTGCGCCGCCGGCCCGCGGCCCACACCTGCCCGCGATTGGTCGCCGCACGCCTGACGCCGTCGGCGTAGCCGAGGGGCACCAGCGCCATGGTGGTCTCGCGCTCGGTGACGTAGAGGTGCCCGTAGGACACCCCGGACCCGGCCGGCACCCGCTTGACCATCGCCAGCCGGGCGGTGAGCGTCATCGCCGGGCGCAGCCCGAAGTCGCCCATCTCGGGGATGGGGCTCAGCCCGTACATCGCGAGGCCGGGCCGCACCATGTCGTAGTGGGCCCCCGGGATGTTCAGCGCGGCGGCCGAGTTGGCGATGTGGCGCAGGACGCGCGGCCCGGCCACCCCGGCCTTCTCGGCGACCGCGAGGGCGTCGTCGAACGCGGCGAGCTGGCCCTCGATCGCGGGGTGACCGGGGATGTCCGCGCAGGCCAGGTGGGACCACAGGCCGACGATCTCGACCAGGCCGTCGGCCTGGGCGGCCAGCGCCCGCTCGAGCAGCGCCGGCCAGTCGCCGGCGGTGGCGCCTCCACGGGTCATGCCGGTGTCGATCTTGAGGTGGACGCGCGCCGTGCGGCCGGCGCGGCGGGCCGAGGCCGCGATGTCGTCCAGCACCCAGACGGCGCCCGCCGACAGGTCCACCGCGGCGGCCACGGCGTCGTCGATGGGCTCGCCCGGGGTGATGATCCACGTCAGGATGGGCGCGGTCACGCCCGCGGCGCGCAGGTCCAGCGCCTCCTGGATGTAGGCCGTGCCGAGACGCGAGGCGCCGGCGTCCAGGGCGGCGCGCGCGCAGGGCACCAGGCCGTGGCCGTAGGCGTCGGCCTTCACCACCGCCATGATCTCGGCGGCCGGCGCGTGCCGGCGGACCACGGCGAGGTTGTGCGCGATGGCGGAGAGGTCCACCCGGGCCTGAGCCGGCGTCACGAGAGAACCGTCCATGGGGAAGCTCACCTTCTCAGTTTGGCAGTGACGGGCCGTGCCCGTGCCGGTCGGCGGCACGGGAGCCGGTGGCGCTCGCCACAGTGGTGTGGTTTGTCGGGATGGGTCGGGTCACGGCCTTGGACGCCGCCCCTCAGCGGGCGGCCGGACGCCGGGCGGGTCGCCCTGGAGGGAGGCGGGGGTCAGGCGCGCGCGGTGAGCGCGCGGACGGCGGCGGGGATCTCCAGCGCGACGTCGAGCGCCGCGATCGGCGCCTCGCCGTCCCGCGGATCCCCGGCCGCGAGCCGCCCGGCCAGGCCGTGCAGGTAGGCCGCGCAGGAAGCGGCGTCATAGCAGCTCAGCCCCCCGGCGAGGAAGGCTCCCGCGATGCCGGCGAGCACGTCGCCCGTACCGCCGGTGGCCAGCCATGGGGTGCCCGTGACGTTCACGCGGACCGGCCTGCCCTCCTCGGCGACCAGGGTAGTCGACCCCTTGAGGAGAACGGTCACTCCGAGCTCCCGCGCCGCATGCTCCGCGTAGTGCAGGCGCCGGGCCTCGATGTCGGCGGGCGCGACGCCGAGAAGGCGGCCGAGCTCGCCCGTGTGCGGCGTGATCAGCGTCGGCGCGTCGCGGCGCAGCAGCGTCCGGTCGCGGGAGACGACGGTCAGCCCGTCGGCGTCGACCAGCACCGGGACGTCGCTCGCCAGGACCGACCGTGCCAGCGCGTGCGCCTCGTCACCGGTGCCCATGCCCGGCCCGAGCACCCACGCCTGCACCCGGCCGACGTCGCCCACCCCCTCCTCAGGGGTGATGACCTTCGTCACCGCCTCGGGCCACCGGGCGCGCACCTGGGCGACCGGCTCGGCGGCGCTTGCGAAGCGCACCAGCCCGGCGCCGGCCCGCACGGCGCCGCCGACCGTCAGCACGGCGGCCCCGGTGAACCGGTCGCTGCCCGCGACGACGCCGACAACGCCCCTGCGGTACTTGTCGGACTCGGCACCCGGCCGGGGCAGCCGGGCGGCGACGTCCGCGCCCGTGAGCGCGACGACCTCGGGGGCTGGAAGGTGCGGCCCGAGGCCGATGTCCACCGGGTGCAGGGTGCCCACGCGGCTCGCCCCCGGGTCGATCAGCAGGCCGGCCTTGACCCCGCCGAAGGTCACCGTGAGGTGCGCGGCGACCGCCTCGCCCGCGACCTCGCCGGTGCTCGCGTCGACGCCGCTCGGCACGTCCACGGCGACGACGACGCCGGGCGCCCGCGCCGTCATGCGGGCCAGCGCCGCGTACGGCTCGCGCAGCGCGCCGGTGCCGCCGATGCCGACCAGGCCGTCCACGACGACGTCCGCCCGCTCGACCAGCCCGGCGAGCTCGCGGTCGGCCCCGGGGTCGCCGTCCTTCGCCTCCACGGTCCTGCCGCCGGCGCGGCGCAGCTCGGCGAGGCCGCCCTCGTGCGTCCTGCGCCCGGCCAGGACGGCGTGCACCCGGGCGCCGCGGCGGGCCAGCAGGGCTCCGGCGTACAGCGCGTCGCCGCCGTTGTCGCCGCTGCCGACCAGCAGCACGACGCGGGAGCCGTATACGCGGGGCAGGACGTTCACGCAGGCCACGGCCAGGGCGGAGGCGGCACGGCGCATGAGCGTGCCCTCGGGGAGCAGTGCCATGAGCGCCCGTTCGGCCGCCCTGATCTGGTCGGAGGTGTACGCGGTCAGCATCTCACCGAATGTAGCCCGCACCGATCACCATCGCGAAGGGCACCCGCCGCGCGGTCACCGGCCGCCGGGCCACGCACCCGGCCGCCATCGCCCGGCCGTCCTCGTCCGACCGTCCTCGCCCGACCGCCGTCGTGTCATCGCGATCGTCCAGCGGTGCGGGGTCAGCCTTCGGCGATCACGTAGGCGATGGCGAGGCCGCCGTCGTGGCTGAGGGAGACGTGCCAGCGCCGGACGCCGAGCCGCGCGGCCACCTCGGCGACCCGGCCGGACACCCCGAGCACCGGCCGGCCGTGCTCGGCGACGGTGATCTCGGCCTCGCGGTGGCCGAGGCCGGGCGGCGCGCCCAGCGCCTTGGCGACGGCCTCCTTGGCGGCGAAGCGGGCGGCCAGCGACGCGACGGGAAGCCCCTTCTCGGCGTCGGTGAAGACGCGGTCGCGCAGGGTCGGCGTGCGCTCGAGGGCGGCGCCCAGGCGCGCGATGTCCACGATGTCCACGCCGATCCCCACGATCACCGCACCATTCTGCCGCAACGCGGCCCCGCCGAGATCGAAGGCCGGGCCGTCAGTAGAGTTTGCCGCCATGGAGGCACCCAACCCGTACGTGGAGCTGAGCCGCGAGCACTGGCGGGACCTGCGAGAGAACACGCCTCTCACCCTCACGGCCGCGGAGCTCGAAGAGCTGCGCGGCGTCGACGACCCGATCGACCTGGCCGAGGTCACCGACATCTACCTGCCGCTGACCCGCCTGCTCAACCTCCACTTCACCGGGGCGCGGCAGCGCAGCGCGGCCGTCAACACCTTCCTCGGCGACGACCGCGAACCGCCGCCGTACATCCTCGGCATCGCGGGCAGCGTCGCCGTCGGCAAGTCCACCACGGCGCGGCTGCTGCACACCCTGCTCGCCCGCTGGCCCGAGCACCCCCGGGTGGACCTGATCACCACCGACTCCTTCCTGTACCCGAACGCGGTGCTGGAAGAGCGCGGCATCCCGCACCGCAAGGGCTTCCCCGAGAGCTACGACCGCCGGGCGCTGGTGCGTTTCGTCGCCGACGTCAAGGCGGGGGTGCCCGAGGTCCACGCCCCGGTCTACAGCCACCTGGCGTACGACATCGTCCCGGGCGCCGTGCAGGCCGTGCGCCGGCCGGACATCCTGATCGTCGAGGGCCTCAACGTGCTGCAGCCCGCCCCGCCGACCGCGCTCGCCGTCAACGACTTCTTCGACTTCTCGATCTACGTGGACGCCAGGGTCGAGGACATCCGGTCCTGGTACGTCGACCGGTTCCACCAGCTGCGCCGCACGGCCTTCGCCGACCCCAAGTCCTACTTCGCCTACCTGGCCGACCTGTCGGAGCAGGACGCGACCCGCTTCGCCAAAGACGTCTGGCGCGACGTCAACGAGCGCAACCTGATCGAGAACATCGCCCCCACGCGCGGGCGCGCGGGCCTGGTCCTGCACAAGGGGGCCGACCACTCGGTGCGCCGCATCCAGCTCCGCCGCACATAGGCTTCGCCCGTGTTGCACTTACGGGTGATCTCCCCGTCCGACCGCACCGCCGACGTTCTGAGCCTGCTGGACGGCGCCACCGGCGTCACCAACATCGTCGTGATGCCCGGCGCCGGCCACCGTCCCAAGGGGGACGTGCTGCTCTTCGACGCCGCGCGGGAGGCCACCAACGAGATCATCGAACGGCTGAAGGAGCTGCGCCTGCCCGAGGACGGCTCGATCGCCGTCGAACGGGTCGATCTGTCGCTGTCGCAGGTCGCCGACGCCGCCGAGGCCGAGGCGCCCGGCGCCCCCGACGACGCCGTCGTGTGGGAGGAGTTCTCCCGCCAGGTGGCGGGCGACTGCCGCGTCACCTGGGCGTTCCTCGCCTTCCTCACCATCGCCACGCAGCTCGCGGCGATCGGCGTGCTCCTCCCGTCCCTCATCCTGATCGTCGGCGCGATGGTCCTCGGGCCCGAGTTCGGCGCGGTGGCCGGCATCTCGTTCGGACTGCTGCGCCGCGACGCGCGGCTCATCGGCAGCGCCGCCCGGGCTCTCGTCATCGGGTTCGCCGTGGCCATCGCCGTCACCTGCGTGTGCGCGCTGCTGTACTCCGCCGTCGGCTGGATCACCCCGCACAGCCTGGACGGGCACGCCGAGGTGGAGTTCATCGTCAAGCCGGACAAGTGGTCGTTCATCGTCGCGCTGCTCGCCGGAGGGGCCGGGGTGCTGTCGGTCACGGCCGGCAAGTCCTCGGCGCTGGTGGGCGTGTTCATCTCGGTCACCACGGTGCCGGCCGCCGGGTACGCCGCCGTGGCCCTCGCGCTCGGCCGCTGGGGGGACGTCGGCGGCTCGGTCGTCCAGCTCGCGGTCAACATCGCGGGCATGGTGATCGCGGGCACGCTCACCCTGCTGGTCCAGCGTTTCTTCTGGTCGAAGTACGGCGTGCGCATCACGCGCGCCCCCGTCCAGCACGCGCGGGCGGGTTCGCGGCGCTCCTGAACCCCTCCCGGGCGCGTTCACGGCGCTCGGCGTCCGCGGAGCCCTGAAGAAGCCCTTAGGGGGAACCGTCGCCGAGCCCGTCCCCCGGATGAGGCGGGGTTCCTCCGTGTGAGGGAGGCCCGGCCGCGCGGGCTTGGATAGTGTCCAGGTCATGACCATCCTCGCGACCGAGGGACTCACCAAACGCTTTCCCCGGGTGACGGCGCTCGACCGCCTCACCGTCACCGCGGGGTCGGGTGTCACCGGCCTGGTCGGCGCCAACGGAGCGGGGAAGTCCACGCTCATCAAGATCCTGCTCGGCCTGCTTCCCCCGACGGAGGGCCGCGCCACCGTCCTCGGCTTCGATCCCGGCACCCAGTCCCTCGACATCCGGCACGTCGTGGGCTACATGCCCGAGCACGACTGCCTGCCGCCCGACGTGTCCGCCACCGAGTTCACGGTGCACATGGCGCAGATGTCCGGCCTGCCGCGCACCGCCGCGCGTGAACGCGCCGCCGACACCCTGCGCCACGTCGGCCTGTACGAGGAGCGCTACCGGCCCATCGGCGGCTACTCCACCGGCATGCGGCAACGGGTCAAGCTGGCCCAGGCCCTCGTGCACGACCCCAAGCTGGTCTTCCTGGACGAGCCGACCAACGGCCTGGACCCGCAGGGCCGCGACGACATGCTGGCGCTGATCCGGCGCATCGGCACCGAGTTCGGCATCAGCGTCGTGGTCACCTCCCACCTGCTCGGCGAGCTCGAACGGGTGTGCGACCACGTCATCGTCATCGACGGGGGGCGCCTGCTGCGCTCCTCGGCCATCGGGGAGTTCACCCAGGCCACCCACTCGATCCTCGTCGAGGTCGAGGAGGGCGCCGACCGCCTGGCCGCGCGGCTCGGCGAGATCGGGCGGCAGGTCACTCCGCTCGGCCGCATGCTGAGCGTCGAGGCCGGCTCCCCCGACACCTTCGACGTCGTCCGGGACGCCGTGTGCGACCTGGATCTCAGCCTGGTCCGCCTTGAGCAGGGCCGCCACCGCATCGAGGACGTCTTCAGGGAGGAGGCCTCCCATGTCTGAGACCATCCCCGCGCCGGTCGGCGCCCCCACCGGCGTGATCCACGACATCGGCTACCGGCACTACGAGGGCCCGAGGCACGGGCGGGGCCACGCCTTCGCCGCCCTCGCGGTGCACAGCCTGCGCGGCGTCTTCGGCCTCGGCCGCACCGCCCGCGCCAAGATCATGCCGTTCGGGCTGGGCGCGGTCATGATGCTGCCGGCCGCCGTCTCGATCGCGATCATGGCGCTGATCAAGCGCGAAGGACTGACGTACCCGTCCTACGCCGTGACGATGCAGGCGGTGCTGGCGGTCTTCCTCGCCGCCCAGGCGCCCTACCTGGTGGCCCCCGACCTGCGCTTCCGCGTGCTGCCGCTGTACCTGTCGAGGCCGGTCAAGACCGGCGACTACGTGGCGGCCAAGCTCACGGCCATGGCCGCGGCGCTGTTCCTGCTGGTCGCGGTGCCGCTGACCACCCTCTACATCGGCGAGCTGCTCATCGACCTGCCCGGTCCCCCCCACACCCACGACTACTTCGCCGCGCTGGGCACCTCGGTCGTCTACGCGGTGCTGCTGGCCTCGGTCGGCGTGGCGCTCGCGTCGTTCACCCCGCGGCGCGGGCTCGGCGTGGCCTCGGTCATCGCGGTCTACCTGCTCTCCTCGGCCATCTCCGGGGTGCTGGTCGGCGTGCTGATGTCGGTCAGCCGCGACAGCGCCGCCCAGTGGGCCTGGCTGATCAATCCGTTCTTCCTGGTGGACGCCGTGCAGGTGTGGCTGTTCGGCACCGCGCCCAACAACGGCGACGGCTACCCGGCCGGGGCGGGCGGCCCGTTCGCCGCCGCGGTCGTGCTCGCGATCATCGCCGTGTCGGTGACCGCGCTCGTCCTCCGCTACCGCAAGGCGGCCTCATCGTGAACATCGAACTGGCACAGGTCTCCCGCTGGTACGGCAACGTCGTGGCCGTCAACGACGTCACCATGACCGTCGGGCCCGGCGTGACCGGGCTGCTCGGCCCGAACGGCGCCGGCAAGTCCACGTTGCTGCACATGATGGCCGGGTTCCTCGCCCCGTCCACCGGCACCGCGACCCTCGACGGGCGGCCGATCTGGCGCAACCACCAGATCTACCGTTCGATCGGCCTGGTCCCCGAGCGCGAGGCCGTCTACGGCTTCCTCACCGGCTGGCAGTTCGTGCTGTCCAGCGCCCGCCTGCACCGCCTGCCGTCCCCCGAGGACGCCGCGGCCAAGGCGCTGGCCATGGTCGAGATGGAGGACGCCAAGGACCGCCGCGTCGAGACCTACTCCAAGGGCATGCGCCAGCGGGTCAAGGTCGCCGCCGCCCTGGTCCACGACCCGCAGGTCCTGCTGCTGGACGAGCCGTTCAACGGCATGGACCCGCGCCAGCGCCTGCACCTGATGGACCTGGTCAGAGAGCTCGGATCCGCCGGGCGCACGATCTTGTTCAGCTCGCACATCCTGGAGGAGGTCGAGCGGGTCGCCCAGCAGATCGAGGTGCTGGTCGCCGGCCGGCACGCCGCCTCGGGCGACTTCCGCGAGATCCGGCGGCGCATGACCGACCGGCCCCACCTGTTCCGCGTGCGCTCCAGCGACGACCGGAAACTGGCCGCCGCGCTGATCGCCGACGCCTCCTCCGGCGCGGTCTCGCTGAGCGAGGCCGGCCTCGAGGTGCAGGCCGTGGACTTCCGCAGGTTCACCTGGCTGCTCCCCCGCGTCGCGCGCGACGCCGGCGTCAGCGTCTGGCAGCTCTCACCCGCCGACGAGGACCTGGAGAGCGTCTTCTCCTACCTGATCTCCCGGAGCACCCGATGACCGGTCCCCACTCCGCAGAGCACCCGGTCACCGGTCCCCACCTCCTGGGCCGCTCGGTGACCGGCCCGCGCCGACCCGGCCGCCCGACCCCCGCACACCTGACCCTCCGGAGCGTCCGATGAACTCCGTCGTCGCCGGCATCACCTACCGCGCCGTGCTCGGGCGCCGCCGGGTGCTGCTGCTGATCCTGCTGCCGCTCGTCCTTATCGGCCTGGCCGTGGTGCTGCGCCTGGTGGGCAGCACCGACGAGCGGGCCACGGTCACCCTCATGCAGGTCTACGCCATCGGCACGATGCTGCCGCTGCTCGGCCTGATCGCCGGCACGGGCACCATCTCGCCCGAGATCGACGACGGGACGATCATCCACCTGCTGTCCAAGCCGATCTCGCGCCCGGTGATCGCCGTGACGAAGTTCGCGGTCGCCGCCTCGCTGCTCGCGCTGTTCGCCGCCGTCCCGACGTTCGTGGCCGGGTACCTCCTGCTGCGCGACGAGGCCGGCATCGCCGCCGGGTTCGCGCTGGGCGCGCTGATCGGCGGCATCGCCTACTCGGCGGTGTTCCTGCTGCTCGGCGTGATCACCCGGCACGCGGTGACGGTCGGCATCATCTACGCCGTGGTCTGGGAGAGCCTGGTCGGCGGCCTGGTGCCGGGGGCGCGCAACTTCTCCATCCAGCAGTGGGCGCAGACCTTCGCCGGGCAGCTCACCTCCACCGACTTCTTCAAGCCCACCGTCACCATGGGCTTCGCCGTCCCCGCCGTCCTGATCGTCACCATCGGCGCCGTCCTGTGGGCCGGAAACCGCCTGCGCTCCCTCTCCCTCACCGGCGACGAGTGACCCGCCGGTTTCAGCTCCGCACCAGCACGATGAGTTCGTTCGCCGGCAGGCGGCCCTCGAAACGTTCCTGAAGGCCCGCGAGCCCGGCCATGGCCTCGGTGAGCCGTTCGGCTGCCTCGTCAGAGCGCATCAGCAGCGTCACGGCTGCGAGCAGACGCATGCGCGCGTGAGCGAAGTCGATCACGTTGTAGAGGGCGCCACCGCACAGCACCGGGGCGATCAGTTGTTCGGCCTCCTCGGCCAGACGCAGGGCGCGCCCGTAGAGGCTCTCGGCATGGCCGGGCGAGGCCGGAGAGGTGTTCACCGACAGGACGGCAATGCCTGCTCGCAGGGTCGCGACGGGGTTTCCGCGGTGTCGCAGTGTGAAGGACAACCCTGCGCTGAACTCGGTGAGCGCACGATCGAAGGCGGTGCGGTTGAAGGTCGTGAGCGGGGGTCCTCCCTGGGGCGTCCGCCCCCGGCCGCCCCCGGCCGTGATCCGCGCCGGCCGCCACAAGGTCCGCAGGGCGCGCAGCGCGACCATCGTGCCCTCGAATCGCTCGTCATGCATCACCAGGGCCAGGCCGAGCGCGCGCCTGAGGTCGTGTGCCCCGCCAGAGGTGTCCGAGCCGTCGTAGTAGTCGAGGAGCGCGTCCGGGGGGTGAGCCGGGTCGCCGGCGAGGCCGGACAGCCGGCCCAGAGCGCCGGCGCGGTCGAACTCCCCCGCCGGATCACCGCCCATGAGGCCGAGCCGGCGCGCATGAGCTAGATCGGCGGCATGCTGGAGCGCCTCCTCCAGGTGCGACACGATGACCCCCCACTGCTCCAGGCTCAGGTAATCCAGCAAGTCATCGACTTGCCCCAAGGCGCCCAGAACCTCGTCGATCTGCTCCATGAACGGCGCGAGCAGGGTGGCCGACGAGAACAACGGGGAGAGTTCCCTGGAGTCCAGGGATGCCCTGCCTGGCAGGTTGGAGCCGATCAGTTCGTCCAACGTGAGGAACCTGGTGAGGCCGACATGGGACGCCAGATCCAGGCCGAGAGCCTGTCCCAGTCGCATGACACGGGAGAGCACAACGGCGCGGCGGACGTGCGGCGCGCGGTCCAAGACGAGGTTTCCGAGGCGTTCGAGCTCTAGGCGCAACGCCAGGACCAGGACGCGGGCGAAGTCGTCCCGGACAGGTCCCGGCGACGGCGTCTCGACGTATCTCAGCGCGGCGGCGAAAACGCGCGTGTGCGACCACACCTCGGCGGGAGGCTCCGCACCCAGCGCCAGGGCGAGGTGGTCGCCACAGAGGGCGACGTCGCGCGCCAGGTAGCCGACGAGCCGCGAGACGTCGGGCGCGTACGGGGAGGCGACGCCGACCGGCTGGTGCAGGACGACGCCGTCGGCGGTGACGGTGACCTCCGATGGCTCGGGATCACCGGCGGCCCCGGCGTCGCCCGGGCCGCGCGCCCAGACGGTGTGCCCCGACACACCGGCCACCAGGCTCAGGGCGGGGTCGCCCATCTCTTCCAAGGTCGGCAACCGGTAGGTGACGTCGCCGTCGAGCAGATCGTTCAACCAGCCGACGAACAGGTGAGTGTGACCGGCGAGGACTCCCATCGCCGGCCCGTCTCCGGCCGCCCCGGGCGGCGCGTCCTGGCGGCCGGCGGACGGCATGTCCCGACCGTTCCGGGGCGGCGCGTCCCCGCCGCCCGAGGGTGAGGCGTCACCGGACGGCGCCTGGCCACGTGCGCCGTACCAGGTGTCGCCGCGAACGCCCGTGTCGCGGAGGAACATGTCGTACAGGTCGCGGGAGACCGGGCGGGCGCAGACGGCGGTGTTCTCGTCGAGCCAGATGACCTCGCGCAGGCTCCGCGCGGCCTTCACCCCGGCGAGCAGGCGCCGGCGGTCCTGGTCCTGCTCGGCGTCGCCCGCGTGCAGCAGGGCCTCCAGCCGCTCCCGGACGCCGGGGTCCACCTGGAGGGCCTGCTCGGCGCAGTCGAAGGCCAGCGCCAGGGCCCGGACGGTGCCCGAGGCCAGGCACGCCTCGATGACCGGGGTGGCGTCGGCGTTGGCCGACCACAGCAGGATGGTCTCCCGCCACCACGGGTCGTCCACGTGGCCGGCGAGCGGGCCCGGGTCGTGCTGGCCGATCTGGGCGGCGGCCAGGTACTCCTGCAGGGTGAGGTGGGCGAAGGCGTACCTGCCGTGCTCGCGCTCCACGAGCAGGCCGCTCTTGCGGGCCTCCTCCAGGAACACCTCGGGGGTCACGGTCCCCGACACCTGGCGCAGCGCCCCCCTGATCGCCCTGCCGGCGTCCATGGCGGCCATGTCGCGGACCCTGCCCCGCATCATGGCCAGCGCCAGGTGCCGGACGACGCGCTCCTTCTGCGGGCCGCGCAGGCCGGTGGCGTCGGTCAGGTTGCGGGCCTCCTGGCGGCGGTGCAGCAGGACGTCGCACATCTCGGCGTACAGCGCGGCGCGGCCGGCCGGGAGCTGACCGCGGTAGCGGTGCACGTTCGCGATCATGGTGAGCAGCAGCGGGTTAGCCGCCAGATCGTACAGGCCGGGAGCCGCGCGGAGGCGGGCGAGCAGTTCGTCGGCCTTGCCGGCGGCGATCTCCTTGACGGCCGGGCCCGTGGCGCCGGCGGCGCGGCTCTCGATGGCGTGGTACCAGCCGTGCAGGTAGCGGGTGATCTGCTCGTGGGTGAAGCGCCGCACCTGGAGCACCTCGGCGCTCGGCAGCGGGTTGGACAGGTAGCCGTGCGGCCGGGAGGTGACGACGTACCGGTTGCGGGGATGCCGCTCGATCTGCCGCCGGATCCACGCCACCACGCGGACGCGGTCTTCCTCGTCGGCGACCTCGTCCAGGCCGTCCAGCAGCACGACGCAGCCGCCCCGGTCGAGCCGCCGCTCCAGCCACGCGGCGGGGATCCTCCCGGCCAGCCAGCCGGCCGACGTCGCCACGTCGGCGAGCCCTGGGGGCTGCGCCGCCGGCAGCGCTCCCGCGTGGTCGCGGAGATAGAGCAGGACGGGCAGCGGGCCGCGCCTCCAGAACCGCCACGTACGCGTGCTCAGGTTGAGCGTGGTGGTGCGGACGAGGGTCGTCTTGCCCGAACCGGGGCCGCCGATGACCGCGAGCACCCGGCCGCCGTCGTGCCCCGCCGCGAGGAACGACTCCAGCGTCCGCCGCTCGCCAGGCACCGCGTGTGGCCGGGCGGGGACGGCGCCGACGTACGGCTCGCGGGCGGTGTCGTGCGTCGGCTTGGGCATCAGGCTGACATCGACGTACACCTGCCGCGTGCGCAGCATGAACTCGCTCTGCGTGGCCACCCCGAGGGTCTCCATGTAGCTCACGCTGGCGCGCACCTGGCGCAGGTAGACGCCGAGGCTTCCGCGCGGCGGCCGGGCACCCGGGACGGGCGACGGCGGGGAGACCAGCAACTCCCGGGACAGTTCGGCGATCAGGGCGAGGGCGAACGCGGCGTACGCCCAGTTCCAGCTCAGCGCGCCGTTGTCGAGCACCTGGTTGGTGGCCACCCCCGCCGCGACGACGCCGGCCGCGCCGGCGACCACCCGCGCCAGGACCTTCAGACCCCGCACCGATGCCCTCCTCCTCGCCGGCCCACGGACACCACTGAACCGGAATCGCCCCCGGCGGACGGGGCGTTTCGCCGATCCGAGATCTCCGCCGAGCGAAGCGAGGCCAAGCGAACACAGCCAAGCGATTCCAACGGATCGGCCCAAGAACCCGCTCGGGGCGCGGCGGTGCTCTGAGGAGGAAGGAGGGTGAGGAACGAGCCCGGATGACGACGAAGAGCGCCGCCTCAAAGGCGCCCCGAGCCCGCCGAGCGAAGCGAGGCCAAGCGAACTCAGCGGCGGAACATCAGGCGGATGCACACTCCGATGGCGACACAACCGACCGAGAAGACCAGCAGCAGCGTCGAGACGGTGAAGCCGAGCACCCACAGGCCTCCCTCACCGTCGGGCCGGGGCGTCATGCCGTTCCACACGGCCAGCAGCGGCTGGGGCAGCGAGAAGGGCACCAGGACGGCGAGGGCGCTCCCCACGCGGACGACGGCGCCCAGGATGACCGCGACCAGCAGCACCCCGGCGCACGTCCACGGATACAGCAGCGAACGGAAGAAGTCGCCGTCGGTGCCGGTGGCCGCCAGCGTCCATGTCAGGGCCACACCTCCGGCAAGGGAGATGACGGCCATCACCTGGTGCCTGCGCCTACCGACCACGAGCAGCCACCTTAGATCACCCTAGATGCGGAAAAGCGGTTGAGTCTCCACCGACTGGAAGGTGAAGTCTTGACCCTCGAAGCATCGCCCTGACCGATGCTTCGCGGACATGACTGAGGAGACGAGAAATCATGCACGATTTGGCCAAGCTCTCCGCACCGGAACGGCAGCGGATCGTCGACGGCTTCGTCGACCAGGCCTTCGCCGGCATCGCCCCCGACGCTCCCGGAGCGGGCATCGGGCAGGCCATGCGCCGGTTGCCCGACGAGCTGCCGGACGCCCCCGCCGAGGAACTGGGCGAAGCGTGGTCCGAGCTGGTCGGGCTGCTGTCGGACGAGGCGTTCCAGCGGCGCGTGCGCCAGATGGTGCTCGCGGGCGTCGAGAGCGGCGGGCAGGCGGAGCCCTACGACGCGCAGACGGTGATCGAGCACGCCGGGGCGGCCGTCGCGGCGGGCGTCGCCCCGGAGTCGCCGGAGGGCCGGCAGGTGCTGGACCGCATCGTCGCGCCGGAGACGCCCGCCGCCGAACGGGCCGCGCTGGCCGACCGGCTGGAGACCTTCACCGATCGCCGGGTGGAGCGCTACTGGGAGCTGATGTCCGTGCTCAACGGCCGCCCGCCGTACCCCTCGGGCGTGCCGTCCTTCGAATGGGTCATCGCGGCACTGCGCGCCCACGCCTGACCCGCGCTCCGAATCCGCGCCCGCGCCACGGGCACCGGCCTGCGTCTCGCGCCCGTGTCCGCCCCTGGACGCGAACGTCCCCCGCACGACGAGGTCGTACGGGGGACATCGGCGTCAAGGCCACGACCGTCCGCTCCGCGCCGCGGCCGTACCGGGGCCGCCGGCGCCCGTGCGGGCGTCGCGGCCGGTCAGGCGCAGGTGGCGCGGACGACGTCGGCGAGCTTGCGGGCGATGGACTCGGCCTCGTCCTGGGACTCCGCCTCCACCATCACCCGGACCATCGGCTCGGTGCCGCTCGGCCGGATGAGCACCCGGCCGCCGTCGCCGAGCGACTCCTCGGCGGCGGCCACGGCCGCCGCCAGCTCCTGCGAGGCGGCCGCCTTGGCCTTGGAGACGTCCCGGACGTTCACCAGCACCTGCGGCAGCCGCGTCATGACCGAGGCCAGCTCCGACAACGAGCGGCCGGACCGGTTGACCTCGGCCAGCAGGTGCAGCGAGGTGAGCAGGCCGTCGCCGGTGGTGGCGTGGTCGAGCATGACCACATGACCCGACTGCTCGCCGCCCAGGTTGTAGCCGCCCGCCTTCATGGCCGCAAGGACGTAACGGTCACCGACGGCGGTCTCCACCATGGTCAGCCCGGCCTTGGTCAAGGCGTGCTTGAAGCCGAGGTTGGACATGATGGTGGCGACGACGGTGTCCTTGGTGAGCGTGCCGGCGGAGTGCATGGCCATGGCCAGCACCACCATGATCTGGTCGCCGTCCACGACCTCGCCGGACGCCGTCACGGCCAGGCAGCGGTCGGCGTCGCCGTCGTAGGCGATGCCCGCGTCGGCCCCGCGCTCCACGACCGCCTCGCGCAAGGCATCGAGGTGGGTGGAGCCGACGCCCTCGTTGATGTTCAGGCCGTCGGGCGAGGCACCGATCGTCTCGACGACGGCCCCCGCGCGCAGCAGCGCCTCAGGCGCCACCATGTGCGCGGCGCCGTGCGCGCAGTCGATGATCACCCGCAGGCCGTCCAGGCGTCCCGGCAGCGTCTCCAGCAGGTGGGAGACGTACCGGTCGGCCTCGCCGTACGCCTCGCGCACCCGCCCGACGGCCGCGCCCACCGGACGGCTCCACTTCTCGCCGAGCCGCTGCTCGATGTCGTTCTCGACCGCGTCGGGCAGCTTGTACCCGCCACGGGCGAAGAACTTGATGCCGTTGTCGGGCGCCGGGTTGTGCGAAGCGGAGATCATGACCCCGAGGTCGGCCCCGAGGGCGGAGGTCAGATAGGCGACGGCCGGGGTGGGCAGCACGCCGAGGCGCAGCACGTCCACACCGGACGACGCGAGGCCGGCGACCACGGCGGCCTCGAGGAACTCCCCCGAGGCGCGCGGGTCCCGGCCCACGACGGCGACCGGGCGGCCACGCCGCCCGACGCTCGACTCGAACGCGCCGGCATCGCCGAGGACGTGAGCCGCCGCGACCGAGAGGTCCATGGCGAGCTCGGCCGTGAGGTCGCGACCCGCGACCCCACGAACCCCGTCGGTGCCGAACAGCCGACCCGTCAACGCTTGCTGTACTGAGGAGCCTTACGGGCCTTCTTCAGACCGGCCTTCTTCCGCTCCGTCTCACGGGCGTCGCGGGTGAGGAAGCCGGCCTTCTTCAGCGGCGGACGGTTGACCTCGGTGTCCAGCGCGGTGAGCGCGCGGGCGAGGCCCATGCGGACGGCGCCGGCCTGACCGGTCACGCCGCCGCCGTCGATGCGGACGAAGACGTCGAACTGGTCCTCGGCGCCGAGCGTCACGAAGGGCTCGTTGACGATCTGCTGGTGGACCTTGTTCGGGAAGTAGTTCTCCAGCGAGCGACCCTCGATGGTCCACTTGCCGGTGCCCGGCATGATGCGAACCCGGGCGATCGCCTCCTTGCGGCGGCCGGTGCCGTAAGAGTTGCCCGTGGTGATGGGCTTACGTGCGGCGACCTCGCTGCTGGGAGCGGACTCGCTGGTGTACTCGGACGGGAACTCCTCGGAGTTGTCCGCAATGTCCAGCTCGCCCTCGAGGGGCGTCTCGACACCGGTGGGCTCGGCCACGGTTCTCCTCTAACTTTCGATCTCGGCGTCAGCCGTCGGCCAACGGTGTGCGACTACTGGGCGACCTGGGTGATCTCGAACTGCACCGGCCGCTGCGCCAGGTGCGGGTGCTCGGAACCGGCGTAGACCTTGAGCTTCTTGGCCATCTTCCGGCCGAGAGAGTTCTTGGGGAGCATGCCCTTCACGGCCTTCTCCACGGCCCGGTCGGGACGCTTCTCGAGCAGCTCGCTGTAGGAGACCGAGCGCAGACCGCCCGGGTAGCCCGAGTGACGGTACGCCTTCTTCTGCTCCAGCTTCTTGCCGGTCAGGGCCACCTTGTCGGCGTTGATGACGATGACGAAGTCACCGGTGTCGACGTGCGGCGCGAAGATCGGCTTGTGCTTACCGCGGAGCAGCGTCGCGACCTGGGTGGCCAGCCGACCCAGCACGACGTCGGTGGCGTCGATGACGTACCACTGACGCTGTACGTCGGTGGCCTTAGGGGTGAACGTGCGCACGGTGGTAAGCCTTCTGTCGGGTTGGCGTGTCTGGCGGAGGTCGTGGGCGGGCGCACGACAGCCCAGACCTTCCGTCTCCACGAGCAGGGAGATGACGCCGGACCGCGCCGCGCACCGGTCACGAGGGACCAGTTCGCACACAACAAATGTGCAGACTACCGCCGGTGACGGGCTCGGGTCAAAACGGCGACGCCGGAACCTGGACCGTCACAACGGGTCCGCCCGGCGAGTCTACTCCGTGATCGGACCAATGCCTCAACGAAAACCAGTCCCTCGCGTCTCTTCTTTAACATGAGCTGACCTCTCTATATTGGCAGCGGTATGTGTCAGCGCCCTCACCTTCGGCACACCCAGCGGTTCCCCCGTCGGCGGACCCACGTGGGTCTGCTGGCATGCCTGACACTGGCCCTGGTCGCCTGTTTCGTGGTGGTGCGGCTGAACGGCGCCGAACGGCCCGACGAGATCTACCTCCAGACCGGCCCTCCCGCGCCGACCCGCACCCGGCTCCTCGCGGCGCCCCGGCCCACCGCGACGTCCTCGGTCGACCGCGCGCCCCTCGGCCACGTCACGCGCCCGCTCGTCTCACCCACCGCCGGCGCGCGCTCGCAGCCCACTCCCACGGCCACCAGGCGGCGCCACACCATCGACGGCTCGGGGTCGGAGATGCCGCCCGGCACGAGCGTCGGCACCGCGAGCGGCAGAGACGACACGGCGCAGGCGCCCCCCGACGGAGCACCTCCGGTCGCCCGGCTCGAGGCCGCGGCCGTCCGCCTCACCAACCAGGAGCGCACCGCGCGGGGATGCGCTCCGTTGCGCGTCGACCCGCGGCTCACCCGGTCCGCGCGCGCCCACAGCCTGGACATGGCCGCGAAGAACTACTTCGGCCACACCTCGCCCGGCGGGCTCAGCCCGTGGGACCGCATGGCCCGCGCGGGATACAGCAACAGCGCTGCCGAGAACATCGCCCGCGGCTACGAATCGGCCGAGGAGGCCGTGCAGGGCTGGATGGCCAACACCGGGCACCGCCGCAACATCCTGAACTGCCGGATCACCACCGTCGGGGTGGGCGTCGCACACGGTTCGGGAGACACATGGTGGACACAGGACTTCGGCTATTCCTGACTTGTCGTGTCGTCGTGCCCGGCTAGTCTCGGCGCATGGGTTACCCCGGGGATCGACAGCCACGCCGCCAGCCTTACCAGCCGTACGAGACACCTCGGCAGCCCGGCGACCTCCGGCCGGAGACCGAGCCGCAGGAGGAGGCGGGCGGGCCGGCGTCATGGACGGCCACGCCGGAACCCGACCCTGACCCGCCCTCCTGGGCCCGCGCCGACGAGCGTCGTCCACACCCATATGGCGACCCCTCCGGCGCCTCCGGCGATCCCACTTTCGGCGTCGGCCGCACGTACGGCACGCCCCGCACCTCCGCCTTCCCCGAGCAGCCGGGCCACGTCCGCCCCTTCGAGACCCCACGGGCGGGCGACGGCGCCACGTACGGGCACACGGCACCGGGCTCGGCGTTCGGCAACACGGAAGCGGGCTCGGCGTTCGGAAGCACCGGCGAGGGGTCGGCGTTCGGGAACACGGGCGCGGGGGCGGCGTCCGGCCGGCCGGCGTACGGCGAGACCCGTGGCGACACGGGCGGGGACGGCGCCTACGGCCGGACGCGGGCGTACGGCGCGGAAGGCCCCGGCGGCTCCTTCGGCGGGACGCAGAGCGGCGCGGCGTACGGCGACACTCAGGGAGGCAGGTCGTCCGGCGAGCCCCGCGGCGGTACGTTCGATCCCCGCGGCGGTTCCCCCGAGACGCGTGCAGGCTCCTTCGAGCCCCGCGGCGGTTCGTTCGAGCCGCGCGAGAGCGGGCCGCTCTCCGGACGGCAGGCGCGACCGCGTCCCTTCGAAGACCTCGGCCGGCGGCCGTTCGAGCCGCCCGCGCCGGCGCAGAACGACCCGTTCACCCGAGCCACGTCCCAGACGGGCCCCTTCTCCGCCACCCCGTCCCAGCCCACGTCCTCGTTCGAGAACACCCGCGCACAGACAGGGGCCTTCGAGAGCCCCCGCGCGCAGACCGGATCCTTCGAGAGCCGCCGTGCACAGACCGGGTCCTTCGACAGGACGCGGGCGCAGGCGGAGCCGTCCGAGGCCGGGTCGGCGGGGGCGGTGCCGCCGCCGCCCAAGGAGGCCAGGAGGAGCGAGCCGGACCTGGTGCCCCGCACGTCGCGCGCTCCGCTCTTCATGATCGGAGGCGTCCTGGCGCTGGTCGCCGTGATCGTCGTGGGCATCGCCATCATGAGCGGCAGCGACCAGCCCACCGGCACGGCCGCTCCCTCGCCGAGCGGTGCGACGGCGCAGGCGCCCGTGGTGGGCCGCGTCGGAGGCGGCAAGTACGGCTTCGCGGCCTCGCGCAAGAGCGATCCCCAGCCGCTCACCCTCGGCGAGGTGTTCGGGCGCAAGAAGGTCACCACCCACGGGCGCTCCTACTCCATGACGGTGCGGCGGCTGGACAAAAAGTGCAAGGACGCCGTACACGGCACCAAGATGCAGAAGGTTTTGACGGCCGGCAAGTGCACGCAGTTCCTGCGGGCCAGCTTCCGCGACGCGCACGGCAAGCTCATCGGCACGGTCGGCGTGGCCAACCTGAACACCGCCGCCGGGGCGAAGAAGGCCGCCAAGACCGGCACCGGCGGCGAGCTGGAGGACTACGTCAGCCCGCTCCAGGGCAAGGACTCCGCCACCAAGCTGCTCGGCAGCGGCGGCGAGTCGTACGCCACCGCGTGGCCCCAGGGGCACTACCTGGTGTTGCTGTGGTTCCAGTACAAGGACGGGCACAAGCCGTCCAAGGATGAGCTGAAGCGGCTCAACCGGGCGGCGATGGACATCACCGAGACGACCGTCTTCTCCGCGCTGGACACCCGAGCGCTCACCGGGGCCCGGAGCAACTGACCGTCAAACCACCCTTTATAGGAACTTAAGCGGACAAATCACCTGTCGAGCTAGACCAGGAAACGCCCATAGCGGTATGCCGATCTCTGACTGTGGATACGCTTCCGCGTATGCGTGGCCAGGATTCCGGATCCGAGCACGAACGCGGGACCGAGAGCTCGGGGGCTCCTTCGATGCCACCCCCGAGCTTCGGGCAGGTACGCCCGCACGTGCCAGGGACCGACCAGAGCGTGACGGACCCCGACTCGACCCAGGACGTGAGATCCCCCGCCCTCAGAGAGGCGCGGGGCCCGTCCTCCTCCCAGGGGACACCCACTCCCACCCCCGGTGACACTCCGCCCGCCCACCCCGGCGACACCGTGTCCGGCCACCCCGGCGACACCCCGACCGCTCACCCAGGCGACACCGTGTCCCACCGCCCCGGCGACACCCCGACCGCCCACCCCAGCGACACCACGTCCCGCCACTCCGGCGACACCGTGTCCCGCCGCCCCGGCGACACCCCGACCGCCCACCCCAGCGACACCGTGTCCCACCGCCCCGGCGACGCCCGGCCGGCCGACCGGTTCCCCCTGGACTACGAGTGGTTCGATCCCGACCAGCCTCCCCAGCACAACTACCGCTCCGTCGGCTCCTCCGGCAGCCCCACTCCCGCCGCTCAACCCGCACCGTCCCAGACCGGCTTTCCCGCGAGCCCGCATCAAGGCCTCGCCGCCTCCCATGGCGGCCCGGCCGGCACGCCCCCCGGTGGCGCGGCGAGTCCGCCCGGTGATGCGATGAGTCCTCCTGGCGGCATGGCGAGTCCTACCGGTGGCTTGGCGAATCCTCCCGGCGGCATGGCGGGTCCGCCCGGCGGCATGGCGAGCGGTGCTTCGCCGGGCAGCACCCCTCGGATCGGCCCGGAGGCATGGCAGTCCCCCGCGCCCTACGACACGACCACCGGCCGGCCATACGGCTCGCCACAGGATGGGTCCCAGGGCGCCACCCGCAACAGCCCCATCGGCACCCCTGAGAACGGGCCATACGGTGGTACCGGCGACGGGACGCGCCCCCCGTCAGGTGACCAGTCGTCCGCCGCGTCAGGTGTGCACCAGATGTGGGCCGCACCGGTGCTCCTTCCTCAGGAGACCGCGCCCGCCGAGCCGCAGGTCTCGATGCCGGCGCTCAGCCCGCCGAGTTCCTGGGCCGTCCCCCCCGTCCCGTCGACTCCGGCACCTCAGGACGCGCCCTCTCCTGCGCAGAACCCATTAACGTCTCCTGCGCAGAACCCGTCAACGTCTCCTGGGCAGAACTGGTCATCGTCGCCGCTGGACGCCCTCCGGCCCGCTCCACACTGGGCGGCGCCTCCCCAGGACGCGCCGGCTCCTCCCCTCCCCGGACCGCAGGCCGGTTCGGCGCCGCAGCAGGCGCCGTGGGCGTCGCCCACCCCGCAGGACCGCCCATGGGCGCCGCCGGCCCCGCAGGGCACCCCGTGGACACCACCCGGGTCACAGGGAACGCCGCCGGGATCACAGGGAACGCCTCCGGCGTCGCAGAGCGGCCCCTGGACACCGCCATCGGCTCAGGACGGCCCCTGGACGCCCCCGGCGCCGCAAGATGCGCCGTGGACTCCGCCGACACCTCAGGACGGGTCCTGGACGCCTCCGGCGCCGCAAGATGCCTCCTGGACGCCCCCGGCACCGCAGGACGGCCCCTGGACGCCTTCAGCACCGCAAGGTGCCTCCTGGGCGCCCCCGGCACCACTGTCCAGTCGTTCGGCGCCACAGGACGCGCCGCCCACCCCACAGGACATCCTGTTCGGCCGGTCCGCGCCACACGACGCGCCACCCGCACCACAAGACCTGCCGTCCAACGGCCCCACGCCACAGAACGTCTCATCGGTGCCACCCATGCCACACGACCCTCTGTCGGGGCGTCCCACGCCGCAGGACGCGTCATCGGCGTCCCCCAAGCCGCAGGACGGGCCGGCCACCTCGCCGCAGGATGCGCCTCTGACCGGGCAGAACGCCGCTCGGTCCTCTCAGGGCGGCCGGAAGGACGGCGGTTACCGCTCGGGCGACGGCGCGTGGCGTCCTCAGACACCGCAATACCCTGACATCCCGGTCTGGCCGCCGCCGGACATGCTGGACGACGATCGTCTCGGCGCGACGAACCCCGGCGGCATCCAGGACGGCACGCCGCGCACTACAGATGCCAAGGACGGTAAGCACTCGGCCGGATCGGCGGACGGCGAGCGCTCCAAGGTGCCGGACGTGGGACACATCCCCGATGCCAAGGGCGGCAGGCACACCGATGGCGCCTCGTCCTACGTCAGCGGGTCGTCCGGCATGTCGTCGAACGCCGGTCGACCCGAGACGTCGCCAAGCGCGGAGCGGTCCGAGACCCCACCAGGCACCGAACAGGCCGAGACCTCACCCGGGTCCGTGCCGCCGTCACAGCCTTCACCCACACCTGGACCGACACCGTCACCCGATCCGAGGCCGACGCCGTCCATCCCGGCGCCGTCACCGCCTCCGGCCCCGTCACCGCCCCCGATCCCGGCGCCGTCCATCCCTGCGCCGCGTCCCGCCGCGCCCGCCACGCCACCACCGTCCGATCCCTCCACGTCTCCGGGATCCGGTGCCTCCGCGTCTCCGGGATCCGGTCCCTCCACGTCTCCGGGAACCGGTGCGTCCACGATGTCTGGTACGTCGGAGGGGACGGGCAGGTTCAGCGACTCCGGCATATCGTCGGGCACCTCCGACGCGGCGAAGCGGAGCGAGGCGAAGGGCCTGCCGGCCATTCCGCGTTCGCAGGCCGGTCCTCCGCCGCGCGCGGCCCTTCCTCCCCCGCATCGGCCGGGCACTCCGCTGCCGCCCGCGCCGATGTCGCTCCCCCCGCTGGACGGCCCCTCGCAGGGGACGCACACGCCGTCGCAGGGGGCTCACAAGCCTGAGGGCCCCACCGCACCGGCCCGTCTGCCCGGCACGCCTCTGCCACCGGCTCCGCTGACCAGCGACGCGCTGACGCTGCGTTCCCGCAACCCGCTCGCACGCGATGCCGCCGAGGGGTCGGCCCAGCAGCCGGCTCCGGGCGCCACCGACCCGGCCCCTGGAACGCGGGGCCTGACCTCGAGCAGGCCGTACCAGCCCACGGGCGCACAGGGCTCCGCTCCAGGCGCGCCCGCTTCCGGTCCAGGAGCACGAGGTCTTCCGCCCGCGCCCGCGCCGGGCACACCGCTTCCGCCCGCTCCTCGTACCCTCTCGCCGCTCCCCCTCCCTGCCGGCGGCACCGCATCGCCCGCCGAGGGCGCCAGGACCGGCGAGAGCACCGCGCCCGCGACCGGCCTTTCCCGAGGCCGAGGCGGCACCGCGGCGGGCGACGACCAGCCCACCACCGGTGGCACCCCGTCCACACCCGCCGGCATCCCGTCCACGCCCGCCGGCCCCCTGTCCACGGCCGACGCCGGCGCCCCGTCCGCGATCGGCGGCCTCACGGGCCCGCCACCTGCCACCGGCACGCAGTCCCCCACCAGCGGCATCGCCGGCACACCACCTGGCACCGGCGGCACGCCGTCCGCCATCACCGGCCTCACGGGCACGCAGATGGCCGTGAACGGCATCGCGAGCGCGCCGCCCACCACCGGCGGCGCCACCGGCACGCCGCCCGCCACCGGAGGTGCCGCAGGTTCGCCACCCAGCGCCGGCACCGGCGTCACACCGGCAGACGGCGGGACACCGGTCGCCTCGAGGTCTCCCTTGTCGGGGCCCACGACGACACGTCCGGACGCGCCGTCGACGGGACTGGCAGCACCGGCGCCATCAATGGCACCGAACGCACCTGTAGCACCGCATGGATCGAATGCACCAAACGCGCTCTCGGGACCGGCAGGATCGGCAGCACCCGGCGGAGCTCCGTCTGGACCGGCGGCGACAATGGCATCGGGAGCAGCGGCGGGCGCTGTGGCGGCCGGCGGGCTCGCCTCCACGGTGACATCCGGGCCGGGCACCGGCATCGGGGTCACCGGAGGGTTCGCGGCAGGCGATCGTCCGACGGCGTCGGAGGTCGCGGTCGAACGGCCGCCGTTCGTACCACCCGGCGCCACGCCGCCCGAGCCGCCCGCAGGTACGGGCGCGGCCGAGCCGGCTCCCCGCTCAGGGAAGCGGGTGGTGCTGGCCGCCGGAGTCGCCGTGGCGATCGCGGCGATCGGCACGGCCGCGTACTTCGGGTACCAGGCCTACAACGGGGGCGGCAAGCCGGTGACCATGCCCGACCCGTTGCCGTCGGTGGACGTGCGCCTGCCCGAGGAGGAGCCGACCGAGACCGCCTCCCCGGAGCCGAGCACGGCGGCCACCACCATCCTTGACTCGGTGAAGACCGACCCGAAGAAGCTCACCCTCAAGGAGGCGTTCGCCCAGCGGCGGGTGATCGTCGGCGGACGCGCCTACACCCGCGCCAAGGTGGACATCACGCCGCGGTGCGACAAGGTGGCCGTGGGCGGCTTCGCCACGGCGCTGAAGCGCCAGAAGTGCAGCCGGGTCCTGCGGGCGACGTACGTGGACAACAAGCGCCGCTACGCGGTGACGACGGGCATCGCCGTGTTCCCCACCAAGCAGGCGGCCGTCGCGGCGGACAAGAAGAAGAACCTCGCGAAGACCGTCTGGTTCCGCGGACTGGCCGGCGGCGCGGGAACCGGCACCGACAAGGCCGACATCTCCGGCGGTTACGCGGCGGGGCTGGTCTGGGGGCACTACATCGTCTTCAGCTTCGCCACCTACAGCGACGGTCACACCCCCACCGGCCAGGAGAAGGACCTCGGCCCGGTCAGCGGCGCCTTCCGCGACCACACCGCCCAAGTGATCGAAAAGCGCGTCACCGACTGACACGTCACCGACCGACGGAGACGACCCGGGCGAGCACCTCCCGCCCGGGTCCGACCCACCGACCGACTGAGCCCGGCTCCTCGATCGGATCCGCCACGACAGGCCGGCCGGGGCCTGACCACGCCGGCCCGCCCGCGTGGAAAGCGCCGGCGGGCGCGGCCAGGCGACCACACTCGACCATGCGGTGGTCGCCTGTGGAGCGGGGACACCAGCACACCCCATCGCACAGCTCAGAGGTGGGGAGCTCGCGGGCTCAGGCGGTGAGGGTGCGGAGATGGGGAGCTCGCGGGCTCAGGCGGTGAGGGTGCGGAGATGGGGAGCTCGCGGACTCAGGGGTGAAGGTGCGGAGACGGGAGCTCGCAGACTCAGGGGTGAGAGCGCGGAGGTGGGGAGCTCGCGGGCTCAGGGGTGAGGGTGCGGAGGTGGCGGGTTTGGCGGGCTCGGGGGGCGAGGTCGGGGTCGGCGGGGTAGCGGACCTCTTCCAGGCACAGGCCGCGGGCGGGGGCGACGTTCACCCCCGAGTCGCGCACGGCCTTCAGGAGCACGTCGGCGGGCCATTCCACGGGCCTGTGGCCTTCGCCGACGGCGAGCAGGCATCCGACCAGGGCGCGCACCATCGAGTGGCAGAAGGCGTCGGCGACGACGGTGGCGACGAGCAGGCCCTCCGCGTCGCGCGTCCACGAGAGGTGCTGGAGCTCGCGGATGGTGGTCGCGCCGTCCCTCCTCTTGCAGAAGGCGGCGAAGTCGTGCTCCCCGAGGAGATGGACGGCCGCGTCGTTCATGCGGCCGACGTCCAGGGGGCGCGGGTACCACAGGACCTCGTTACGGCGCAGCGGGTCGCCGCCACCGGGGGCGTCGCAGACACGGTAGGCGTAGCGTCGCGACAGCGCCGAGAACCGGGCGTCGAAGCCCTCAGGGGCCTGTCTGAGGGCATGGACCCGTACATCGGGCGGTAGAACCCCGGCCAGCCGCCGGGTGAGCGCGGAGAGGCGCTGAGCGCCGCTCATCGGGGCGGCGTCCTTGCGGCGTCCCTCGACGGCGCGGAGCGCCTCGGAGGGAAGGTCGACATGGGCTACCTGGCCCCGCGCGTGGACCCCCGCGTCGGTACGGCCGGCGACCGTGAGGGAGGGGGGCGGTTCGAGACGCAGGATGCGGCCGAGCGCCGTCTCCAGCTCGCCCTGCACGGTCCGCTGTCCGGGCTGGCGGGCCCAGCCGGAGAACGCCGTGCCGTCGTACCCGAGATCCATCCGCAACCGCAGCATCGCGGACGGCGCCTCCGCCGCCGGTGGCGGAGCGTCCTGGGGGGCCGTCGAGGAGTTCCCGGGACGGGGCGAGACGGTGGGTGCGGACTCTGCGGGCGGTGGTGTGGGCACTGCGTCCCCCTGCGTGCCGGGATCGCCGTTGGGGCGTTCGGTGGAGCGAAGGTATCGGTCGAGGACGGGCTGGAGGTGCGGGGTGAACGCGGACGGGCCCAGCGCACCGAGGTGGTGTGCTGGGCCCGTCTTCGCGATCGGCGGCCGGATGGCTCCGGCCGTGCCCGGGGACGGCGGCGCCCCCGGGATGGCCGCTAGGCGATCAGGCCTCGTCCTTCTTGGACTCGGTCTTCTCGCCGGCCTCCGCGCTCTCGTCGGCCGGAGCCGCGTCGGCGGGGGCCTCGTCGGCCGGGGTCGCGTCGGCGGGAGCGTCGTTCTCGGGGAGCTCGACGATCTCCTCGGCCGGAGCGACGGCGGCCGGCGCGGTGCGGGTCGTGGTGACCGCGTTCAGCGGCTCCGACACCAGCTCGATCAGCGCCATCGGGGCGTTGTCGCCCTTACGCGGGCCGAGCTTGGTGATGCGGGTGTAGCCACCGGGACGCTCGGCGAAGGTCGGCGCGATCTCGGTGAACAGGTGGTGGATGACGCCCTTGTCCTTGACCACCGTCAGAACCTGGCGACGGTTGTGGATGTCGCCCTTCTTGGCCTTGGTGATCAGACGCTCGGCCAGCGGCCGGAGGCGCTTGGCCTTGGTCTCGGTGGTGCGGATGCGGCCGTGCTGGAACAGCTGGGTGGCGAGGTTCGCCAGGATCAGCCGCTCGTGAGCCGGGCTGCCGCCGAGACGTGCGCCCTTGGCAGGCTTGGGCATGGTCCTTCTCCTTTGGGATAACCCGCTCCGGCCGTGTCAGGTACCGGGGTCGGGCCGGGAGCCCTGGTCGTTCGGACAGGGCTCCCGTTGATGAGGTGATGCGGTGACGCGTGCCGCCGCGCCGAAGGCGCTCGCCTCCGGCGCGAGCCGGTCAGGTCAGTACTGCTCGGTCTCGACGTAACGGGCGTCGTCGTCGTCGTAGTCGCCGCCGGCGACGGCCGTCGGGTCGAACCCGGGCGGGGAGTCCTTGAGGGACAGCGTCATCTCGTGCAGCTTCTGCTTGACCTCTTCGATCGACTTGGCACCGAAGTTCCTTATGTCGAGAAGGTCCTGCTCGCTGCGCGCGACGAGCTCACCCACGGTGTGGATGCCCTCGCGCTTGAGGCAGTTGTAGGAGCGGACCGTGAGGTTCAGCTCCTCGATCGGCAGCGCCAGGTCGGCGGCGAGCGCCGCGTCCGTCGGCGACGGGCCGATGTCGATGCCCTCGGCCTCGACGTTGAGCTCGCGGGCCAGGCCGAACAGCTCGACCAGGGTCTTGCCGGCGGAGGCCACCGCGTCGCGGGGCTTCATCGACGGCTTGGTCTCGACGTCCAGGATCAGACGGTCGAAGTCGGTGCGCTGCTCGACTCGGGTGGCCTCGACCTTGTAGGTCACCTTCAGGACCGGCGAGTAGATCGAGTCGACCGGCACGCGGCCGATCTCCTGGCCGGGCTGCTTGTTCTGGGCGGCCGAGACGTAGCCGCGACCGCGCTCGACGGTCAGCTCCATCTCGAGCTTGGCCTTGCCGTTCAGCGTGGCGATGTGCAGGTCGGGGTTGTGCACCTCGACACCGGCGGGCGGCGCGATGTCGGCGGCCGTGACCTCACCGGGGCCCTGCTTGCGCAGGTACATGACGACGGGCTCGTCGTGCTCGGAGGACACGACCAGCGCCTTGAGGTTCAGGATGATGTCGGTGACGTCTTCCTTGACCCCGGGCACGGTCGAGAACTCGTGCAGGACGCCCTCGATGCGGATGCTGGTGACCGCCGCCCCCGGAATGGAGGACAGCAGCGTGCGGCGCAGCGAGTTGCCGATGGTGTAGCCGAAACCCGGCTCCAGCGGCTCGATGACGAACCGCGACCTGGTCTCCTCGATGGACTCCTCGAGAAGGGATGGGCGCTGTGCGATCAGCATGGGTTCTCCCCTGGTTCCGCGGGGCCCGCTATTTGACCACCGCGATTGGGTTCTTCACTGCCGAAGCTGTACGGCCTCCACCAGGATGCCGTACAGCTCTGCGGCAGACTAACTCGAGCCTTACTTGGAGTAGAGCTCGACGATCAACTGCTCCTGGACCTGGGTGTCGATCTGCTGACGGACCGGGAGCTGGTGCACCAGGATGCGCAGCTTGTCCGGAACGACGCCGAGCCAGGCCGGGACGGTCCTGTCGCCGACGGTGGCGCGGGCCACCTCGTACGGCATGAGGTTGCGAGCCTTCTCGCGGACCTCGATGATGTCGTGCTCGCGCACGCGGTACGACGGGATGTCGACCTTCTTGCCGTTCACCAGGATGTGGCCGTGGCGCACCTGCTGGCGGGCGGCGTCACGGGACACGGCGAGGCCGGCGCGGAAGACGACGTTGTCGAGACGGCTCTCCAGGATCTGGAGGAGGTTCTCACCCGTCTTGCCGGACTTGCGGTTGGCTTCCTCGTAGTAGTTGCGGAACTGCTTCTCGAGGATGCCGTAGATGCGGCGGGTCTTCTGCTTCTCGCGGAGCTGGAGCTGGTACTCCGACTCCTTGGGACGGCCGCGGCCGTGCTCACCCGGCGGGTAAGGACGGATCTCGATGGGGCACTTGGGGGACTCACACTTGCTGCCCTTGAGGAAGAGCTTGGTCTTCTCACGGCGGCAGAGCTTGCAGTCCGCTCCGGTGTAACGAGCCATTTCTCTATTTCTCCTGGGCCTCAGACGCGGCGGCGCTTGGGCGGACGGCAGCCGTTGTGCGGAACCGGGGTCACGTCCTGGATGGACCCCACCTCAAGGCCGGTGGCCTGGAGGGACCGGATGGCGGTCTCGCGACCGGAACCGGGGCCCTTCACGAAGACGTCGACCTTGCGCATGCCGTGCTCCATGGCCCGGCGGGCGGCGTTCTCGGCGGCCATCTGCGCCGCGAACGGCGTGGACTTGCGAGAGCCCTTGAAGCCGACGTGGCCGGCGCTGGCCCAGGAGATCACGTTCCCGCTCGGGTCGGTGATCGAAACGATCGTGTTGTTGAACGTGCTCTTGATGTGGGCGTGCCCGTGAGCGACGTTCTTCTTTTCCTTGCGGCGCACCTTCTTCGGTGCACCCTGGCGGCTCTTCGGAGGCATGTAGCGCTATCTCCTGAGGTGGTCGGTCCTGCTGCGTGGACAGGGGCGCGGCATCGGGCCAGTGACTGACCCGGCTCGGCGCCCCGTCGCGGACTACTTCTTGCCGGGCTTCTTCTTGCCGGCCACGGTCTTCTTCTTGCCCTTGCGGGTGCGCGCGTTGGTCTGCGTGCGCTGCCCGTGGACCGGAAGGCCGCGGCGGTGACGGATGCCCTGGTAGCAGCCGATTTCGATCTTGCGACGGATGTCGGCCTGAACCTCGCGGCGGAGGTCACCTTCGATCTTGAAGGTGGCCTCGATGTAGTCACGCAGCGGAACGAGCTCGGTGTCGCTGAGCTGGTGCACCCGCAGGTCACCGTTCACGCCGGTGGCGTTCAGGATCTCCAGGGCGCGGCTGCGGCCGATTCCGTAGATGTAGGTGAGAGCGATCTCCAGCCGCTTGTCGCGGGGGAGGTCGACGCCAACCAGGCGAGCCATGGTCGGGCATTCTCCTTCGATGTGGCGGAGGTCCTGCGCCCCACTACCCCTCCCCATGCCCGGGGTGAGGGCCCCGGCCTCCGACCGGGGGTCGCCCGCGCGGTTCGGCCTCGCGGCCGCCTGCGCGGGTGTGGTGCGCGATTACGTTGTTCCGGCCGGGCCGGCCGCCCGCTGGGGCCGCCCTCCCGTCCGGGCCGCGATCAGCCCTGGCGCTGCTTGTGGCGCAGGTTGTCGCAGATCACCATGACGCGACCGTGCCGGCGGATCACCTTGCACTTGTCGCAGATCTTCTTGACGCTCGGCTTGACCTTCATAGTCCCTGTCGTTCCTCAGACGGCCCGCCCGCCGGTCCGGCCGGGTCGATCCGCGCGCGCCGTGCGAAGCGCACGGTGGACGCGGTTCTTCCTCGCCGCCGGGACGGGGGGCTTACTTGTATCGGTAGACGATCCGCCCACGACTGAGGTCGTAGGGGCTCAGTTCCACGACGACCCTGTCGTCGGGGAGGATCCGGATGTAGTGCATCCGCATCCGTCCGCTGATGTGGGCCAGGACCTTATGGCCGTTGTCGAGTTGCACCCGGAACATCGCGTTCGGGAGCGACTCAACCACAGTGCCCTCGATCTCGATGGCGCCGTCCTTCTTGGCCATGTCCCTCGCGTTTCACTGATCGGTCGTCTGAGGTATCGGATCACTAAGCAGCCGCGACCTAGAACGCGCGTGAGAGAGCGGCGATAGCTGACCGCCGACGCGTCTGGTCATAGTGAGCCGACAAAGGAGTGTACGACAACCGGCGTGGAAATGCGAAACGCCTGACGTTTGTCCGGACACAACCGACCACCAGCGTACCTCAGCGGAGCGAGAAAGGGGATGGACGCGCCCACCCGGCCGCACGGTACCGCCGATACCGGGCCTGGGTGGGCGCGTGCTCGTGCGCGCAGGGGATGTGCCCGCAAAAGATCACCTACCCGGCGACAACCCGGGAAACTGCCATCAGCGGTAAAGCCTGCGTCCAATGCCCGTGAACAGTCCGATACCGCCGGACAGGACATCCGATACCTCCGGGTGCGCCCCGGCCGGCCGATGCCGTGGTCCCAGGACGCTTCGACGCCTCGCGGCGGTCCAGCGTCCCCACGGACGGCCCGGTCCGATGTCGCCGGACACGACGAGAGCGGGCGCTCCCCCAGGAGCGCCCGCTCTGTTTCCCCCGCCTCCGGTCCCCCTCACTGAGACCGGGAGGTCTGATCACCGCTTCCAGGAGACCGGATCAGAACCGGTGCCAGCCGCTCCAGTCGTAGTCACGGGTGGAACCCTCGCCCACGCGGAAGCGGAAGCCGTCGACGCCGCGGTTGAAGAAGATCTTGCTGGCGCTGTGGCCGAAGGTGCGGTAGCGGTTGTAGAAGTGCCAGCCGCTGCCGTTGTGGTAGTAGACGTCCAGCCAGCTGTACTGGCGGTCGCGGTCGCGGTCGAACAGGTCGAAGTCGAGGTAGTAGCGGCCGCCCGACCGGCCCCAGAAGCCCCGGACGTAGGAGCGGTCGCCCCGGTCCTCGCGCCCGCCGAAGTCGGAGAAGTACGGGCCGAAGCTGTGGCGGGACAGGGCCTGGGAGGCCGAGGTGGCGGCGGTGGCGCTCGCCGTCGACGCCGAGGCGGCGGGGGCGGCGGCGACGCCCGCCGCCAGAGCACCGGCGAGGGCGGTGCCGACGAGCAGGTTGCGGATCTTGCGCACGGTTTCCTCCTGTGAGCGAGCGTCCTCGAGATGAGGACGGATTCCCCGTGCCGGCCGAGCTTTCTGTGTGCCGCTCGTTCCGGACGACGCTCACGTTATGGAGGCTCGCCGTTCCCTTCTGCGTACGAATACGCACAGAACGCCGAGCGTGTATTACTACACAGAGCGGGCCGAGACCGGAGCCTCAGCGCTCCCTGCGCTTCCTGTCCTTCCTGTCCTTCTTGCTCTTGCCGATCTCGTTGGGGTCCGAGCCGGACAGGGTGCTGATCAGCAGGATCACCGCCCAGGGACCGCCGACCCACATCGGCCAGAAATATCCGCCGAGGTCGGTCATGGCGTAAACGAGCACGCAGATGCCGAACACGCTGGCCCACGAGGTCCAGGCCGCCTTCAACCCGGGATGCATCCCCGCGGGCCGGCGCCGCTCCGGCGCCTGCGCCGCGGGCAGGTTGTTCAGGTCGATGTCCGGCAGGTCGGCGGTGAGCTTCCGCAGATCCCCATAGGTGCGCCCGGCGTAGACCAGCTCCAGGCGCTCGTTGAACTCCTCCATGGTGAGCCGGCCCTGGGCGCAGTGCTCACGTAGCGCGGCCGCGACCCTGTCTCTGTCGCCGTCGGACGCCCTCATGTCCGGTGTCGCCGCCATCACCATCAACTCCCGCGCAGACGTCAGCCAACGAGCCGTTCCACGAGCGGGTCAAAGGAGTGCCTCACTCCGTCTTGCCGTCGGTGCCGGCCTTCTCTCCCAGAAGCTCGCCAAGGCGTGCCTTCCCCCCGTCAAGGGCGGTGAGCACCCAAGGACCATTATCGGTCACCGCGACGCTGTGCTCGAAGTGCGCGGAGGGTTTTCCGTCGATGGTGACGACCGTCCAGTCGTCGGCCAGGACGCGGGTGCGGTCGGTGCCGAGATTGACCATCGGCTCGACGGCGAAGCACATGCCGGTCTCGAAGCGCGGGCCCCGGCCGGGCCGCCCGTGGTTGGCCACCCACGGCTCCATGTGCATCTCGGTGCCGATGCCGTGGCCGCCGTACTCCTGCGGGATGCCGTAGCGCCCCTGAGAGCGCACGTAACGCTCGACCTCGAACCCGACGTCGGACAGGTGCCGCCCCACGGTCAGCGCGGCGATGCCGCGCCACATGGCCTCCTCGGTCACCCGCATCAGCTCGGCGAGCTTCGGGTCCACCTCGCCGATGGCGACGGTGATCGCCGAGTCGCCGTGCCAGCCGTCCAGGATGGCGCCGCAGTCGATGGAGATGACGTCGCCGTCGCGCAGGGGACGGCGGTCGCTCGGGATGCCGTGGACGACCTCGTCGTTCACCGAGGCGCAGATGGTCGCCGGGTATCCCTGGTAGCCCTTGAACGAGGGGATCGCGCCCTCGTCGCGGATGGCCTTCTCGGCGATGGCGTCCAGGTCGAGCGGCGTCATCCCGGGTCGCACGGAATCGCGCAGGAGCTGGAGCGTGCGCCCGACCACCAGACCGGCGGCCCGCATCTTCTCCAGCTGCTCAGGTGTCTTGATCTGAATTCCGTGCTTGTTCTTCTTGAACACTTACTGGCACCCCCTGGGGTGAATCAACGGACCGCCCGGCATCCCAATTCCCCCGATTGTCCCCCGACAAGCCGGACGCCACCCTTGGGACGGGCCCAAAGGTGGCGTCGGTGCCTATATCGCCGCGCTCGGCGGCTCTCAGTCGGCGAAGCGGCGCAGTTCGGCCATCGCCCGCTGAGTGATCTCTTCGACCGGACCGGTCGCGTCCACACCGTGCAGGATGCCCTCGTCGGCATAGAAGGAGATCAGCGGAGCCGTCTGCTGCTGATACACCTCCAGCCGGTGGCGGATGGTCTCTTCCCGGTCGTCATCACGCTGGAACAGATCGCCGCCGCAGGCGTCGCACACCCCTTCCTGGGAAGGGGGGTCGAAGACCACGTGCCACACCTTGCCGCAGGAGCGGCAGGTGCGCCGGCCGGCGAGCCGGCGCACGACCTCCTCGTCGTCGACCACGAGTTCGAGCACGACGTCGAGGTGGGTGCCGAACTCGGCCAGCATCTTGTTCAGAATCTGCGCCTGCGGCACGTTTCGCGGGAAGCCGTCCAGCAGGAAACCCTCCTGCGCGTCCGGCTCCCCGAGGCGGTCGCGGACCATGGCGACGGTCACCTCGTCGGGTACGAGGTCGCCGCGGTCCATGTACTCCTTGGCAAGCTTGCCGAGTTCCGTGCCGCCCGACACGTTGGCACGGAAGATGTCACCTGTCGAGATCTTCGGGATGGACAGGTTCGATGCGATGAACTGGGCCTGTGTCCCCTTGCCCGCTCCGGGGGGCCCGACCAGGACGACGCGCACTACTTGAGGAAGCCCTCGTAGTTCCGCTGCTGAAGCTGGCTCTCGATCTGCTTAACGGTGTCCAGCCCAACACCAACCATGATCAGAATGCTCGTGCCTCCGAACGGGAAGTTCTGGCTCGCCCCGGCCACCGCGAGCGCGATGATCGGGACCATGGAGATCAACCCCAGATAGAGCGAACCCGGAGCGGTCAGCCGCATGAGCACGTAATTGAGGTACTCGGCGGTCGGCCGGCCCGGGCGGATGCCCGGGATGAATCCACCGTACTTCTTCATGTTGTCGGCCACCTCAACCGGGTTGAAGGTGATGGACACGTAGAAGTAGGTGAAGAAGATGATCAGCACGAAGAACGTGACCATGTAGACCGGGTGGTCGCCTCGGACGAAGTTCTGTGCGAGCCACTGCACGATCGCGCCGGGGTTCTCCTTGTTGCCGAACAGCGAGACCACCAGCTGCGGCAGGTAGAGCAGCGAAGAGGCGAAGATGACCGGGATGATGCCGGCCTGGTTCACCTTCAGCGGGATATAGGTCGAGGTCCCGCCGTACATGCGACGCCCGACCATGCGCTTGGCGTACTGGACCGGGATGCGGCGCTGGGCCTGCTCGACGAACACCACCGCGGCGATCATGAACACTCCGACCACCATCACCACGACGAAGGTGAAGGCGTTCTGCCGGAAGATGTTCAGCAGCTCCGAGGGGAAGACCGCGATGACCTGGGTGAAGATCAGGATCGACATGCCGTTGCCGACGCCGCGGTCGGTGACCAGCTCGCCCAGCCACATGATGACCGAGGTGCCGGCCGTCATGACGACCACCATCGTGACGATGGTGAAGGCGTCGTTGTTCACCAGGAGCGGCTGACGGCAGTTCGGGAACAGCTGCCCGGTGCGGGCGAGCGCGACGAACGCGGTCGACTGCAGGACGGCCAGGCCGATGGTCAGGTAACGCGTGTACTGGGTGATCTTCGCGGTGCCGGACTGGCCCTCCTTCTTGAGGGCCTCCAGGCGGGGGATCACCACCGTGAGGAGCTGAAGGATGATGCTCGAGGTGATGTACGGCATGATGCCGAGCGCGAACACTGAAAGTTTCAGCAGCGCGCCGCCACTGAACAGCTGCACCATGCCATAGATGTTGGCGGAGTCGCCCGCCTGCGCCTCTTTCAGACACTGCTGCACGTTCGTCGTGTTGACGCCTGGGGTCGGCAGCACCGAACCCAGCCGGAACAGCACGATGATGGCCAGTGTGAAGAGCAGCTTGTTGCGCAGGTCGGGCGTACGGAACGCCCGGGTAATCGCGGTCAGCACGGTCCCTCCTGCGCGCCTGTAAGGCGGTGTCGGTCAGCGAAGGTCTGGAAGTGATGCATCGGCACGTCTCTGATCAACGAGCCCTGGACAGCCTTTGTCCAGCGCACTCTAACGCACTACGGGCGCGGCGGCTCCCACGGAGCCCCCGCGCCTCGTACTGCCTTGACTACAGCTCGGTGACGGAGCCACCGGCCGCAGCGATCTTCTCCTTCGCGGAGGCGGAGAAAGCGTGCGCCTGCACGTTCAACGCCACCGAGATGTCACCGGTTCCCAGCACCTTGACCGGCTGGTTCTTGCGGACCGCGCCCCGCTCGACCAGCGTGTCCACCGAGACGTCGCCGCCGTCGGGGAACAGCTCGCCGAGCCTGTCCAGGTTGACGACCTGGTAGGTCGTCTTGAACATGGCGTTGGAGAAGCCCTTGCGCTTCGGCAGCCGCCGCTGAAGCGGAACCTGGCCGCCCTCGAAGCCGAGAGGGACGTTCGTGCGGGACTTGGTGCCCTTGGTGCCACGACCGGAGGTCTTGCCCTTGGACGCCTCGCCGCGACCCTTGCGGATCTTGGCCTTGTTGGCGCCCTTGGCCGGCCGCAGGTCGTGCAGGCGCAGCGGCGTGCCGCCGCTGGTGTTCTCAGCGTTAGCCATGACTAGTCGACCTCTTCCACCTCGACGAGGTGCGTCACCACGGCGACCATGCCCCGGATCTCCGGGCGGTCCTCCTTGACGACGACATCGCCGATTCGCTTCAGGCCCAGCGAGCGCAGCGAGTCACGCTGGTTCTGCTTGCCACCGATCTTCGACCGGGTCTGAGTGATCTTGAGACGAGCCATCGGCTAGCTCACCGCCTTCGCCGCCGCGGCGGCCTCGGCGATGCCCTCGGCGCGAGCCTTGAGCATGCGCACGGGGGCGACGTGCTCGATCGGGAGCCCACGGCGGGCGGCGATCTCCTCGGGCCTGCTGAGGCCCTTCAGAGCCGCCACGGTGGCGTGGACGATGTTGATCGGGTTGTCCGAGCCGAGCGACTTGGACAGCACGTCGTGGATGCCGGCGCACTCAAGGACGGCGCGCACGGGGCCACCCGCGATGACACCGGTACCGGGCGAGGCCGGACGCAGCAGGACGACGCCGGCGGCGTCCTCACCCTGCGAGGTGTGCGGGATGGTGCCCTGGATGCGCGGCACCTTGAAGAAGTGCTTCTTGGCCTCCTCGACGCCCTTGGCGATCGCCGCGGGCACCTCCTTGGCCTTGCCGTATCCGACACCGACCAGGCCGTTGCCGTCACCGACGACAACCAGGGCGGTGAAGCTGAAGCGCCGACCACCCTTGACGACCTTGGCCACTCGATTGATCTTCACGACGCGCTCGATGTACGAGACGCCCTTCTCGGCAGCGCCGCCGCGGCGATCGTCGCGACGGTCCCGCCGCTCACCACCGCCGCCGGCACCGCGACGCGGAGCTGCAGCCATCAGTGGTTCCTCTCCTCGTTGCTCTTGATTGCGATGCCGGCCGGAGACATCAGTTGCGATCCTCGCCCCATCAGAACTCCAGCCCGCCTTCACGGGCGCTGTCCGCGAGAGCCGCGATGCGGCCCGCGTAGCGGTTGCCACCGCGGTCGAAGACCACGGTGGAGATCCCGGCGGCCTTGGCCCGCTGAGCGAGGAGCTCGCCGACCTTCTTCGCCTTGTCGGTCTTGGTGCCCTCGGCCGTGCGCAGGGAGGTGTCCAGCGTGGACGCGCTCACCAGCGTGTGGCCGGCGATGTCGTCGACGATCTGCACGAACAGGTGCCGTGCGGAGCGGTTGACGACCAGACGGGGACGGGCCGGAGAGCCCACGACCTTCTTGCGGACGCGGCGGTGACGACGCGAGCGCGACAGCGCGCGCGCGGCCGTGTGCTTGGCAACCTTGGTGAAGGCCATGACTACTTACCAGCCTTTCCGACCTTGCGGCGGATGACTTCGCCCTGGTACCGCACACCCTTGCCCTTGTAGGGGTCGGGCTTGCGCAGCTTGCGGATGTTCGCGGCGACCTCGCCGACCTTCTGCTTGTCGATGCCGTCCACGTGGAACAGGGTCGGCCGGTCGACGCGGAAGGAGACACCCTCAGGGGCGTCGACGATCACCGGGTGGCTGAAGCCCAGAGAGAACTCCAGCTGCGCCGGGCTCTTGGCCTGGACGCGGTAACCCACGCCGACGATCTCCAGCGTCTTGCTGTATCCCTTGGTCACGCCGTCCACCATGTTGGCGATCAGCGTGCGGGAGAGCCCGTGCAGCGCACGGACCTTCTGCTCATCGTTGGGGCGGGTGACGGCGATCGCGCCGTCCTCGCCCTTCTCGACCACGATCGGCTCGGCGACCGTGTGCGAAAGCGTGCCCTTGGGGCCCTTGACCGTGACATCCCGGCCGTCGATGGTGATGTCAACACCATTCGGTACAGGGATGGGCAGCCGTCCAATTCGCGACATGCTGTGATTCCTCCCCTCTACCAAACGTAGGCGAGGACTTCCCCGCCCACACCACGCTTGCCGGCCTGCTTGTCGGTCATGAGCCCGCCGGACGTCGAGATGATCGCGACGCCCAGACCGCCCAGGACCCGGGGCAGGTTGTCCTTCTTTGCATAGACCCGCAGACCGGGCTTGGAAACCCGGCGCAGGCCCGCGATTGACCGTTCACGCGTGGGCCCGAACTTGAGCTCCACCACGAGGTTCTTCCCGACCTTGGCGTCTTCGACGGCCCAGGCCTGGATGTAACCCTCCTGCTGGAGGATCTCGGCGATGTGCGCCTTGATCTTCGAGTACGGCATGGCCACGGTGTCGTGGTATGCCGAGTTCGCGTTACGCAGACGTGTCAACATGTCTGCGATCGGGTCGGTCATCGTCATGGCCGGTGGCCCTCCTCACCGCGGTTTCCCTGTGACCGGGACCTACGGTGTGGTCGTGGGCGCTTGAAGCAGCGCCCGGTTGATATGACTTATATGTACGGCTGGCGCCGTGCGGGCCCCTCCCGGAGGGATGTCCCTCGGGGAGCCCCTCGAAGAGGAGCCCGCACGCGAACTACCAGCTGGACTTGGTGATGCCGGGCAGCTCGCCCCGGTGCGCCATCTCGCGGAAGCACACGCGGCAGAGGCCGAACTTGCGGTAGACGGCGCGGGGCCGGCCACAGCGCGAGCATCGAGTGTACGCCCGCACGCCGAACTTCGGCTTGCGCTCGGCCTTCGCGATCAGAGACTTCTTGGCCATCAGGCCTCCTTGAAGGGGAAGCCGAGAAGCTTGAGCAGCGCCCGGCCCTGGTCGTCGTTCGTGGCGGTGGTCACGACCGTGATGTCCATGCCACGCTGACGGTCGACCCGGTCGGGGTCCACCTCGTGGAACATGACCTGCTCGGTGAGACCGAAGGTGTAGTTCCCGTTGCCGTCGAACTGCTTGGGCGACAGGCCGCGGAAGTCCCTGATGCGCGGGAGCGCGAGGGACAGCAGCCGGTCGAGGAACTCCCACATGCGGTCGCCGCGGAGCGTCACGTGCGCGCCGATCGGCATGCCCTCGCGCAGCTTGAACTGGGCGATGGACTTGCGAGCGTGGGCGACGGCCGGCTTCTGGCCGGTGATGGCGGTGAGATCGCGCACCGCGCCCTCGATGAGCTTGGAGTCACGAGCCGCCTCGCCGACGCCCATGTTCACCTTGATCTTGGTGAGCCTGGGGATCTGCATGGCGTTCTCGATGCCGAACTGCTCACGCAGCTTGTCGGCGATCTCCGCGCGGTAGCGCTCCTTGAGGCGCGGAACCGCGCGCTCGGTCTCAGTTGTGGTGGCGGTCATCAGTTGTCCTCACCCGATTCGTCGGCCTTCTCGGCCTTCTTGGCGGGCTTGTCGTCCTTCTTCGCCTCATCCTTGAGCTTCTTGACGTTGCTCACGTGGATGGGGGCCTCCATGGTCTGCACGCCGCCTTCCTTGGCGCCGCGCGGTCCCTGGTGGGTGACCTTGGAGTGCTTCTTGATCATGTTGACGCCCTCGACGATCACGCGGTCCTCCCGCGGGATCGCCTGGATCACACGACCCTTGGCACCCTTGTCCTTACCGGCGATGACCTGGACGAGGTCACCCTTCTTCACATGCAGCTTCGGCATTTACAACACCTCCGGCGCGAGCGAGATGATGCGCATGAACTTCTTCTCGCGCAGCTCGCGACCCACCGGACCGAAGATACGCGTGCCCCGAGGGTCGCCACTGTCCTTGATGATGACCGCGGCGTTCTCGTCGAAGCGGATGTAGGAGCCGTCCGGGCGGCGGCGCTCCTTAGTGGTGCGCACCACGACAGCCTTGACCACATCACCCTTTTTGACGCCGGCGGCGGGAAGGGCGTCCTTCACCGTCGCGACGATGATGTCGCCGATACCCGCGTAGCGCCGACCCGAGCCGCCGAGCACGCGGATGCACAAGATCTCCTTGGCACCCGTGTTGTCGGCGACCTTGAGCCGCGACTCCTGCTGGATCACGTCAACTCCCGTGTGTCACGCCGGTTCTCAATCGTGAGCCTGGCGGAACTAGATTTCGGTCTGATGCGCCCTGGCGCCGGCATGGCCGGCGCCGAGGGGGGACGCCCGCGCGGGAGACCCCCTTCCAGAGGGGTCTCCCGCAAGGCGACTTACTTGGCCCGCTCGAGGATCTCCACGACCCGCCACCGCTTGGTGGCGGACAGCGGCCGGGTCTCCATCAGGAGGACGCGGTCGCCGACGCCGCAGGAGTTGGCCTCGTCGTGGGCCTTGTACTTGGTCGTACGGCGGATGACCTTGCCGTACAGCGGGTGCTTCACGCGGTCCTCGACGGCGACGACGACGGTCTTGTCCATCTTGTCGCTGACCACCAGACCCTCACGGGTCTTGCGGTAGTTCCGCGCCTGCTTGTCGGTGCTCTCAGTTGTCTCAGCCATCGCTCGGCTCCTTCTCGACCGTGACGATGCCGAGCTCCCGCTCGCGCATCACGGTGTAGATACGGGCGATCTCGCGGCGGACGGCGCGAAGCCGCCCGTGGCTCTCCAACTGACCGGTCGCCGCCTGGAAGCGGAGGTTGAACAGCTCCTCCTTGGCTTCCTTCAGCTTCGTGACCAGTTCGTCCTGGTCAGAAGTCCGCAGCTCACCGGCGGTCAGGCCCTTAGCCATCACGCCTCACCCACTTCACGCTTAACAAACCGGCACTTCATCGGGAGCTTGTGCATCGCACGCCGGAGGGCCTCGCGGGCCACCGGCTCGGAGACGCCCGAGAGCTCGAACATGACGCGGCCGGGCTTGACGTTGGCGATCCACCACTCCGGCGAACCCTTACCGGAACCCATGCGGGTCTCGGCGGGCTTCTTCGTCAGCGGACGGTCCGGGTAGATGTTGATCCACACCTTGCCGCCACGGCGGATGTGCCGGGTCATGGCGATACGAGCGGCTTCGATCTGGCGGTTGGTCACGTAGTGGTGCTCAAGCGCCTGGATGCCGAACTCGCCGAACACGACCCTGGTGCCGCCCTTGGCGGCTCCGCTGCGGTCAGGCCGGTGCTGCTTGCGGTGCTTGACCCTGCGCGGGATCAGCATGGTCAGCTCCCTTCAGCACCCGGCTGCTCCGCCGGGCCGGTCTCGGGCGCCCCAGCGGGCGCGGTGCTTTCGGTCCTCGGGCCACGGCCGCCACCACGGGGGGCGCCGCCGTCACGGCCACGACCGCCGCCGCCGCCCGCGCCCCGGCCGCGCTGCGGCCTGTCGGTGCGGTCGCGACGCTGGCCGCCCGCGCGCGCGCCGGCCGCGGCCGCCTCGCGCTCGGCGCGGCTGGTCGGGGCCTCGCCCTTGTAAATCCACACCTTCACGCCGATGCGGCCGAAGGTGGTGCGGGCCTCGTAGAAGCCGTAGTCGATGTCCGCGCGAAGGGTGTGCAGGGGCACACGGCCCTCGCGGTAGAACTCCGAGCGCGACATCTCGGCGCCGCCGAGACGACCGGCGCACTGGACACGGATGCCCTTGGCGCCGCTCTTCATCGCCGACTGCATGGCCTTGCGCATCGCGCGCCGGAAGGAGACCCGGCTCGACAGCTGCTCGGCCACGCCCTGGGCGACGAGCTGGGCGTCCACCTCGGGGTTCTTGACCTCGAGGATGTTCAGCTGGACCTGCTTCTTGGTCAGCTTCTCGAGGTCGCCACGGATGCGGTCCGCCTCGGCGCCGCGGCGGCCGATGACGATGCCCGGCCGGGCGGTGTGGATGTCGACCTGGACGCGGTCGGTGGTGCGCTCGATCTCGACCTTGGAGATGCCGGCCCGCTCCATGCCCTTCTGCAGCATGCGGCGGATCGAGACATCCTCGGCGACGTAGGACTTGTACAGCTTGTCGGCGTACCACCGGCTCTTGAAGTCGGTCGTGATGCCGAGCCGGAACCCGTGCGGGTTAACCTTCTGGCCCACTAGCGGGTCCTTCCCTTCGGCCTGCCCTGGCCTTCAGGCCGGGCTTCGACGATCACAGTGATGTGGCTCGTCCGCTTGTTGATCCGATAGGCACGGCCCTGGGCACGGGGACGGAACCTCTTCAGCGTCGGGCCCTCATCGACCCACGCCCGGCTCACGACCAGCATCTCGCGGTCGAGCTTGAAGTTGTGCTCGGCGTTCGCCATCGCGCTCGTGAGCACTTTGAAGATCGGCTCGCTCGCCGCCTGGGGGGCGAACTGCAGCACGGCCTGCGCCTCCGAAGCGGGCAGCCCGCGAATGAGGTCCACCACGCGGCGGGCCTTCTGGGGCGTGACGCGGACGAACCGCGCCTGAGCCCTGGCTTCCATCGCTTACTCCTCGTTTCCTAAGGCGCTTACCGCCGGCTCCGCCGGTCTTCCTTGACGTGGCTGCGGAAGGTCCGCGTCGGCGCGAACTCGCCCAGCTTGTGACCGATCATCGACTCGGTGACGAACACCGGGACGTGCTTGCGCCCGTCGTGGACGGCGATCGTGTGGCCCAGCATGTCCGGCACGATCATGGAGCGCCGCGACCACGTCTTGATGACGTTCTTGGTGCCCTTTTCGTTCTGCGTGTCCACCTTCTTCATCAGGTGGCCGTCGACGAACGGGCCCTTCTTAAGGCTACGTGGCATTTAGGCTGCTCCTACCGCTTCTTCCTCTTGCTCCGCCGACGGATGATCAGTCGGTCGCTGGCCTTGTTGGCCTGACGGGTACGGCCCTCGGGCTTGCCCTTGGGGTTCACCGGGTGGCGACCACCAGAGGTCTTGCCCTCACCACCACCGTGCGGGTGGTCGACCGGGTTCATCGCGACACCGCGGACGGTCGGGCGCTTGCCCTTCCAGCGGTTACGACCGGCCTTGCCGATGTTGATGTTGGCCTGCTCGGCGTTGCCGACCTGGCCGACCGAAGCGCGGCAGCGCACGTCCACCTGGCGCATTTCACCGGAGGGCATACGCAGCGTGGCGTACTGCCCTTCCTTGGCCAGCAGCTGGATCTGCGCGCCGGCGGACCGGCCCAGCTTCGCGCCGCCGCCCGGCTTCAGCTCCACGGCGTGGATGAAGGTACCGGTCGGAATGTTGCGCAGCGGCAGGCAGTTGCCCGGCTTGATGTCGGCCGCAGGGCCGTTCTCGATGCGGTCGCCCTGCTTGATGCCCGTGGGAGCGAGGATGTAGCGCTTCTCGCCGTCCGCGTAGTGCAGGAGCGCGATGCGCGACGTCCGGTTGGGGTCGTACTCGATGTGAGCGACCTTGGCCGGAATGCCGTCCTTGTCGTGGCGCCGGAAGTCGATGATCCGGTACGCACGCTTGTGCCCGCCGCCCTGGTGACGCGCGGTCACCCGGCCGTGGACGTTACGACCACCCTTGCTGTGCAGGGGAGCAAGCAGCGACTTCTCCGGCGTGCTGCGCGTGATCTCGGCGAAGTCCGAGACGCTCGCGCCGCGGCGACCCGGAGTCGTCGGCTTGTATTTACGGATGCCCATCTTTTTCGTTCATCCCTTGTCGATGTTGCTTGGCAATGCGGCGGCGGAGATCAGCTGATCTGACCGAAGATGTCGATCCGATCGCCTTCCACCAGGCTCACGATCGCCCGCTTGGTGCTCGGGCGCTGGCCGTAACCGAACTTCGTCCGCTTACGCTTGCCCTGGCGGTTGATCGTGTTCACGCTGGTGACCTTGACGCCGAAGATCTGCTCGACAGCGATCTTCACCTGCGTCTTGTTGGCCGTCTTGCGCACCAAGAACGTGTACTTGTTGTGCTCATCGATCAGGCCGTAGCTCTTCTCAGAGACGATCGGCTTGATGATGATGTCGCGCGGGTCGGCGATCTTCTGCATCAGGCGTCTTCCTTCCCGCTGCCGCCCAGCCGAGCCACGACCTGGTCGTACGCCTCACGCGTGAAGACCACGTCGTCGTAGCAGAGCACGTCGTACGTGTTGAGCTGGCCGGCGTCCAGGAGGTGGACCTCCGGGGCGTTGCGCAGGCTCAGCCAGGTGTGCTCGTCGTCCGCGTCGACCACGACCAGGACGCTGCGAGCCTTGGAGATGTTGCGGAGCGCATCGAGGGCGGCCTTGGTCTTCGGGGTGTCCCCGGTGACCAGGCTGTCCACGATGTGCACGCGCCCGCCGGAAGCCCGGTCGCTGAGGGCCCCGCGCAGGGCGGCGGCCTTCATCTTCTTGGGCGTCTTCTGGGTGTAGTCACGCGGCTGCGGGCCGTGGACGGTGCCACCGCCGGTGAACTGCGGCGCGCGGGTCGAGCCCTGGCGGGCCCGGCCGGTGCCCTTCTGGCGGTACGGCTTCTTGCCGCCGCCGCTGACCTCACCGCGGGTCTTCGTCTTATGGGTGCCCTGCCGGCGCGCGGCAAGCTGGGCGACGACGACCTGGTGGATCAGCGGGATGTTGACCTTGGCGCCGAAGATGTCCTCCGGCAGGTCGACGCTCCCGGTCTTCGCCCCGGCCGCGTCGAGGACGTCAACGGTGGTGCTCACTTGGCAGCCCCCTTCTTGGCAGCGGTGCGAATGAGGACCAGGCTGCCGTTGGCGCCGGGGACCGCACCCTTGACCAGGATGAGGTTCTTCTCGGCGTCCACGGCGTGAACCTTGAGGTTCTGGACGGTGGTGCGGACGTTGCCCATCCGGCCCGCCATGCGCAGTCCCTTGAAAACGCGGCCCGGAGTGGCGCAGCCGCCGATGGAGCCGGGCGAGCGGTGCTTGCGCTGGGTGCCGTGCGAGGCGCTGAGGCCCTTGAAGCCGTGACGCTTCATGACACCCGCGAAGCCCTTGCCCTTGCTCTTGCCGGTCACGTCGATGTGCTGGCCGGCCTCGAAGGTGTCGGCCAGAACTTCCTGGCCGAGCGTGTACTCGGAGGCGTCGGAGGTCCGGAGCTCGACGAAGTAGCGGCGCGGGGTGATGTCGTGCTTGCGCAGATAATCACCAAGCGGCTTGTTCACCTTGCGCGGGTCCACCTGCCCGTAGCCGAGCTGAACAGCGGAGTAGCCGTCCTTGTCCTCAGTGCGGACGCGGGTCACCACGCACGGACCGGCCTCGATGACGGTGACCGGGACGATCCGGTTGCCCTCGTCGAAGACCTGGGTCATGCCGAGCTTCTTGCCCAGGACGCCCTTGATCTGCTTAGCCATGTCAGTGCGTTCCCTCAGAGCTTGATCGAGATGTCGACGCCGGCCGGAAGGTCGAGACGCATGAGCGAGTCGACGGTCTTCGGCGTCGGATCGATGATGTCAATCAGCCGCTTGTGCGTGCGCATTTCGAAGTGCTCACGGCTGTCCTTGTACTTGTGCGGCGAGCGGATGACGCAGTACACGTTCTTCTCGGTCGGCAACGGCACCGGGCCCGCGACCTTCGCGCCAGTCCGCGTCACCGTCTCGACGATCTTCTTGGCCGAGCTGTCGATGACCTCGTGGTCATAGGCCTTAAGCCGGATGCGGATCTTCTGTCCCGCCATAGTGGCCTCGGTGTCCTTCGCTGTCGTCCTGCAAAAGTTTCGTGCGGCCTTTTGCCGCTATGGGTGTCCCACGTGACTTGCGCCCCATGGCCCGCCACCTCTTCCGTGATCTTGCAGTCATCTCGGTCGCGGCGGCCGAGACGACTGCGAGATCACGGGCCCGGCTGGGCTCGGAGCTCACCGTGGGCTCCGGGGCCGCCGAGGCGACCCCTTCGTGGTGCGGCGGCCGGACCCGTTCTCGGAGTCCGACCGCCGACCCGCGGTCGTGCTACTTGATGATCTTCGTGACTCGACCCGCACCGACGGTGCGGCCACCCTCACGGATGGCGAACTTGAGACCGTCCTCCATCGCGATGGGCTGGATGAGCTGGACGGACATCTCGGTGTTGTCACCGGGCATGACCATCTCGGTGCCCTCGGGAAGGGTCACGACGCCCGTCACGTCCGTGGTACGGAAGTAGAACTGCGGGCGGTAGTTGTTGAAGAACGGCGTGTGGCGGCCGCCCTCGTCCTTGGACAGGATGTAGACCTGCGCCTCGAACTCGGTGTGCGGGGTGGTCGTGCCCGGCTTGATGATGCACTGGCCGCGCTCGACGTCCTCGCGCTTGATGCCACGCAGGAGCAGACCGACGTTGTCACCGGCCCGACCCTCGTCGAGGAGCTTGCGGAACATCTCCACACCGGTGACGGTGGTGGTGGTGCTCTTCTCCTTGATGCCGATGATGTCGACGGTCTCGTTGACCTTGACGATGCCGCGCTCGATACGACCGGTCACGACGGTGCCGCGGCCGGTGATCGAGAAGACGTCCTCGATCGGCATGAGGAAGGGCTTGTCGGTGTCACGAACGGGCTCGGGGACGTTGTCGTCCACGGCGTTCATGAGCTCGATGATCGAGTCGCCCCACTTCTCGTCGCCCTCGAGCGCCTTCAGCGCCGAGACGCGCACGACCGGCAGGTCGTCGCCCGGGAACTCCTGGGCGGAGAGCAGCTCGCGGACCTCGAGCTCGACGAGCTCCAGGATCTCCTCGTCGTCCACCATGTCGGCCTTGTTCAGGGCGACGACGATGTAGGGGACGCCGACCTGGCGGGCCAGGAGGACGTGCTCCTTGGTCTGCGGCATCGGGCCGTCGGTGGCGGCGACCACGAGGATCGCGCCGTCCATCTGCGCCGCACCGGTGATCATGTTCTTCACGTAGTCGGCGTGACCGGGGCAGTCCACGTGAGCGTAGTGGCGCTTCTCGGTCTGGTACTCGACGTGCGCGATGGAGATGGTGATGCCGCGGGCCTTCTCCTCGGGCGCCTTGTCGATCTTGTCGAACGGGGTCGCCTCATTGAGGTGAGGGAAACGGTCGTGGAGCACCTTGGTGATCGCCGCGGTCAGAGTGGTCTTGCCGTGGTCGATGTGCCCAATGGTGCCGATGTTCACGTGCGGCTTGGTCCGCTCGAACTTGGCCTTGGCCACTGCTCTGTCTCCTTAGAGATTCTGACGTGACTTGCTAGTCTCACTCGGGCTCGGAGCCCGATCCCCGGGCGGCGGTGGTCTCCGCCCGAGCCGGTTGGGTCTGGGACTTGTCGTCCAAGTCCCCCGCCGGCGGGGACGGCGATCGCTCGACGTCCCCGGCCGTCCGGGTCCGGTGCTTATTCGCCCCGAGCCTTCGCGACGATCTCCTTGGCGATGCCCGGGGGCACCTCCGAGTAGGAGTTGAACTGCATGCTGTAGACAGCCCGGCCCTGGGTCTTGCTGCGAAGGTCGCCCACGTAGCCGAACATCTCTGACAGCGGCACCAGGGCGTTGATGACCTTCGCCCCGGAGCGGTCTTCCATGGCCTGGATCTGCCCGCGCCGACCGTTCAGGTCGCCGATGACATCGCCCATGTAGTCCTCGGGCGTGGTGACCTCGACGGCCATCATCGGCTCCAGGATCACGGCGTCCGCGCGGCGGGCGGCCTCCTTGAAGGCCATCGAACCGGCGATCTTGAAGGCCATTTCGGAGGAGTCGACCTCGTGGTAGGCACCGTCCTGGAGGGTGACCTTCACACCCACCATCGGGTAGCCGGCCAGCACGCCGAACTCCGCGGCCTCCTGGGCGCCCGCGTCCACCGACGGGATGTACTCCCGGGGGATGCGGCCACCGCTGACCTTGTTGGAGAACTCGTAGCCGTCGTTGCCCTCGCCCAGCGGCTCCAGGTCGATGATCACGCGCGCGAACTGGCCGGAACCACCGGTCTGCTTCTTGTGCGTGTACTCGACCTTCTCCACCTTGCGGCGGATGGTCTCGCGGTAGGCGACCTGCGGGCGGCCGACGTTGGCCTCGACCTTGAACTCGCGGCGCATCCGGTCGACGAGGATCTCCAGGTGGAGCTCGCCCATACCCCAGATGACCGTCTGCCCGGTCTCCTCGTCCCGGCGGACCTGGAAGGAGGGGTCCTCCTCGGCCAGGCGCTGGATCGCGGTGCTGAGCTTCTCCTGGTCACCCTTGGTCTTGGGCTCGATCGCCACGTTGATGACCGGCGCCGGGAACGTCATCGACTCCAGGACGACCTGGTTGGCCGGGTCGGAGAGGGTGTCACCGGTGGTGGTGTCCTTCAGACCCATGACCGCCACGATCTGACCAGCGTGCGCCGACGGGCGCTCTTCGCGCTTGTTGGCGTGCATCTGGTAGATCTTGCCGATGCGCTCCTTCTTGCCCTTGACCGAGTTCACCACGGAGGTGCCGGTCTCGAGCGTGCCGGAGTAGATGCGGATGAAGGTGAGCTTGCCCAGGTGCTGGTCGCTCATGATCTTGAACGCCAGTGCCGAGAACGGCTCGTTCGGGTCCGCGTGACGCTCGATCTCCTCCTCCTCCTTGCCGACCGCGTGCCCCTTGAAGGCGGGGATGTCGGTCGGGGCGGGGAGGTAGGCGACGATCGCGTCGAGCAGGGGCTGCACGCCCTTGTTCTTGAACGCGGTGCCGCACAGGACCGGGTTGAGCGCGCTGGCCAGCGTCGCGCGGCGGATGCCGGCGACGAGCTGCTCCTCGGTGGGCTCGACGCCCTCCAGGTAGAGCTCCATGAGCTGGTCGTCGTGCTCGGCGGCCGTCTCGATGAGCCGGTCGCGCCACTCGCGCGCCACCTCGGCGTGGTCGGCCGGGATGTCGACGGTGTCGTACATCTCGCCCTTGGCCGCCTCGGCGCTCCAGATCAGGCCCTTCATCTTCACCAGGTCGATGACGCCCTTGAAGTCGGCCTCGACGCCCCAGGGAAGCTGGATGACCAGCGGCGTCGCGCCGAGGCGCGACACGATCATGTCGACGCAGCGGTGGAACTCGGCGCCGACGCGGTCCATCTTGTTGACGAAGCAGATGCGCGGGACGCCGTAGCGGTCCGCCTGCCGCCACACCGTCTCGGACTGCGGCTCGACGCCGGCCACGGCGTCGAAAACCGCCACAGCGCCGTCGAGGACGCGCAGCGAGCGCTCCACTTCGACGGTGAAGTCGACGTGGCCGGGCGTATCGATGATGTTGATCGTGTGATCAAGCCACTCGCAGGTGGTCGCGGCAGAGGTGATCGTGATGCCGCGCTCTTGCTCCTGCTCCATCCAGTCCATCGTGGCAGCGCCCTCGTGGACTTCACCGATCTTGTAGTTGATACCGGTGTAGAACAGGATGCGCTCGGTCGTGGTGGTCTTGCCCGCGTCGATATGGGCCATGATCCCGATGTTGCGGACCTTGGCCAGGTCAAGAGCGGTCGATGTCGCCACTTCTCTCGCGTCCTCGTCGTCTCGTCGTCGCCGCTGGGGTTACCAGCGGTAGTGGGCGAAGGCCTTGTTGGACTCGGCCATCTTGTGCGTGTCCTCACGCCGCTTCACGCTGGCGCCCAGACCGTTGCTCGCGTCGAGCAGCTCGTTCATCAGCCGCTCGGTCATGGTCTTCTCGCGGCGGGCGCGGGAGTACTGCACCAGCCAGCGCAGTGCCAGGGTGGTGCTGCGCGCCGCGCGCACCTCGACCGGCACCTGGTAGGTCGCGCCACCGACACGGCGGCTGCGGACCTCAAGAGTGGGCTTGACGTTGTCGAGAGCGCGCTTCAGGGTGACAACCGGGTCGTTGCCCGACTTGTCCCTGCAGCCCTCGAGGGCGTCGTAGACGATCGTCTGGGCGAGCGAGCGCTTGCCGTTCAGAAGCACCTTGTTGATGAGCGCGGTGACCAGCGGCGAGTTGAACACCGGGTCTGCGACAAGCTGTCGGCGCCCAGCGGGACCCTTGCGCGGCATGTCAGCTCTTCTCCTTCTTCGCGCCGTAGCGGCTGCGGGCCTGCTTGCGGTTGCGGACGCCCTGGGTGTCCAGCGAACCACGGATGATCTTGTAGCGAACACCCGGCAGGTCCTTCACACGACCGCCACGCACGAGCACGATGGAGTGCTCCTGGAGGTTGTGGCCCACACCAGGGATGTAAGCCGTCACCTCGATGCCGTTGGTGAGCCGGACACGCGCCACCTTGCGGAGGGCCGAGTTCGGCTTCTTCGGGGTCGTCGTATACACGCGCGTGCAGACGCCGCGCCGCTGGGGGCTCCCCTTGAGCGCCGGTGTCTTGGTCTTACTGACCTTGTCCTGGCGGCCCTTGCGGACCAGCTGCTGAATCGTGGGCACCGCGTCTCCGTTCGTGCTTGGCCGGTGATTCGAAAAGTCGTGCGTTTCGCAGGCTCTGCCGGTGTCATGACCTGCTGTTTTTCCCTCGGCTCCGACCCACGCGCTCGGGCGTGTCGCGATCTTTGCCGACTTCGCCCGGCGAAGAGGCCGGCACCCGGTGGAGGAGATCACACGGCGACCGGCCGGCCCCTGAAGGGCCTGGCGAGCGCACGCATGTGAGCCCATGAAGCCACGGGCACGAAGGGCAAGACTACCCAGCCCATCGCAACACGTCAAAACGGCTGCGCCGAGTCGCTTGTGCGCGCTCGGTTCGTGTCGTGGCCCGCAGCCGGTTTCCCCCCGGCCGCTATCGGGCACCAGGCAAGTTTACGCCACCCACGGACCCGTCTCGACGATTTCCCGTGTTGCCGCCCGGCGGCCCTCAGGACGCCACCGGACGGCCCTGGAACACGGCGAGGGGCGCCCGCCCCCGTTGCCGGGAGCGGGCGCCCCTGCGTTCGCCCTGCCGCGAGGTGGGACCGGCGCCGCCGGCCCCGCCGTCAGCGGTTGTACTGACCGAAGTCGTACTCCTCCAGCGGCACGGCCTCGCCGCTGCCGGTGCCGAAGGTGTAGTCGGTCGCCGAGCCGTCGTAGCCGCCGACGGTGTACATCGCCGCCTTGGCCTCCTCGGTCGGCTCGACCCGGATGTTGCGGTACTGGGACATGCCCGTACCGGCCGGGATGAGCTTACCGATGATGACGTTCTCCTTCAGACCCAGCAGGCTGTCGGACTTGGCGTGGATCGCCGCGTCCGTGAGCACCCGCGTGGTCTCCTGGAAGGACGCCGCCGACAGCCACGACTCGGTGGCCAGCGACGCCTTGGTGATGCCCATGAGGACCGGACGGCCGGAGGCGGGGGTGCCGCCCTCGGCGACGACCTCGCGGTTGACCATCTCGAAGCGCGGCCGCTCGACGAGCTCGCCGGGCAGCAGGTCGGTGTCACCGGACTCCAGCACGTTCACGCGCTTGAGCATCTGCCGCACGATGATCTCGATGTGCTTGTCGTGGATCGACACACCCTGCGAGCGGTACACCTGCTGGACCTCGGCCACCAGGTGCAGCTGCACGGCCCGGGGGCCGAGGATGCGCAGCACCTCGTTGGGGTTGACCGCGCCGGCGATGAGCTGCTGGCCCACCGTCACGCGCTGACCGTCGCTGACCAGCAGACGCGACCGCATGGACACCGGGTAGGCGATCTCGTCGGAACCGTCGTCCGGCGTGATCACGATCTTGCGGGTCTTGTCGGTCTCGTCGATGCGCGCCCGGCCGTCCGCCTCGCTGATCGGGGCGACGCCCTTGGGGACGCGCGCCTCGAACAGCTCCTGGACACGGGGCAGACCGTGGGTGATGTCCGCGCCCGCCACACCACCGGTGTGGAAGGTACGCATGGTCAGCTGGGTGCCGGGCTCGCCGATCGACTGGGCGGCGATGATGCCGACCGCCTCGCCGACGTCCACGAGCTTGCCGGTGGCCAGGGAGCGGCCGTAGCAGGTGGCGCAGACACCGATCTTGGCCTCGCACACCAGCGCGCTGCGCGTGCGGACCGTCTCGATGCCGGCGTCGACCACCGCCGTGACGATGGCGTCGTTGATGTCGGCGCCGGCCGTCGCGACGACCTTGCCGTCCACCTCGACGTCCTCGGCCAGGATGCGGCCGTGCACGTTGCTCTCGGCGTTCTCGGCCTTGACCAGGTTGCCACCCGAGTCGCGCTCGCCGACGTGCAGCGGGACGCCGCGGTCGGTGCCGCAGTCGATCTCGCGGACGATGACGTCCTGCGCGACGTCCACCAGACGACGGGTCAGGTAACCCGAGTCGGCGGTGCGCAGCGCGGTGTCGGCCAGACCCTTGCGCTGTCCGTGGGTGGAGATGAAGTACTCCAGCACCGACAGGCCCTCGCGGAAGGAGGACTTGATCGGCCGCGGGATCGTCTCACCCTTGGTGTTGGACACCAGGCCGCGGATGCCCGCGATCTGACGCACCTGCATCTTGTTGCCTCGGGCGCCGGAGTTGACCATCATCCAGACGGAGTTGGTCGCCGGGAAGGCGTTCACCATGTCGGTCTCGACGTCCGCCGTGGCGTGCGTCCAGATCTCGATGAGCTCCTGACGGCGCTCCTCGTCGGTGATCAGACCGCGCTCGTACTCGCGCTGGACCTTGTCGGCCCGGCGCTCGTAGGACTCCATGATCTCGGCCTTGTTCGGCGGCGCGACGACGTCGTCGATGGAGATCGTGACGCCGGACCGCGTGGCCCAGTGGAAGCCCGCGTCCTTGAGCGCGTCCAGAGCGGCCGCGACCTCGACCTTCGGGTACTTCTCCGCCAGCTCGTTGACGATCGCCGAGAGCTGCTTCTTGCCGATCTGGGAGTTCACGAACGGGTAGTTGTCGGGCAGCGTCTGGTTGAACAGCGCCCGGCCCAGCGTGGTCTCCAGGCGGTAGGCCTCGCCGGCCTCCCAGCCCTCGGGGGCCGACCAGCCCCGCGGCGGCGGGACGTCCTTGACCCGGACCTGGATCTGGGCCTGGATGTCCAGCTCGCGGCGGTCGAAGGCCATGAGCGCCTCGGAGACCGAGCCGAACACGCGGCCCTCGCCCTCGGCGCCGTCCCGATGCGTGGTCAGCCAGTACAGACCGATGATCATGTCCTGGGTGGGCATGGTCACCGGCTTGCCGTCGGCCGGCTTGAGGATGTTGTTGGTCGAGAGCATCAGGATGCGCGCCTCGGCCTGGGCCTCCGCCGACAGGGGCAGGTGGACCGCCATCTGGTCGCCGTCGAAGTCGGCGTTGAAGGCGGTGCAGACCAGCGGGTGGATCTGGATGGCCTTGCCCTCGACCAGCTGCGGCTCGAAGGCCTGGATGCCCAGGCGGTGCAGGGTCGGCGCGCGGTTGAGCAGCACCGGGTGCTCGGTGATGACCTCTTCGAGCACGTCCCACACGACCGGCCTGGCCCGCTCGACCATGCGCTTGGCCGACTTGATGTTCTGCGCGTGGTTGAGGTCGACCAGACGCTTCATCACGAACGGCTTGAACAGCTCCAGGGCCATCTGCTTGGGCAGGCCGCACTGGTGCAGCTTGAGCTGCGGGCCGACGACGATGACCGAACGGCCGGAGTAGTCGACGCGCTTGCCGAGCAGGTTCTGCCGGAAACGGCCCTGCTTGCCCTTGAGCATGTCCGACAGCGACTTCAGCGGGCGGTTGCCCGGCCCGGTGACCGGACGTCCGCGGCGGCCGTTGTCGAACAGCGCGTCGACGGCCTCCTGGAGCATCCGCTTCTCGTTGTTGACGATGATCTCGGGCGCGCCGAGGTCGAGAAGCCGCTTGAGGCGGTTGTTGCGGTTGATCACCCGGCGGTACAGGTCGTTGAGGTCGGAGGTCGCGAAGCGGCCACCGTCGAGCTGCACCATCGGCCGCAGGTCCGGCGGGATCACCGGGATGCAGTCGAGCACCATGCCGTTGGGCGAGTTGCGGGTGGTGAGGAACGCCGAGACGACCTTGAGCCGCTTGAGCGCGCGGGCCTTCTTCTGACCCTTGCCGCTGCGGATGGTCTCGCGCAGCGACTCGGCCTCGGCGGCCAGGTCGAAGTTGTTCAGCCGCTCCTGGATCGCCTGGGCGCCCATGCCGCCGCGGAAGTAGCGGCCGAAGCGGTCGCGCATCTCGCGGTACAGCAGCTCGTCGCCCTCGAGGTCCTGAACCTTGAGGTTCTTGAAGCGGCTCCAGACCTCCTCGAGGCGGTCCAGCTCGCGCTGGGTGCGGTCGCGGAGCTGACGCATCTCGCGGTCGGCGCCCTCGCGGACCTTGCGGCGCTGGTCGCCCTTGGCGCCGGCGGCCTCCAGCTCGGCCAGGTCGGACTCGAGCTTCTTCTGGCGGGCCTCGATGTCGGCGTCGCGGCGCTGCTCGATGTGCTGCCGCTCGACGGAGATCTTGGCCTCCAGCGAGGGCAGGTCACGAGCACGCATGTCGGTGTCGACATACGTGATCATGTACGCCGCGAAGTAGATGACCTTCTCCAGGTCCTTCGGGGCGAGGTCGAGCAGGTATCCCAGGCGGGACGGGACGCCCTTGAAGTACCAGATGTGGGTGACCGGCGCGGCCAGCTCGATGTGGCCCATCCGCTCGCGGCGCACCTTGGCACGCGTGACCTCGACGCCACAGCGCTCACAGATGATGCCCTTGAAGCGGACGCGCTTGTACTTGCCGCAGTAGCACTCCCAGTCGCGGGTCGGACCGAAGATCTTCTCGCAGAAGAGTCCGTCCTTCTCGGGCTTCAGGGTGCGGTAGTTGATGGTCTCGGGCTTCTTGACCTCGCCGTGGGACCACTGCCGGATATCGTCGGCCGTGGCGAGGCCGATGCGGAGCTCGTCGAAGAAGTTGACGTCGAGCACTTGTTATCCCCTCGCTTGAAAATCAGACCTCTTCGACACTGCTCGGCTCGCGCCGGGACAGGTCGATGCCGAGCTCCTCCGCCGCGCGGAAGACGTCCTCGTCGGTGTCGCGCATCTCGATGGACATGCCGTC